>DCUQ01000014.1 GCA_002327865.1 Syntrophaceae bacterium UBA2210
TCCATTTTTTTCAACCTATCTCAAAATGTCGGTTGCATCAAAAGAAGCAAGAGAGACTCACTATTGGTTGAGACTGCTGAAAGACAGTAATGTTTATTCAGAAATTCGCTTGACAGAAGCAATCGATGAAGTAGAAACGCTGATTAAGCTATTGACATCCATAGTGAAAACCAGCCAGGCGAATATCAATTCTTAATTCTTAATGTTAAATTATGAATAAAAAAACAATTAAGCATTTAAAATTTAACATTGCGGCTATGGTTGCCTTTGATGCTTTTTAATCCAACATTTAAAATTTAACATTAAACATTGTTTTACCAGGGGGTTTTTCATTAAACATTCAACATTCAACATTAAAAATCGTATCTTAGTTACCGGCGGAGCCGGATTTCTCGGTTCCCACCTGTGCGACCGGCTGGTCGAAGAGGGTCACGATGTCCTGTGCCTCGACAACTTCTTTACCGGCGGGAAGGAAAACGTGAGTCATCTCCTCGGAAAACCCAATTTCGAGCTGATACGTCACGACCTGGTGCAGCCGATTTTTCTCGAAGTCGACCAGATATACAACCTGGCATGTCCCGCATCGCCGATCCATTACCAGTACAACCCGGTGAAAACCGTCAAGACCAATGTCATGGGCGCCATCCACATGCTCGGGCTCGCGAAAAGGGTGAAAGCCAGGATTCTCCAGGCATCCACCAGCGAAGTCTACGGAGACCCGACCGTTCACCCGCAGACCGAAGACTACCGCGGTAATGTAAACCCCATAGGGACACGGTCCTGCTACGACGAGGGTAAACGCTGCGCCGAAACCCTCTTCTTCGACTACCACCGGCAGAACAACGTGGATATCAGGGTAGTAAGAATATTCAATACCTACGGTCCTAGAATGCACCCGGACGACGGAAGGGTAGTCAGCAATTTTATAGTCCATGCCCTGAATAACAGCGATATTACCGTCTTCGGAGACGGAACCCAGACACGGTCATTCTGCTACGTCGACGACATGGTCGAAGGAATAATCCGGATGATGAACCTGCCCGGTAATTTCACCGGTCCTGTGAACCTGGGAAACCCCGGCGAATTCAGCATGCTGGAGCTGGCTGAAAAAATCATAGAATTAACGCGGTCGCAATCGAAAATCGTTTTCGGCACGCTGCCGCAGGACGATCCTATGCACCGCCGCCCCGATATCACCTTGGCAAAAGAAAAACTCCGATGGGAACCGAAGATCGATCTCGAAGAAGGACTGAAGAAAACAATAACCTACTTTAAAAGATAGAAAGTCCCTGCTTACTATCCTTTTTTATTCGCTCGCTGTTCAGTTCAAAATTAAGCATTGTTTCTTGGTTTTTAGTTTTTCAATTAAACATTAAGCATTCAAAATCAAGCATTGTTTTTATGCGGCACTATCTCAAATATATGGCATGTAAATTCAGGGACGAGCCGTGGGAGCAGTTATTCTTTAATATCCTGGCCGGGTACCGGGGAACCGGCATATCGATCTATTCCTATTACCTGGTTATGGAAGGTCTCTTCGGCGATCCCCCCCGCGCTCCGAAAACCGCGTCTCCGATTGAGATTCGTTTCCTTGGCCCGGAAGATATGGCGCAGATCGCGGCTATGCCGGAGCGGGATGTGCGCGAGCCGGTTATGCAAAAGCGTCTCCAGGCGGGAAACAAATGCCTCGGGGTACTGGATGGGAGAAATGTTGTCGCTTTCACCTGGTGTAATCTCGAACATTGCCATTTCACGGAGCATCCGTTTCCACTCGCAAAAGACGAAGCTTACCTGTTCGATGCCCATACCTCGAAAAAATACCGGGGTACGGGTATAGCGCCATATCTGCGATACCGCCTGTACGAGGAACTGGCAAAAACCGGCAGGACGAAACTTTACAGCATTACCATGCAACCAAACAAACCCTCCCTGCGCTTCAAATCGAAGCTCAACGCACGGATCGTCGGGAAAGGGTTATCGGTTGTGCTCTTTAAACGATGGCGCGTGGTGTCGAAGTTCTCCCCGGTATAAAACAAAACGGGGTCAGGCCTGTTGGAGCCCAACCCGTCATACCGGTGAAAACCGGTATCCAGAAAAAGCATTGCTATTAAACATTGTCCTTCTGTCTGTTTTCAATCTTTTAATTAACCATTAATAATTAAGCATTCAACATTGCAGTCAAGCTCCTCCGTCATTCCGGCACTCTTTTGTCATACCGGCGAAGGCCGGTATCCAGAAAAATAACACTGGATTCCGTGTCGTGCTTCGCGTGCACGGAATGACAAAAAGGGGCTGGACACCGGTTTGCACCGGAATGACAACTTTGACATATATTGTTGCCGCAGTAATTATGACAGCAGTTCCTTGGACCCTCGGCCCCTTGAACCCTTGAACCCTGCCTTTAACCTCTTTAATTGCCGCAGTAATAATTAACCATTCAACATTTAACATTTAACATTTAACATTAAACATCGCTTTGATCGATCTGCACTGTCACATTATTCCCGGTATCGACGACGGGCCGAAACTGCTCGAGGAGTCCCTCGAAATGTGCCGGATCGCCGTGAGCGACGGTATATCGAAGGTGGTTTGTACCCCCCACAACACGACGGGAAAATACAGTAACGGCCGCGAAAAGATCATAAGGCATGTGAACGAACTGCAGGCGGCGATAAACGAGAATGGGATCCCGCTGATCCTGTTCCCCGGTTGCGAGATTCAACTCGAACCCGGTCTTGTCGCGAGGATAAGGGAAGGGGAACTGATGACGGTAAACGATTCCGGGAAATACGTTATCCTGGAACTGCCCGGCGAGGCGCTTCCCCATAACATGGAAGAGATCATATCTTTCTTCGTGTTCGCCGGGCTTGTTCCGATTATCTCCCACCCGGAAAGAAACCCGGCTCTTATCAGAAATCCGGAAATAATTTACCGGATGGTAACACTGGGAGCGTTGACCCAGCTGACCACATCCAGTCTTAACGGGCGTTTCGGCAGCGAGATCGAAGCATTTTCCGTATCTCTCCTGGAACACGATCTGGTTCACATGATGGTAACGGATGCCCACTCGAGCACGCGGAGAAGGCCGGTCTTCTCGGAGGCGCTGAATCGCCTGAAAAGGATAGTGGGCGAGGAAGCCGCGATGGAGATGGTCCGGGAGGTCCCCGGCAGGATATTGAACGGGGAAGATATCGACACGCGGTTTCCCGTACCGTGGAAGAAGGAATCGGTCCGCAAGCGAAGATCCTTTATGCCGGGAATTTTCAGGAAACGCTCCATTAGTTCTTGACAAGGCAGACTGCCGAATATAGCTTGACTGAACGGTTATTACTTCGGCAATAATATATGTCAAAGCCGTCATTTCTCTGTCATTCCGGTGAAAATCGGGGTTGCGAATAAAAAAAAGAACTGGATACCGGCTTTCGCCGGTATGACGCACTGGGCTGGATACCCCCGTATCAAGTACGGGGTAATCCAGGAGCTGCCTGATAACAATGGATTCCGTGTCGTGCTTCGCGTGCACGGAATGACAACACGTTCCTTTAAATGGGTAAATCCATTATTCTCATATACGTTATGAATGCCGGGCCAGGCCCGGCGTGACGAATAAAACGTTACGCAAAGATTTCGCGATAAGGGTAATCGAGATGAAAAAATATGTCAGCATCATAATGGTATGTATATTTGCCGGTTTTATCTGCGCGTGCGCTCACCCGGTCGTCAGGGAAATTTCTCCCCGGAATGAACAGAGCTCGCAACTTTCCTGGGACAAGGAAACTAATAAATGGGTTTTCAAAGCAGCTTCCCCAGCCGCCGGCAATCCCCCCGAATCACCGCTTCCCTCCTTCGCAAAAACAGTCCCCGTGCCTCAGATGAAAGAGGGCGAACGCACATTGATCGAGCTTAAGAAAAATGTGCTGACGAAAGAAGACTACCTGAAAGCCAGGTTTGCCGGTAAAGAAATCGTCATGCCGGAAGACCTGCCGAAAAACGGGGAACGGGTAAAATACGAGATAGGCATCGACGACGTCCTCAATATCTACATATGGAAAAATGAAGATATATCGATGGATGTACCCGTAAGATCCGACGGAAACGTGTCGCTTCCCCTGATAGGCGATGTTTACGCCGCCGGGCTGGACATCCCGGAGTTCAAGGCGATTATCGCCGAAAAATACGACGCGTACATAAAAGATCCCCAGATCACCGTAACGTGCAAGGTGCCGAACAGTCTGCAGGTATCCGTCGTGGGGGCCATAGCAAAACCTGAAACCTATGTCGGCCCGTCCACAATGACCTACACGCTGAGAGGCGACAGGACGCTGCTGTCCATCCTGTCCGTCGTCTCGATAGAACCGGATGCCGATCTGGCCGAGTCTTACGTCATCAGGGGCGAGACGGTGATCCCGGTCGATCTGAAGGCCCTTCTAGAAGATGGCGACACCAGTCAGAATGTCACCCTTCACCCCGGGGACACCGTGGTAATATCTGAACCCCTGAAAGAGATCGTCCTGCTCGGAGAGGTGAAAAACCCGGGGAGATACAAGACGAAAAGAAGCTCCAGCATTCTCGACGCGCTTTCACGGGCGGGGGGTATAAACTCTGATACCGCTAACCTGTACATGGCCTACCTGGCCAGGGACAACGACATACTCCCGATAAACTTCAAGAGGCTCCTCGATTACGGCGATATGAACCAGAACATACTCCTGAACGACGGAGACATTGTCTATATTCCCAACAATAATGAAAACAAGGTATTTGTCGTTGGCGAGGTTACTACACCCGGGGTACAGTATTTTACGGATCCTCTGGATCTGATGGAAGCAATAAGCGCGTGCAGAGGATTCAAGGAGACCGCCAACCGTTCCCAGGTCGTCGTTGTAAGGGGCAACCCCCGCGATCCCAAAGTGTATTCCGTAAACGTTCTCGAAATGATGAAGGGCGGAAGCCTGGAGAGATTCTATCTCGAAAGGGGCGATACCGTCTATGTGGCCAGGACGGCCATCGCGGACTGGAATGTTTTCCTGAACCAGGTACTTCCCACGATAACAACGACGCGAGTAATACAGACCATTATCAAAGACTTCTAAGCACAGGGTGATAAAGACATGTTCGATAACAGGCATATGAATGAAGAAATCAGCCTCCGGGATTACCTGAGCGTCATACTCCGGAGAAGATGGCTGATCGGCATTATCGCTCTCGTGGTGTTCCTGGGTGTTATCATAGCAACCCTTGCCGCCGCGCCTGTCTACGAGTCTAGATCGACCATCCAGATATACCAGAAGAGCGGGGGATCGACGAATCTCGAAACCCTCCTGGAAGAGAGCTTTACCGGCGGCGGCAGCCTGCCCAAGGCGATGATCCAGACACAGGTCGAGATACTCAAGAGCCGGACGGTTTCCGAGAAGGCGGCAAAGTCGAGCCTGTACCAGATCCGTATAAAGCCCGAGCACAGGATGATCGGAATCCTGCTCGGCCGGATAGGAGAAAAATTGTCGAAGATTTTCTCTTCGAAAGATTTCGCGGAGGAAACGGCCGCCAGACCCGTCTCCTTCACGACACTTAGCGTGGGAGATGTCAACAAAAAACGCGGCTATGTTCTCAGATTCGACGGACCCTCCTCATTCGTGATCAAAAGGGACAATAACTCGGGTTTCGAAGAAAAAGGGGAACTTAACAAACCCTTCTTCGGGCCGGACTTTGCCATCATGGTCGAAGGCGACCGCGCGAAAAAGGGTAAAACTATCGAATTCAGCGTTCTGCCCCTGTCTTCGGCGAGCGAAAGCCTGAGGGCCGGCCTGGAGGTTTCCCCGATAAGAAACACCGAACTTATCGAGATATCCGCCACAGATCTTCAACCCTCCGCCGCGATCGCGAAGGTGAACGCTATCGTTTCGGAATACAAGAAACTCGCCGTTCTGAAAAACACCGAAGACGCCGAGCGGGCGATTTCCTTTATCGACGAGCAGATAGAAATACTCAACAAACGATTAAAATCTTCCGAAAACAGGCTCATGCTTTTCAAGGAAAAGGAAAAATTTGTTTCTCTGAGCGACGATGCCACCATAACACTGCAGCAGCTTATAGCGTCCGATGTCGAGCTGAAAAAAAACGAGAGCCTGCGGAAGCAGGCGGAACTTATCGTCAGCATGAGTGCCGACGATACTTCGGATACCAGCATCGTGACTCTCGGCGCCAGCATAGAGAACCAGCGGTTGAATGCCCTTGCCCAGAGGTTATCCGAACTCCAGTCCCGCATGATCACCCTGAAAATCAGCTACAAGGAAAAACATCCCCTGGTCGTCGAAACCGCCGAACAGATCAGGGAAGCTAAAAAGGCCATCGACTCGGAGCTCTCATCCGTGATCGCGTCCCTGAAAGTTAACGAGAAATCCATAAAAGACAACATCTCCTTTTACGAGGCGCGTATAAAAGACCTTCCCGACGCCGAAAAGCGGCTGGCGGAACTGACAAGGGAAACGGGCGTACAGCAGAGCGCCTATTCATCCCTGCTCCAGAAGAAGCAGGAATTCGAGATAATAAAAGCTAGCGAGATCGGTAACGTATGGGTTGTCGACAAGGCCGGCTCGGCTGGAATGGTCAAACCCAGGGCGAAACGGAACATACTCCTCGCGCTGATTATCGGCGTATTCATGGGAGTCGGGATCGCCTTCTTCTTGGAATATCTGGACAACACGATAAAGAACCCCGACGACCTGAAGGAGATTACCACCGTTCCCCTCCTGGGATCGATCATGAAGTTTGATGAGGGAGATTCGGGGGGTAAAAACAAAGAGCTCATAACCCATGTAACGCCGAAGGCCAATATATCCGAGGCGTTCAGAACGATCAGGACGAACGTATTCTTTACATCCTTCGACACACCTAAGAGATTGATAGGCGTAACCAGCGCGCTGCCCGGAGAGGGCAAAACATTATTCGTCGCCAACCTGGCCGTCTCCGTTACCCAGGCGGATAAAAAGGTTCTGCTTGTCGACACCGATATGCGAAGACCGCGCCTGCACAGGCTGTTAGATCAAAAGCGGTCGCCGGGACTTTCCAACTTGATAATGGCCGACGATATCGAAGAATCGCTACGCGACGTTACGAAAAAAACCCCGATACCGGGTCTGGATATTATCTGTTCCGGCGATATCCCGCACAACCCGAACGAGATGCTGGGTTCGCAGAAGATGAATAGCATAATCGATACCTTGTCCGGCAGGTACGACTATATCTTTTTCGACGGTCCTCCCGTGCTGTCGGTAAGCGACGCGGTCGTGCTGTCGCATCGCCTCGACGGAATGATCTTCGTCGTGAGCGCCGAAAAGACCGAAAAAGAAGCGCTGATACAGGCGCTGGAGACCATGCCCGACGGCAAGATGCTCGGCTTGGCTCTCAACAAGGTCAACGTCTCCTCGAACGGATACTACTACAGGTATTACTACCAGTACTACTACAGTTACGGAGACCAGGGGCAGGGCAAGGAAAAAAAGAGAAAAAAGGTAAAAAGTTCGAAAAAACACATGAACAGGGGATGGAGCTTCCTGCGCGATAAATTGAACCTTTAAAAGGGGTCGAAACCCTTGCCGACTCCGTCATACCGGCTCCTTTTTGTCATACCGGTGTAAACCGGTATCCAGTGCCTTTTTCAGTCATTCCGGCGAAAGCCGGTGCTCCTTCGTCATACCGGCGAAAGCCGGTATCCAGGAATAATCAATGGACAAACAACCGGCAGTCTATATCCTGGCAAGCAAACGAAACGGAACCCTATATATCGGAGTAACCTCAGACCTTGTTAAAAGAATATGGGAACACAAAAACAACATCGTGGAAGGTTTTACCAAACGCTACGACGTTCACCAACTGGTCTGGTACGAAATACACGAAAGTATGGAATCGGCTATTGAGCGAGAGAAGCGACTGAAAGAATGGAAACGAAAATGGAAACTGGCACTGATTGAAGAAATTAATCCCGATTGGAAAGACTTGTACAATACGATCCTTTGACTGGATTCCCCCGTATCGAGTACGTGGCAGGCTTATCAAGGTCCGGCATGACAAAAAAAATATATCTTCGTCATGCCGGCGAAGGCCGGTATCCAGGTTTTTTTATCGTTTTCTGGCGCGTCATCCCGGACTCCGATTCGGGACGAAATAACGCCTTCTTATGAAGCTGTAAAACCTCCATGTAATGAATAAAATCCAATATCTCGTCATATTCACGATAATCGTCTTCGCAACGGCCGCGAACGCCTCCGTCAACATATCGCCCGGGTCGTCTTTCTACGAGGACCTGGATGTCCTCGTCTCGAAGGGGGTTATCGAGAGCAGTCTGTCGTCGACAAAACCATTTACCCGGGCTGAAGCGGGCAGGCTGGTTGCGGAGGCGATAACCCGGGCCGGCACAGAAGAATCTTCCCCCTGCGAAGCCCTGCTCGAAACCCTGTCGAAGGAATATAAGGACGAGATCGCCGAAGCCGTGGAACCGGGCAGCGGGCCCGGTACCTTTATAAAGCCGTTGGAATCATTTTCCGTCGTCTATAATTACCTGAACGGACCCTGCTCCGTATTCAATAACGAGGGGATTGCGTATTACGACGGTCACAACGCGATGGCCGGGTTCGAGTCGCGGGGCGAGCTGTGGAATGTCTTTTCGTTCTATGTCCAGCCCGTCGTTCTATACAATCAGCGGCTGGATAATGTCGACGGAAACGACGATACCGTGGTCAGGCTGCAGAAGGGATATGTAAAGTTTCACGCCGGCAATTTCGAAATCGAAGCAGGCAGGGATTCGCTCTGGTGGGGGCCGGGGTATCACGGTTCACTTCTTCTCTCGAACAACGCCAGGCCCTTCGACATGATCAAGCTGTCGAACCCCAGGGGCACGCTTCTCCCCTGGATCCTGAGCAGCCTGGGACCATTCAGGTATAATCTGTTTCTGGCCGAACTGGACGGTGATCCGCAATCCGGTCACCCTCCGGATTCGAAGCTGCTCGGCGCGAGGATCGACTTGAAACCCCATCCCCTGATGGAATTCGGAATGTCGTATCTCGCCCATTTCGGCGGAGACAGGCCGGGTATCGACAGCCTGGGTTTTTCGGATTATGTCGATATAATACTCAGCAACGAATGCCGGGACGGCGACAGGCGGGACAGCAACAAGGAATTTGCCGTGGATGTTGCCGTCACGATACCGCATGTCGACCGGTTTCTGCCGGTGGCCGAATCCGTAAAACTCTACGCGGAATGGGGAGCGGAAGACGCGGGCTATCCGCCTGACAAGCGTGCTTATATCCTGGGAATGGCACTGTACGACTTCTTCACGATAGACGGGCTTACCGTGCGGGCCGAGTATGCCGATATCTCTCCTGAGAGCGGTGCCGGTTCCTGGTACACTCATTCTTTCTGGCCGATGGAGTATTACGGAAATGTTTTCGGACACCACGCCGGTTCCGATTCCGATGATATTTTCCTGGGATTATCTCACCGCCTCACGGATTGTTTTTCATACGAGATAGGTTTCGACAGAGAGAGAAGCGGCCTGAGCCTCGCCGACACACAGGAAAAACATCAATATTTCCTGAAAGCCGGCTTTAAGATGAGTGAACTGCTCAGGTTCACGCTCAGATACGCGTACGAAACCATAGACAATTATGAAAACATAAAAGACCAGAGGCAGAGGAACCATTTCCTGGGCACCGAAATCACCTGGGACTTTTAATACTCGCGTCATACCGTCCCGGATCAGAGTCCGGCATGACGTATTGGCTTGGATAATCCCTTACTGTCTTCAATCTTTTAATTAAACATTCAACATTCAACA
The DNA here is from genome assembly GCA_002327865.1 of Syntrophaceae bacterium UBA2210. Taxonomy (GTDB): domain Bacteria; phylum Desulfobacterota; class Syntrophia; order Syntrophales; family UBA2210; genus UBA2210. The sequence goes on from DCUQ01000014.1 coordinate 9,833, forward strand.
TTAAACATTGCAATTACGCTACTCCGTCATACCGGCGAAAGCCGGTATCCAGTTCTTTTTTTATTAGTCATTCCGGCGAAAGCCGGTATCCAGAGCATTTAGAAGTCTGACCCCGGTATTATTCTGTATTACTCTTATGTTTTTTCACCCTTGTATTTAAAAAAGGAGCATTCAAATGCATAGAACGGTTTCAGTAATAGGCCTCGGCTATGTGGGTCTCCCTGTCGCTGTGGCCTTCGGGCTGAAAAGCAGGACCATCGGCTTTGACGTCGATGTGGAACGTATCTCGGAACTGCGGCAGGGAAGGGACCGTACCGGCGAGGTGACGCCGGATGACCTCGGCCGTGCCGATATCCTTTTTACGAGCGCGCCCGAAGAACTGCGACAGGCCGATTTTCACATCGTCGCCGTGCCCACCCCCGTGGATGATGCCAAGCGGCCCGACTTGACCTTCATTATCCGTGCGTCTGAAACAGTGGGGAAGATTTTAAAAAAAGGTGACATCGTTGTCTATGAATCGACGGTATATCCCGGAGTCACGGAAGAGGAATGTGTGCCGATACTGGAGCGTGTTTCCCGCCTGGTCTGCGGAAGCGATTTCGCTGTCGGTTACAGTCCCGAGCGCATTAATCCCGGCGACAGTGAGCATACCTTTTCTAAAATCAGGAAGATCGTCTCCGGCTGGGACACCGAGACGCTGGAGATAGTTGCTTCGGTCTACGAGTCAGTCGTGGTTGCCGGTGTTCACCGGGCCGCCACCATCCGTGTCGCCGAGGCGGCCAAGGTCATCGAGAATACCCAGCGGGACCTGAATATTGCCCTTGTTAACGAACTTGCCATGATCTTTGACCGGCTGGATATCGACACCAATGATGTCCTGGAGGCAGCCGGCACCAAGTGGAACTTTCTCGGGTTCAAACCGGGCCTGGTCGGCGGACACTGCATAGGCGTCGATCCTTACTACCTTACCCACAAGGCCGAAAAGATCGGCTATATACCCCAGGTGATCCTTTCCGGACGCCGCATCAATGACGATATGGGGAAATTCATTGCCCAGCGAACGATCAAAGAGATGATCCGTGCCGGTCAGAATGTTCTTGACGCAACGGTTACGGTACTGGGATTGACCTTTAAGGAAGGTTGTCCCGACCTGCGCAACTCCCGGGTTATCGATATTATCCGTGAGCTTGAAGATTACGGTGTCAGGGTCCAGGTACACGACGCCCTGGCCGACCCTGAAGAAGCCCTTGTCGAATACGGTGTTTCTCTGACCCCCTTCGACCGGTTGATCCCCGCCGCAGCCCTGATCGTGGCTGTCGCCCATCAGGAGTACCGGGAACTGACGCCGGGCCAGTTGAAATCGTTGACCAACAGCCGTCCCCTCGTGGTTGATGTCAAGGGCCTTTATGAACGGCAGGCCCTCGCAGCCGCCGGAATCCGTGTGTGGAGACTGTAGGAATAAGTACAACATTTCGTCATACCGGTGAAAAGAAGTGTCCCCGAAAATTTGAACA
>DCUQ01000009.1:0-160801 GCA_002327865.1 Syntrophaceae bacterium UBA2210
ATGCCGGATATACTGATGTTATCGAGGGCAACAGGACGGGGGTACAGGACGAAAAAGACGATTTTCTACGGACCCGTTAAAAGAAACGTAAAACACGGTTTAATGAAATGTCGATATGAAGGGGAAAAACCGGTACATCGAAAAACATTCGCGGTCCCGGGGAACATGGGAATGATCTACGGCGGGTTACACGTGATAATCGCGGAAAATCCTCCGGATGGAGATCGCAGCATGACACGATGACGTCGTTATCTTATAAAGGTTTTGGAACATCATCAGGTTCGAGCTTTTCGGGTTCCAGGTTTGCTTTCCGCTGATTAAGTAAATTTCAATACACCGGTTTTCTTCAGTGCCGTAACAACTTCGCACAGAGGAAGACCGATTACGTTAGTGTACGAACCGTGTATCTCTTTTATGAAAAATGATGCTTTTCCCTGGACGGCGTATCCGCCCGCCTTGTCGTACGGTTCGCATGTCCGTATGTACCAGTCCGTTTCATCCCTGCCTATATCCCTGAATATAACGGAAGATTCAACGGCATCGTTTACAACGACACCCGCTTCTTTCGTTACCAGAGCGAACCCGGTTATTACCCGGTGCGTCCTGCCGCTAAGCATTAAGAGCATATTTCTCGCCTCTTCGGGTGTTCCGGGCTTGCCGAGCATCTTTCCGGCTATCACTACGACCGTATCCGCACCAAGTACCCATCTTCCGGGATTCCCGGCAGATATGCGGAGCGCCTTTTCTCTCGAAAGTCTTAAAACATGGTCTTCGGGTGATTCCCCCTCAAAGGGACGTTCATCGACATCGCTCGGAATTACTTCAAGGTCATGGATCAATTCGCCGAGGAGCTCTTTGCGGCGTGGTGAAGCGGACGCCAGGATAAACGATTTCTGCGTGTTCATATCTCTTGTTTCTCTTATTTTTCCCGGCAATAAAAACCGGTATTTTCGTAAGCGTTGCGTCAACCGGACGTTCAAACAGCGTCCGGAACAAATCTGACCATAACCTTCCTGGTCCTCGGACCGTCGAATTCACAAAAGAAAATCGACTGCCATGTGCCCAGGACAAGGTTGCCGCCTTCTATAAAAACAGTCTCGGAGGACCCGAAAAGAGACGCCTTTATGTGGGCGGCGGAATTCCCTTCCATATGACGGTAATTGTCACTCATGGGAATCGCTTTGTCCATCTCCATCAATATGTCTCGCGGCACATCGGGATCCGCGTTTTCGTTTATTGTAACCGCCGCGGTGGTATGGGGAACAAACAGATAGCAGATTCCCTCTTTTACCCCGGTTTTCTTCAAGACAGATCTTACCTCGTTTGTAATGTCGATCATTTCAAATCTTGAACGTGTTTTCACGATAAATTGATCCATGCCGTTCCTCCACTGTTTAATTCATATTGCAACCCTTAAGAATAGAGGAAGTTCACCCGGGCGTATCCTGACCGAATATACTTTTTGACTTATCATGCCGCATTGTTTATACTCTTTATCTCTTTACATTGCGGTGTGCGAGTTTGCTTTCGACACATACAAAATACCCGGCAGTTAATATCATGAAACCCGACACATTCTTAAGAGGAGTGGATCTGTTTCAATCTCTCAGTTTATCCGACAGCGAACAGCTTGCCGCGTCGCTGAAACATCGTTCTTTGAAGAAGGGAGAGGCGCTCTTCCGCAAAGGCGACGAAGGAACTTCACTCTATATAGTAAAATCGGGAAGTGTCAAGATCGTTCTTCCGTCTGCTCTGGGAGATGAGGTCGCGCCCGCAATACTTTCCAAAGGAGACTTCTTCGGAGAAATGGCTCTTCTGGATGGAATGCCGCGTTCCGCCGACGTCATCGCGCTGGAACCTTCCGAATTGCTGGCGCTGAACCAAAAAGATTTTCTGGCATTTCTGAAAGGCAATGAAGCGGCCATACAGTCAATCCTTGCGTATCTCTCGATGCGGTTGCGCAAGACGGATGATCTCCTCGAAAATGCTCACTTTCTCAACATCTCCACAAGATTTGCAAGAAGACTCGTGGAATTGTACGAAAAATACGGTTACCAGAAGGGAGCAGGAATGCCCGTTCAGATCGACCTGCATCTGACCCAGAGGGATCTTGCAAGCATCGTAGGAGCGACAAGAGAAAGCATAAATAAGGAGTTGAAAACCCTGCGTGAAAAAGGACTGGTTAATTCCGAAGGGAATATTCTGCAAATCCTGGATCTTGAAAGACTCAAAAGACGCGCCCACCTGTAACTGAAGATTACGTATCAGGACCGTGATAATCGGCTTCCCTCCGAAATCGCATTCCTTAAAAAAATACGCTGATTATGTGACATATTTCACACCTGGAGCATGAAGCGTTTTATTGCATTCACCCATGATCTTTAGTATAAAATTGACAATCGGTTTGTATGCCCTAAAATTTCAGGTTTTCTTAATAAATAACGAGGGGATATAATAAATGGTGCTCTACACGGAACACCTGTTGGGAATTTTATCGGTAATCCTGGGGGCCATTGTGGGAAGTTTTCTCAACGTGTGTATTTACAGGATTCCATCGGAGAAGTCTATCGTATTCCCCGCATCTCACTGCCCGGCCTGCGAACACCCCATAAAAATTTACGACAACATACCGATTATCAGCTACATCTTGCTCAGGGGGAAATGCAGAAACTGCGGCGAAAAGATATCCCCGATCTATCCCGGCGTAGAGCTTCTTACCGCGGCACTCTCTTTTCTCCTGTTTCGTAAATACGGCCTATCGCTCGGATATCTTTTCTCTCTCATATTCACGTGCACCCTGATCGTTATTACCTTTATCGATCTAAAGCGACTGATCATACCGGATATTATAACGCTTCCCGGGATACCTCTATTCGCGCTGGCTGCAATCTTCTTCATGGATATCAAGCCCACGGCCTCGTTGATCGGAATACTCGCAGGGGGCGGATGCCTGTACCTGGTCGCTCTCGGATATCAGATTTTGACAAAGAGAGAGGGGATGGGAGGAGGCGACATAAAACTGCTGGCCATGCTGGGCGGTTTCCTGGGATGGCAATCGCTGTGGTTCATTATTATGGCAAGTTCCCTTATCGGCGCGGTGGCGGGCATATCAGCCATGATCTTCAAGGGGAAAGACACGAAATATGCCGTTCCGTTCGGGCCGTTCCTCTCTATCGCCGCTGTCGCTTATATTTTCTGGGGTAACGCGGTTATGAACCTTTTGTTCTACAGGTAGGCGGTAATGATGACCGTAAGAGGGAAAAACGGTTTCACGCTGGTGGAACTGATAATAGTTATCATGCTCATAGGAATCGTTGTCGGTGTAGCCGCTCCGGTACTGCGGGAATACTCCGTAGACGCCAATCTGAAATCGGCGGTGAGAAACCTTAAATCCGACATGGAGCTCGCGAAACTTAGGGCTATCCGTGAAAACGCACGTGTCGTTATGGACTTCGACACCACCAATAACAGTTACGAGGCATTCGTGGATGACGGATCGGGCGGAGGAACCGCCGGCAATAACGCTAAAGACGGAAGCGAAGTTACCGTCACCACCGTGTCCATTCCCGCGAATGTCACGATGTACGAAGCCAGTTTTCCGGGAGGTATTCCGAGATTTCGATTCGACGGCAGGGGGCTCCCCAACGGGGTGGGGGGGCATGTACATATGAAAAATACGAATGACAATTACAGAGGCGTAGACCTGTCGATGGTGGGGCATATACAAATCAAAACAAGTGTTGACGGCGGAGGAACCTGGGTAGATGTCGACTGACCGAAACAAAATGCTGCCTGCAAGCGCAATGGGAAAATCGCGCAGTGACAAGGGTTTTACACTCATCGAAGTACTGATAGCTATCACCCTGCTTACGGTAGGTCTTATGGCCGTGGCAACGATGCAGGTCAGCGCGATACACGGCAACAAAACGGGAGGCGATATTTCAAACGCCACCTTTCTCGCCCAGGACAAGCTGGAAGAACTGAAAGCCAGCGCGGATATAACCGGTGAATCCGACGGCAGTGATCAGGCGGGGATATTCACGCGAAGCTGGCAAATCGCCCCTTCGGGAACTAACTCACGCTCGGTGACGGTAACAGTATCGTGGGTCATGGGTGGACACACCCACAGTGTGGTGATCAGCACCATAAGCAGAGGGAACGGATATTGATGCGTACAACACGTTCAATAACGAGAAGTCACGGATTCACACTGGTTGAGATCCTGGTGGCGATTTTCGTAATGGGCGTTGCCGTTTCGGCAATCTACGGAATATTTATCGCCGCCAACAAGTCTTACCACACCCAGGACCGCGTCGCGGAAACACAGCAGGGAGTGAGAGTCGGAATCGATTTCATGGTGAGGAATATACGTATGGCGGGTCTGGACCCGCTCGGAACCGCGGGAGCCGGTATTGATGCGGCTACGGCGACCAGTATACGATTTACGGCAGATGGCATTAAAGGCACGGATTGGATGGATGGAATTATCGATCGTAACAACAGCTTGACGCCCCAAAGTGGCGAAGAACTAATCACATTCCAATATGATTCTGCCAACCGCAGGCTCCGTCGATGTCTCTATGAAGGAGGAGGCACCGGCGTGGAAAGCTGGCAGACTCTTATCGACAATGTAAGCGCCCTGTCGTTGGGATACCTGGATGCCAATGGAAACACCATCACTGCGCCGGTAGCATCAGCGGATCTCAATAGTATAAAGACCGTTGTAATTTCGATGACATGTTCCGGAACAGATACCCAGGGGCAGACTTTTTCGAGAACCATCAATACCAGAGTGATCTGCAGGAATCAGTAATATGAAGACAAAAAAAAGACGTATCCCTATAACAATAAAAGACAGTGTAAAAAACGAGCGTGGCTTCGCGCTTGTTACTGCGCTGCTTATACTCGCAGTGCTGACACTGATCGGGATCGCGGCAACTACGACCTCAACGGTGGAATTGAAGATATCCGGCAACGAGTCGCAGTCGGTCAACATCTTTTACAACACCGAGGGTGTCCTTATCAACACGCTGGAAACTCCCACTACATGGCTGACTACGGACTTTCTGACAGCCGGTGAAACCGTAGCCTCGTACGCCGCTACCGTGGACGACAACGATGTAGAGATACGCTGTATCAAAAGCACGGGAACCCCCGTTTCGGGATTGAGCGGAGGCGCGAATGATCTTCCGGTGCGGCTGCACAGAGATTCGCCTCCGAAAGGGTCTGGGTACAGCATGAAATATTTCGAGGTTCGCAGATACGGCATTACGACGACTTCCCTGACCGGAAAGACCTCGATCCAGACCGGAGTGTGGAAGGTTTTTAACAAGAACCAATAAGAAAACAGGCATATATAATACAACAAAGGAAAAACACGCATAGAGGAGAACACATCATGAAAAGGATCTTATTTGCAATAATTATAGTGACCTTTATGCTGTTGCCGGCATCGCCGGAAATATTGCTGGCGGATGACACCGAAATCTACGGCACCGTGACTATTTCGGTGCAGCCCAATGTACTGATCATCTTCGACAACTCGGGAAGCATGGCGACCGTCGACGTGGGAGGCGAGTATTACGATCCCGGTATGACGTACGAGGGATCATATTCGACGAACGCCGTATACGTGAAAGATAGTGGTTCATGGGTTTTGTTCGCCAGTGATGTTTCCGCTCTCAACTGTGACTCAGTAAAACAGGATTTGCTTGCAAACGGATACGCCTCGGGAAAAATCAGGAACGCGGGGAGAAACTACACCTGCGGCGGAAGTAACAAGACGCTGAGAATGGGAAACTATATAAACTATGATTTATCGGGTGTAGGTGACGCACGGTCGAGGATATCGGTGGCAAAGGAGGTAGTTACAAATCTTATAAATGATACGGACGATGTAAGGTTCGGGCTCATGATCTTCAATTATGAAGAGGGAGGGTATATCGTAAGCGGCTGCGGAACCGATCAAACCACCCTGGTGAACACCGTTAACGGGTTAAGCGCCTCGACCTGGACACCGCTTGCCGAGACCCTGGCCGAAGCCGGGCTCTACTTTGCGGGAAAGAGCAGTTGGTTTAACACTGGCACCTATACTTCCCCGATGCAGGAACGCTGCCAGAAAAACTATATAGTTCTTATGACGGACGGTGCTCCAACCCACGACAACAGTTGGAGGCTTTCGTCGGGCACCTATATTAACGGGGATACCATAGGCGATTATGACAACGACGGTAACGACCCCGGCTGGTACGAGAGCTACGGAACGGACTACCTGGATGATGTGGCCAAATACCTCTATGAGAACGACTGCAATACCACACTCGGAACCGGGACCTCCTTTGAAAAACAAAATATCATTACCTATACGATAGGCTTCAAGACAGAGCAACAACTTTTGCAGGACACCGCCTTGAACGGCGGCGGAGAATATTACACGGCCAACAGTATATCCGGTTTGTCAGAAGCATTCCAAGAAATCATGGCCAACATATCGGAAGCGAACGCCATGTTTGTCTCACCGGTTGTCCCGGTGAGCAGGATGAACCGGACTTACGCGGGAGATCGCATCTACCTGGGGTTCTTCAAACCGCAGCAGAGCGGCAGGTGGCTGGGGAATCTCAAGAAATACGGCCTGGATTCGAATGGAGACCTTATAGACGCGAACGGTAACGCCGCCACGACATCGGATGGTTCGATCAAAGACAATGCCCGGTCCTACTGGTCTACCTCCGCCGACGGCCCCAATGTGGCAGCGGGCGGCGTCGGAGAAATACTGCTCGAACAGGCGAGCAGAAATATCTATACATACATGGGAACGCAATCGGCACTCACATCAACCGAAAATGCCTTCTCGACGGAAAACACGCTGATCACCAACGATGTACTGGGCGTAACCAGCGATTCCCAGAGACAGACCCTGATAAACGATATATACGGGGGAGACCGGTTCTGGATACTGGGTGATATCCTTCACTCGGAACCGGCGATAGTCCACTACAGCGCAACGAGCACTATTCTGTTCGCAGGGAGCAACGACGGTATGATACACTGTTTCGACGACAGTGACGGCAGTGAAAACTGGGCATTCGTGCCGCCGGACCAACTCGACCGTCTCTTATTGCTTTCGAATGACGACCATGACTATTTCGTGGACGGCGCGCCGGTGGTATACGAAGGGAGCAGCCAGAAAATACTGATCTTCGGAGAGCGGCGGGGAGGAGATCACTATCACGCCCTGGACGTGACAACCGTCGGTTCCCCTTCATACCTGTATAGTATCGCCCCGGGCATACTGGGAGGAGAGTCTCTCGGACAGTCGTGGTGCAAGCCTGAAATATGCGAAATTAAAACCACGAGCGGATCTGAGGATGTATTTCTGATGGGCGGAGGATACGACACTAACCAGGACGCGGCCACACCCGCTTCTTCCGACACCGAAGGACGTGCCGTATTTACTGTAAAAGTTACCGATGGTACCGTCAGCAGCCTTAACGTCAGCGCAAACAGCTACGCCGATATGACGCATTGTATTATCGGCGTATCGGGTTTCGATACCGATTCGGACGGCCTGGTTAACGTTGTTTATGCAGGCGACCTGGGGGGAAACATGTTCGCCTTTGAAGACAATGATCACAATGGTTCATGGTCCCACAGAAAACTATTCTCCGCCCCGGTGACCGACGGTAAAAGGAAAAAGATCTTTTATGCACCCGACGGGACAAACGAATCTTTCGGAGAGATGATATTCTTCGGCACGGGAGACCGGGCCGATCCAGGCGAGACAAGTGTCGTAAACAGGATGTACGCCGTAAAGAACGATTGGGAGGCCAGTGAAACGTTTACGACCATAACGGAATCCGATCTGGTGGATGTCACGGACGATTTGATACAGATGGGCACGGACGAACAGAAGATACTGGCATCAAGCGCTCTTGCGACCTCCAAAGGATGGTATATTCGACTTGAAAATTCGGGGGAAAAGGTGGTTGCGTCTCCCACAGTCTATGCGGGTGTTCTATATTTCACAACTTACACCCCCGATCCCGAAGGCAGCGGGGCCGATCCGGATGATCCATGCGGAACAACGATGGCCAGGGGTACGGCGCGTCTCTACGCGGTAGATTATCTAACCGGGGGATCCGTGCATGACTACAGCAGCGATACCGAAACCGATGCGGAGGGAAACACCGTAGAGCGCGGCAAGAAGGACCGCTCCCAGGAAATAGGAACCGCCATCCCGACAGCGGCCGTTATCGCGATACGCGAAGAGGGCCCGAAGATCTATATCGGCATCGAAGGAGGAGTGGTTACGGAAGATCCGGTGGCGTCGACAAATATCAACGTATTTTACTGGCGTGACAGGAGGTCTGTTGAATGAATTCACGAATAATTCGAATATGCTTTGCGGTCTTGTTTTTGGTATTGATACTATCCGTAAAACCGGCGTTCCTGCGAATCGCATACGCAGGTGATAATCCTGTAATAAGTGAATCGACAGAACTCGACTTTTTCGAGATTCAAACCACCGTTATGGAGGTCCATCAAAAGAATAACTATATAATAGCAGGCGAGAAAGTCATCCAACTGCTGGATTTTCGAAAGGGGAGGAAGCGGTTCAGAACCATGTTGAGAAATACCGGCGGGGAAGAGACATCTCTTAATACATTCACGAGGGGACAGAAGGTTTTTATACGGGGATTCGAGCTCCCCGATGGGACAATAAAGGCGCGGGGAATTTATCAACTGCCTGAAACCGTAGTAACCGCAGAAGGCCTTCGCAAGTTCTCCTTCGCAGTAAAAGTTCCCGTATGGGAACCAACCATAGTGGAATAAGTAAAAAAAACCGAAAATCCTTGACTTGAAAGTATCATATCTATATCATCGGCAGCGGTTTTAAAAATTGAGAAACCGGGAGGCATTGATTCATGGGTTTAGAAAAGAGGTACTGTTCCATATGCGCGTGGAGAGGCACATGTACAAAACGGTTTACCGTATCCACAGATTCCAGCGGAATGGTTCATTGTCCTGATTTCACAAGAGATCTTTCTATCAAGGATTCGGAGATCGATGAAATAGAAAAAAAGGATAAGAAGTGAATTGAAAAAGCGGTCAAACAATTTATAAAAACATTTTGTGCTCAAACTGTTAAAAAAGGTTGGCCCCCGGGCCAACTTTTTCGTTTTTTTTGTGTCCTGAGAAAAGTCTGAGAGGCTTATGAAAGAAAGAGTAATCAAATTACTGGAAAAATCGATCAACTCCTGCGTTGAAAAGGGACTTTTAAAGGAAGCATATATTCCCTTTATAGAAGTGGAGTTTCCGAGAGAAGGTTCTCACGGCGATTACGCGTCCAACATTGCCATGGTTCTTGCGTCGAGCCAGCGGGAGGCTCCGCGTAAAATAGCCGAACGCATAGTCGGGAACATCGATGACGGCGACGGATTGCTGGACAAAGTAGAGATAGCCGGTCCGGGGTTTATAAACTTTTTTATCAAAAATAATGTATGGGCTGTTCTACTGAAAGAGGTAGACAGATACGGAGACCGGTACGGTGAATCCAATATCGGAAACGGCGTCAAAGTTCAGGTGGAATTCGTCAGTGCCAACCCCACGGGTCCGCTGCATATCGGCCATGCCAGGGGTGCAGTAATCGGCGATGTTATTGCCAATATTCTTAAGACATCGGGATTTTCCGTCTCCAGAGAATACTACATAAACGATGCAGGGAACCAGATGAACATGCTGGGAGAATCCGTCTACTACCGCTACCTGGAGTTGATGGGTGAAGACATTGTATTCCCCGGCAATTGTTATCAGGGAAGCTACATTACAGAACTCGCTCACACTATACGCGAACAATTTGGTGACAGGTTCCGGTCGGACAGGGAAACAGCGATCCCCTTTCTTACCAGGTACGCGGCAGATTTCATCCTCGAAGGGATAAAAGAAGATCTTGAAACCCTGGGTGTGGTATTCGATCGCTACTTCAGTGAAAAAGAACTCTACAAGGATGATGGCGTAAGCAAAATTCTTCAGGACCTCCAGAAAGACGGATTTATATACAAGGAAGCAGACGCGGTATGGTTCAAGACAACGGATTTCGGCGATGAAAAGGACAGGGTCGTCATCAGAGAAAATGGAGAGCCCACTTATTTCGCCGCTGATATCGCCTATCACCTGAACAAGTATTCACGGGGTTTCGACAAGGTCATTAATGTATGGGGGGCGGATCACCACGGGTATATACCCAGAATGCAGGCGGCCATACAGGCCCTCGGCAGAAAAAAGGAAGATCTTGAAATCGTTCTGGTCCAATTGGTAAATCTTCTCAGAAACGGCGTTCCCGTTCCCATGTCTACCAGGGCCGGTGAATTTGTAACCATAAGAGAGGTAACCGATGAGGTAGGAAAAGACGCCGCCAGATACAATTTTCTCATGAGAAGATCGAACAGCCACCTCGATTTCGACCTGGAACTTGCAAAGGCACAATCGAGTGAGAACCCGGTTTATTATGTGCAGTACGCCCACGCCAGGATATCCAGCATCATGAGGCTCGCTGCGGAACAGGGGTATCCGGCTCCGGGTTACGATGAAATAAGACCCGATCTTCTGACTACCGCCGAAGAATGCGAACTTATTAAATTAATCGATAAGTTCCGGGAAATGGTTGAAGGAAGCGCGAAATCGCTCGAGCCGCATCGCATACCTTATTATATTAATGATCTTGCTTCCGTCTTCCACAGTTTTTACAACAAGCACAAAGTTATTTCCGATAACGTTGAACTGACAAAAGCGAGGTTGTTTCTGATAAAATCCACCGGCACGGTCATAAAAAATGCCCTTAGACTATTGGGGGTTTCGGCACCTGAACGTATGTGAATATCGAGGATAACCGCATGTCGGAGAAAAACAGAGATTTCGAATTCAGACTGGGGAAATTTGGTCTGGTTTTCTTAACCCTGGTTATCGCGCTGCTTCTGTTGTTCTTTTTTATATGCGGGGTAATGGTTGGAAAGAATATAGAAAGTTATCCGAAAAAAATAGCCGGCATACCCGGAACCATAAAGGAGAAGATAACAAAAGGCAAAGACACCGTACCTGATACGGACAAGAAACAAGATGAAATCAATTTCACTTTTTATGAAACACTTAAAGGTAGCGGTACAGCTATAAAAGAAAATTTCACGGATAAAAAGGTACCATATCCCGATAAATATAAACTACCCGACAAGAAACAGCCCGCTGAAAAGATTGCTCCCTCCGAACAGTATAAACCGCCGGAGAAAGAAGAACCTGCCGGGCTGTATGTAGTCCAGGTGGCATCCTTCAGGGACAAAGATAAAACGGAAGCAATGAAGGCAAAACTGACCGCTATGGGGTATACTCCACGGATTGACGATATCGATCTTAAATCGAAGGGTAAATGGTTCCGTGTAAAGCTGACGGGATTTACAACATACGAAGACGCCAGGGAAACCGCATCCCTGGTGGAAAAGAAACAAAGAGGTATCAAATGCCTCATTATAAAAAATGGAGAAAAATAGCATAAACCGCCATGTTCGAGAATCTGACCGATAAACTGAACACCATATTCAAAAAGCTCAAGGGAAGAAGTGTTCTCGATGAAGAGAACGTCAGAGCGGCCATGAAAGACATCCGCATGGCACTTCTTGAAGCGGACGTCAATTTCAAAGTGACCAGGGAATTCATCGAGGATGTCAGCGAACGGGCCATAGGCCAGGAAGTTTTTGACAGTATCAGCCCCGGCCAGCAGATAGTTAAGATCGTTTATGACAGGCTTGTCGAATTAATGGGAAAAGAGAGCGGCCACCTGAACCTCGCAAACCGGGCTCCCGCTCCGATAATGCTTGTCGGCCTCCAGGGATGCGGCAAGACAACAACCGCCGCAAAGCTCTCCCGCTATCTTACAGGTCGGCATCACACGGTTTCCATGGTTTCCGCCGATGTATACAGGCCCGCAGCCATAGAGCAGTTAAAGATACTCGGGCAGATTACAAATATTCATGTATTCGATTCAAAGGACCAGAAAGACCCGGTGAAAATCTGCGTGGAAGCCGTCGAACACGCGAAAGCCAACGGATTTGATACGCTCATCATAGACACTGCGGGCAGGCTGCACATCGACGACGCGTTGATGGACGAGTTGAAGAGAATAAAAGATATCGTGAATCCGTCCGAAATCCTTTTCGTCGCCGATGCAATGACAGGACAGGATGCGGTTTCCGTAGCCGAAAAATTTGATGGTTTACTGGGTATAGACGGCATTGTGCTGACAAAAATGGATGGTGATGCGCGCGGCGGAGCGGCACTGTCGCTGAAAAAAGTCACAGGGAAACCGGTAAAGTTCGTCGGGACGGGTGAAAAAACCGACGCTCTGGAAGTGTTCCACCCGGAACGCATGGCATCCAGGATTCTCGGTATGGGCGATATTCTGTCTCTCGTCGAGAAAGCCCAGACGGCAATGGATGAGAAGACCTCCAGAGAGATGGAAAAGAAGATAAGGAAAGATTCATTTACTCTGGACGACCTCAAGCAGCAATTGGCACGAGTAAAAAAAATGGGATCAATGCAGGACATTCTCGGAATGATGCCCGGTTTCGGCAAGATAAAAGCCATGAAAAACATGACACCCGATGAGGGCGAACTGACAAAAACAACCGCTATAATCGATTCCATGACGAAAGATGAACGTGCCAATTACAAAATCATAAACGGACAAAGGAGAAAACGGATCGCCAGAGGGAGCGGAACGACCGTACAGGATGTCAATAAAGTCCTTAAAAATTACATAGAGATGCGAAAAATGATGAAGAAGTTGACAAAAGGTGGAATGAAATCTATAATGCGGCGTAATTTGTACTTTAAATAAAATTTAACATGTGTTAAAAGCGACCGCTGTTGTTTATCCAGAGATACAAAATAATCATCAGGAGGTAACGAACCGGGGAATGGCAATAAGAATAAGATTGACGCGCATGGGCGCAAAAAAGAAACCCTTTTACAGAATTGTGGTGGCGGAAAATGAAGCGCCGCGAGATGGGAGATTCATAGAGATAGTCGGGAATTACGATCCTTTGAAAGATCCTGCCGGTATAAACATCAAGGAAGATCGGGTAATAGACTGGCTGGCAAAAGGAGCTAAGCCCACTCAGACAGTATCGAGTCTCCTGAAGAAAAAGGGGGTTGCCGTAACGAAAAGAGAGAAGGCGTAAATCAACAAAGAGGAGGGGGGAGAACAAGAACAATCTTTATCTTACTTACTCTAAGAAGCAGTGGAGGTTGTTACGATGAAAGACTTGATCAAGTATATGGCTCAGGCTTTAGTAGATTCTCCAGATGATGTTGAGTGTACAGAAATAATAGGAGAGCAGACTTCCGTTATTGAACTGAGAATTGCGAAGGATGACTTGGGAAAAGTCATTGGAAAACAGGGAAAAACAGCGAAGGCAATGAGGACTATTTTGAGTGCTGCATCATCCAAGCTTCATAAGAGAGCGGTTCTTGAGATCATAGAATAAGTGAACAACCTGCTAGGGATAGGAAAAATCGTTAAAACCATCGGCCTGAAAGGCCGGCTTAAAGTTCTTTCATATTGTGAATCGGCAGAAACGCTTGAAACACTGGAAAATGCCTTTATAGGTAAAGACAGCAAAGACATACATACGTTCAAAGCCAAAGTTACCGGTATCAGAAAAGGGTCTTTTAACCTCGATCTTGAGGGTGTGAATACCACGGAGTCGGCTGAAGCTCTGATCGGGCAGTATGTATTTACGACTCCTAAAAACCTCCCCGAAGGTGAGTACTACTGGACAGATATAATAGGGCTTTATGTCCTTACGGAAACGGGCTTGAAACTGGGACAAATAACAAACATCCTGGCGACGGGGAGTAACGATGTGTATATCTGTAGCGGCGAGAGAGAATTTCTCATTCCGGCGTTTGATGACGTGGTAAAAAAGATTGATATTGAAAAAGGCATTATCGTTGTAAGGCTGCCCGAAGGGTTGTAAAATGATTGTTTTTGATATTTTATCCATCTTTCCGGAGATGTTTTTCTCCACCCTCAGCAGCAGTCTTATGAAAAAATCCATAGAGAATGGTCTGATTAAGGTAAATCTTCACAATATCCGTGATTATACCGGAGACAAACACAGAACTACCGATGATACCCCTTACGGCGGCGGCGGCGGGATGGTGATGAAGGTCGAGCCTGTAGCGAACGCACTGAAAGCCGTTATTCCCGAGGGAGATAAAACGACCGTTATTCTCCTCTCACCGCAGGGAGAGACATTCAAACAGGAGCTTGCGGAAGAATTTTCCCAATATTCCAGGATCGTACTGATATGCGGACACTATGAGGGAATAGACGAGCGTATCAGAAAGCATCTGGTTGACAGAGAAATATCGGTAGGTGACTATGTCCTGAGCGGCGGAGAGTTGCCTGCGATGATAATTATGGACGCTGTATCCCGCCTGATACCGGGGTTTGTGGGAAACAGCGAATCGGTTTTGTACGATTCTTTTTCAACCGGGCTCCTGGAAGGTCCCCACTATACGAAACCCAGGGAATACGCAGGCTGGGAGGTTCCCGAGGTGCTGCTCTCGGGACACCAGAAAAAGATAGACGAATGGCGGCGCAGGGAATCCTTAAAAAGGACTCTTCAGAGAAGACCGGATATGCTGATGCAGGCCGGCCTTACGGAAGAAGATAGAAGGATACTGAAGGAACTTACAGGAGATCCTGAATTTGTGTAAGAACCTCTATATCGCTCTTTTACACTACCCCGTTTACAATAAGAAAGGCGATGTTGTAACAACGGCGGTAACCAACATGGATATACACGATATATCGAGAGCTGCCAGAACGTACGGTGTAAAAGGGTTTTACATCGTAACGCCGATAGAGCAGCAGCAGGTATTTGTCAGGCGTATCCTGCAACACTGGCAGGAAGGATATGGCACCACGTATAATCCTTCGAGGAAACAGGCTTTCGATATCGTTAGACTTAAGGAAACTCTTGATGATACAGTAACGGCGATATCACGGGAGAACGGCAATAGCAGGGTTAAAGTTGTAGTTACGAGCGCTTCCGACCACAAGCATAATACGATGGCCTGCAGGGGATTGAGAAAGAAGATAGAGGAAAGCAGAGAAACCTTTCTGATAGTTTTTGGAACGGGTTGGGGAATCGCTGAAACAGTTATTGACAAAGCTGATTTCTTTGTAGAACCGATAAGAGGAAACTCAGATTATAATCATCTGTCTGTCAGGTCGGCAGTAGCCGTCATGCTGGATAGACTATGCGGTAACTAGCTATACTAATTTATGATTTTCAGAGGAGGATTTTGAATTATGAATGTTCTCGACACGCTCGAAAAAGAACAGATGCGAGCGGATATTCCCGGGTTTAAGCCGGGCGATACTGTAAAGGTATATGTAAAGATTGTAGAAGGCCAGAAAGAAAGAATCCAGATTTTCCAGGGATCGGTCATACGTAAAAGGGCGGGACAAAACCGTGCCACTTTTACCGTAAGAAAGATATCTTCCGGCATAGGAGTTGAACGTACGTTTCCTCTTCATTCCCCCGTTATCGACAAGGTGGAAATAGTAATGCGGGGCAGAGTCAGACGTTCAAGACTGTATTACCTGAGAGATCTCAAGGGTAAGAAGGCACGTATAAAGGAACTCGGCAGAAGATGAGAGATGTATGGATTTGAACTTCGTGCCAGGTGGATGGGCTTTAACACGATTGCCGGCATCGATGAAGCCGGGAGAGGCCCCCTTGCGGGTCCCGTTGTAGCCGCAGCGGTAATTTTCCCTCCGGGTTATACGAACGGGGAGATCAGAGATTCCAAAAAGCTGACTCCCCTTAAAAGAGAAACCCTGTATAAGATAATAAGAGATGATGCCGTTTCTATCGGATTGGGGTCTATAGACGCTTCTACCATAGATAAAATCAATATTCTCCAGGCTACACTGGCCGCAATGAAAACGGCCGTTCTTAATCTTGCCACTCAACCGGATTATCTTCTCATAGACGGAATAAACACAATTGATGTTCCTATCAAACAGGAAACAATTATCGGAGGAGACTCGCTCAGTGTTTCCGTAGCAGCCGCCTCCATAATAGCCAAGGTATTACGTGACCAGCTTATGGACAGGTATCATGTCCTGTACCCACAGTATAACTTCCTCAAGAATAAAGGATACGGGACTAAGGAACACCGGGAGGCGGTGAAAAAATATGGCCGATGCAAGATCCACAGAAAATATTTCAGGATCAAATAACATCGAGAAGGGCAAAAAGGGGGAAGACATAGCAGCCGTCTACCTGCGAAAAAAGGGATATCGGATCGTCGAGAGAAATTACAGATGTCGTTACGGAGAGATCGACATTATTGCCATGGATGCCGGAGATATTGTATTTGTCGAAGTAAAGAGTAGAAAATCGGAGTCTTTCGGTTCACCTGAAGAGGCGGTCAGCATAGTTAAACAGAAAAAGATTTCAAACGTAGCACTCAATTATCTGCAGGAAAAGGGAATTACCGACCATAATGCCAGATTTGATATTGTCGCTGTAAGGTTAATCCCGGAGGGTAATCGTATCAACATCATAAGAGACGCTTTCGACCTGTGTCTTTAACAGGAGACCGACATGGAAAAAGGAATATTATACATAGTCGCAACACCTATAGGTAATCTGGAGGATATTACTCTGCGTGCTATACGCACCCTCGGAGAAGTACAACTGATTGCGGCGGAAGATACACGCAGAACAAAGATACTGCTCGATTCTTATGGGATTAATACACCGATCACGAGTCTCCACGACCATAACGAACTGAAAAAGAGCAGTCAACTGGTAGCCAAACTGAACGAAGGAACCAATATCGCATATGTTTCGGACGCAGGCACGCCGGGGATATCAGATCCCGGGTATATCTTCGTCAAACAGGCCATCGCGGAATCCATCAGGGTTGTTCCCGTTCCCGGACCGGTTGCCGCGGTCGCCGCACTTAATGCTTCAGGTCTCCCCATGGACAGTTTTGTCTTCTTTGCATTCCTGCCCTCCCGGCGTGGGAAAAGACGGCAACTGCTGGAATCCATCAAAGAGGAGACAAAAACCCTGGTGTTTTACGAATCACCCAACCGGCTTCTCGATACCATCGAAGATGTCAGTCAAATTCTCGGGGACAGACAGATAAGCATTTCCAGAGAATTAACGAAGATGTATGAAGAAACAATGCGCGGCAGTGTCAGCGAGGTCCGTGAATCTCTACAGGGGAAAAAGATAAAAGGAGAAATCACACTGGTTATTGCTGGCGCCGTCCGGGATAATACCGGCTGTACGACCGAAGAAATACGTGTCAAAATTCAGGAAGCACGGAAAGATCCAGATTCTTCTACAAGAGACATCGTGGATGCTCTTTCGGAAGAGCTGGATATGCCGAGAAAGGAAATATATAAACAGGTTATTAATTTCATAAATGAAATCGACAACACCGAAACATCCTGACGCCGACATTTTTTGCCTCAACATACCGATTTTCCCTGTTCAAAAAAATGCCTGCACGTTTCGGATTCTGAAATATCCGCATTTTCCTGCAGAAACATCTTCCAACCAGTTATTATTACACACTTTAGTTATGGTTTTTAGGGTTTGACTATTCGAAAAGAGATCATTATAATAACTTCCGTTTTTTCACCATACTTTCATGATAAACAATGGAAGGCAGTATTCGTCAAATAAAGGTGTGACATAGTGAGATGAAAGCGTTTCGGCAACAGGCGGAAAAAATTCTTGGTTGTGCCGATGTGAAGATTAACGGTTCACGACCGTGGGACATTACAGTCCATAACGAAGCATTATTCCAGCTTGTTCTTTCTAAGGGATCACTCGGCCTCGGCGAGGCCTATATGGACGGCTGGTGGGACTGTGAAAGGCTCGACGAGTTCTTTTACAAAATCCTGACCGAAGGATTAGAAGATAAGGTCAGGGATTGGAAGATATTAATTCAATACCTCAAAGCGACCATTCTCAATCCCCAAAACAAATTAAAGGCGTTTAACATCGGCGAGCACCATTATGACATGGGAAACGAGCTGTATAAAGCGATGCTCGACAAACGCCTGACTTACACCTGTGCCTACTGGGACAACGCAGAAACACTCGACGAGGCGCAGGAAGCCAAGCTCGATCTCGTCGCCAGGAAAATAAACCTGAAAGAAGGAATGAAGGTCCTCGATATCGGCTGCGGATGGGGAAGTTTTGCCAAGTATGCCGCCGAGAAATACGGCGCCGAAGTTGTCGGCATCACGGTTTCGAAAGAACAGGTAAAACTAGCGAGGGAACTGTGCAAAGGGCTCCCCGTGGAGATACGCCTGCAGGATTACAGAGATGTAGACGGAAAATTTGACCATATCGTCTCGCTGGGTATGATCGAACATGTCGGCCAGAAAAATTACCGGACATTCATGAAGATCGTCCACCGCTGCCTGAAAGATGAAGGGTTGTTTCTTTTACATACTATAGGAACCAACAAATCCGTCAAGAAATGTGATCCCTGGATCGAAAAATATATCTTTCCGAATGGAATGCTTCCATCGATAAAACAGCTTGCCAAATCTTTTGAAGGACTGTTTGTTGTAGAAAACTGGCACAATTACGGAACGCACTATGACAAGACGCTGATGGCCTGGTTTAAAAACTTCACCGGAAACCTCGACAAAATAAAGCATATTTACGATAACCGCTTTTACCGCATGTGGAAATATTATTTGCTCTCCTGCGCCGGATCATTCCGGGCGCGCAAAATTCAATTGTGGCAGATAGTGCTTTCCAAGAAAGGCCTTAAAGGCGGCTGGAAACATTCACATTGATGTCTCTTCTTTTAAGCGGCGCAAAGTAAAACACCCATAAAAAGCGGTATGTTCAAGAACACCTGAACCCGCTTACAGCAGTATCCCTGAAATTTTTCCACCTTTGGCATAACTTTTAGCACATCAACGCACTTTCATCGGAAATCCGAACTGCAGTGAACACCTCTTATTACTACGACAATCAAACATATCAAATGTTATGCCGGACCCCGATAAGCCTGCCCCGTGCTTGACACGGGGTTTACCCCGTACTCGATACGGGGCCTGCACCTTACTCGATACGGTGGCATCCAGATCCGTCACCCCGGCGAAAGCCGGGGCTGGATTCCGGTTTTCACCGGAATGACAGGTTGACCCCAGATCCAGTATTTGGGCTGGTTATGGATTCCGCCCCGGCTTGGTCATCCCGGACTCCGATCCGGGACGGGCCGGAATGACGGCTTTGACATATATTGTTACCGGAGTAATAATCAGGTGTTCTTCCCTCCGGTTTTAACGGTTTCCGGAAAATAACAACAGGCCGGTTACAGGATGATCCGCAGCCGGTTGCTACAATCCGATTCCCTACCCCGGCTTTATCGCCGCATCTTTAGCCGAAACCACATGGTCTTCATTATATATACTTTCGGTAACTTTACTGTAATGGGCGGTGCTGCTCCGCTCGTAAATCTGAGCCAGCCCTTCGAAACTGTAGAAGGAGATTTTTTCGTAGTCGATATTTCTGTGTCTGGGGCCATGCACGGCGATGCTTCGATTAACCGCGGCCGTGAAGGCATCGGGACCTGTAAGATGGAGTATCAGGAGCTTGGAATACGAGGAAACCGATCGTAAAAACCGAACATCGGGTATGTAACCATCGAGAATGTTCCGTGTCATCGTATCGATCATGGTTTCCAGGTAAGGGTGGTTCTTTGAAAAAAACAGCATCCACTGTTCATATGTCGGCGTGTTGTTTTCTATCCGGTAGATTTCATAATCCACACGCGGTTTATCCAGCAGGCATTCATCTTCAGGCCTGATAATCCGGATCAATGGAATCTTCAACTCCATTTTTATATCCATATAAACGCCACCCTGTTTGTACAAAATGCAGTATCTCCAGAAATCGGCCCTGGCAGCCCCGAAACGGGGGTTGATATGGTTGTAGGCTCTGCGGATATCGGCGTCGAAATTCTCTTCGATGAACGCATCTTTTTCGTCATCGTCAAAGAGAACAAACCGAAACTCCAGGTTAATCGATTTGTTACGCGTTATTATGCCGTTGATTATATCACTGTCTATATCCCTGGTTTTCCAGGTTTGATAGACCACCAGAGGAATTTTATAAACGGAGGAAGGTACCGCATTCGACATAAAATATCCTTTGATCAAAAAAGATGAAGACTACTTTCGATGTGACTATCTTTTATATCCATCCAAGTACGCCTCCGAAGATAACCAGGCAGGCGATATCGAAGGTCAATATTACACCCACTGTAATAACCTTGTTCTTGACGATTTTCATATCGTAGACCCAGAAGGCGACAAGCCAGAAAGGAAGATATCCTATAAGCCAGATCAGCCATGGGAACCGGGCGCTCCACCAAGTATACTCCCAGGTAAGCACGCCTGCCAGGTTCAGGATCACCTCGACAACCACACACAAAGCAGACATGACGCACGCGATCATGATCCGGTTATTTATACCCAGAAATGTCCCCCATTTGTACTGCGGAAGAAAAAAGGTACTCATAAGTCCCATGACGAGAAACATCAGCATAATCTCGATATTCAGTCCAACCAGGATAAGGTAAGACGTGTCGCCTCCGGGAGCACACCATACCGGAGCATATTGAGTAAAATAAAGAACCAGCGCGTTCCAGATCTCGTTAAACCAGTCCATTCCACAGAACGCCAGCCCCGCCAGTATCGCAGACCAGTTCCGGTGCGACATTTCTTTCGCGTACACAAATAAGACAAACAGCAGAAGCGGTATGACGTACCACTTGAACTGTGAAGGATCCCGCAGTATTGAAAGGGCCTGCAGTGAATAATCCGTTATCGATGCCGGATCTTTTACTATGGAAAGCGCGTGCGATGATAAACCAGCCATTTCTTACCTCCGTTCTTTTCAGGTTAACGACATACGGGCCGGCGTACTGTCAGCTGAAAAGTCCCTCCTCCTCAAATCTGTCTACTTCCTCATCCGTGTACCCCAACGTGAGCATGACCTCCCTCGTGTGAGTCCCCGGGGGCACTCCGGCTGTTTTATATTCCTGGCATGTCTCCGAAAATTTTACCGGACCGGCAATCTGCCTCACCGTTCCGCCTGACGGAAGGTCGATCTCCACGACCAGTCCCCGCTCCTTAGCATTATCGTCATTCAAGGCTTCGGAAAGGGACAATACCGGATCGACACAGGCATTCGTCTCGTCAAACAGAGCCATCCACTCGTCCCTGGTCTTCGTGAGTATGATCTCACGGATCTGCCGCTTGATTTCCCTTACGTCATCCGGAAAGACACCCCCCGGAATCAAGTCGGGACGGCCGATGGCATCGCAGAAGGCTGCGAAGAACTGATGCTCCACACCGCCGAAGCCCAGGTACTCTCCATCGGAAGTCTCATAGAAATCATAAACAGATCCTCCGTTCAAGAAATATTCTTCCCGCCCAGGTTCTTTCCCGTCAATAAGAAACGCGTTTCCCGCCAGAACATTTAACGCGACCATGCCATCGGTAATCGAAATATCGATGTGCTGCCCCTTCCCCGTTATGTTGCGGGAAATGACCGAAGCCAGTATGCCGATAACCGCGTTGGCGGAACCGGACGCGATCGCGGCGACCGGCACCCCCATAAGACTCGGTCCTTCCTTCTCTCTCCCCGAATACGACATGATGCCGGAACGCGCCAGGAAGTTGATATCATGCCCCGCCCTGGCACGATGCGGACCTGTCTGACCATACCCTGTCAGGGAACAATAAATCATGGCGGGGTTGACTTTTCTGAGATCCTCGTATCCCAATCCCATCTTGTCCATTACCCCGGGACGAAACTGCTCTATAAGAATGTCATAGTCCTTTATCAACCTGCGGATGACCTCCGCCGCCCCCGGGTTCTGCAAATTCAGCGTCATGCATCGCTTGCCCCGCCCGACAAAAGCGGTGCTGAATGAAATATCGGTCCCCGGAATAAAGGGCGGCCCCAGCGATACCATATCCGGACGCGATCCGGAGACGATCCGCAGCACGTCGGCACCCATGTCCGCGAGGCTCATGGCCGCATGAGATCCAGGCATAAGAGTCCTGATATCCAATACTTTTAATCCATTCAGTGGTCCGGGCATACGAAATACCTCCTCATGCCGGCTTTGCTAGCCGGGGTTTTCTCCTGCCGCCACAGCGGCGCCACCGGAATCTCTCATACCGTTCCTGCGGCAGGGCATCGCCGATATTGAATTTCGGCGGCATCCCGTCAGATCACTGCAGAAGCGGGCTCAATTTGCCGAACATGGTCATGACCTGATCGAAATATTCCGGGTTTTCAAGGCTCATGATACTGTCCCAGTTCTCCATGATCTCCTCGGGAGTGGGAATTTTCCTGCCATCAGAGAGTATCGCGCCCGGGCCGGTCATTATCGCGGTCCGGCTGTAATAGCCCATGGCGGCATTGATGATAACCCCGGAGTCCATGCATTGCCTGGAACAGAGATAAAGCACCAGCGGGGTGACGAAATCGGGTTTCATCCTGGCCATAAGATCGGGGGGCAGGACATCTTCCGTAAGCCGCGAACCGGCGACGGGAATGATAACATTGGTGTTGATATTGTATTTGGCTCCCTCGAGTTTCAGAACATTGGCAAGTCCTACAAGGCCGGCCTTTGCCGAAGCATAGTTGCTCTGTCCGAAGTTTCCGAACATCCCGGCACCCGATGTCGTCATGATGATCCTGCCGTAGCCGTTTTCACGCATATTCGCGAAGGCCGGTCTCGTAACGCAGTACGCACCTTTCAGGTGTACACCGACGACGGCGTCCCAGTTTTCTTCTTCCATCTTGTAAAACGTCTTGTCCCTGATTATACCGGCGTTATTTACAAGTATATCGACCTTGCCGAACGCATCGATCGCCGCCTGGACAATCCTTTCCCCTCCCTCAACCGTTGCCACGTTATCGTAGTTAGGAACCGCCTCGCCGCCTGATTCTCTTATTTCTTCAACGACCTTGTCAGCGGCGGCGGTGTCCGACCCGGTACCATCTCTCGTGCCGCCGAGATCGTTTACCACCACCCAGGCTCCCCGCTTTGCAAATTCCAGCGCGTGACACCTGCCCAGCCCCGCGCCCGCTCCGGTTACGATAGCAACGCTGCCCGTGAAATCAATCTTCGGCATATCACCACACCTCCCCCTTACAATTTTCATCGGCTCCTGCCAGGCAGGGATGCCTCGAAATGACCCGTCAACTTGACATCTTCAGTTTCATCCCGTGCGACGACCTCGCAACAGATAATATTCTCACCATGTTCCACGCGCTTATCCGTTACCCTGCCCGTAATACGGATGGTACTCCCCGGTTTTGTCATTCCGGAAAAACGGACACCGAACTTTTTCAGGTACTTTTTCGGCACCCAGCCGGTAATCGCCTGCCCCGCAAACCCCATGATCAGCATGCCGTGTGCGATGACACCATCTTTCATGCCGACAGCCCTGGCAAAATCATCATCGGTATGGAGGGGATTGAAATCGCCCGATGCCCCGGCATACATAACATGCTGAAGCTTCAGCAACGGGCCCTTAACCAGCTCGGGCATTTCGTCCCCCACCCGGACA
Organism: Syntrophaceae bacterium UBA2210; assembly: GCA_002327865.1. Taxonomy (GTDB): domain Bacteria; phylum Desulfobacterota; class Syntrophia; order Syntrophales; family UBA2210; genus UBA2210. The sequence goes on from DCUQ01000009.1 coordinate 23,702, forward strand.
TCTTCATAAAACAGCTCGTGTGTCATGATAATCCTCCTACTTTCTCTCGATGATGAGCGATCTGGACTTCGCGACGTCTTCGCCCTGCTGATTTCTGTAAAGAACCTCCAGGGTAATCATATCCATTTTTGAACCGGATCTGCTCTCTTTCTCCTCCGCCTTTACCACTTTCGGTATCCCGGTGATGGTATCCCCCGGATAGATCTGCCGGTAATATTCGTATTCTTCTTCGCCGTGCAGCACCATCAAGATATTAATCTTAAGATCGACGATGAGATCGGGCATCCTGCCGCACCACATCATGGGAACCGTCAAAAACGTAGGGGGAGCGGGGGTATCCTTATATCCCTGCGCCACAGCCGCTTCTCTGTCCAGATAAATAGGATCAGGGTCGCCGATCGCCTGCGCGAGTTCCCTGATCTTGCCCCGTTCCACCTCCCACACGATCGGCGGATACTCTTTGCCGACCTTTGATAAATCAGCCATGGATTACCTCCTTTCGAGGAATATACACTCTATGCGCCATATCTGCCGATAATGGCGATACTGCACACGTTCATGAAGGGAAATCCTCCCAGGTTGTGAGTCAGCCCGATTTTAGGATCATTCAACTGGCGATCCCCCGCCCTTCCCTGCAACTGCAGGTACATCTCATACAGCATGCGCAGGCCGGACGCTCCGATGGGATGGCCGAAACATTTCAACCCCCCGTCGACCTGACACGGTAGCCGGCCGTCGAGATCATAAAAGCCGTTCATAACGTCCCGGGGTGCCTGACCCCGTTCGGATATATGCAGATCCTCCATCGTGACAAGTTCTGTAATCGAGAAACAGTCATGTACCTCCATCATACTGATCTCTTTCCTCGGATCACTTATCCCGGCTTCTTTATAAGCAGCCGTGCTCGCCTTGGATGTCGTAATGAAATGAGCCCCGTCCCAGTCATAGGCGATCTCCGTCCCGTTGCTGAGCGAAAGTTGAAGTGCCTTCACCGAGACGATATCCTTTTTGCCGAGCGATTTCGCGATCTCCGGCGTCGTCACGATCGCGCAGGCGGAACCGTCGCTGACGCCGCAACAATCGAACAACCCCAGGGGATAAGCAATATACGGAGCATTGATAACCTGTTCCTCGGTCACGACCTTCCTCAAATGCGCTTTCGGGTTGAGGGCCCCGTTCGCGTGGCTCTTTACCGAAACGTGCGCGATGGCCCGCTTGACCTCGGCCATATCCAGACCGTATTTCGCCGCATACCCGGTAGCCAGCATCGCAAAAGCCCCCGGCGCCGTCATGTTAGCCATCCATAGCTGGTTGAACACCCCCATCAGCGAGCTGAATTCCGGCAGACCGCCATACCCCATGTCTTTCAGCTTTTCGACGCCGATCGCGAGTGCTATGTCGCAGGCGCCGGATGCTACCGCGTAGACCGCGCCCCTGAACGATTCCGTCCCGCTCGCGCAGTAATTCTCAACACGCGTGGCGGATATATTCGGGAGCCGCAAAGCCATGGAAACGGGAAGCGCGCTTTTTCCTGCACCAGCTTCGTCGAAACAGTTGCCTAGCCACGCAGCCTGAATATCCCTCCGCTCGATTCCGGCATCTCCCAGGCACTCCTCGAATGCCTCGACCATCAGATCTTCAGAATCGTCATTCCAGCGTTCTCCGAACCTGGTGCATCCCATGCCCAGTATCGCCACCTTGTCTCTGATCCCGGTCGCCATTACACATCACCTCCTTCCACCCGTGGCACGGCCTTCCAGAAATACCCGGTAAATACCCGGCTTTTGTCGTAATAACGCTTTCTGAAAGACATTTTCACCTTCATCCCCACCCCGATCTGATCAAGGTCACAATCAGTAAAATCGAGCATGGTCCTTCCGCCGCCGTCATATCCCACCAGCCCGTATATGGCAGGCGGATCGACAGACGGGGAAAGCATATCTCCGGTAAACATGAGAATTTCGGCTTCTCTGTCCGCAAATTCATATTCGTCGAACTCGCCGACAGCCCAGCAATCCGGATTAACGCAGACCGGCATCGCGGGAATCTGGGGAGTTCCGCATTTTCTGCACCGCGCACCTACCAGACCGAACAACAATTTTCGTTTTCTCCACAAAACCGTAAGCGCGGTATTCGGATTGGCCTCACCCCTGATTCCCAGGTCGGCGACGATAAGGTCCCGGAACTTCGTATACTTTTGATAACTTTCCAGCTCGGATCTGTTCGCGAGCGATCCCCTCATCCCAAGCGGTACTTTGAAATCCCTTATCTTTTCGGTCACTTCGAACGCCAGAACATCGCATCCCTGGCCGAAACTCGCCAGCAGCAGTTTGTCCCCGGCTTTCGCCTCTTCCAGCGCCGACACGAACATGACCAGCGGGTGGGCCGTGCCGGTATCGCCGCAGACCGCGTGCATATTATTCTGTACGTTTTCTTTTTTTATACCGAGTTTCCCCGCGATATCCCTGTGGGTACCCCCGAAATAACAGGGGTATATCACCTTGTCGAAATCACCGATCTTCATCCCCGTCTTTTTCAGGAAACCGTCGATTGCCAGGGGTATGATCTTTCCATAACCCTCATCACGCTGCCATCGCTCTTCCCAGCCATAATCGAATTCCCTGCCGGCGCCTTTGTAATGATCGATGAAATCACAGTTTAGAGAGTAGCTTCCCATGAATTCCGCTATCACGTTATCCCTTCCGAACAGCAAGGCCGCAGCCCCGTCACCGAAAAACATTTCAAGCATGGTTGCCATCTTTGTCCTGCGCTGATCGGAGGCCACCACAAGAATATTATTCCTCCTTCCGGCCTCGATCGATTCCAGTGCCGCGATTGCCGCCGACGTCCCGGCCTTGATACATGAAGTAAAATCGGCATTCGAAACACCTTCTTCTCTCATGTTGAGCGCCGCGGCGACGATCCCCGCATTGAGCCGGTCGGCAAAGGGAAGCGTAGTGGAAGCGAGACTGATACCATCCAGGATATTTCTGTCTCTGCCGTTCATGCAATCCCGGGCCGCGGCAACCGCCATGCTGACGGCATCTTCATCCCAGTTGGCGACCGACTTTTCCCCGTCCGCGACCGACATGATAACGGGAGAATACCAGGCCATATTCCGGACAATCGTCTTTCTGCTCAATCTGTACCGTGGTATATATCCGCCATAGGATGTAATACCAACCATAAGAAGCCCTCCTTCCCTCTCATATCATTCCAATATTATTTCAAATAACGACAACGGATACATGCAGGCGCACTACCGCGCCGAAGCAGACAGTTACTGCCTGGCCTTCCCGATACGATTATAAAATATCCTGGTGTATTCGAATATGCGTTGATGCGCCTGTGATAGAGTCCGGTATGTTTCACAGTAGACGAGTCCCGTCATTAATGGTGGAAAAGCGTTCCGTCACCGCATTACGGCAACGCCCACAGCCACTCATACTCTGTATAACATCATGCTCTTTCAGCAGCTTTACGACAAGGTCCGCGGATTCTCCCGGTCGAAATGGATGACCCTCCGCGGCCTCTTGTGCTGTATGATGATGACAAGGATTTTCTGCCATATACCTTGCCGTTTAATTCTGACAAGAGTTACCAGAGTATATACGGAAATTGCAATCCATATCTTCGTTTCCAACATATTTTTTCCAGCGATACCGGCGGGTGGCACTCCGGTTTCCACCTGGCATAAAAATGCCGAATTGGTTATGATACTTTTTCGAGATCCCTGATTACAGGAAAAGGAGGACAATCGATTCCATGAACAAGATAACGATAAAAGAAGCGGACAAGGTCGAAATAGTCGTTATGGTTGACAATTATTCCGATTTTTTTCTCTCCGATACGGATGTTGTTAAACGGATGCGGGTGTTACCGCCCGCAGGCCCCCTGTCGGAGCCGGGATTGTCATTTCTCATCAAGGTTCATTCCGGTCCGGAGGCACACACGATTCTCTTCGATACGGGCATTTCAGGAACATGCCTGCTCCATAATGCCGGGACCTTTGCCCGGAGCATGGCTGTCATGCTGGGTAAAGTCAGCGCGGATTTCAATGATATCGAGGCCGTTGTCCTGAGTCACGGGCACTTCGACCACTTCGGAGGCCTGCCGGCATTCCTGGGTCAGGTCAAACGGCGTATTCCCGTTTTTCTCCATAAAGACGCCTTTGTCCGTCGCCGTTTTACAGTGAATCAGGAACTGAAAGTCGACATGCCCTGTATGGATGAAGCGGCACTGATAAAAGCGGGCGCGGATTTTCAAAAGATCGAGGGCGCCACCACGATCGCCGACGGTCTTGTTCTACTCGCGGGAAAAGTCGAGCGGCAGACGAGATTTGAAAAGGGCACGCCCGGTATGGAAGCCATGATCGGGGATGAATGGATTCCCGATCCTTTTTACGACGACCAGGGGATTGCCGTGAACGTAAGGGGAAAAGGCCTGGTGGTGCTTGGCGGATGTTCCCACGTTGGAATAATCAACACGGTAAAACACCTCCGGAAAGTCGCGGGCATCGATAAAGTCCACGCGGTACTGGGCGGTTTTCATCTCTCAGGAAATAACGAAAAGCTGATCGACCCCACTATCAGCGAGATGAAAGCGATGGCCCCCGACTATGTCGTACCCATGCACTGCACGGGGTGGAAAGCCATAACCCGTTTTTCCCGGGAAATGCCGGAAAGCTTCATCCTGAACAGTGTCGGAACAACCTTTATCTTCGGACAACAGTAAAACAGTCTAAAAATAGTAAGATTTCAGCATTTGACATCAGAGAAGGGCAGGAGAAAACAGAGCAGGGCTACCGCCTGTTTTATCACGTTTTTTATGTCTTCCGTACAGTTACAAAATATCGCGGTAAATTCCGTACCGGTCATTCAGTCTTTCTACTTTTCCGTTTCAGGCATCAGAATCTTCCCGATGGTCAGTTCTTCGCGTTTATCGGATCGGGTGCGATACTTTGAATTTCAACGACAAAAGCGAATTCGAATATGAACTTCTCTCGTCCCCCGCGCTGCTGGCCACTAAAAACACCGTGACAAGAAGAAAACAAATGATGATTATAGAACTTATGATTTTCATCTGATCACCTCCGCTAAAAGAAAAAAATAAAAAATAATGACGGCTAGAATTATCAGTCTCATCGGCTAACCCCCCTTATTTATTACTGGTAAGTGTTATTACCATAAACTGGAGATTGTATCAGTTAAGCGGGTCACCGTTTCGATGTGAAACTCTTCCGGTAACGATTTTTTTGCCGTGAAGGCTTCCTCTCAGGTGAACCAGGTGATATAGTTCCAAGAATACATTAGACAAAGCGAACAGATCCGGATATCTTTCGCAAAACCGATAATAATTACTCATATTCCTTCTGAATCTCTTTAGGTAAGAACAATGCATTGCTCGATCCATATCGTGACGGATACACCCGACCCTATAAGCAAAAAAAGCCTTATTTCTCACCTTGCATCGTACTGGAAGCTCGCAGGCCATCGAATCACGATGGGACCTGCGGATAATATCGATACGGACATCGGTATTCTTCATATCGATCTGACAAGGATAAACAAAGAATCCCTGCCGGAAAATTCTTTCCACCGCCCTTTCCTGAACGGACAGGTGATCGATATTTCAAAAAGTCGATTTTCAACATTGAGAGTCATGGCAGGTGACAGCTGGGACGGACCGGTTATCATAAAAAGCAACCTTAACTATTACGGCGCCCCGGAATGGAGAAATAATTCTCACGGCTTTTTCGAACGGAAACGCCGTAAACTTTCGGAAAAATCATGGCGCCTGGCCCGGATGTTACCCCCCCATAAGTATCCGGTCCTTCCTAATTTGTCGGACGTGCCGGGATGGGTATGGGAAAACCCCGAACTCATCGTGGAACGTTTCATGCCGGAGCGCGAGCGTGGCTTCTACTGCCTGCGAGGCTGGGTATTCTTCGGGAAGCGAGGTTATACTTACAAACTGTTTTCAGAAAACAGCATTGTCAAGGCCGGCAATATCACCGAATATAAGATCCTCGGAGATCCGCCCCCGGAACTCGAGGAATTTCGGGAAGCGAATGGTTTCGATTTCGGTAAATTCGATTATGTAGAACACGATGGTCGTCCCATATTGCTGGATATCAATAAGACCCCGACGATTGTTTCCTCCGGCGCGAAAACCCGCATGCAGCAACTCTCGGAAGGGCTAAGTGATTTTACATAAACATCATGAAGTCAGATAATCTTGCCCCGGCACTACCGGCCGACAAATTATATCCTCAAGACGCGGTTTTCATGGCTCGCACCGATCTCTTTGAAACGAGAATGCTCGGATATAAGGCCCTGAGTCTCGACACTGTTACCTCGCTCCTCGCAGGGCTGCTGAACGGCCGTACGGCGATTCGCCACGAGGGTGGCGGAGTAGAGGATATCCTGGCCATATACCGGTCCGCCGGTATCGAGGTCGAGGAAGAAACATTACTCTACAGTACTCAGGAAGAAGCGTACTCGCTGGCGGATACGCTGATCAAGCAGGGAAAACGACTTTTCAACCCTTATCCCCTACCCGCGGGCCGTTTCCCCGATAACGTCTTCCTCGTGCCACTAAAGCTGTGGCGCTTTCTTAACGCTAAAGTAAACCTGGACTCTATTGTCCCGCCGGAGTTCATGCCTGAACGGAAATATCTGTCATGCGAGGAACTGGACTCTCTCGAACCGTCGGGTCCGCTTTTCCTGAAGGCCGCGGGCGATGCGACCACAGGATGGGGCTACGCGGTACATCCGTGTCAAGACAAAGCCACTTTTGATAACGCCCGTCGATGGTTTGCCGAACACCGCGACAGTGTGACCGGTGTTATTGCAGAGGAATGGGTGAATGTTTCGATCTGCTGGTGCGCGGGCATCTCCATCAGTGACAGCGAAACACTCTGTTTCGGAGGTGCCGAGCAACTTTTCTCTTCAACAGCCAGGCAATCGGGCAGTATGATAGATCCCGAATTCATGTTCCCCGATGAAGGAAGGCTGCTTGCCGTTCGCGTGGGTGAAGCAGCCCGTCGCATGGGCTATCTTGGAATCGCGGGTCTCGACATAGGTCTCAGGAATGACGGCAGATTAGTCGTATTCGATCCCAACTTCCGCTTCAATGCATCTACCGCCCAACTTCTCTTTCATGATTCGGCAGTGGCCAGGACCGGCCACTCGGTCACCCGCTCTTTCCATGCCGAACCCGGTTGCACATTCAACAAACTTGCCACACGCCTTGAAGCCCCGATCAGAGACGGAGGGTTCGTGCCGACCCGCATCTTCAACGGAGAAAAGCACCCATTGTCAATGGACAGGCATTTTGTCACCGGATTCGTGCTGGGACACGACAGGATCGAAGCTGAAGGTGCGGTACAATTGTTGAAAGCCCACCTCGAGGCATAGGGAAAATTATTTATCTGCATACCAGGCAGAGGCAAAACGTTATTACTCCGGCAGCAATATATGTTAAAGACGTCATTCCGACCCGTCACCCTGTCCCGGATCGGAGTCCGGGATGACGACCAAGCCGGGTCAGAATCCGGAATCGGCCATAATATCAACTCGTCATTCCGGTGAAAACCGGAATCCAGAATTGTTCTGGATGTTCCCGTACCAAGCACGGGGCAGGCTTATCGGGGTCCGGGATGACATTTGATATGTTTAATTGCCGTAGTAATACTATTGACGAACGGCAAGCGATGTGCTACCGCGTTATCGAGATACATCCTCTCCACATAGAGTATCCCATAGCCTTGTATAAAACATTACCCGCAGAGGTAACAGACCTGCCTCTCCGGGCAGGATGAAGATGCGCGGCGGGAGTTCACATGGAAGAAAGGAAACGTCTCCCAAGGGACAAACTTCAGGCTGAATACTTAAAGATACTCTACAGGCGGCACTTTCGAGCGGCGCTTGTCCGCTGTAGCGCAAGCGTGGTGATGTGGCTCTTTGCGTTAACCGCTTATTATGAAAATCTAATCAAGATTACCCCGTTTACAGGCATTTCCCTGTCGGTCCTGTATCTCATTTTGATCAATCCGCCCACGTTGCTGCTACTAAAATATATTACTCACATGCGCTCATACCAATACGTTTCGCTCGTAATCAATTTTCTTGAAATTATCGGTTATACGGCAATCATTTATTTCCTGGGCGGTATCGAGGCGACATTTCTCACCCCGATCTATGCCGCCCTTATAACTTACGTGGGCGTCGTATCTACCCGGAGGTTTACCTATTTCATAGCCTTTCTGTGTTCGGCGGCCTTCAGCTTTATAGTGGCAGGCGACTATTGGGGTCTACTCCCGCATCAGTCTATATACCTGTCTTTTAATCCTCCATGGATGATCAGATTTTCCAACCTCTCGGTAGTCATCGTGTTGCTTTTTATCGTAGCGTACGTTTCCTCCCTGACTTCCGGCATCCTGAAGAAGAACAGGGAAAGATTGCGGGATAAGAATGTCCAGCTTATGGAGACGACCGCGGAACTCACGGATGCAAACGATCGTCTTCGTAACGAGATTAAGGAGCGTAAGCGGGCCGAGGAGGCTCTTCAGGAGAGCGAAAGCAGATACCGGGAACTCAGTATTATCGATGATCTTACCCGGCTCTACAATTCCAGGCATTTTTACGTTCAGCTTAAATTTGAATTAGACCGGGCGAACCGGTATGAACAACCCTTAACCCTACTCATGCTCGACCTAGACAATTTCAAGGACTTCAACGACACTTACGGCCATGTCGAAGGAGACCAGGTCTTGTTGCGGCTTGGCCGGGTTATCAAAAGATGCCTGCGTGAGACGGATTTAGCGTATCGCTATGGCGGCGAAGAATTCACCATCCTCCTGCCAATGACAACAAGCAAGAATGGTTTCGTTACAGCGGAAAGAATCCGAAAGGAATTCAAAAAGGAAACATTTACCCCGGAGTTGGACCAGGACGTTCATGTGACGGTGAGCATCGGTCTCGCGCAATACAAACCGCAGGAAGATATGAGAGCCTTCGTTCACCGGGTCGACCAGCTAATGTACCAGGGAAAAAGAAACGGGAAAGACAGGGTTTGTTGTGAGCCGTCAGAAGAATAGGGGAAACAGGGACAACTGATCCTGTTTCACTGTTTCCAAAAAGATTTACGCATTACCCTTGCTTCCCGAAACCCAGTCCTCACATCAACCGGTCCAATCAACGAACCTTGCTACGTTCTGTGCGAAAATTGCTTGATATTTTCATCTCAGGGTGTATTATCGCAAAAAGTTCAGAGAGGTTTCACGACGTTTTAAAAACATAAAGTTTCATCCACATCCCACAAAGGAGGGAGCCGTGGAGTGATTGAATACAAGACCCCGTTACTCGGAAAAAAGAGAGAGCGGGGTTTTTTATTTTGGGGATGAAGTGTAAAAACGGTAGCGATTTTCTGAATTGCTTAGGAAGGAAAGGCTATATTGAAAACAAGCAAATTTGCCTGTTTCTCGTTTCAATATCAGGATATCAGGCAATTTTGCCTGATATGTAAATGTTAGCGTACGAATAATTACATAAAAGGGGGTACAAGATGGAAGAGATAGTTAGCAAATTAAAAACCCCAGAACAATGTTATCAACTCGCAAAGAATGTTATTCAAAGAAATCCGGCTTTGGCACGAGAAGCGCGGCGGCGCGCTGTCGAACTTCGTGCCATTTCTTTAGGCAGTACTAAAGAGGTTGAAGTGGAATTGCTCAAGGCGCTTTATGCTTATGAAGAAGTCTTGACTGAGAAGAATAAAAAAACTACCCGTGCTTCCAGAACATGGCAAATGATCAAAAAGTATGGAATCATAGGAGCAGCAGAAAAGGCTGTAGATAGGCCTATTGACCCACTCGGCTATACGGTTCTTGCCCAAATGGGTATGCAAGATTTAACTTTTGAATCCGTCATTGCTCGTCATCCAGATTCATTTAATGAAGAAGTTGTTGTGCGTGCCAAAGAGCGGCTTAAGAAATTATCAGAAGTATAGGAATATTTATAAGTTCGCTAACCAGACGCTAAAGCCGATCGCCGCTTAGCGGCTCCGGCTTAGCTTTTCGTTGGCCAGTATAAGAAGATGCCTAACGAAATAATACCATATCTTGAGATGTGTCTGCGTGAAGGTGTTAGCCTTCAGCGGGGAATGAATTTCGAGCTCCGCAACCATCATTCCGTGATCCTTATGTCGGTTCGTCCAAACGCTCCTTATGCAGACAGACTTGAGGATGATGGGACAACATTGATTTACGAGGGACACGATGTCCCCCGCTCCCCAAAATACCCGAACCCTAAGACAGTGAACCAGCCAGCGCACACACCCGCTGGCAGCCTAACGCAGAACGGACTTTTTCATCGTGCAGCGCAATTATACAAGTCCGGTGAACGAGAACCTGAGCGGGTGCGAGTTTACGAAAAAATCAAACAAGGAATTTGGTCATACAACGGCATATTCCACTTGGTGGATTCTTGGCAGGAGTCAAGTGAAGGACGTCAGGTATTCAAATTCAAACTCGTGGCTGTAGAAGGTGAGGAGGACTTTTCTGTCCCTGTTCCCTCTCAATCAAAACCACGTCGTATCATACCTACCTGGGTCAAACTTGAGGTATGGAAGAGGGACGGAGGCAAGTGCACAATGTGCGGTTCTGATAAAGACTTGCATTTCGACCACATCATCCCATGGTCGAAGGGAGGTTCATCTTCAACACCGGATAATATTCAACTTCTTTGCGGCAAACACAACCTCCAGAAGCACGATAAAATTGAATGATTGGCCAGAAAATAGGGACACTCCCCCATTTTCTTACAACTGGTGATCGGCACCGTTAGCCTCTAAATCTATAGGTGCTAGCACATGAACTTTGACGACAAACTGTTGGCCGATCTGTTAGAGAGTCCGGCCTATCTGGCAAGGCACACCGGGTAAAGAGGGACATCTGTCCCTCTTTTTGCCGTTGGGAGGGAAAAATCGTTATTCTTTCATTTCACTTTTCCAGATAGCAAGAAGGCCATCTTTGCCGAATGCCATATCGACCAGTTCCCAACCCTGCTCTCCGCGCTCGCTCAGAAGATCCTGAAGGGCGCCCAACTGATCGGAGGGAAGTTCCTCAAGGGAACATTCACCCTCCTGGGTACAGAAAAAAGCCACTTTCTTAAAAGATTCGACGGGATGAACGGTTATGTCGTAGCTGAATTTCTTCATACGTACTTTCTCCTTTCTTCAGCTTACAAAATGTTTATGCTTTAAGATAGCAACGTTTCGAGAAATGGCAATGGAGAGAGGTAGATTAGTCCCTACCATACTCGATGAGTAAAGTAAGTCAAGCATGCTCTTTAGTGCAATCAGGAACACCTCACCATTCGGTTTATTAATATTCCCAATTGACGACATGGAGTCAACAAAACCCAATATAATTAAACGTATATTACGGAGAAGAGATATTTAGGATTTAAAGATTTTATGAAAAAATCGTGATACAATTCCGGCAAAAATATCGGGAGGGGGGAAGATGAAAACAATATCAATATATAAGCACCCTGCTTTAGTGGTCATGTTTGCAGCCGTCTTCTTAATTGCATGTCCGTTCTTTGATTCTTCCATTTATGCCGGTGAAAGTGAGACGATCATCGAGCTCTGGGACACGGTAAAGGCTCCGGCGCCGGTGGAACTCAAAGCCGTTAAACTTGACCCGAAGGAAACGGCATTTCTGATCCTGGATATAGAGGAACTGACCTGCAATCCGGAACGAAGGCCAAGGTGCGTTTCCTCCGTTCCCAAGATCAAGGGTTTTCTTGACCGGGCAAGGAGCAACGGTGTCTTCGTCGTGTACAGCATGACAAGCAAGGCAGAAATAGAGACGATTCTGCCCGGCGTGACCCCCCGGGGAAATGAGCCGGTTGTCAAATCGAGTGTCGATAAATTCTACGATACCGACCTGGAAAAAATCCTGCGTGAAAAGGGGATTAAAACAGTGATTATCGTCGGGACGACGGCTGAAGGCGCTGTCTTGCACACGGCAACCGGTGCCTCCACGCGCGGCTTCCGGGTTATCGTTCCTGTTGATGGAATGTCGGCCGGTGAGCTTTATGCCGAACAGTATACCGCATGGCATCTCCTGAACGCTCCTGGGACACGGCGGAACACAACCCTGACAAGATTCGACATGATCGGGTTTTAAATTATCAAGTACCGATACATAGAAATCAGGGACGCTTCCCCATTAACGGGTTTATTAATACTCTTAATTGACGACCTGAAGTCTACAAAACCCAATATAATTAAACTTTGTCTTGACAGTAGTTTAAAAATATGGTTTTTTGACGACTATGGGTACTGAAAATAAGACAAAAATAAACCGCCTGATAAGTCATTGGACGCCTGGCACCCCAAGTGTTACTTCCTACCTGAATGCCTCCGGTTTCGGTCGTGATCTGCTGGTAAAATATAAAAACAGCGGGTGGCTTGAATCGTTCGGAAGGGGCGCCTACATACGCTCCGGAGACACAGTGGATTGGCTGGGCGCCCTTTACAGCCTGCAACGCCAGCTTGCTCTTCCCGTCCATGCCGGGGGGAAGACTGCACTTGAACTGCAAGGATACGCTCATTACCTGCCGGCAAGGCAATATAAGGTCTTTCTGTACGGTCCCTTGGGGTTGACATTACCGTCCTGGTTTACAGGAGAACGTCTCGGTGTAACATTGGTCCTGACCCGCACAAACATGTTACCAACCGATCAGGCACAGGGATTTTCCGAGTTCAAGGAGCTCGGTTTTTCAGTCAAAATAGCGGCGCCGGAAAGGGCGGTTATAGAGATGCTTCACCTCGTGCCCGGGAAAATAGGATTCGACGAAGCCCTATTGATCATGGAAAATCTGGTCACGCTTCGTCCCGATGTCGTCCAGGAACTCCTGGCGGGATGCCGCTCAGTGAAGGTGAAACGGCTGTTTCTTTACATGGCGGAGCGGTGCGCTCACCCCTGGGTATCAAAACTGGATGTATCGAAGATCGATCTCGGAAAAGGGAAGCGGATGATCGTACCGAATGGCCGGTATAACGCGAAATACCGGATAACGGTTCCAGCTGATCGGGAGGAAATACCTGCGTGATGGATTATGAATTCCGAAAACAATGGATCGGGCACACCCGTTTATCCCGATTATCACGATCTGCTGAAGCTGGCTCAGGCAAAGATGCCATACGGCAAGTATGCCGGCCGCTATCTTGTGGATCTTCCTGAATCATATGTTGTCTGGTTTTCCCGTAAAGGCTTTCCCTCGGGCGAACTGGGTGATATGCTTCGCACTGTGTATGAAATAAAGATGAACGGGCTTGAACATCTCTTTGAAGATCTGAAAGGGTTTTAGAGGAAACAGTATGGAAATATTCGAATTCTCCGGTGACTATATCGAGCTGAACAAGCTGTTAAAAGCGTCGGGGCTGTGCGCGACGGGCGGTATGGCGAAAATAGAAATTGAAAACGGACTCGTCAGCGTTGACGGAACCGTCGAATATAGAAAACGCTGTAAGATAAGGGACGGGCAGACGGTCTCTTACGGCGGCAATGTAATTAAAGTTGTGAATATCCGGGCTTAAACGGCATTGGGCATCGGGGACAGCGCCCTTTTTTATGAAAACGGTGAATGTCCATCTTAAACCTACAGGTGTTCTTAGCAAAAAAGGGCGCTGTCCCTAATTAAGGGCAAATCTCATGTTTCTTCCAACCACACCCGGAGAGATGAAAGAACTCGGATGGGACGGGCTCGATGTCATCCTCGTAACAGGCGACGCGTATATCGATTCGCCCTTCGTCGGCGTTGCCGTTATCGGGAAAATTCTCCTCGACGCCGGTTACAGGGTGGGTATTATCGCCCAGCCGGACAGGGACTCGGGCGAAGACATCGGCCGGCTGGGAGAACCCCGGCTGTTCTGGGGAGTGACCGCGGGCTGCATCGATTCCATGGTGGCCAATTATACCGCCACGGGCCGGAGACGGAAACAGGACGACTACACGCCGGGAAACATCAATAACCGCCGCCCCGACCGGGCGACAATCGTATACAGCAATCTCATCAGGACTTATTTCAAAAAAACCAGCCCCATCGTCCTGGGCGGAATCGAGGCCAGCCTGCGGCGGATCGCCCATTATGATTTCCAGTCCGACACGATAAGACGGTCGATCCTTTTCGACGCGAAGGCTGATTACCTGCTCTACGGCATGGCGGACCGTTCCGTCGTCGAGCTGGCAAACTGCATCAGGACAGGCGACGATCCCCGTGGCATCAGGGGAATCTGTTACTCATCGCCCGTTATTCCCGCCGGTTGCCTGGAACTGCCCTCTTTCGAGGACGCGGCGCGGGATAACGCCGCCTTCACGGATATGTTCCGTCGTTTTTACCGCAACAACGATCCCGTAACCGCCCTGCCCCTCGCGCAGAAACATGGCAACCGATATCTTATTCAGACCCCTCCCGCTTATGTCCTTACCGGTAAAGAACTGGATGCCGTTCATGATCTGGATTACGAACGGGAAGTGCATCCTTATTACCGGAAACAGGGAGAGGTGAAGGCCCTGGATACCATCGGCTTCGCCATCACAACACACCGGGGATGTTACGGAGAGTGCAACTTCTGTTCTATATCTATCCACCAGGGGCGGCAGATAACGTCGCGCAGCAGGGAGTCGATCCTGGGCGAAGCCCGCACGTTCACCCTGCACCCGCGCTTTAAGGGGATCATACAGGATGTCGGCGGCCCGACGGCCAACATGTACGGTATCGACTGTACCAGGAAAGAGAAGCGGGGCTGCTGCCCGGACAAACGGTGCCTTTTCCCGAAAATATGCTCCAGTCTTACCATCGATCACGGCAAACAGATATCGCTGCTGAAAGCGCTCCGGGGAGTGAAGGGGGTCAGACAGGTTTTTATCGCCTCGGGAATACGGCATGACCTGATCCTGGCCGACAGGAAACACGGCACGGATTATCTGAAGCAGGTTATCCGCTACCACGTTTCGGGACAGTTAAAGCTCGCGCCGGAGCATTCGGAACCGGGCGTACTGGAAAAAATGGGGAAATCGGGCCGGGATACGCTGCTCGCTTTCAGGAATCTGTTCTTCGAACTGGTAAAACAGGGAGAAAAGCGGCTGTTTCTTACCTACTACCTTATCGCAGCTCATCCGGGGTGCACCGAAGACGATATGGCGCGGCTCCGGGCATTCGCCCTCGGCGATCTGCAGTGCCTGCCCGAACAGGTCCAGTTGTTTACTCCCACCCCTTCGACATGGTCTACCGTCATGTACCGGACGGGACTTGATCCCTTTACCGGAAAGCCCTGTTTCGTGGAAAAAACATGCCGCGGTAGGGAAAGACAAAAGGATATCCTGGCGGACCGGAGGACAAAAAAACAGCAACCCGGTCGATCGAGAATAAACAAGCCGGGCGCCTCCCGGTAGCCCGCGGTTTTGAGAGAAATGGTATTCGTATGACTTCATGCAGTCACCTCAAGCTTGTTCTTTTGCCGGAAAAGAACCGCCTGCTGCGGTGCCGATACTGCCACCTTACCATCGACGCCGACGAATTACGGGGAGGGTATTGCCCCGAATGTTTCGAGGTCTACGGCAAGCGACGCTACGATTTTGATGAGATCGAAGCGCCGGATAAGGGGAAAACCCGTTACCGGTGCGAGCAATGCGGTATCATTATAGAAACGGAATGAGGAAAAACATTTCTCCTGATACCGGTGCGATAACAGTTATTACTACGGCAATTAAACATATCAAACGTCATGCCGGACCCCGATAAGTTTACCCCGTACCCGATACGGGATCATCCAGAACAATTCTGGATTCCGGTTTTAACCGGAATGACGAACTAGAACGATAGCAAAAGCCGGGGCTGAATTCCGGTTTTCACCGGAATGACAGGTTGATCCCCGATCCGGTATTTGGGCTGGTTATGGATTCCGCCCCGGCTTTCGCGGGAATGACGGCTTCGACGTATATTGTTACTGTAGTAATAATGAAGGTGTTCACGGTCCGGTCCGGCTTCTTTATGTATTGTCTCCGGCGATTTAACCTGATAAAAAGGCGATCGGCATACTGCCACCATAATATTCCCTGGAAATCGAGAGGAGCATTCCATGAGTAACGACGCGGAAAAGATTATTTACAGTATGATGCGGGTCGGTAAATTTTATCAGAACAAGCCCGTATTGAAAGATATATCCCTTTCCTATTTTTACGGCGCCAAGATCGGCGTCCTGGGATTGAACGGTTCCGGGAAAAGTTCTCTCCTTCGCATTATGGCAGGGGTCGATCAGGAATATAATGGAAATGCCGTTCTTTCAGCGGGTTATACGCTGGGGTTTCTCGAACAGGAACCTCTGCTCGATCCCGATAAAACGGTACAGGCAGTCGTCGAAGAAGGGATGCTGGAATCGGTAAGCCTCGTGCGGGAATACAACGAGATAAGCGAAAAGTTCGCCGAACCCATGTCGGACGACGAGATGAACCGTCTGATAGAGCGCCAGGGTGAGTTGCAGGAAAAGATCGACAATCTCGATCTCTGGGATATAGATGCACGTCTGGATATGGCGATGGAGGCCCTGCGCTGTCCTCCGGGAGATACTCCCGTCAGGGTTCTTTCAGGCGGCGAGAAAAGGCGGGTGGCATTGTGCAGGCTGCTGCTGCAGAAACCGGATATTTTGCTGCTCGACGAGCCGACGAATCACCTGGATGCCGAAACGGTGGCCTGGCTCGAACGCCATCTCCAGAAATATGAAGGTACGGTGATCGCCGTAACGCACGACCGGTATTTTCTGGACAACGTCGCCGGTTGGATCCTGGAGCTTGACCGGGGGTATGGTATTCCCTGGAAGGGTAATTATTCTTCGTGGCTCGCGCAGAAGCAGCAGCGACTGCTTCAGGAAGAAAAACGGGAAACGATGCGGCAGAAGACCCTTCAACGGGAACTGGAATGGATCGGCATGTCGCCGAAAGGGCGCCAGACGAAGGCAAAGGCCCGTATCAACGCCTATGAATCGCTCATGAATCAGAGCTATGAAAAGCAGGAAAGCGATCTGGAAATATTCATTCCGCCGGGACCCCGTCTCGGAAAGGTTGTTATCGAAGCGGAGAATGTAAGCAAGGCATACGGCGACCGGCTTTTGTTCGAAGGGATGACCTTCTCGCTTCCCGCGGGCGACATTGTCGGCATTATCGGACCGAACGGCGCCGGTAAGACAACTCTCTTCAACATGATAACGGGAAGAGCAACACCCGATTCAGGCACGATAAGGATCGGAGAAACGGTTTCCCTGGCATATGTCGATCAGGAAAGGGATACGCTCGATCCGGGCAAGACGATATGGGAAGTGATCTCCGGCGGCAATGATTTGATCGAGATGGGAAACAGAAAGATAAATTCAAGGGCTTACGTCGGGCGGTTCAATTTTTCGGGGACGGATCAGCAGAAAAAGGTGAACATGATTTCCGGAGGAGAGCGCAACCGCGTTCACCTCGCCTGCATCCTAAAGGAAGGCGCCAACGTGCTGCTCCTCGACGAACCGACGAACGATCTGGACGTGAACACCATGCGGGCCCTTGAAGAAGCTCTGGAGAACTTCGGCGGATGCGCCGTCATCATCAGCCACGATCGCTGGTTTCTCGACCGCATTGCAACGCATATCCTCGCCTTCGAGGGGGACAGCAGCGTTGTGTGGTTCGAAGGCAATTATTCCGATTACGAGGCGGACCGGAAAAAACGGCTCGGAAAAGACGCCGATCAGCCGCACCGTATCAAATACCGGCATCTGACACGATGACACAGGTGACAGGCAATCATCAGATGAAGAAAGAACAGAAACACGGTGCCGGTGCCGGAGGAAATATCGCATGGTGCTGGTAAGTCTCAATGAAGTGTCTCTCGGTTTCGGGGGCCCGGCCCTGCTCGATGCCGCGAACTGGCAGGTCGAACAAGGCGAACGGATATGCCTGATCGGCCGCAACGGCACCGGCAAATCCACGCTGCTCCGATTGATCCACGGCGAGTTGTATCCTGACAGCGGGATGATTACCAGGGCGGCGGGTCTGAGAACAGCCTTGCTCCCCCAGGAAGTGCCTCTCGATCTGGGCGGAACGGTCTACGATGTTATCGCATCCGGACAACCGCAACAGCGGATTCAAACGGTCATCTCCCGCATGAGCCTCGACGGGACGGCGGAATGCCGCACCCTTTCGGCCGGGCTGAAACGTCGCGTGCTCCTGGCACGGGCGCTGGTCAGTGAGCCCGACATCCTGATGCTCGATGAACCGACCAACCATCTGGATATCGATTCTATCGTATGGATGGAACAGTTCCTGCTGCGTTCCGGACAAACCATGATCTTTGTCACTCACGACAGGGCCTTTCTTAACCGGGTGTCCACCCGCATCGTGGAACTCGACCGGGGCGTGCTTACCTCTTTTGCCGGCAAGTACGACGATTATCTTACCCGCAAGCAGGAAATGCTCGAAAACGAAACCGCACGCAACGCGGAATTCGATAAACAGCTCAAGAACGAAGAAAACTGGCTCAGGCAGGGAATCAAGGCTCGTCGAACCCGCAATGAGGGGCGGGTGCGTGCCCTGATGAAGATGCGATCCGAGGTGGAACAGCGGCGTGCCCGCAGCGGCAACCTGCGCCTGACGATCCAGGAGGCCGAGCGTTCGGGCCGGGTTGTCATAAAGGCAAAGAATATCTCCGTTTCCTATGACAACGTTCCCCTGATCGAGGATTTTTCAACAACCGTCATGAAGGGCGACAAGATCGGCATCATCGGGCCGAACGGCTGCGGCAAGACCACGCTTCTGCGGATTCTGCTCGGGGAAACTGACCCGGACAATGGGTCTATAAGACACGGTACCCGCCTGCAGGTCGCCTATTTCGACCAGCTCAGAGCGCAACTCGATGAAAGTAAAACCCTTCAGGAAAACGTTACCGATGAGGGGGATATGGTAACGGTGAATGGGAAACAGAGGCATGTCATCGGCTATCTGCACGACTTCCTTTTTTCCTCCGCCCAGGCCCGTGCCCCTATAACCTTTCTTTCCGGCGGAGAGCGTAACAGGCTTCTTCTGGCAAGGCTCTTTACCCGGCCATCCAATGTGCTGGTCCTGGACGAGCCTACCAACGATCTGGACGGAGAAAGCCTGGAATTGCTGGAAGCCATGCTGGTCGACTACAACGGAACTGTCCTGCTGGTAAGCCACGACCGTGCTTTTCTGAACAATGTCGTCACGTCGACCATGGTCTTTGAAGGATCGGGCCGGATAGAAGAATACGCGGGTGGTTACGACGACTGGCTTCTTCAGAGATCCGAACCGGAACAGGACACGCCGGAGGCTAAACCGAAAAAGGGAAAACCTCGCAACGCGCCCTCCGGCCCTCGTAAACTAACCTTCAAAGAACAGCGTGAAAGGGAGAAACTTCCGGATATGATTGAAGATCTGGAGACACAAAAACGGCAGCTTTTCACCGCCATGGCCGATCCCGAACTTTACAGGACCGCCGGAAAGGATATAGCGCGACTGCAGGCAAACCTGAACGAACTGGAGGAAAAACTGGCTGCGGCTTATGCCCGCTGGGAAATGCTGGAAGACCTGGCACTCAAGGCCGACGGGTAATCCTTGCACTTGCACCGATATTTCCGTTTTTGCACAAGACCGGACAACCCCGCCGTATTCCGCTTATTTTTTTAATTGTTAAATCAATATGTTAAAGTCAATACCGACAATTATTCACCATTGTGAATTTTTGTCTTGATAATTATTCATGCCGATGAATAATTGTCAGGCATGGAATATTCGAAGGAATTGCATTGTTTGAGACACGTGGAGGTGGCAGGGTAAGATAGTGTTCTTGCCGCAGCAGGTTATGAGAGGAGAATCCAGTGAAAAACTACAGAAAAGAACTCTGGTTTAATGTCCCCTCCCGGAGGGGTTTCATCAATATAACGCCGCAGGTGAACGAGTGTCTGCGCGAGAGCGGAATCAGGGAAGGACTCCTGCTCTGCAACGCCATGCATATAACGGCATCGGTTTTCATCAACGACGATGAGCAGGGACTTCATCAGGACTATGACAGATGGCTGGAAGAGCTTGCTCCGCACGAGCCCGTTTCCCAATATCGTCATAACCGGACCGGGGAAGATAACGGAGACGCTCACCTGAAAAGGCAGGTCATGGGGAGAGAGGTCGTCGTGGCCGTTACGGGTGGAAGTCTGGATTTCGGTCCCTGGGAACAGATCTTTTACGGCGAGTTCGACGGGAGGAGAAGAAAGCGGGTCCTCGTGAAGATCATCGGCGAATAAAACCGCTCAAGTAAAAAGACGGGAGCTCACGTCGCCGTTTGACTTAGGACGCAGGACAAACAGGATCTTCCATCCCGGGAAATGGACGGTCGCCATGAGTTCGGAGAGGCCAGGCACAAGTTCTTCCTGCCGGGTAATTTCGCCATGGATGAGGCATACGGAATAATGAGCCGGCGACACCACGGGGACTCCTTCAGTTTGCGGATCTGCCGGGCGCGGGCGTCTCCAGCGATTCTGCATCATACAAAGCAATACGGGGGACAGTTCATTGCGGACGCACTGAACCATGTCACCAGAAGGATGGACCTGAACGGCGATTAGCTTATCGGTGAGATGGTTGACGGAATTCCAGTTGACCACCACTTACCCTACTCCTTACAGAGTCCCTGTGGTCAAAACTATCCAAGCAAAAAATTGGGAGACAGATAATCACTTATCAGGTACAAGTCATTCCCCGGGCGGGGATAGTCAAAATATACTTACCGGTTCACGTAAAAAGGTGGCGGTAATAAACTACCGTCACCTTTTCTATATAAACTGAAAGGTATGGATAGAGAATAGGGGGGGGGGGAACCTCTCAGATTATTTGAGGGATGGGCGATCATTGGAACGGAGGAAAAGAAGAACCACCCACCCCTATGAAAATCTGAATCAAGATTGAAAGCACCTCTCACAAGGATCGCGATGGAGTTATCCTAATGTATGCTTTGGAGGCATATTCAGGATCTTGTCCAGATCTATCTCTTTTAAAGAACTATATTGCGTACTATGTCTCATATTGATTATATCAAGAGCGTCTTTCTCAAGCTGGTGGCCTGTAACTTCACATCTTAGTTTCTTTGAGGCCTTGTCATTATTCATATCTCTATCCCTCGTATCAGTGTTCGAAAAGTGGGGGGTTGGGAACAAAAACCTGCCGTGCGAAAACCGCATTTCCAATTTGAGGTTTTATTGTCTCCCACCCCCCAATTTGTTCGTCGACAATTTTCGAACCTCCTTTGCTCCTGCCGACATCAGACCGGTAGTTGCTCGTGCCGTTGACCCCTCACCTCATAATTCCTTTCCTTGCAGTACAGTCAACGGTTGCCTTTTAGTACTTCACGAATCGTGCCATTTTTATTGCCGAAGCATGTAATAAATTAAATCTCACTGTTTACAGGATATTAGAGAGTTATTCGTCTTTGAGGGATTGTGGATGACATAAAAGATATACGGGGATAGCCGGGGTCACAATGGCATTATAAGAAGCGGATTACAGATATATGTGATTGTATTACGGGCAGTTAATCGTAGATGCCAAAACGACATGTACCATGTCATTATGGCGTACTTCCTGTGTCTTCCCATTCCTTCAGTTTTCTTTGGAGGGTTCTCAGTCCTATCCCCAGCATCTTGGCAGCCTGCGTGCGGTTTCCGCCGGTTGCATTAAGGGCTCTACGTATGTGGTTTTTCTCTACTTCTTCGAGGGTCATTATTTTATCTTTCCCCCCTTGAGGGAAATCACAGGGCAAAAGATCACGTACGGAGGACCCGGTCAGGACCTGTTCTTTTTCCAAAAGCACCGCCTTTGCTATGATATTCTCCAGCTCCCTAACGTTTCCCGGAAATGAGTGTGCGGCAAGGCATTGCGCGAAGTGGGGATCAAGTGAACGAATGGTCTTGTTGTTTTTTTCCGCGTGGACTTTTAAAAAATGCATTGCCAGGGGCAAGACATCATCCCTTCGTTCCCTCAATGGCGGTATATTTATATGAAACATATTAAGGCGATAAAAAAGGTCCTCTCTGAAAGTACCTTTTTTAATCTCCTCTTTGATATCTCTATTGGTGGCGGAGATTATTCTCACATTGATATCCCGTGTCTGCGTACTCCCCAGCCGGTAAAGCTCTCTCTCCTGAACGACACGCAGCATCTTTCCCTGCAGCGATGAGTCGAGTTCCGTTATTTCATCCAGGAAGAGAGTTCCCCCCCTGGCCGCCTCGAAGAAGCCCTGCTTTTCAGCAGTGGCGCCGGTGAACGCACCCTTGGTATGGCCGAAGAAATCGTCTTCAAAGAGGGTTTTGCTGAAGGAGGCCATGTTAACGGCGACAAAGGGTCCTGTGGAACGCGAGCTTAAATTATGAATAATCCTGGCAAGCATCTCCTTACCTGTTCCGGATTCACCGGTGATCACAATGTTATAGTCGGTGGGCGCCACGACCTCGACCTGATGAAATACCAGGGCCATCGCCGGATCTTCAGCGACCATACCCTCAAAAGCAGACAGGTTTCCCAGATCGGAGAATGTCTGGCTCCTCTCAAAGAGGGCAAGCTTGTTTTTGAGGTTGTACCGTTCAAGCGCCCGATTGATGGTGATTATAAATTTTTCGCCGTTGATCGGTTTGATAAGATAATCGTAAGCTCCGAATTTCATCGCTTGAACCGCCGAAGATATGTCATCGACGGCCGTTACAATGATACACTCCAGAGACGGGAATGCTTCCTTTATCTGCTGCAGCAGTTTCATTCCTCCCGGTTCGGGCATGATAAGGTCCAGGATTACCAGATGGAAGTTGTTGGCTCTGATTATTTCCATCACGCGCGAGCTATCCAGAATGAGAGCGGGTTCGGGCATGCCGGAGCTGACTATCGCGGCTTTTATGCTCAGCAATAGACCGATGTCATCATCAACAACCAGGACTGAAGGACTATTGGGGGGTATAGATTCCATATTATCTGCTCTTGGATTCCTTGTCAGCCATTGTGGGGAATGTAACGGTAAAGACAGTGCCTTCCCCTTCTTTACTGAGGAAGGTAATCTTTCCTCCATTGGCCTCTACGAGATTAAAGGTAATGGATAGACCGAGGCCCGTTCCTCCTTCGGCCTGCCGTGACGTAACAAAGGGATCAAATATCTTGTCCGCGATGGTGGGATCAACACCCCTGCCGTTATCCGAGATTGAGATGACCGCTCTTCCGGTTTTTTTCTGAAGCCGCGTGGATATGGTTATTTTGCCGTGATCATGGTTGATGGCCTGGGTTGCATTGATCGCGATATTCATGATTATCTGTTCGATGCTCTGAAGGTTCCCCTCTATCACCGGCGTTTTTTTAGCCAGTTCAAGTTCCAGAAGAATATTCGACTTTTTCAGGGTTGCCTCTATTAGCCGCACAGCGGTTGTTACTACCTTATTTATTTCGATCTGTGTCTTATCCGTGATACTCGACTGCTGCGTAAAATGCTTTAAATTGCTTACGGTTTTTGCGACCCGGTTTGCAGCCAGGTCAATATCCGAAAGGAGCTGCGGCAAGTTTTCTTTGAGAAAATCGCAGGTGAGTCCTCCATACTTCTTGTCGGGATCCGTTTTAGCCTCTTTTTCCAGTACGGGGAGCGTATCGTGCCATACCTTCTGCAGCAGAGGCATGTCGAACATGATCTTATTAATCGGATTATTGATTTCGTGGGCGACACCAGCTACAAGGGTCCCCAGCGCCTCCATCTTCTGCGCGTGCAGCAATTGTAGTTCGAGTTGTTTCTTTTCTTGTTCCGATCGTTTTTGATCGGTAATATCTTCAATCATTGCGATAAAATAGAGAGGATGTCCATTTTCATCATAGACGACAGATGCTGTGGTATTTCCCCATATAATCTCTCTATCCTTTCTGATGTAGCGTTTTTGCGTCTTATAGTATGGTATGCGTCCCAGCAATAATTGCGCCACTTGTTTGAGGTCTTGTTCTATATGCTCAGGATGGGTAATATCGATAAAGGAACTTCCCACCAATTCCGCTTCATCATAACCCAGCAATCTGCAGAACATCGCATTGATGTGTTCAAAGCGGTACTCGAGATCAAGAATTGCCATTCCGAGAGCACCACCTTCAAAGACGGTGCGGAAACGTTCTTCGTTTTCCCTGAGTGCCTCTTCTGCCTTCTTGCGCTCCGTGATGTCTTCTCCATGGATAATGGTCGCGATCAATATCTTTTTCGGCTCAGCATAGATGTTTGCAGAGGTCCACATCCCAATGCGCACCGTTCCATCTTTACGCAGAATCGGCATCTCCTGGACATGTAAATCTCCATCCCCTTTTTGTGCATGTGCGAGTTTCCGTAGTGATTCCGAGCTACTGGCATCGGGAAACAATATTCCGAGCGGCCGCCCCACCATTTCCTTCTCGGTTCTTCCGCTCATTCTCTCAAAGGCCTCATTGAAGATGGTTGTTTCCCCGTACCGGTCAAGGACAATTATCGGCGCGTTGGCACACCGTATAAGGTTGTTGAGATAATCTGTGGTTTCTCTGAGTTCCCTGGTTCGCTTTCGGACTTCACTTTTGAGAATGGTTGACCACCGGTAAGCGGAGAGGGATGAAAAAACGCCCGCTATGATGAGAAAGAGAATTATAAAGGCGAAGGTATTGAGCGCCTGAACTCCCGCCATTCGAATAATTCTATCGATCTCACTCACGGGTGCGACCACTGCAACAGACCAGATCTGATCAAGAACATAGACCGGAGAATAGGCAATCAGTTTCTCGATCCGCCCCGCCTTACCCCGGTGCCAGCCGGACATATAGCGACCGATGCCTTCTTTACCGGCAATAATTTTCTGCTGAATTTCGTTAATGGACTCATATGACAGTTCCGGATTCCTTTTCTCCCTTGCCTTGAAGGCATCTTGACCAATGAATTCCTCCACATTGTGGGCGAGGAAATAACCCTCTTGATCCATCAACCAGGCGTATCCGGATTCACCCGATACGATAGGTGAGATAAAGATCTTTCCCACGGACCGAAGGTCAAAGGAAATTACAAGTATGCCCGCAAAACGCTTTTTTGAAGCACCCTGGTCGCTTTTCACGTATATAGGGGCGGACATCCGTATACGTTTTTCCCCCTCTTCGTTGACCGTGATCCCGAACATTTTGACGTGTCCCGCCTCCTTTGTGCTTACAAAATAAGGCTCCGCGCCATAGTTTCTGCCAACGAGGTCATCCCGCCAATCGTCGGAAGGGTATATGAACCGGAGAATGCCATGCTCGTCAAGGCGACGAATGGAGGTCCTCGGTATAAACCCCAGATACATGTTTTGCATATACTCGAGAGAATCGGGGGTCATATGCTGGATTGCCGACACCTTCGTTGCCGATACAAGCGACGCCTTAATCTCGCTGAAATAGGTTTCAATCCCGGCAGCTGCCGATCGGGCAAGGATTAACTGATTTTCATTAAACTGCTCGAGGGCGGTCTGCCGTGTTACATGAAAGGTTTGAATACCGAGAAAGGTCGTTATGCTTATGGCAACAATGGTTATGCTGAGGATGATTATCTGGATCCACCAGAAAGGGTTTTTTACCTTCGCACTAGAAGAATTAACCTCCTGCTTATTGTCTGCGCCTATAGTATCGGTCATGCATCATTACCTGATGTAGTTCACAATACCTTGAATTTTCTTAAGAAGAAGTATACGCGGAAGGGAATTCCCATGTCAATAAAATAGTGGCCACGGGAAATTGAGGAGGGGGTAGAGAAAGGCCCGGTCTCAGGCTGCAGGCAGAAGTTGCCATTACATGTGTTCGTCTAACTCCGCAAGACCGTCTGCAACATTGCTTTTGATCAGGTTCAAGACCTCCATGTGATTGAGGGGAACATCACCGAGACCCTGTCGCAGTTCCCTTGTATCGAGGGAGTACACGTGCGAATTTTTTTTGTGGGTATATACGAAATCAACGACAGGGTTTCCAAGTATCAAGGCCCTTATTACTCCGGCAACATCACCCAGCGGCTGTCGATCGATATGGCTGTGTTTGAATTCGGCATAAACCCTGGTGCCTTTCCCTACATCGGATTCAATGACGAATCTGCCGCCGGCTGCCTGCGCGGCCTGCGCAAGCATGGGCAACCCCAGGCCGACACGGCGGACTTTCTTTGTCGTATAGAAAGGATCCATGGTTCTTTCCAGGGTTTCCTTGTCCATACCGGTCCCATTGTCCCGTATCTCCAGACTGAACACATCATGTAGCAGATCTTCATTAACGGTTATCTCTACCAGGCTGGCCTCAGCCCTGGTCGAGTTTTCGGCTATATCAAGAATGTGAAGGGCCATTTCCAGCATAATTATTCGAAAACTTTTCTCCCGTCCTGGTTCATAAATGCCATTTTCAACTCTGCCACCGTCGGCTCCTGCATGCGTATCTTCGTGGATACACCGCCGATATCCCGAAGATAATGAGCATCGGACGATGTTATAAAGGCATATCGGGCAAGTTCAGGATAAGTTTTTCTCGCACCGGCGATGCTCATCCGGGATGAAATCTCCAGTGCGTCAAGCGCAACCGTGTCGGGTATAAACCCGAGTTGTCCCAGGACACTGAAACTTTCACGGTCGATATGAGCGGCCGCCGCCAGCCCCCCCAATTCATGAATGCGCCGTACAACATCCTCAAGGGTTATATTGGTGGCCCCGATCAGCAATTTTTCGTTAAATCCCTCTACCTCGCCATGTTCGTTGACAACAACCTGGCATCCGAAAATATCTTCATCGTTGAGTCCTTCGAGGTGGTCGTAGATCGTTTCCTGGAGGGCTCGAAGAGGCTCGATTGTATCAAACCATGCAAGCACATGCGCCTCTTCCCTGGTGGTTATCTCCATTGCCGGCAGTACGACAAGCGGAGTGCCGATCGCCGCGGCCATCACATACTCAACGTTTTCCGAAGCATTATGGTCTGATATCGCGATAACATCCAGTCCGCATTGTATTGCCTCGTGAACAAGGGCCGAGGGGTGCATATCGAAATCGGCACAGGGAGAAAGACAGGTATGCACATGAAGGTTGCAATTAAAAATTTTCAGCATGTCGGGAACGTACGTAAAGCCGTTCGGTCGTGTCAGGCTTTACTTATGCATCGTGGTGCATCAGATGATAGATTTTACCAACCAGTTCGAATGCCGGAAGGCTGCTTAAAATAATTGGTATTCCTTCATCTTGAGCTTTTTCGAGAGTTTCTTTCTCCGGACGGGCATCCTGAACGATTATAATCCCGGCATGCTCTTTCAATGAAGCGACTGCCACGATATTCTGATGTACCTGGCGGGTTATCCAGAGATCCCCTTTTTTGCTGTTGGCCATTACATCACTCAAAAGATCACCTGCATAACCGCCGGTTATTTCCTTTTTGAGATTTTCCCAGCAACATTTACATTTCAGATCCAATTTTTCGATGAAGAAATCCAGTGTCATGATTCATATCCTCGAAAACTATTGTTTACCATTGATATTAATAATGCTTTTCAAGTATGTTCCCTTGCCGACATCGGATTGAATTTCAAAAAAATCGGAGAATTTCCCGATATTCGACAGTCCCATTCCCGCTCCGAAACCCAGCTCACAAACCTCGGCATCGGCGGTCGAGTAACCTTCCTTCAGCGCCAGTTCAATATCGGCAATACCTTGACCTTCATCTTTGGCTTCGATAATTATTGAATCAGGGAAAACCTCGAATTTTATAACACCTATTCTCGCATAGGATATGATATTGATCTCTGCCTCAAAAACAACAATCGATACTTTCCTGACAACCGTTTCTGAAATACCCCGAGCTTTCAATATCTTCTTGATTTCATTGGATACCCGCCCGGCATTCTGGAAACTGCGCCCTTCAATAATGTAACTGCCGTTATATTCACTCACTGCTTTCACAAGCCGAATTTCTGGCACAAACTTCCTGGATACACCCGGAAACACCTTTCTGAAAAAGCCGTCCGCATGTCTCAAACATGATATATTTTGTACTCAGAAGCGGTATCCCCAGTTCTTTGGCAATTTCGATGCTCTGATCCAGGGGCACCTTGCCGCGACAGAATATAATGGCCACAATATCGAGTGCATAGGCAGTACGAACGCATTGCGGAGTAACAAGACCAGTTATAAGCAGACACCCGGGACGGGCAAATGCAAGAACATCACTCATGAGGTCTGCTCCGAAGGCTGTTTTTATATCGATTTGCAACTGATCGTCAGTCCCAACAATTACCCTAGCATCCAAAGTGTCGCATATTTCAGCCAGTTTCACTAGAACCCCCTCTTATGTCTAATTTGTCGTGATTAGCATATGCTATCGTGCATGTCAACACAATCTGCAGATCGAAATCAAGGTCGATAACCTTACAATCTTGTTTTCACTGATCAATTCCCGTTTATGACAATTTTAAGCAAATCATAAACCGGCTCGAGGGGAGCGCCAATCATGTGTCATGATACTACCGGGATAAATATCATCTTTTATCAAGAATCAGTCTGCGAGAGGAATTATTGTTGAGACAAAGAGTGAGGCTATAATCAAAGGTTTGTCATATATCAGCCCTGCCGGTACCGTTGATAAGCGCCGCGATGCGCACAAACTTTAGAAAAAATTGAATCTTCCCGCAAAAAGTTGCGGGGAATCTCCGACTGTTAAGGAATTTTTCATTTTTTATTCGCTCGCTGACCCCGCCGCAAGCAGCGGGGAATGCGCTCGCTGTTCAGTTCAGGATTAACCTGTTTTCCCGATAAGTTATTTGTCGATACAACCGTCTTGCGTTACAGATTTCATCTTCTTATTACTGCCAGACACAAAGAATCCAGGCTCAAAACAAGAGCCTGGATTCCGATACATACTCTATTCTGTTCTTATACCCTTATTTCGGAAACCGGTTCGTTATAATCCATATCACGGTATCCCGAAGGGTTTTATTTCTTTATTTCTCTATCTGCAGATCATTCCTTAAGCCACTTTTTTTATTTTTACCGCACTTACCTTGTATTCAGGAATATCGGCAACAGGATCAAACACCGGATTTGTGAGGCGGTTTACCGCAGCCTCACTATAGTGGAATGGGATAAACACAACTCCCTCGTCACACCGGTCACTCACATCGGCAACAACTTCTATTGCACCTCTGCGTGAAGTAATCTCAAGTTTATCGCCCTGAACGATACCCAGCCGTTCCGCATCACCTGAATTTATCTCGATAAATGCCTCCGGGGTCCTGGAAACAAGTCCCTTGGAACGCCTGCTCATGGTTGCCGTGTGATATTGATACAGGATGCGGCCCGTTGTCAGCAGGAACGGATACTCATTGTCCGGAAGTTCGGCAGGCGGAATGTGTTCGCAAACACTGAACAACCCCTTGCCACGAGTAAATGCGGCGGAGTGGAGAATCGGCGTACCGGGATGCTCGGTATTCGGGCATGGCCACTGGAGACTGTTTTCCTGAAGTCGATCATAGGTTATACCGGCGTACGAAACTGTTACTTTGTTGATCTCATCAAGAATGTCTCTGGCCGTATCGTATTTCCAGTTTGCACCCAGTTTATTTGCCAGCATGGTGATTACTTCCCAGTCGGGTTTTGCCTCACCAGGGGGATCAACCGCCGTTCTGATTAACTGAACTCTTCGTTCGGTATTCGTATAGGTTCCTTCTTTTTCCGCCCATCCGGCCGTCGGCAAAACGACATCCGCCAATTCGGATGTCTCATTAAGGAAAATGTCTTGCACAACAAAAAGATCAAGGTTTTTCAAAGCCTTTTTCACATGCTCGATATCGGGATCGGACATCATGGGATTCTCGCCCATAACATAAAGAGCCTTGACCGAACCGTTAGCGGCACCCGCAAGAATCTTGGGTATTGTAAGCCCCGGTTTTTCAGGAAGCGTTACACCCCATGCATCTTCAAAAGGTTTTCTTTCCGCCGGTTCGGTAACCCGCTTATACGCGGGGAGGTTTCCCGGCAGGCATGCCATGTCGCAGGCACCCTGTACATTGTTCTGACCGCGCAAAGGATTCACGCCTGTACCGGGTCGGCCGATATTACCGGTAAGCATGGCGAGATTCGCGCAGGATTTCACATTATCAGTTCCGGTAATATGCTGGGTTATACCCATGGCATAAACGATCGCTGCCGCGCCGGCCCCGGCATACATGCGCGCTGCCGCCTTCAAATCCTCGGCAGGAATTCCGGAAATTTTTTCCACATACTCCGGTGTATACTTGCTTACGGTTTCTTTTAATGCTCCAAAGTTCTCCGTACGTTCAGCGATAAATGCATCATCCGCCAGGCCTTCTGTGATAATCACGTTCATCATCCCGTTGAGCCAGGCTATATCCGTCCCGGGCTTCTGCCTGAGCCAGATAGTCGCATACTTGGCAAGATCGATGTTACGCGGGTCTACAAGAATGAGCTTGGCACCTTTAAGAGTGACTGCTCTCTTGATAAATGTAGCAATGACCGGATGGTTCTCGGTCGTGTTGGTACCGGTGATCAGGAAACAATCGGATGCACCGAGGTCGTCGATGGAATTGGTCATTGCACCTGATCCGAATGCCGCGGCCAGACCGGCCACAGTGGAGCTGTGTCAGAGCCGGGCACAGTGATCGACATTATTCGTTCCGATCACCGCCCGCATAAACTTCTGGAACAGGTAGTTCTCTTCATTGGTAACCCGGGCGGAAGCAAGTCCCGCAATGGAATCGGGGCCGCTGTCCTGTTTTATGCTATTGAGTTTTTCCGTAATATAAAGGACGGCATCATCCCATGAAGCCTCTTTCAGTTCGCCGTCCTTCCTGATCAGGGGTGTGGTCAATCTATCGGGATGGCTCTCAAAGTCATAGCCGAAGCGGCCTTTAATGCAAAGGCTGCCATAGTTTGGCGCAGGCGCGCCCTCTCTGGGCGTGGTTATCTTAACGATCCTGCCGTCCTTGACGTTTATATCCATCTGGCAGCCGACGCCGCAGTATGCACAGGTGGTGCGCACTTTTTTGAGATCATCACCTCTGCCCTGGAAACGCCCCTGTTTTTCAAAGAGCGCTCCAACCGGACATATGCGGACACACTCTCCACAGAAGACACAATCAGAATCTTCATATCGCAAACCAAACGCCGGGCCGACCGCCGCAGTCGGTCCTCTTCCGGTATAATCGAGCACCTGATTGACCTGTATTTCGTTACAGGCCCTCACACACAGGCCGCACAATACGCACTTGTTCATATCCCGAACGATCATCTCGTTGGCCTGTTCGTATTCCTTAACAGTCTCAGGCATGTCAAAACGGGGAATATCGATGCCGAGCGAATAGACAAGATCCTGCAGCACGCACTGCCCGCTGCTTTCGCAGGTAATGCAATTATGGTGCCCCTGTGTAAGCAGCAACTCTACAGCCAGTTTACGCGCCTGTAAAACACGCTTCGTGTTCGTATAAACAACCATGCCGTCTTCCGCCGGCATCGCACAGGAAGCCACGAGAGCTCGTGCCTTTTCCACTTCGACAACACATACTCTGCAGGCCCCAACGGGTTTTAATTGTTCATGGTGACACAGAACCGGTATATAAATGCCGTTATCCCTGGCTACTTCATATACGGTCTGCCCAGGTGTAAATTCAAATTCTTTGCCATCGATGGCTATACCCATGGGATTGATTCCTCCTTGTCTCTATTCTATCTCAGCGTCGCAACGCAAGCATCGGCAAGCTTCTTTGTAAGCGACATCCTTCGAGTATCCCAGTTCTACTTCCTTGAAATTAGATCTTCTTTCAGCAGATTTCAATTCCGGCATTTCGGATCTGGGTGTTTCGACCGTGTCTTCATCCACTTCGAACGGAATATCAATCTTCTCCTCGGGAGATTCCTGATAGGCCGGTTCCCCGTTCTTTGTACGGATATAATTGTTAATATCGATTGCCGCCCGATGCCCCATGGCAATAGCCTCAACCACCGTGGCTGGTCCGCTGGCTGCATCACCGGCAATAAAAACTCCTTCTGCGGTAGTTGCCGTTTTAGACCCCTCGGCGATCTTGATACCGCCCCACTTGTCGCAACCGATTCCGGAATCCTCCGGGATAAAGGAGGTATCCGAATTCTGGGAAATCGCCGGCACTATCGTGTCTATGCTCAGCACGAATTCACTTCCTTCGATCGGTTTCGGACGGCGTCTGCCTGAACGATCAAATTCGGCCAGTCGCATCCGCTGACACTCGACACCGGTGACCTTTCCGTTTTCCCCGATAATTCTGACAGGGGCAACCAGATATTCAATCTTGACTCCCTCATGCTCAGCGGCCACTATTTCGTTTTCCCAGGCAGGCATGTCCTTGCGTTCACGACGATAAAGTATCGTTACATTATTGGCACCAAGCCGTATCGATGTCCTGGCCGCATCGATTGCGGAGTTACCACCACCGATAATTGCCACATTGCTGCCAATCTTTACCTTATTGCCCAGGTTGACCTCACGCAGGAACTCTGTAGCCCCCCAGACTCCTTCAAGATTCTCACCTTCAACGTCCAGGGCCCAGCTTTTGTGAGCACCGATAGCCAACATTACGATATCGAAATCCTTGCGAAGTTCGCCATAGGTAATTTCCCGTCCAATCCTGATGTTGGTCTTGATCTCCACCCCCAGGGCCTTAATATCCGCAACCTCGCTATCGACGATATCCCGCGGCATACGATATTCGGGAATTGCATAACGCATCATTCCACCGGCATACGGTAACTCTTCAAATACCGTAACTTTGTAACCGCGTTTTGCCAGATCCTGAGCGGCTGTCAATCCGGCCGGTCCGGCCCCTACAATGGCTATTGTCTCATTACGAGTAACCGGAACCCGTTCCACCTTCGGATGATTGCTGTTATCTGCGATAAAACGCTTGATCCAGGCAATCGCCATCGGCTCATCCAGTTGTCCGCGACGGCATTTGGAGGTACAGAACTGCGGACATACCCGGCCGCATACACCGGGGAAAGGATTGGTGCGTTTCATAACTTTGTAGGCATCGTCCAACCTGTCGGCTCTCACGAGCGCCATGTAAGCCGGGACGTCCATCTCGATCGGACAGGCATGCTGACAGGGAGACTTGAACATATCGGCACATACGCACGCCGGACATTTCTTGTCATAGATGTGGGCCTCGTACTCATCCCTGAAATACCGGATAGTCGACAGTATCGGATTAGGCGCAGTCTGACCCAACCCGCACAAGGCCGAGTCCTTGATCGTTACCGCCAGGTCTTCCAGCATCTCGATATCTCCGTGTTTTCCTTCACCCCTGCAGATCCTTTCAAGAATCTCGAGCATCCGTTTGGTACCTTCACGGCAGGGAGTACATTTACCGCAGGATTCCTCCTGGCAGAACTCCATGAAAAACCGTGCCGTATCAACCATACAGGTGTCTTCATCCATAACGATGAGTCCACCGGAACCCATGATAGCACCCATCTTGATAATATCTTCATAATCGGTGAGCGTGTTAAGCCCCTCGGCCGGGATACATCCGCCGGAAGGACCGCCAAGCTGTGCGGCCTTGAACTGCTTTCCTCCCGGAATACCTCCGCCGATATCGAAAATGATGTCCCCCATAGGCGTTCCCATGGGAACTTCGACCAACCCGACATTATTTACCGCACCGGTAAGGGCAAACACCTTAGTTCCCTTGGATCTTTCGGTTCCGATCGAAGAATACCAGTCGCCGCCTTTAAGGATTATCTGTGCCACGTTGGCATAAGTTTCAACATTGTTCAGGACAGACGGTTTTCCCCAGAGACCCTTGTTAGCGGGAAATGGCGGACGCGGACGCGGCATCCCGCGTTTTCCTTCGATGGAATTCATCAAGGCTGTCTCCTCACCACATACAAATGCGCCGGCGCCCTGATAGATCTCTATATCGAGACTGTACCCGGTACCGAGAATATCATCGCCCAGTAAACCGTATTCCTTAGCCTGCTTAATCGCAAGTGTAAGCCGCTTAATTGCCAGCGGGTACTCGGCACGGCAATATATATACCCCTTGTGCGCGCCGATGGTATATCCTCCGATGATCATACCTTCCAGTACCGCATGAGGGTCGGCTTCAAGGATGGACCTGTCCATGAACGCTCCAGGGTCACCTTCGTCGGCATTACAGAGGATGTATTTGACATCACCCTGGGCTTTCTGAGCGAACGACCATTTTAACCCGGTCGGGAATCCTCCGCCACCACGGCCGCGCAGCCCCGATTTTTTCATCTCTTCGACAACTTCTTCGGGCGTCATCTGAGTCAATACCTTGGCCACTGCCATATAGCCGTCACGTGCGATATATTCGTCAATCTTCTCCGCGTCGATCAAGCCTCTGTTTTTCAGGGCAATGAGCTTCTGCTTTCCGAAGAATGGGATATCCAGCATATGAGGAATGGCCTCTTCGGTAATCGGTTCTTTGAACATCAACCGCTCGACCGGACGACCTTTAACGATATGTTCTTCGATAATCTCAGGCACATCTTCTTTTGTTACGTACTGGTAGAATGTCCCTTCCGGATATATCACCATTATCGGGCCGGCAGCACAAAAGCCGTTACATCCCGTTTCGACAACCGCAACTTCTTCGTTGAGCCCCCTGGCCGCAAGTTCTTGTATGAGTGCTGTGTGGATTCCTTCGCTACCGGTCGCACGACAACCGGTTCCACCACAAATTAGTATATGTGCGCGAAAAACCTTCATCTCCTCCCCCTCTAATCCTGTTCTCTACCCCGGGCCATTACAAAATCCGTCTGGATTTCGTCATTTATAATATGCCTTTTGAATATCTGCCGCGCCTTGTTCGGCGTAAGATATTCATAAACGATAGGATCCTTGCCCTGTTCCTCTACTGTTGCAAGCGGCTCCTTGCTGCAGATACCGATACATCCCGACGTGGTCACGATCACATCCTCCGAATTACTCTCACTGACCTCTTTTATAAAAGTGTCAAGAATCTCTTTGGCTCCGGAGGCAATTCCGCAAGTTCCCATGTGAACGGTAATCTTGAAGCGTTTATTACCGATTCTGAATTGATCTTCTTTTTCGACCCGTTCTTTTATCTTTTTTAAATCATCAATGGTAAGTTTAGCCATTTCATTCCTCCTAGCTGTACTGGGCAAGCAGTTGATCCAGTTTTGCCGGTTTCACCCTTCCATGAGTATCGTCGTCGACTACCACCACAGGTGCCAGCCCACAGGCTCCCAGGCACCGCACGGTTTCCAGAGAAAACATTCTGTCCTGTGTACAATGCCCGCTCTCGATGCCGAGAATCCCACTGCACCGTTCCAGACTCCTCTTCCCGCCCCTGACATAACAGGCGGTTCCGAGACAGACCCTGATGACGTGTTTTCCTCGGGGAACCATCGTGAAAAATGAATAGAAGGTGACAACTCCGTAAACGTTTGCCACCGGCAGGTTCAAACCTTTCGCGACCCGCGTTTGAATCACCATGGGAAGATATCCGCATACATCTTGAACCCGCTCCAATACCGGGATTAAAGCGCCGGGCTTACCTGCGTATTTCTCGATAATTTCATCAACTCGAGCCAATTGCTCCGCAGTAAAATCCGACAGTTCCGCATTTACTTGAGATGCATTTTTATCTGTCACTTTATCCCCCTTATCTGATAGCTGTTAAGCTGTTATTTTTCAACGGCCCTATAACACGCATCGCTGATCCTGGCAAGCATAATTTAAGCCCGTTTATAATTGTAATGTGTCTAAATATAATCAGTTACAAAGGCATAAAAGCAAAGTCCGCTCCGGGAATCGACACAAGAACACAGCACGCCCTTTAACGTGGACGGCTATGGAGTACAACAAACCGGAAAAGAGCTGGATTTTATCCTGTTAATGTTAAGTGTTACTTGCGTTTTTCTCCGAAGGGGACAATTTCTCCAATAAAAATACCTGCTTGGATTCCCACACATCCGAGAAACAAACCGATTATTGTAGAAACCGCATAGAATGTATCTACCGCAGCGGAAGGCACAACGGTGACGCCGGCAAATATGAGCAGGAAAACAAAGATACCGGCCGCCACATAGCTGGGCCGTGAAGGTGCCACCTTTACGGCGACAAAGGTGGTTACCGCACCCAGGTACAGGTAAGCCGCGGCATCCATGATTATCTTCATCAAACCTTCGGGTGGATTACCCGTAAGCAGATCAACCGAAAAGTTATTAACAGCGCCACCTATGGCATATGCGACATATCCGCATACAACGGATACCGGAAAGAATAAGATCCAACGAACGATTTGCATTTATACCCTCCGCATGTGCGTATATCGCAAGCAGTATTGTAACGACTAACAGGATTTCTATCTTCTGAATAAATCTCAGCAGATATAACAGTACAAAAAATATATACACAAAACGGGCGTATTATGGCAGAAACAGGAAGCATCGTAAAGAATATATTTTTCAGAAAAGCCGATCCTTATGATTGAAAAACCGTTTTCCCGGTTAGGTTCTCGCGTATATAAATTACACATCACGCATATGAATTGCGCAAACGATCCGCACCGAGGTGCGGGCCGGGAAAACAAAAAGAAAGATATTTTCCCCCGTTACTTTCCGGTAAAACAGGGTTTTCTTTTCTCGGCAAAGGCGGTGAATGCCTCCGTAAGATCGTCCGAGGGGATAATATTGGAACTGATAGCGGCAACATAGCGAAGGCCGTCATCCACGGATTTGCCGACCCCGTAATTCAATACCATTTTCGATGCCTGTACCGCCAACGGGGATCTTTCGGCAATCTCCATCGCCAGTTTCTGTGCCCCGTCAATCAATTCTTCGTAACTTCCGTATACCTCGTTAACCAGCAGGATCTCCTTCGCGCGCGAGGCGTCTATATCTCCGGCACTGAAGGCAAGCTCCCTTGCAATGCCCTGCCCCACGATGAGAGGTATCCGTTGCAGTACGCCCACATCAGCCACAAAACCGATGGCGGCTTCTCTCAGCGAAAAGACCGCATCTTCCGCGCACAGCCTGATGTCGCAGGCGGTTGCCATGTCAAGCCCCGCACCGATGCAATACCCATGAATGGCGGCAATAACGGGTTTACGGCATTTCTCGATGCATGTCATGGTGTCCTGCAGGGGATATATCCTTGAAAGAAGGCTCCATTTTATCCCGCCTTTCTGGTTATTATCGACAATCTCCGGCACGGCACCTATCATATCGATGAGATCGATTCCGGTTGTGAAACACGACCCCTTGCCGCTTATAACAATCACCCTGATGTCCGGGTCTTTATCGAGATCTTCGAATATCGGGATGGTCTCACGCCAGGCCGGCCGGTTCATCGCGTTCTTTTTTTCAGGTCGATTGAGGTATACCCACGCCACGGGCGGTTTCTTTTCCACGAGATAATATTCATACTTCTCCATACCCGTACCCCCTTTGCATTTCAGGTTTTACTCATATAACTATTTCGGTTTCATCGTTAAATTGCTGACAGATATGGAAAAGATTCGCAAATTTAACTGATACCCGATCACAATCTTCCCGTAACTTATGACAGGGAAACTCGACTATTCGCTCCCCCCACCCAGCACCGTGTAAAACGTAACCTGGTTGGCGACCTTCGCGAGGCGGAGCAAAACTAGTCCCTGCTGCGCCGCATAGAGAGACCTTTGAGCATCGAGAACACCCAAGTAGCTGTCGATCCCCTTCGTATAACGTTCGTTTGAGAGGCGATATGTTTCATCAACGGCATGTACCAGCGATTCCTGCGCCGCCAGCCTCTGATTTATCGTACTACGAACGGTAAGGGTATCGGCCACTTCCTTGAAGGCCGTCTGAATCGCTTTTTCGTATTGAGTCAGAGCGATCTCCCGTTCGACCTGAGTCACATCATATGCCGCCCATGTACGGGCATCGAAAATCGGCATGGCAATCTGCGGCGAGAAACTCCACGTTCCCGATCCGCCCTTAAAGAGCCCCGACAAGTCGGCGCTCGCAGTTCCAACCGTTGTCGTCAAGGCAATCCGCGGGAAAAAAGCCGCCCGGGCCGCCCCTATATTTGCATAGGTCCCTTTGAGCTGATGCTCCGCCTGAAGGATATCGGGGCGAAGGAGAAGAACCTCCGAACTCATACGGGGAGAAAATTCTTTTGGAGGAATGACACTGTCCAGATCGACCGGCAGAAGATCTTCCGGTACCGGCGAGCCTAGCAACAGGTCTAAAGTGTTTTTATCTTTCGCTACCTGCTGGATGTAGAGGGCGAGTTCTTCCCGGGCTGTATAGACCTGCGTCTGTGACTGGCGCAGTGCCAGTTCGTTTACAACTCCGACATCGTAACGCTTTTGCGTCAAATCAAAGGCGGCCTGTCGTGTTTCCAACGTCGCCTGAGCCAGTTTGAGCGCCTCCCGATCCGCGGCAAGGGTCAGATACGCGCCGGCGACCACGGATATCAGCGAGATCTGCGCACTTCGCCCTGCCTCAGTCGTGGCCAAAAATTCCTGCAACGCCTGATCTTTCAGGTTGCGAATGCGACCAAAGAAGTCTATTTCCCAGGAGCTGATCCCCAGACTGACACCGTATTCTTCGGCAATTCTCGATTCTCCGGTGGTTGAGAGATCGGCAGGTACCCGCTTTTTAATCCCACTTCCGGCCGCATTTACCGCCGGCAGGAGTTCGGCCCGCTGAATACCGTAAAGCGCCCTTGCTCTCTCTACGTTCAGGGCGGCAAGCCTCAGATCGCGATTATTTTCCAGGGCCATTTCGATGACCTTCCTGAGACGCTCATCGGTAAAAAATTCCCGCCATGTCAACTCATGTACAACCTGGGAAACGGCCGAGATATCCGAACTTTCAGGGGCGGCAACATTTTCCCAGCCTGCAGGGACCGGTGCCTCGGGGCGCGTATATTCCGGGGCGAGCGAACAGCCGCTCAGAAGAACCAATATCCCAATCAGTATAGAAAATAGTTGCTTATTCATGGCCTTGACCCCCCGATTGATCGACTGTACTTTGACCGGCGGAACCGCGTTTAATCTGCTTACCGAATATCTTCTCGACCAGCACATAGAAAAACGGGGAGAAGATAACCACCAGAACGGTGGCTGTAATCATTCCGCCCAACACCCCGGTTCCGATGGCATTCTGTGCGCCCGCTCCGGCGCCCTTGGTTATCGTGAGCGGCAAAACCCCGAATCCGAAGGCCAGTGAGGTCATGACAATCGGACGGAATCTCAACTTCGCCCCTTCCAGTGTGGCTTCGATCAGTCCCATTCCTTTCATCATACCGGCCTTCGCGAATTGTACGATCAGGATCGCGTTTTTCGTAGCCAGACCCATCGTGGTCAAAAGACCGATCTGGAAATAGACATCATTAGACATACCCCGCATACTTGATGCCATGATTCCTCCTATTACTCCAAGGGGCAGTATCAAAAGGATTGAAATGGGTATGGTCCAGCTTTCATAAAGAGCTGCCAGGCACAGAAAGATAACGAAAACCGAAAACGCGTACAGCAGGGGTGCCTGAGAACTCGACATACGCTCCTGATAAGAAAGACCGGTCCAGTCGAAACCTACCCCCTGCGGCAATTTTGTAACCGCCTCTTCCATAGCCTTCATCGCTTCACCCGAACTCCTTCCCGGAGCAGGCTCACCCCAGATATTGATGGAAGGGAAACCGTTGAAACGTTCCAGTCTCGGGGAACCGGATGTCCAGCGACCAGAGGCGAAAGAGGAAAAGGGAACCATTGTACCCGACATATTGCGGACATTGAGTTTATCTATATCCCTGGGGAGCATACGATAAGGGGCATCCGCCTGTACATAGACCCGTTTGACCTCGCCGCCTTTTACAAAATCGTTGACATATGCGCTGCCGAAGGCCGTCGCGAGTGTGCTGTGAATCGAAGTAATGGGAATCCCCAGCGCTCCCGCCTTTTCCCAGTCCACATCGACGCGGTATTCGGGAACATCTTCCATGCCGTTGGGTCGAACAGCGGTCAATCGCGGGTCCTGTGAAGCGATACCCAGGAGCTGATTCCGGATATTCATCAAGTTTGCATGCCCGAGACCGCCCCGGTCCAGAAGTTCAAAATTAAATCCTTTCGCGATACCCAGCTCCGCAACCGCCGGCGGAGGGAAAACAAATATCATGGCGTTTCTTATACTTGAAAGTGCAACGGTTGCCCTGCCGGCTATGGCCTTGGCCTTAAGATCGCTGCGATTTCTGAGTTCCCAGTCTCTCAATCTCACAAACACCATGCCATTGTTCTGTGACCTTCCGGAGAAGCTTATACCTGTAAGTGTCATACAGGATTCTACCGCTTCTTTCTCATGCTCTTTGAAGTATTGTTCAATCTTTTTAGCGACTTCTCTGGTCTGTTCCAGGGTAGCTCCCTTGGGCATAATGACCTGGGCAAGTAATACCCCCTGATCTTCCTCGGGCAGGTAGGAGGTAGGCATCCTCAGATACAGGAAACCCATGGCAGCCACGATCATCAAGAAAATGACAAGGTAACGGATTTTTCTGGTAAGGGAGTATCCAACTAACTTCACATAATAATCTCTGATGCTGAAGAAGATTCGATCGAACCATTTAAAAAACGGCCTCAGGAAAAAAATCGCATTTTCAGCAGGTTCATGCCCGGCCTTCACCGGCTTGAGCAGAGAAGCGCAGAGAACCGGCGTCAGTATCAGAGCCACGACAACCGACAGCAGCATGGAGGCAATTATGGTTATGGAAAACTGGCGATAGATTATACCGGTCGAACCGGGGAAAAACGCCATGGGTCCGAAAACCGCCGAGAGCACGAGCCCGATACCTATAAGGGCACTTGTGATCTGCTCCATCGATTTTGCGGTTGCCTCCTTGGGAGGCAACCCTTCCTCGCTCATTATCCGTTCCACGTTTTCAACCACTACGATAGCATCGTCCACCAGGAGTCCGATAGCAAGCACCATGGCAAACATGGTCAGCATGTTTATGGAAAATCCGAAAAGCCCCAGCATTGCGAAGGTTCCCAGTATAACAACGGGTACCGCGATCGTGGGAATCAACGTGGCCCTCATATTGCCCAGGAACAGCCACATAACCAGGAATACGAGCAGAATCGCTTCGAAGAGGGTCTTTACAACTTCATTAATGGCAACACTGATGAAGGGAGTCGTATCGTACGGGTAAACGACCTTCAACCCCGCAGGGAAGAACCTGCTCAGCTCCTCCATCTTCGCCTTGACCGCATCGGCAGTATCAAGGGCATTCGCCCCCGCGGCCTGCAGGATTGCCAGACCTGAGGCGGGTCTGCCGTCATATTCGGCCTCTATATCGTATACTTCTGTTCCCAGCTCTACCGTGCCGACATCACGCACCCTTACAATGGAACCGTCCTGGTTGATCCGTACAGGTACATCGGCAAATTCATCGGGTGTTTTGAGCATGTTCTGAACCACGATGGAAGCGTTCAGCCGCTGGTCTTCAACTGCGGGGGCACCACCCAGCTGTCCGGCGGAAACTTCCACGTTGTATGATTTCAGTGCGGTTATGACATCCGTTATTGTCAAATGGTAATCCGTCAACTTGTCGGGATTGAGCCAGATACGCATGGCGTATCCGCTTCCGTAGATCATAACCTCGCCGACACCCGGGACACGCGCCAATATTTTTTCCAGATTTGATTTTGCGTAGTCCTGAATATCAGACCTGTCCATGCTGCCGTCTTCCGATATAAGGCCGACTACCAGCAGATAATTATGTGTGGATTTGTTTACCGTTACCCCTCTCGTTCTGACAGCTTCAGGAAGGCTGGCCGTTGCGGTCTGGAGTTTGTTCTGAACCTGGGACCATGCAAAATCGGGATCGGTCCCCGCTTCGAAGGTAAGTTCTATGCGCGAGCTTCCTGATGAATCGCTTGTGGCAGACATGTACAGCATCCTGTCCAGCCCGGTCATCTTCTGTTCAATGATCTGCGTTACGCTGTTTTCAACGGTCTCAGCCGAAGCTCCGGGATAGTATGCCTCAACAGATATAGACGGAGGTGCGATGGGAGGGTACTGGGATATGGGCAGGTTATAGATCGCGAGTCCTCCCGCAGTCATAATGATGATGGCTATGACCCAGGCAAAAACGGGACGATCCAGAAAAAATTTAGATAACATCATGTGCCTCCGTAAGTCGTTATTG
Source organism: Syntrophaceae bacterium UBA2210 (assembly GCA_002327865.1). Taxonomy (GTDB): domain Bacteria; phylum Desulfobacterota; class Syntrophia; order Syntrophales; family UBA2210; genus UBA2210. The sequence goes on from DCUQ01000009.1 coordinate 66,000, forward strand.
CGTTTTCACATCTGATCCGGCAGCGGGGTCGGCCACGGCCTTATTTTCTCCAAAAGGAACAACTTTTACGGAAACCCCGGGTCTTATTTTCTGAATCCCTTCGACGATAACTTTATCGCCGGCGGCAAGACCGGAAGTCACCAGCCACTGATTACCGACAGCCCGGTCTATGGTGAGCTGCCTTTGCTCAACCTTGTCCTGCGAATCAACGAGCAGCGCGAGAGGATTGCCCTTGGGATCGCGTGATACTGCCTGATGAGGGATAAGTATGGCCTGTTTGTCCACTCCCTCCGGCACCACCGCGCGAACGAACATGCCGGGCAGGAGAAGATTGTCAGGATTGGGGAAAACCGCACGCAGGGTAACGGTTCCAGTCGATTTGTCGACGGTAACATCCTGAAACTCCAGAATCCCCTCTAATGGATACACGGTCCCGTCATCCAGCAGCAGTTTGATTTTTTTATGATTATTCCCGTTACTGCTCAAATGGCCGGTTTCCAGACTCCGTCTTAGACGCAACAGTTTTGCCGTCGATTGGGGAACATCCACATATATGGGGTCAAGCTGTTGCACCGTTACCAACGGAGTAGGCTGACTGGCCGTTACCAGTGCCCCTTCCGTTACATTGGATCTGCCGGTCCTGCCCGGGATCGGCGCGCTTACAGAAGTATATCCCAGATTGATACGTGCGGACTTTACAGCCGCCTCCCAGTATTTAACATCTGCCTCCGTCTGTTTGAGGGCGGATTCGGTATCATCAAGATCCTGCCGGCTTACGGCTTTCAAGGAAAGCAGTTCCCGGTAACGTTCAACCCTTGACCGGATGGCAGGCAGATTTGCCTGGGCCCTCGCAAGGGATGCCGCGGCGCTGTCGTACGCCGCCTGAAAGAGCGCGGGATCGATACGGTATAAGAGCTGCCCCTCTTTTACGACGGACCCCTCTCTGAACAGACGCTCCTTGATAATACCGCTAACCTGAGGACGGATTTCGGCTATTCTGAAGGCGGCAGTGCGGCCTGGCAATTCAGTGGTCAAGACAACCTGCTCAGGTTGAACCGTCAACACGGCGACTTCCGGCGCGGGGCGCTGCGGTTGTTCACGTTCGGTGCTTTCGCATCCCGCCAGTAAAAAACCGGCCAGCAGGATCACCGGAATTACATTCCACGTGATAAATTTGTAATCCTTTATACTGAATCGCATTAGACTCTCCTCTTATTAATAAAAATCGCCCTGAAGCTTTCGCGTTCAGGGATTACGGCGTATAATTCCCTTATTCTTTAAATGATTACAAAAAACCTGTTTGTATCTTATTGCTTTCTTCTCAATCCTTCCATAAATATACTTATGATCTGTCTTGCGTCTTGTTCGACATCCCCTGAAATCCCGTCACGGATCCTTTGCATCACCATTCCCATATTGGCCTCGATGAACATGGCGGCAATCTTCATCGAATCCATAGGAGCAAAAAGTCCTGTATCTACGCCCTCATTCAGGACCTCGGCAACCTTGCTTAAAAGCGTCAAGTATCTGTCGTCGTTGAAGCGATTCTTTTCGGAATGTATCCTTTCACGGTCATAAAAAAGTATCCGGATCAGATCCTGCTGTTCGTCAAAAAACTGAAGGTTAAGGCGGGAAAAATCTTCGAGCCTTTTATCGGGCGCTTTATCGGCATCCATTATGCCGGTCAGTTCTACAATCAGAGGTTCAAAGCTGGCTTCGACCGCGGCGTCAAGGATCTCTTCCTTGTTTTTGAAATAGACATACAGAGTCCCCTTTGCGACTCCCGCCTCCATTGCCACGCGATCCATCGTAATACCCTGAACACCGTCACGCATCAGCAACCCTATGACGGCGTCGAGGACACCCTGGCGCATAAAGGCCTCCATGGCCTTTTTCCGTTCTTGCTTTTTGTGATAACGCATGATAGAAAACCTTCCGGTCATTTTCTAGACTGACCAGTTCAAATATAACCTTTGCAATTGCTTGTCAAGCAATATTTGTCGTGCATCGGACTCTGGTCCAATTCTCCAGGTCACCGGGGAATAATCCCCGATGCTTATCAGCCTGTCCGCTTTTTCCTGAAGGCGGCCGGGTGAGAATGCAACCGTAACGAATATGAATTCAATTTTGGTGTTATTTATGCTACTGCACAGGGAAATGCGAACTGTGTGGAATCATGCACATCAGAGATCAAATCGATACTCCGGATGCGTATATTGCCGGCCATACTCTTTCGATCCGGCTCCTAGACTGAAAAAACAAAAAGGGAAAGAATAGTGACGTACCTCCGCAGGACACCATACATTATAATATTATTGTCGATCACAGTGTGGTGCCTGTTTTTTATTCCCCTGCGAGCCGGGGCTGACGATGATATCGCGCGACGCATGGGCACAGTTACCCTGTATATGGAGAATGATTTCTTCTACAAGACGGATCGTCAGTACACACACGGAACAAAGATCTCATGGATCTCGCCGGATCTTTCATCATATCGAGACGACCCGCACATGCCCTCATGGAGTTATCCGATCATTAAAAATCTGCCCTTTATTAATGATCCGGGATACCAGCGTTCCATATCCTTTTCACTGGGCCAGAATATATACACACCGGAGGAGATTGAGCGGAGCGATCTCATAAGAGACGACCGGCCCTACGCCGGCATAACATATCTGGCAATCGGATTTCACAGCAAGAACGACCGCCGGATGGATACCCTCGAGTTCGATGCCGGTATCGTCGGCCCTCACTCATATGCGGAAAATGTTCAGAGAGTCATCCACCAGTGGGTCGCGGCAACCGATCCCCAGGGGTGGGAACACCAGTTGAACGACGAGCCCTTCATTAATATGTTCTTCGAGCGCAAATGGCGACTGTTCAGAGAAGAATGTTCAGGGGGACTGGGTTTCGATTTTATTCCCCATATAGGCGCAGGTATCGGAAATGCCTTTACCCTTGCGAGCACGGGAGGGGAATTACGCCTCGGTTGGCATCTTCCGAATGATTTCGGGACGTATATCATCACACCGGGCTCGGATAATAACGCCCCGCTGGACGATGCCGATTCGAAACTCTACAGCATACTTCATCGCGCCGGTGCGCATTTCTTCTTCGCCGTTAATGGATCGGCCGTGGCACGAAATATTCTTTTAGACGGTAACACGTTCCGGGACAGCCATAGTGTCGACAAGAAACATTTTGTCGCCTGTTTTGTCGGAGGAATCGGATTTATGGCAGGTCGTTTCAAAATTACATACTCCCACGTCTATCAGACAAAAGAATTTGAGACTCAGGAGAAAGAACAACAGTACGGCGCGATATCGCTATCCCGTACATTTTGAACTGAGACCGCCTGAATACCGCTCCCTTTGCAGTGCCCGGCACGTTCGAAAACAAAACTCGGGATAATACGAGCTTTGCCTAGGCAGGATTGAATCTCCCCTCAACAAGTTGCGGGGAATCTCCGACTGTTAAGGAATTTTTCATTTTTTATTCGCTCGCTAACCCCGCCGCAAGCAGCGGGGAATGCGCTCGCTGTTCAGTTCAAGGGGAAAAACGCCGGGCGGACAAACAGTACATGGCTATTATCTTGCAACAAATCCCAAGGTTTGATAGTGTCCGCGCGTGATGCATGGCAATACGTGTTTTGCACGCATAAGAAATTTCCGGCAGGAGTTGTTTTATGGAATCAAATCTTTACATACCGAAGAAATATAAACCGTTACTGGATCTGAGCGAAACAGAAAAAGCTATCGGTCAGATCAAAACCTTTTTCCAGACTAATCTGTCTTTCGAACTGAATCTTATGCGCGTAACGGCTCCCTTGTTCGTCAGATCGGGCACGGGGATCAACGATGATCTTAACGGTATTGAAAAACCTGTCTCTTTCAAAGTAAAAGGAGCCGGCGATATGGGTGTCGAGATGGCACAATCCCTGGCGAAGTGGAAGCGTATGATGCTGGCTGATTACAGCGTAAAACAGGGCCATGGTTTATGCGCAGACATGAATGCGGTAAGACCCGACGAGGTGCTCGATAACACGCATTCAATATATGTCGACCAGTGGGACTGGGAGCGGGTGATATCGGAAGAGGAACGAAACCTGGAATTTCTGAAATGCATCGTCAGGAAGATATATGATGTCATACGGCGGGCCGAAAAGTACATCTGTTACCGGCGCAATGTCATCGAACCGATACTTCCCGAAGAAATAACCTTCATCCACAGCGAGGAACTGGAAGAAATGTATCCCGACCTTGAACCAAAGGAACGGGAAAACATAGCATGCAAGGAATATGGAGCTATCTTCCTCATAGGAATCGGAGCGAAACTGAAAAACGGCAAGCCGCACGACGGCCGAGCACCCGATTATGACGACTGGTCCACTCCCACCGCGAACGGGCGAAAAGGACTTAACGGAGACATCCTCGTGTACTACCCGGTCTTCGACTGCGCGTATGAACTTTCCTCCATGGGAATCCGTGTAGATCCCGAGACCCTTCTTAAACAACTGGAGATCACCGGCAACATGGAAAGACAGGATCTTTTCTTTCACCGGCGTCTGCTCAAAGGAGAGCTTCCCCTGTCTATCGGAGGGGGCATAGGCCAGTCAAGGCTTTGCATGTTTTACCTCAGAAAGGCGCATATAGGCGAAATACAGGCAAGTATATGGCCCGAAGACATGATTAAAAAATGTCTTAAGAACAAAATCTTTTTACTGTAAGAGGACAAGTGGACAATGAAACGCACAAAGATATTCAAACTGCTGGAATTGGACTCACCTGTCGATTCGATCTTGATCAAGGGATGGGTTAAGACCAGACGTGATTCAAAGGGTTTTTCCTTTATAGAGGTCAACGACGGATCATGCCTTGCGAATATTCAGGTCATCGCGGATCAACAAATGACCAACTACAACGAAATTCTGAAGCTTTCGACAGGATCCGCAGTGACCGTGACCGGTAATCTTCTGGTATCGAAAGGTAAAGGGCAGAAATGGGAGATACAGGCAGACAACATGGAGATAATCAGTATTGCGCCGGAGTCATACCCGCTGCAGAAGAAACGTCACAGCGATGAGTTTCTGCGTACCATCGCGCACCTCAGACCCCGGACAAACAAGTACGGGGCTGCTTTCCGCATCAGATCGGAACTGTCATACGCCATACATACATTTTTCAAAGAACGTGCCTTTACCTATATTCACACTCCCATCGTAACTGCATCCGATTGCGAAGGAGCCGGAGAGATGTTCAGAGTGACAACGCTGGACCCGGATAATCTTCCTAGAACAGATGGAGTCGCGGACTACTCTCAGGATTTCTTCGGCAGGCAGGCAAACCTGACCGTGTCAGGGCAACTCGAGGCGGAACTGTTCGCGCTGGCACTGGGCGATGTGTATACTTTCGGACCCACCTTCAGGGCGGAAAATTCGAACACGCGCAGGCATGCCGCGGAATTCTGGATGGTAGAACCGGAGATGGCGTTCTGCGATCTTGAAGGCGATATGGACCTCGGTGAAGAAATGGTCAAATATCTTGTTACGCATGCAATGGACAAATGCAGCGCCGATCTTGAACTCTTTGCGAAGTTCGTGGATAAAAACCTGATGGCAACCCTCGAAAACATTGCTTCATCCGATTTTGTGAGGCTTCCATACCGGGAAGCAATGGACATACTAAGCAGGGTCAAAGACAAATTCGACTATGACGTGGGATTCGGGAAAGACCTTCAGTCCGAACATGAACACTACCTTACCGAACAGCACTTCAAAAAACCGGTGATCGTGCACAACTATCCCGCGACAATAAAACCCTTCTACATGAGAGTGAACCCCGACGGGGAAACCGTTGCCGCCATGGATGTGCTTGTGCCCAGCATCGGGGAGATAATCGGCGGGAGCCAGCGCGAGGAACGTCTCGATATCCTGGAGGCGAGGATGGATGAAATGGGACTGCCCAAAGATAATTACTGGTGGTATATGGATTCCAGAAGATTCGGGGGAGTTCCTCACAGTGGTTTCGGCCTGGGATTCGAACGGCTGATCATGCTGATCACCGGCATATCCAACATAAGGGATGTCATACCATTCCCCCGTACACCCAACAACATAGAATTCTGAACCTGCGGCAGGAAAGGAAACGAGAATGATTACAATAACCTGTATGGGAGCGGCAGGAACCGTGACGGGATCGAACTATCTCATCGAAGATTCCCGCGGCAAGAAAATACTGCTGGACTGCGGCCTTTTCCAGGGGGGAAAACAGACCGAGTGGCGCAACTGGGCGGACTGGGGATTCGATCCCCGCGAAATAAACACCCTCCTGCTGACCCACGCGCATATAGACCACAGCGGCAGGATTCCCAAACTTGTCAAAGACGGTTTCCACGGAAAGATTATTACATCTCCGCCCACAGTGGAGCTATGCGAAATAATGCTCCTCGATTCGGGGCATGTACAGGAAATGGAAGCGGAGTGGCAGACACGCAAAAGCAAGCGAAAAGGCAATAAAAAGAGCCTCCAGGCGCTCTATACGCTCGAAGACGCACAGGAAAGCCTTCGCTATCTTTCACCGGTGGAACGGGATCAGATAATCGACATAGAACCGGGAATGAGAGCACGTTTCAGGAACGCTGGACACATCCTCGGCTCGTCAATCATAGAACTGTGGATAGAAGACGCCGGCACGGAGATAAAGATTGTTTTCTCGGGAGATATCGGAAAAAACAGCCAGTTAATCGTTAAAGACCCTTCAGTGATCGAAGATGCCGATTATCTCTTCATAGAATCGACATATGGAAACCGCCTTCATCGTTCTTTCGAGGACAGCGAGGTGGAACTCCTTGAAGCTATCGAGTATGCCACATCAAACAATGAGAAAGTCGTTATCCCGGCATTTGCGGTGGAGAGGACACAGGAAATATTGTACATCCTGGGAGAATTTCAGCGGGACGGGTCCCTGCCCGACATACCGATCTATCTTGACAGCCCGCTCGCGATAAAAGCTACCGAGATATTTCGTAAAAATAAAAAATATTACGATGAAGAGGCAATGGCCATCGTTAACCAGGGGTTTGATCCCTTCGACATGCCGAATCTGAAATTCACGCTCACTACGGAAGAATCCATGGCGATCAATAAGCGGGAAGGCCCGGCAATCGTCATAGCGGGGAGCGGCATGTGCACTGCGGGGCGGATCAAGCACCACCTCAAGCATAACGTATGGCGCCCGGGGGCCAGTATTGTCATCGTTGGATTCCAGGCCATGGGAACAACAGGAAGAAGAATCGTGGACGGAGAAAAGCGGGTCAGGTTATTCGGGGAAGATATCGCCGTGGCGGCAAAGGTCTTTACAATAGGCGGCTTCTCGGCACACGCCGATCAGAAAGGGCTGCTCGAGTGGGCGGGGCACTTTGCCGAATCAAAACCCCAGGTCTTTGTGACCCACGGCGAACCGACGGCCAGCGAAACCCTCGCGACCAGGATCAAAGAAGATCTAAACATGGAAGCCTATGTTCCCCGGCTCAGAGAGTCTCTGATACTCGAGCCCAAGAGAATGACAAGTACGATGGCGGCGCCCGAGGCGGCACCGGCAGACCTGCGGCAAGTCATGGGGGACACCATTATCAGCCTGGAAAAAGAACTGGAAGCCGCCAGGAAAAGGCTGGCCGAACGGAGCGGAGTTATCCGGGAATCCGATATAGACCGTCTGAAAGAGATCGAGGAAGATCTGCGTATGATTTTGCCGTAACAGTGATTTACAGAAGCGGTTCGGTTTTTCTCCGGGGTCGCCACGCGTTAACAGATGATCGCCGGAAACGATCTGGATCACCCCTTCCGATCAAATCGATCTGAATTACGGACCGCAGTTTCACGACAGCGCGCGTCTCGCCCCCCGGACCGGACCGGTCATGTTCCAGTCTATCAATTATCTCTATAATCACCCCGGATTTTATAACTTATTTGAATTTGACCAATCGGTTGTTTTTTCGTAGTGTCCGTTCGTAGATAAAACTTTCACGGACCGGAAAAGTCATGGTCCCGGAAAATGAGCACCAGGGCGGATTATATGCGTGACACAATCTACATGGACAACGCTGCTACCTCATGGCCGAAACCAGAGGAGACCATCAAGGCAATGGCGGAGTATTTTCACTCGATCGGGGCAAGTCCGGGACGATCGGGACATCGCATGTCTCTGGACGCCGGGCGGATCATCCTCGATGCGAGGGAGGCCGTTTCAGAACTCTTCGGCATAGAGAACCTTCTCAGAGTCGCTTTTACCAAGAATGCTACAGAGTCTCTCAATATCGCCATTTCAGGCCTTTTGAAGCCCGGCGATCATGTGATCACATCCTCTATGGAACACAATTCGGTAATGCGCCCGCTGCGGCTGATGGAGAAAAGAGGGGTGGAGCTGTCTGTCATACCCTGTTCATCCTCAGGCGAGATGGACCCGGAAGATATCGCCCGTAACATAAAGAAAAAGACTAAAGCAATCTATCTTACCCATGCTTCCAACGTTACGGGCACTATCATGCCCATTTCCGAAACAGGAAAAATCGCCCGTGAAAGAGGAGTGATATTTTGCGTAGATGCGGCACAGACCGCGGGTGTTATTCCTATAAATGTTGAGGAAATGTCTGTGGATATTCTCGTATTCACCGGCCACAAGTCCCTCTTCGGCCCCCAGGGGACGGGTGGCATCTACATAGCCAAGGGGCTGGAAAAAGAAATCGATCCCATAATGACAGGCGGCACGGGCAGCAGATCCGAGTGGGAAGAACATCCTGATTTTCTTCCCGACAAATACGAAGCAGGGACAGCGAATATCATAGGAATTGCCGGACTCAACGCAGGTATCCGGTTCATCCGTTCCGTCGGGATGGAAATCATACGTGAGAAAGAGGCGTCGCTGACCGCGATGCTTTTGGAAGGTCTCAAATCCATCCCCGGCGTTATCCTGTACGGGTGCACGGATGCAGAGAAACAAACGGCTGTTGTGTCTTTCAATATATCGGGATTGGATGCCTCCCAGGTTGCCATGGCCCTCGATGAAGAATTTAATATCATGTCAAGACCGGGGCTGCAGTGTGCGCCTGCGGCTCACAAGACTATCGGGACCTTTTCAGCGGGAACGGTGAGACTCAGTCTGGGATATTTCCTTGAGAAAAACGATGTTCAATCCGCCCTTATCGCAGTGGAAAAACTTACCCAAAGAAAAAAAGGGGATTTTTTATGAAAAAAGAAATAGATGCCAGAGGGCTCGCATGCCCTCAGCCGGTGCTCATGACGAAAAAAGCAATCGAAGAGGGCGTTGACTGTGTTGTAATCGTCGATAACGAAGCCGCCAGGGATAATGTGTGCCGGATGGCGAAAAGCCAGGGGTGTAAAGCGGATGTCGAGGCAAGGGAAGACGATTTCTGCATCAGCATCACACAGGGTAACGGTAACAACCGGGAAGAAGAAAAAACCGCAGTAACATCCACCGGTCCCCTGGTTGTCGTATTGCCTTATAACCGCATGGGACACGGAGACGATACGCTGGGAGACATCCTGATAAGGGGATTTTTTCACACATTGGGCGAAATTTCACCGAGACCCGACGCGCTGATATTTTTCAATTCGGGAGTAAAGCTCACAACGGAAGGGTCCGAGGTACTCAAAGACATTCAGGCCCTGGAAGATTCGGGAATCAGCATTCTGGTCTGCGGGACCTGTCTCGACTTTTTCGGGCTCAAGGAAAAAATCCGGGCAGGTATAATATCGAACATGTACGACATCGCGGAAACCATGCTGTCAGCAGGCAAGGTTGTAAGAATATGACCGATATGAAAGGTTGTCTTATCCTTCTTTTCGACTCGACAAGCGAAGCGCTGCTTGCCGAGAAACTCTTGAAAAGAGCGGAGATTCCTTACAAGATGATTCCCGTGCCGCGTCATATCAGTTCGGATTGCGGTGTCTGCATACGGTTCTTCGCCCCCGACAGAGAACACGCTTGCGACACCCTCGACGGCAAAGTAGATATTCGAGACATCCGTGCCATCGATTAGACCTTTCCATTGCATGACAATCCGGCGGCGTTATTACTACGGCAGCAATATATTTCAAAGTCGGGGCTGGATGCCCCCGTACTTGATACGGTAGAATCCGGGAATTGCCTGATAACACTGGATTCCGTGTCGTGCTTCGCGTGCGCGGAATGACAAAAAAGGCATGTTTTATGAGGTTATGAAAACCTCTTTAATTGCCGTAGTAATAATCCACCCTCGACGAATGATTATAAGCCTTGAGCGCACGGTTCGATACACCGAATCGGGGACTTTCTTTTACAGCGGCCGCCTGTTTTGCATTGACATTGGCGGGATATTGTTCTATCAATGCCGGTCGTTATTAAATAACGTTAACTTTAACATGAGGAGGTAAATTATGGCTAAATATGCGTTTCTGTTTCCGGGTCAGGGATCCCAGTATGTGGGGATGGGAAAAGACCTTAAAGATAATTTCAAGGTAGCCGCCGATGTATTCGCGGAAGCCGATGAAGCTCTGGGTGAAAGCTTATCCAAACTTTGTTTTGAGGGTCCGGAAGATGATCTTAAATTGACGATGAACACACAGCCTGCCATTCTGACGGTCAGTGTCGCGGCGTTGCGTGTCTTGCAGCAGGAAAGCGATATTACCCCTGAAGTAGTAGCCGGTCACAGCCTGGGCGAATTCAGCGCCCTGGTAGCTTCAGGAACCTTGAAATTCGCTGATGCGGTTCGCATCGTGCGCAAAAGAGGCACGTTCATGCAGGAAGCCGTTCCTGTAGGAGTCGGTGGTATGGCAGCCGTCCTGGGAATGGATACCGCCGCGGTTGAGAAAATATGCGAAGAAAGCGCTCAGGGACAGTTTGTAGCCCCGGCCAATTATAACGCCCCGGGACAAATCGTTATTTCCGGTCATACGGAAGCGGTTAAACGGGCCGCCGAGAAGGCCGAAGCCGAAGGCGCCAAGCGGGTCGTAATATTGGCAGTCAGCGCTCCGTTCCACAGCAAGCTCATGAAACCGGCCGCCGACCGGCTGGGCGAAGCCCTGAAATCCATCGAGATCGGGGACTTGAATATACCCGTATTGTCCAACGTCGAAGCCGACTTCTATCCGTCAAAAGACGCGGTAAGACAGCTCCTGACTCAGCAGGTCAACAATCCGGTAAGATGGATCGAGGAAATGGAAAAAATGATACAGGCCGGAATCGACAACGCTCTGGAGCTCGGCCCCGGAAAGGTACTGTGCGGCCTTATGAGAAAAATCAGTCGAGATGTCAGTATGAAAAATATCGGGGACATGGAATCGCTCAAAGACGCGCTCGCATAATCAGCGAATTTCGAGAGGTTCTAAGCACGCACATCTGTGACGGCTGAATAGTTCTAACAATATCAGTAATTGAAAAGGGGCAGGCCCTTAAGGACCTGCCCCTTTTGTAACTCTTCACGTTAATGAAACAGCTTAGGCAAGCGCCCTTTCTACCATATCAATAGCGTCATTCAGGGTTTTCACTCCATCAGTCTCATCTTCGTCAAGCATCAAGTCCCATTCATCTTCGATCATGGTAAATAGTTCGAGGCGACCGGAAGAGTTCAGTCCCTGATTAACGAGGGAGGCTGCAGGATCAATCTTTACATCCTTCTTGGCCAATGCTTTTCTCACGAAGGCCAGTACCTTATCGGCAATTTCCTGTCTTTCCATTTATGATCTCCTATTCTCATTAATATGCAAAAGCAAACAATCGCACGACTACCCGGCGAACTCCCGGTGCCGTTTAACTATGATACTTTCGGATACAGCATCTCCGGCATGCATGCCGACCGGATAGCTATTTCCCATATTTATCCCAGTGTGCTTTAAAAAGTTTATCCTCATCAAGTTTATATTCGGGAATCGGCCGTGAAACCCACGTATGATTAACCATATGTTTCCATGTTATGTTATCCGACGAACCGTTATTACCCCAGGTACCACAGGCAAGTGTCATGGACCAGGGCATACCGTTGGTGGTTGCTCCGCTGTTTGCCAGGCACTGCGGCTGGTTGACCATCAGGCGGCTGACCTTTGCCTGCTCGGCAAGCTCGTAGATACGTTCTTCGTTGGTGGTATGGATACCACAGCAGTGACCGATTCCACGAACAAGGTGAATTCTCTTAAGATAATCGAGAGCATCACTGAATTCTTTGTATTTCCAAAGAGTAACGATCACGGAGAGTTTCTCATCGGCAAATTTGTCGGTTTCGACCGGATCATCGCCGAGCACCATGATAAACCTGGTGCCTTCGGGAACTTCCAGACCGGCAATGCCGGCGATTTTGAGAGCGGGACGGGCCACGACCTGGGCGTTTATATGCACGCCGTCCGGCCATACCGCTTCTTTAAGCTTGGCTTTCTCTTCGGCATTACAAAGATATCCGCCATAAGACTTGAGCTCCGCGAGCGTCTGATCCCACACCGACTCCTGGATAACGAGGTTATTTTCTGCTGAGCAGGAAGTGGCGTTATCAAACGTCTTGCTCATAAAGATCTTTTTGGCCGCATCCTTGATATCGGCTGTTTCATCAACGATCATGACCGAATTTCCGGCTCCGACGCCTAATGCCGGTTTTCCGCTTGAGTAAGCTGCGATAACAGACTGAGTACCGCCAGTGGAAATAACGATATCGCACACCTTCATCATTTTCTGAATATCTTCGATGAACGGTTTATCCATTACCTGTATCAAGTCTTCCGGAGCGCCGACCTTTTTAAGACCTGCTCTCAGGAACTCAACGGTTTTATTGGCACAACGACGTGCGATCATATGGGGTGCAAAGATGATTGCATTACGGGTTTTCAGCGCGAGAATACCCATGACTCCTGGAGTTGCCGTCGGGTTTGTGCAGGGTGTAGGTGCAAAAATAACACCCATGGGTTTAACGACTCTGAAAAGCCCCTTCTCGGGATCTTCATCAACAACACCACATGTTTTAGCTCCTTCCATATCGCGAAGAACACCCAAAACTTTGTTACGGTGTTTGGGATATTTGTTTTCAAAAATACCCATTTTCGTTTCTTTGGCAGCGAGCTCGGCACATTCCTTGGCGTGCTCCGGTTTGATCGTTTCCCAAGCCGCAGCCAGTACCATCTCATCAACCTTATCCTGCGACCAATGTTCGACGATCGCCTGCGCTTTTCTGGCCTTATCAAGCAGTTCCTGTAATTCCTGACCTAGTTCCACACTCATGGCTCCTCCTTCTTAACGTAATAATTCATAGTGTTAATTCATAGTTCTGCCTGCTTTGCAAATGCATCTGGTCATATGCCAAAAATATTACTGCGTGTCAAGAAGATAATAGAAAAGATAATAACGGCGGTTCTTCGTGACAGGCATCCAGAGCCCGAAACGGTGACACTTATCTTACGGGGTATGTAATTCTTACAGGGGATGTATTTCTCCGCACCCGGATCGATCATGGCGGCCATACCCGACACAGGTAATTTTTCGAAATCCATAGTCCGCCGGACAACCGTAAATATTCAGAAAATCAGCACCTGCAATAAAAAACTGAAAGCAGGTACCAACAGTAAACGATATTTCGCATCGAATATATCTACCTCAATGATGTTGAATCATTCAAACAAAGTGTAGAGGTTATTAACTGATCCATGCCTTGACCTCTTCCTTTTCGGGAACCTTGCCGACACATTTTACCTCTCCGTCTATGACTACGGCCGGCGTCCCGAAGACACCATATCCGGCGATCTTCATCGCATCGGTGATTTTCTCAATTGTCGCATCCACACCGGCCTCTGCCACCGCTTCCCTGACGACTTCTTCCGTCTTCCGGCACCTCTGGCACCCCGGACCTAATACTTTAATTTCCATTACTGTCTCCTTTTCAAAACACCTTATTTCTATCCGAATTTCTATCCGGTAAAACTGCCGTAAATTAAACCCGCGATGGTAGACATAATGACAATGATACCGCAGAATGTAGCTGTTTTCTTTACACCCATAACATTGCCTATCACTATCATGTTCGGTAATGACAATGCGGGCCCGGCCAGGAGCAGGGCCAGAGCGGGCCCCTTGCCCATACCGGCCCCCAGGAGTCCCTGAAGTATGGGAATTTCCGTCAGAGTCGCGAAATACATCAGCGCTCCCGCGACCGAGGCAAACAGGTTGGCCCACACCGAGTTTCCGCCTAATAGCGATTGAACATACTGTTCCGGAATAAGAGCCGGGTGTCCGGGTCTTCCCAGCAGAAAGCCGGCTACAAGAACGCCGACGATCAAGAGCGGGAATATCTGCTTCATGAACCCCCAGGTAGATTCGACCCATGTAATACATTCATCCTTCGTGAACCATGCCCTGAGCATTAAAACCAGGATGACCAGCAGAAAGGCTGTAATGTACCACTTGTACGCGAAGATCATCGACCATAGACCGCTCGCCCCGGGAACAGGCCTGGCGAAGGCGGCGAAAACCAGAATCAGAACCATGATCAATAAATAAAGACTGTCCTGCAGCAGGGTCCGCTGATCGGCGTTGGCATCAGGCACATATATCTGCCCCTTGTTACGCTTCGCGTCGTCTTTCCGGAAGATAAGGGCCATAAGCAATCCCGTAATGACGGCAAAGATTATCGCACCGACAGCGCGGGCAAGTCCCATTTGCCAACCCAACACTTTTGCAGTAAGTGTAATGGCCAGAACGTTTATGGCGGGCCCGGAATAAAGAAACGCCGTCGCCGGGCCGATACCGGCTCCACGCGTGTAAATACCGGCAAAAAGCGGCAGCACCGTGCATGAACATACCGCGAGAATTGAACCCGACACGGAGGCCACGGAATAGGAGAGCACCTTGCTCGCCTGAGCGCCGAAGTACTTCAGTACGGAAGCCTGGGACACGAAGACCAAAATGGCACCGGCGATGAAGAACGCCGGGATCAGGCATGTCAGAACATGCTGCCGGGCGTACTCCTGAAGCATCATGAAAGCTTCAAGCCCCGACCGACGGATAACCGGCTCGCTCCACGGGATATAATAAGCCGCCAGGAAAACTCCGGCTATTAATAATAACTTGGTTCGTTCTCTCATAAATAATACCTTCTCATATCTGCCATGATCTTAAGTCAACTGCCGGCATAAAATTCCAGCATATGATTTCCTGTTTAGCGATATAGCAATATATACGTTGCAAAAAAACTATACTAAACTCCGCAGATGTCTTCCCTTCGAATGTTGGGCAGTCGTTTCGATAACGCCATAATCTCCGGATCATCGTTCAACCAGTGCTTCAAATTGCCCATCAGGCTGGCCGCATAGGGACTGCTTATACCATCCGCCAGTGTATAGTTGACCCACAGGCCCTCTTTATAAAAGGTAATCAAACCGGCATTTTCGAGAATCTTAAGATGCTTGCTCGCAGTTGATTGCGCCATGCCGAGCGCTTCTTTGATCTCACATACGCACATGACTCGTTTTTGCAGCATCTTCATGATCTTGACACGACTCGGATCGGACAGGGCTTTCATCACTTTAAGGAACGTTCTCATAAGCACGACCTCCATATCGTATTTTTGGAATATAGTGTTCGAATGTACCTTTGTCAACCAATTTTTTAATTTGAATCGTCAATACGGACTATCTGATATTTGTTCCCTCCATAACCATCAGTGCCCTTACCACAAAGTCATGTTTATTATTCCGTTGACTCATGGTAACGCTTTTCCTATATTGACTCTGTCAGGAAAAGAGTCGTTACCGGAATCAGACAAGAAATGTGTTAAAGAATGCCCGCTTGATACCGGCTTTCGGCGACACTACAGTAAACCGGTCGGCAGGTGATTCCCTCCGGCCTCTGAAGCGGGTGTATAATGTCCAGAGATGAAATAATCGGGATCATCAGCCTTATTGCCGGAGTCGGGCTGTTCAGTACCGTGGAGGTGACAAGCAAATTTATCGGAAACAGTGTAGATCCCGTTGTTTTGACGTTTATCCGTTTTTTCGTCACGGGTATAGTGTTGCTCTGCATCTCGATACCCCTTCTCAGTCTCAGGATTCGTTCGTTAACCCTGACCGATATCGGGATTTTTCTGCTCAACGCTTTTATCGGGATCGCCCTGTCGATACCGCTCTTTCACCTGGCGATTCTGGTACTGGAAAAGGCTGCGTCTGCGGCGGTGGTATTCAGCGTCAACCCGGTCTTTGTTATCGTGCTTGCGCGGTATATCAACGGCGAATCCTGGACCCTTCGAAAGTGGCTCGCCGTATTCCTGGGCGTCGCAGGAGTGATATTCTTTTCCTTCGAGTCTGGCTCCCTTACATACCGTTCGGTCGGAGGGCTGGCGATTATGATTCTATCGGCTATTTTATTCGCCACGAGCATATGCATTTCACGCAGGGTAGTAGCCCGATACGGGGCAACTATACTCATGGGCTTTTCAGCTCTCTTCGGCAGTCTGATGCTTTTCCCATTTGCCTGCATGAAGATTTCTCCGGAAAATCTCGCGGCGATGGAAAACCTCTGGCTTCCCATCCTGTATCTTTCCATAATGGGCACAGCCATGGCATACGCATTCTATTATTTCGGCATACTCAACACCTCGGCCCAGAAAGCCGGTATGGCCTTTTTTCTCAAGCCTGTGCTGGCATCCATACTGGCGACGCTCTTGCTTGGTGAATCGTTCAACATGTATATGACCATCGGAACCCTCCTGATCCTTGCCGGACTCGTGCTTGTCCTTGCACAACCGAAACGGATTTTACAGTGATCCTGTATAGCCGGACAATTTCCTAAAACCACTCGGAAAATCCAAGTCAGGAACACAAACGTTTTACAGGAAACCGGTCAGCGTCTTTCATCATGACTCAAGCTTGAAACAGGAAGCCCGTCCGAAGGGCAAGACCCCGATATCCGAGACAATAAGGAATACTTTGCCTTCAAAGCTCTTTTAATATGAGGCTATCCGGAATAATTCCGGTCTTTTCTCATGGAAGGCGAGAAAATCACTTGACAATATGTCATTATTGACATAAACCGTTACCCGTCTGATGTGCTCCATACAATGCTCTGCTATCGAGTGAACCTTCATTGTTAGAGCGCTCATAACGGTTACGGATAGACATAATCGGAATTTGCCGTAGCAGGCTGTAAACGGCTTGTTTACGCTTATTAACCCTTCAGCAGCAAGCTCTCAGAAAAGAAGGATTTTAAAGATTATGGCACATCCTGCTCAGGAACTCCGGCAAAGCACATTTTTTTGTTGCAAGGCAGGAAATCTGATTTATCAATTGTTCCTCCGGTTTCCCGTATAACAGGAATACCGTAAAGTATTTTTTGCAACATTTCGAGGTTAAATCATGGACAAAGGAACTTTTCATTTAAATGGACGTTGTGTCGAGTTTGAACCCGGTCAGTCCATTCTCGACGCTGCAGCAGATAGCGGCGTTGAAATACCAACTCTCTGTTATCTGAAAGGAGCAACACCAACCGGTGCATGTCGGATATGTGTTGTCGAAGTAACAGGAGCACGATCTCTAATCGCCGCATGCAGCACGCCGGTTACCGATGACATGGAAGTATGGACGGATACCGAGCGGGTCCATCGGGCACGAAAACTGAACATCGAACTTCTTCTGGCCAGCGGCAATCACAATTGCTTCTCCTGTGAATCCAACGGTAATTGCCGTTTGCAGGACCTGGCATACAGCTACGGCATCACCGATATTCCTTTTACTATCACCCCTCAACCGCATCCTACGGAAGCGGATAATCCTTTCATCATCCGTGATTTCAGCCGGTGTGTCCTGTGTGGTCGCTGCGTACAGGCATGTAATGAAGTGGTGGTCAATCGTGCTATAAGTCACGGTTATCGAGGTGGCAAATCAAAGATCGTCGCCGGGACGGATCAGTCGTATTTTGACAGTGACTGCGTATTCTGCGGCCAGTGCGTGGAAGTCTGCCCCGTCGGTGCTCTGGTTGAAAACAAATCGAGGTTCAAGGGTCGTCAGTGGGAATTGGAGAAGGTACGAACCACTTGTCCTTATTGCGGTGTCGGTTGCCAGATGTGGCTGCACGTAGATAAAAAAGGCAAAATAGTAAAGGTTACCGCCGTGGAAGACGGCGCGCCGAATAAAGGACGTCTCTGCGTGAAGGGACGTTTCGCATACGACTTTATCTACTCCGAAGACAGGTTGACTGCACCTCTAATCAAGGAGAACGGGGAGTTCCGGGAAGCATCCTGGGATGAAGCCCTAAACCTTGTTGCAGGCAAGTTTTCAGAATTAAAGGAAAAATACGGCCCCGATTCAATAGCCGGCGTCAGTTGCGCCCGCAGTATCAATGAAGATTCTTACCAGATGCAGAAACTTTTCAGATCGGTAATAGGAACAAATAATATCGATCACTGTGCCCGGACCTGACACGCCCCCACAGTCGCCGGTCTGGCGGCTTCTTTCGGTTCCGGGGCCATGACGAATTCGTTCGACGAGTTCAGCAGGGCTAAAATGTTCCTCTGCATCGGTACCAACATGACCGAGGCGCATCCCGTTGCCGCAACATTTCTCAAAAATGCCGTCCTAAACGGCGCGGAGCTTATAGTTGTCGATCCGAGGAAACAGCCTCTGGTTTCATTTGCAACGCTCCATGTCCCCATCGCGGTGGGATCGGACATAGCGTTCATAAACGGGGTTATGCGAGTGCTGATCGACGAAGATCTCTACGATAAAGAATTCGTCTCATCGTGCTGCACCGGTTTCGAAGAGCTTAAGAACAAAGTTATGGAATATTCCCTGGAAAAGGCGGCAAAGTTATGCGGCGTTTCCGAGGATATGATACGCGATGTGGCCCGCCGCCTGGCCGCGGCGGAGTCGTGCATGCTCTGCTATACTCTGGGCATTACGGAGCACACCTGCGGGAAAAACAACGTCATGTCCACTGCAAATCTCCAGATGCTTCTCGGCAATATGGGGAAGGAATGCGGGGGAGTCAACCCTCTTCGCGGCCAGAACAACGTCCAGGGAGCATGCGACATGGGTGCCCTTCCCAACGTCTTCCCGGGATACCAGGCGGTTACGAACCCCGATGCCCGGGCCAGGTTTGAAAAGGCATGGGGAGTGAAAAACCTTCCCGATAAAAACGGTCTTATGATACCGCAGATGATGGAAGGCCTGGTCGACGGAAAGGTAAAAGCATTTTATATCTTCGGCGAAAATCTGGCGAACAGTGAACCCGATATCGCCAAGGTCGAACACGAGCTCGAGTCCGCCGAGTTTATTGTCTGCCAGGATATATTCCCCACGGAAACAACGAGATTCGCCGATGTGATATTACCGGCGGCAGCCTGGAGCGAGGATGACGGAACCTTCACCAACAGCGAGCGCCGCGTAAACCGCGTTCGTAAAGTAAGCGAACCTCCGGGAATAGCAAAACCTAACTGGTGGATATTCAGAGAAATAGCAAAGCGCATGGGACATGAGTGGTCCTCCGAAAGTTCAGAGGAAATCTGGGATAACGAGGTTTCCGTGCTGGCGCCCTCTCTCGCCGGTATCAAGTACAAGCGAATAGAGAATGACGGCTTGCAGTGGCCGTGTACTCATGAAGAGCATCCCGGTACATGTTTTCTGCATAAAGACGGCTGTTTCACCTGCGGGCTCGGCAAGTTCAATCCTGTAGACTGGACACCGCCGGCGGAGGTTCCCGACAAGGAGTATCCCTTTGTCCTCAGCACCGGAAGGAGATTATACCAGTATCATACGAGAACCCAGACCGGGCGAGCGGGTATGGATTTTCTCCTGCCTGAAGAAACGGCGGACATCTCTCTCGATGATGCTCAAAGACTCGGCATCAATCATAATGAGAAAATCAAGGTCCGCTCTCGCCGGGGTTCTGTAGAAGTTAAAGCAAACGTTACCGAACAGATCCCGCCCGGGATGGTATGGATGGCATTCCACTTTCGTGAATCCTGCGCTAACTGGCTCACCAACCCGGCCTTTGATCCGGCGACACTGACCGCCGAGTATAAGGCATGTGCCGTTACGATTGAAAAACTGTAACAATGATGATATAAAGCGTGACCTTTGACCGGATATTCCGGGGTCGGGGGTCACGCTTGTTTTGTTTTTTACGCAGCGACATTACCCCCCGTTATGAAAAATCATTCCATATGTTTTTATTATGCTGGTACCGGCTTCCATGATCGAGAAATTGAATAGATTTTTTTCCTCTATACGTCTCACCATTTTTTTGTTTCTGTCTCTCGCGGTTACTTCTATCATAGGTACTGTAATCCAGCAGGGACTGCCGATGGAGCGGTATAAAGCTTTATACAGTCCCGGTGTGTTCTCCGCCTTAAAACTCTTTAATATATTCGACATGTACCACTCATGGTGGTTTACGACCCTCCTGGGCCTGTTGGCAATTAATATTATTGCCTGTACGTACAAACAGATTCCCCGCATTATCAGGTTAATCTTCCCAAAGAAAAAAGAGGTCGACGACACGATTTTCAGATCGTCCCGGATCCGGAAAACATTCCTGAGTTCTCAAAATATATCGGATCTTGAACGACAATCGGAGGCATTTATACAATCCCTCGCAGGAAACCCGGTAAAGATAACGAAGGATGGCTCACGTTACTTTTTCGCGGAAAAGGGGAAATTTTCAAGGACGGGAATGCTCCTGGTGCATATCAGTATTCTCCTGATACTGGCCGGTGGATTAACAGGAACCATAGGAGGATTTACCGGCCATATGAATATCATCGAAGGAGAAAAATCGGATACGGCTATACTGCTTGGAGAAAAAAAGGCCCGGAAGCTGGGGTTTGCCGTTCGATGTGATGATTTCAGCGTCGATTTTTATGAAACAGGCATGCCCAGAGAATACAAGACCGATTTAACGATAATAGAAAATGGAAAAGAAGTTGTCTCCGGCGTAATAAGAGTAAATCACCCCTTTGTTTATAAAGGGACAAAATTATGTCAGGCGGCATACGGTATCGCCGGGGGAAGCGGATTCCTGATCGGCGCGACGAACAATAACACGGGAAAAGAAACCATCTTTAACCTGGACATGATGAAAAAGGTTCCGTTGCCGGGCGGTAACTCTTTTTTTGCGATAGCAAGGTTCGTACAAGATACCGGCGGGATGGGACCCGCGGTATTGGGAGTTTTGCTCGAACCGGGCAAAGAACACGATATATTCTGGATATTCCAAAACGGTCGTGACGGCAATCAGCAGCAGAAAGGCGGATTTACCTTTACCCTTAAGGATTTCAGCAGATTGTATTATACGGGTATCCAGGTCAGCAAAGATCCGGGAATTTTTCTCGTATGGATCGGATTCTGTCTTATTATAATCGGTTTTATTCTGAGCCTTTTTTTTACACACATAAGAATATGGCTGAGAATTTCATCAGGTCCACAGGACAAATACGAAATTTCCGTTGCAGCCGGCGTCGCTAAAAACAGAAAAACTTTTGAGGAGAAACTGGAGAGGTTAATCAGGGAGACCGAATCAGAATAAGATGATAATGAACGATACCTTTCTTGTCAGTATAGTAACATTTATATATTTCTTCGCCGCCTTTCTTTTTCTTGTCTCCATCATCATTCATAAGAAACCGGTAGAGAGATGGGCCGTGCTGATCACTTTTGCCGGATTAGCGCTCCAAACGGCGGCGATAATTATACGCTGGATTCATTCCTACCAGCTGGGCATAGGACACGTGCCTCTGTCGAATTTCTATGAGTCCCTTGTGTTCTTTTCATGGTCAATCATCTTTGTTTATTTAATAATGAGAAGGCGTTACAGCAACAACCCCTTCGGCATACTCGCCGTCTTCTTCGCATTTCTGATATTAGCGTACGCCTCCCTGTCCGGCACTGTTAACTGCTCGATTCAGCCGCTTATTCCCGCGCTGCAAAGTAACTGGCTTATAAGTCACGTCATAAGCTGTTTCCTCGCATATGCCTGCTTTGCCATTGCTTTCGGGACAAGTATTCTTTACCTGTTAAAGATCAAGGTAAACATATCCATCATTCCCGATGCATCTTTCCTGAATGAAGTAACTTATAAAATGATATCCATAGGATTTGTTTTATTAACGCTGGGAATTATCACCGGCGCCGCCTGGGCCGACCGGGCATGGGGACGTTACTGGGGATGGGATCCGAAGGAAACATGGTCTCTTATCACCTGGCTGATCTACGGAGCTTTCCTCCATACACGCCTCCTGCACGGGTGGAAAGGCGTAAAAATGTCGCTGGTTTCGATCATCGGCTTTATCGCCGTTATCTTTACTTACCTCGGAGTTAACTACGTGCTCTCCGGGCTCCACAGCTATCTGTAAAAGGTTAAGGCGTGGTTTTTCTTCTACAATTACAGATTAGTCATCCAGATCGAGTTGAATGACGCTTTCAAAGCCCATTTCCTGAGCCTTGATATCAAGGTGAATCGTAGAGACATTTTCCAGGGGAGGATAGATAATACGCTCGATTTCTCTCGTATCCACTACCTTTACGTATTTTTTACATTTGTCGCAAACATCCAGTCTGTATTCTTTCTCTTCCTCAATTGTGAAGTAGCGGAGCGTCTTATTATCCTTATTGTCGCAAAACGGACAGTATATCCTCTGAACATGCCATTTATGCCCGCAGAAACTGCAGAATAAGTAACGATTTCCATTCTCCTCGAATGTTGACAGCATGGGCGGACTTCCACAAACAGGGCAGTAACCCTTTTCCCACGGCCGGCCCTTGTCCAGGAGATAGACCGAAAGCTGCGAAGCGTACACGGACAGAGAGGGTTTAATGCTGTTATAGGTTATAAATGAGAGAGCCTTGACATCGACTGCCAGGTCATCTGCGATTTTTTCAAAGAGAGTATCGTCTTCTCCAAGGAAACCTGTGAAAAGCGTGTTAAAATCCAGTTTTTCCGCATCGATTGCGACGATCATACCCTTTGCCGACTCTTTCATCTCATCGCTCGATTCTTCGGCAATACCGCATATCGTTCTGAAAAGTTTCTTTGCTTCTTCCACATCTATGACAAATTCCGACATGTTTATCAGAGGAAATTTCCCCTGTGCCTTGACGGAAAGACTTTCTTTTGAAATCAGTATAGGTTCGGTAGCTTTCCGGCTCCTGGAATCTTCCTGGGCCGCAAAAATCTGTTTATAAAAATCTAATAAAGAAGTGTAAGCCGGTTTCAGCTTCGCTAATGCCGTGGCGGCCTTTTCAACCTGATCGGAAGTGAAAACCTTGTCATCATTTGTCATATTAGTGCCTCTTGGTATTGTAATAATAAAAAGAGGGAGATAAAAATCTCCCTCTTCAGAGTCTAAACTGATTTTATCCTATCAACCGTCTTATGGAGCTCCTTAACGGCGAGGTGAGTTTTGCCAGAGCCATCTGCCGCGTAATACCCACGGGACCCTGTGCCACAACAAAATCATGGTAGTAATCAGGATCTTCGGTAATGAGATACACGACGCGAACATCGGTTTCATCTACCAGTTGAGCATCGGGGTATTGCTTTTTCAGTTCAGCCAGGCGGCTGTCAGCCAGTTTCAGCATTTCCTCTCTCTCACCAAAATTCATTGCCCCCGTCGGGCATGTCTTTACGCATATGGGTAACAAACCGTTATTGACCCGGTCAATGCACATGTCACATTTGGTAATTGCTCCCGTTTTTTCATCCCGTCTTGGAATATTGTAGGGGCAATCGCTTGCCATAGCTTCAAATGCATCCTTGGGCAATTTTTTCGTCAATTCGGTAAAAAGAACAGCTCCGGTTTTTTCATCTTTCAAAACGGCCCCCGGCAGATAACCGTCAGCCGCATCTTTGCATGGTGGTTCCAGACAATGGCGGCACTGTTCCGCAAAAAAGTTCCATACCACCCTGTCGCCGTCTTTGTGTTCTCTGAACCTGACAACTTTATAGGTAACGGCGTTTAAATCCGGGGGATTCTGGTGACTCCCCCTCTGTTTTGTCTCCGTTGCGGGCAAATCATGCCATTCTTTGCAGGCAACCTGACAGCCTCTGCAGGCCGTACATTTTGTCGTATCAATAAAAAATGTCTTTGACATCTCGTTATCCTCCCTTTTTATTTAACGGGCGGGCAGTTATCCAATGCCCGGTTTTCGTACTTATAAGGCTAATTCGGTAACCTTGTCTGCCTTTTTAATGTTCACGCAACATGCCTTGAATTCAGGTATGGTTGTGTTCGGGTCGCCAGCGGCGATACACAGACGGTTGGTCGCGTCACCCGCACCGGGTGTCGTCCAACCAAAGCAAAACGGCATACCGATTTCATGGACAACCTTACCCATTACTTTAAAGGGTCTCATTCTTATCGTTACCATGGCCACTGCTTCTACCCGGCCTCTTGCGCTCTCAACCACGACGGGATCGCCGTTCTTGATGCCCTTTTCTTCTGCCAGCTCAGGGCTCATCTCCACATAGAGCTGTGGTTCCGCTTCAAGGAGCCATGGTACGGCCCTTGTTTCACTTCCACCACACCAATGTTCGGTCACGCAGTAAGTCGTCAAAACAATAGGATAACGCGGATCCGCAGGAACGGCTCGCTTATCGGCATCGCTATCCATAATTTTGGCGCATGGATTGTTCAGCTGTTTAGAGAACGGATGATTCTTGATCGGGGTTTCGATCGGTTCATAATGTTCGGGGAACGGTCCTTCCTCCCTGCCCGGGCCGAAGAGCTGACCATGTCCTTCTTTCCGCATAATGAAGGGATATTTCCCCTTACCGCTTGCGAGCGGCGGCCAACCTCCATCCGGAACATCACCTGCCCATTTGTCTCCTTCCCACTGTATGACGGCTCTTTCAGGATCCCAGGGTCTTCCGTTCTGATCTACCGAAGCCCTGTTATAGAGGATTCTCCTGTTGACCGGCCAGCACCATGAAAAGTTGGGATAGATGCCGATCTTTGCCTGCATCGGGGTCTGGGTATAGTCGCGGCGTTTTGCCTTGTTACCTTCTTCTTCCGTGTAGCTTCCGGAATAAAGCCAGTTAAGGCATACCGTCGAACCGTCATCCTTTAGGGCTGTGAAACTTGGTAACTGCTTACCTTTATTGGGCCCTTCGGTATAATAACCGTTGATTTTCATGGCCATCTTTTCCGCGTCGTAACTGCCGGGCCAATCGAGCTTCAGAATAGGATCCGAAAAGACACCTTCCTGCTTCTTGTAGAGATCCCTGACTTTATTCATTATCTCCACCATGATCTGTCCCATCGGTTTCGATTCTCCCCGAGGCTCGGTAGCCTTGTGATGCCATAACAGCCAGCGCCCGCTGTTGCTTACGCTGCCGTCCTTTTCAACCTTGTGACATGAGGGCAGCAAAAAGACCTCTGTCTTTATCTTCTTCGGATCAGCACCGGGACGATGCCAGAAATCCGTCGTCTCATTATGATGAATTTCCGCGATCGACAGCCAGTCCAGGTTTTCCATTGCCTTTCTGACTTTGTTGGTGTTTGGAGCGCTGTTCGCCGGGCCGGTGGCCCAGATGTTTCCGCCCTTTATTTTACCTTTATACATCCTGTCAAAAAGGTAGAGATAAGAGTAATCTTCCCCTTTATCGACTTTCGGGAGCCAATCATAGCCGAACCCGTTTTCCCTGGTGGCATTATCGCCGAACCAGCCCTTCAACAGGCTGACCGTGTACTTCGGATAGTTCTGCCACCAGTTTGCACTCATTGGATCATTGCTTACCGGCGTCGATGCCTTGAGATAAGCGTCCAGTGTGGGCAAATCACCACGCGGCACTGTGAGATAACCCGGCAGGATATGCCATAAAAGGCAGTGGTCGGTCGAACCCTGGACATTCGGCTCACCTCTCAGGGCGTTGATGCCGCCTCCGGCGACGCCGATGTTACCGAGCAGAAGCTGAATAATGGCGCTTGCCCGGATGTTCTGAACACCGACCGTATGCTGGGTCCATCCCAACGCATACATAACCGTTCCCGCTTTATCGGGTGCTCCCGTAGCGGCATAGGTAGTATAAACTTTGAGCAGATCATCCTTTGATACGCCCGTGGTCGCTGAAACGTCGGCCAGATTATACCGGTCATAGTGTTTCTTCAAAAGCTGGAAGACGCATCTCGGATGTTTGAGAGTTTTGTCTTTTTCCGGATTTCCATTTCCATCCAGCTCGAATTTCCAGTTTGACTTGTCATAGGTTTTCTTATCCGCGTTGTAACCGATAAACAAACCGTCATTAAATTCAAATTTATCATTTACGATGAAGGAAGCGTTCGTATACTCCGTTACGTATTCCTTAAAATATTTATCGTTCTCGATGATATATTTTATCATGCCGCCCAGGAAGGAAATGTCCGTACCCGAACGAAGAGGCACATGAAAATCAGATCTGGCTGATGTTCTGGAAAATTTGGGGTCGACGTGAACAATTTTCGCCCCTCTCTCTTCCCTTGCCTTTAAAACCCATTTGAAACAGACCGGGTGGTGCTCTGCGGCATTGCTGCCCATTATCAAAGCACAATCCGTATTTTTGATATCTATCCAGTGGTTGGTCATTGCACCGCGTCCGAACGACTCTGCCAGAGCCGCAACAGTGGCGCTGTGTCAGATACGTGCCTGATGATCGAAGTGGACCACCCCCAGGGCCCGTATAGCCTGGTGAACAACGGCACACTCTTCATTGTCCAACTGAGAAGAACCCAGGTGAAACATTGATTCTACCCGGTTAACTTGCTCTTTTTTATGGTTAAATTGTTTGAAATCCCTGTCCCTGGTCTCTTTTATCCGTTTGGCAAGACGATCCAGTATCCAGTCCCAGCTTTTTTCTTCCCAACGGTCACTGTAAGGTGCACGGTAAAGCGGTTTGAAAAGTCGGTGGTCACTGTTAATCATGGCTAACGTAGCAGCGCCTTTGGCACACAACGCCCCTTCACTTACCGGATAACCGGGATCGCCTTCCGCACTGATAACTTTACCATCTTTTACATGGCAGATAAGATGGCAGGAAACAGAGCAGAATCCGCATATGGAAATAACTTCATGCGCCCCTTGAATCTTTATCTTAGCTGCATAAGTTTTTACCGGTTTTAAGGCGGCACAACCAACCTGACTGAAGGCTATACATACTGCCCCGAGACCGGTAACTTTCATAAAATCACGCCGTGTTACTTTCATCTGTTACCTCCTGTTTATGACGTAATATAAGTTTTCATCTGAAATGTGCATGTAAAAATTCAATTTTTACAATAACCCCAAAAGAGCATTTACCCTGCCACATAATCACGTTATACGGCACCGAGTGCATAGCATTTTCAACAGGAGGCAGTCAAGCATTTTATCAATTATTACAATATGTTAATTTTAACATAATAAAAAAACTGATCCGAGATTCCTCATAAAAAGTCCCAAGGGAGTTTCAACTACAAGAACAGCTATGACAGACAATTGTCACGCCGATGAAGAGCAAAGACAAAGTGAAATATCCCGCTCGATAACGGGATATTTCACTGCAAGTTATATACATCAATGTTCTTCTTTATCCGCATACCCGGTAATCATTGTAACAACTTCGCTCCAGATGGTATGGCCCATCGTGGCCATATAGATATGGGCGATGAAAAAGGCGGCAAAGAGAATCGCCATTACGAAGTGAAAAACGGCTACTACCTTCATCCCTCCTATCGCGGCAATGATACCCTCAAAACAGGAAGGATACAGATAGAGAAAGCCGCTGATCAACAAAAGGGGCATCATGGAAAACATGAAACTGAAGTATGTAATCTTCTGGAGCGGATTGAACTTATTCTCCTCGGACGGTATGTAGGGATGCGGCTCGTTTTTGAATATACCAAAGGCATAATACCTGGCTTGGACAAGCGAACCCGGAAATACATCATCTTTCCTTATAATGTAATGGGAAACACGTTTCGAGATCAGATTGTAAAAAAACCAGAGGAGAAAATCCAAGACCAGCAGTATCCCTGACCAGTTGTGAATATTTATCGCATTCTCATAATTTCCAAACAAACCGACCGAATCAGGCCAGTGTATCTGAATGCCAGTCAGTATAAGAAATATAATCAAAACAGCATGAACCCAGTGCCAGACTCTTTCGGTTACCGGATGTAAATACATTTTCTCGAACATCTTATTTTTTTCTCCTTCTGGTAATGAAGCGCAATCCGCCATGTACACAACACCCGACAAACGTCAGGATCACTATCAGAATCCCAAGAATATCGAGGGCCGGAAGCCTGTTGCTTCCGACGACAAAGCCGCCTTTTCCCATAAGTTCTTTATTCGTAAAAGACCAGTTTTTCAGAGAACATTCTGAAGCAGTATCCGCCTCCGTCACAAGTATGCTATTTTTTGAGTGGCACTGTGCGCAGTCCTTAACGGCGGACGCAAGCGACAGACTATGGCATTTCTGACAATCCACCTTCTTAAGATGAAGTTCTTCATTATTCAGCCATTCATGCCTGAACCGGCTATGCATATCGGACGGTTTCCTCGAAAACATATGCCCCTCGGTTAAACCCCCTCCCAGGGAAGCCGGCTTACTGACGTGACATTGACCGCAACTGATTTTTGCTTCTTTATTGAAATGGGCCAGGTTAACATGGGGGATCGACTCGTCGCCCTCCACGATCTCTTCATGGCAGTCTCCGCAGGACTGAGGATCAGGATATGTCGGGTCTTTTTGCAGCCCCGCGTGGCGTGTTTCCCAGCTGTCACCATCAGGATCACCACTATGACAGTCCACACACGACAAATCGCTGCCATGCGGATCTTCATCTAAAAAATCAGCACCTACGAGCCACTTTTTATACGATTCCGGCGAAGCCACCTCCCCTCTGGCCTCTGCAACAGCTTTGGCCATTTCACTGAGCTCTTCAGCACTGGTATGGCATGACGCACAGCTGCTCTCTTCGGCGCTTGAGATCACAGGGAAAATCCAGAAAAGAAGGGCCGCAATCGGAATCAAGAGAAAAAATACTCTTAATTTACATCCGCAACTTTCTAACATACTGAAACAAATCATTGAACTTCTCTCCTCACTGCTCCGGTATCGCAGACGGCAAATACCCCACAGACTGTTTCTCTCAGGGAATTAAAGATGGTTACCACCTAGATCTTTACTTAATATGGCATTTCGCGCATGAGGTCGGCACCTCTTTGTTCCCTGTCTCTTTTTTGAACTTCTTATGGCAGTCGATGCAGTTCTGGTGGATAGCTTCGGCATGGTATTGCAGTTGTTCCTTTTCGGAAAGCTTCGGCTCACGCGGTGCCTTGCTTGCTATCTTATGACACTCGATACATCCGCTGACATTGTCGCCGGCTTTGAGATCGTTGAGCGGTTTGCCATTCGCGTCATGGTGGCACTCGCCGCAACCGATTTTGTAATCTTCAATGTGTTTTTTATGTGTAAACTCTACTATGCTTTTTTCATGTTTGTCGTAGGCAGCGTTCTCCATCTTGATTACATCAGACACCTTATCCCCGGCATAGATAGCTGTTGAAAGGGAAAGGGCCACAAATCCGACAATTAGTATAACCAGCAATAATGTCCGTTTCATCATAATCTCCTGTCTCCTCCTATAGTTGGTAACGCTCTTTTAAACTGTTTCCACCGTACCCGGGCTCTCACAGAACGTCGATTCGGCATGAAATGTACCCTCCGCCAATAAATAACAACTCCATCGACACACTATGGTCATCCATGTACAGCACGCATGGCATATATCTTTTTAGACATAATATCAATAAAAAAAGACGCGAAACATTAATAATTATTGATAGTTATGCTATAAATAACATATAATATTTTATGTGTTCAATATGTTAAAAGTAACATGTTCGACTTGACTTTACGTTTCCTTTCTCCTATAAGTTCGGTCTGCCATAAATGGCATATGTCTCGTTTGTTGATATAATTGGATTTTCCAATAAATAAACCAAAATCATTTTAGAAAGGGTTTTCATTATGCGACGATACCTCTTAACCATTACTGTCATTGTTTCCATTATCCTCGGATCTTCACTGCCGGTCTTCGCCGGTGAAAAGTTGCTGGTGGCTGTCGCTGCCAATTTCATCTTACCGTCGGAAGAACTGACGCAGATGTTTCAGGACCAAACGGGAATACCTGTCGAAGCTACGTACGCGTCCACCGGTAAGCTATACGGTCAGATTACACAAGGAGCGCCGTACGATATTTTCTTCTCCGCCGATGAAAAAAGGCCGAATCTTCTCTACGAGCAGGGTCTGGGCGATGCACCCTTCGTGTACGCGAGGGGACAGGTTGTTATCTGGACGGCGAATAAAGCCCTGTGCGGAGAGTCCGACTGGCAGGCCGTTGTAAAAAATCCGGCGGTTCAGAAAATAGCCATCGCCAATACCGAGAGCGCGCCTTACGGCACCGCGGCGATGATCGCCCTCAAGCAGGTCGGATTGTGGGACATCCTGAAAGATAAATACGTCTTTCCCCAGACAGTTGCACAGTCTTTCCAATATGCCGAAACGAAGAGTGCCGATGTAGGATTCTGCGCGTATTCATCCGCCCTCTCCGACAAAGGGAAGAACGGCTGTTTTTATACGGTACCGGAGGCCCCGGCAACCGTACAATCCGCCTGTATTCTCAAACGAACGGAAAATCGTTCGGCTGCGGAACGTTTTGTTGTATTCGTAAAATCGCCGGAAGCTCAAAAAATCAGGGAGAAATACGGATATCGATAGATGGATCTTACACCACTCTGGCTCTCTCTTAAACTCGCGTTCATGACGACCCTGGTACTGGTCATTATAGCGGCACCGTTGACCTATCTGCTTGTATACGTTCGCTTTGCCGGTAAATCGTTCTTCGAAGCGCTGCTCACGCTTCCCATGGTCCTGCCGCCTACGGTCCTCGGCTTTTACCTGCTTCTGGTCATGACGCCCCAGGGAAATATCGGCAGGTTCTGGGAGGCTGTAACCGGTTCCCCATTAATCTTCACATTCGCCGGGATTGTTGCTGCGTCACTCGTCTACAGCCTTCCATTTGCCATTCAACCCATGAAGGCTGCTTTTGAAAAGATAGATCGCCGCCTGCTGGAGAGTGCCTATGTTTTAGGATTGTCGCCCATGGCCGCGTTTTTTAAGGTTATTATCCCGAATGCCGTCAACGGATTGGCCGCATCGGCAATCCTCGTGTTTATCCATACCCTCGGAGAGTTCGGGGTTATTCTTATGGTCGGAGGAAGCATCCCCGGTGAAACGAAGGTCGCATCCATAGCCATCTACGAGGCGGTAGAGGCACTCCGATATCGGGATGCCGCCATGATGTGCCTGGTACTGGTGCCGGTCAGCTATATTTTCCTTCTTCTCATCAATCGGCTGACCAGGAGGCAAATCTATGGAGCTTAACGTCTCAATCAAAAAGAAACTGCCCCATTTTAATCTCGATATTTCTTTTTCCTGCAGGCAGGGACGTTTGCTTGCCCTCGTAGGACCATCGGGGGCTGGCAAGACAACCACGATCAGGATTCTGGCCGGACTCGACCGGCCAGACGAGGGGCGGATAACTTACGATAATGATGTCTGGGTGGATACTGATAAAAAGATATTTCTGCCGCCGCAACAGCGGCATCTCGGATATGTCTTTCAGGAATACACACTGTTTCCCCATCTGACGGTTGCCGGAAACGTAGCCTTCGGCGCCGCAGATAAGAAAGATGCTTCAAAGCTGCTTCGCAGGTTCAATATCTGGCATCTTAGAGACCGCAAGACAGACAAGATATCGGGGGGTGAGCGTCAGCGTTGCGCCATATGCCAGGCTATGGCCCGGAATCCCCGCCTTCTTCTGCTGGATGAGCCGTTTTCCGCCCTTGACGCGGTGACCCGGCAGAATCTCCGCAAAGAATTGCGAACGCTTAAACAGGAGTTATCGATTCCCGTAATCCATGTAACACACGATATTTCAGAAGCGCTCTATCTGGCGGATGATGTTCTTCCCATAGTGGGCGGCAGGATTGTCAGGAAATGGATGGTTCAGTTCATGCTGAAGGGCCGTCCCCCTGTTCAGGAAAAATTTATTGAAAATATGGATGGTCAAGACTCACGCAACAGGGAAGATCTTTCCATCCTGTATGATTCTCTGGAGGTAATGCAATAGTGAATATCGGTCCTTACTCTTTTGATGAATATATTCAGCTGGTGAAATCGTTTCATGGCCACATCGCGCCCGGCATGATTGCCGGCGGGATTATGGTCGACATGGCCCTCAACAACAGACCGGCCGGGGAATTATTCGACGCGCTTTGCGAAACGGAAAGCTGTCTTCCCGATGCGGTTCAACTCCTGACTCCCTGCACGGTGGGGAACGGGTGGCTTCGAATTGTCAACGTGGGGCGATACGCCGTCACGCTCTATGAAAAATACACAGGTGAAGGGATCCGGGTTTATCTCGATTCGTCTAAAATCGACAAGTGGCCGGTGATCAAGGAATGGTTTTTTAAACTCGTACCTAAGAAAAAACAGGATTCAAACGCTCTTTTTGCTCAGATAAGAGACGCCGGGGAAAATCTGTACAGTCTGCAGAGTGTGCAGGTCCAGCCACAATTCCTGGAAAGGCGGTCAAAGAAAGGCATCTCTATTTGTCCTTTGTGCGGCGAAGCCTATCCATCGAAAGACGGCGAAGTCTGCTCCGGCTGCAGCGATCAGAAATTGTACACGAATATAGCCGCCTCCCGCCCCAAGTCTGCAGGCAGGGGACCTTCATTGCAGGCCATATCGGTAGAAGATGCCGTCGGACGTTCTCTGCTGCATGACATGACCCGCATTATTCCCAGCAGTGAGAAGGGTCCTGCATTCAAGAATAAACATGTAGTGGAACGGAGCGATGTCGATCTTCTCCTGACGATGGGAAAGAAAAAGGTTTATGTCGAAGGAGCCATCGAACCCGGCGACGAGTGGGTTCATGAAGACAAAGCCGCGCTGGCAATGGGCAGGGCTATGGCGGGTGACGGGGTTATCTTCACGGATGTGCCGAGCGAAGGGAAGGTTACTTTCAGGGCGGAACATGACGGTCTTTTGGTTGTCGATGAAGAGCGCCTGTTCCATCTCAATTGTGTACCCGACGTTATGTGCGCCGGCAGACAGAGTTACTCCGTCGTATCCCAGGGCGACAAGATCGGCGGAACAAGGGCTATCCCACTC
The DNA here is from genome assembly GCA_002327865.1 of Syntrophaceae bacterium UBA2210. Lineage (GTDB taxonomy): Bacteria > Desulfobacterota > Syntrophia > Syntrophales > UBA2210 > UBA2210. Next base: position 99,209 of record DCUQ01000009.1, read on the forward strand.
TATATATCTCAGAGTAACATCGGTAAAGCCCTTGCGGTTCTTGGTGAAAATCCTCTCTTCTCCGTGCTTCCCATGCGGCAACCGCAAGTCGGCATTCTGGTGACCGGAACGGAAGTGTATGAGGGATTAGTGAAAGATGGTTTTGAGCCTCTCATACGGGGAAAACTGGAGCGACTGGGAGCAAAAACATTCCACTCGCGCGTTGTCTCCGATGACAGGAATGCTATTGTCGAGGCAATCAGGGAACTGATAGCCAAGGATATCGACCTGCTCGTTACGACGGGAGGAATGTCGGTGGACCCGGACGATGTTACCCGGGCGGGATTGGAAGACGCCGGGGCTACCGATATACTCTATGGTGTTCCCATACTGCCCGGGGCGATGACCCTCCTCGCCCGTATCGGAGACGTCCAGGTTATCGGTGTACCTGCCGGGGCATTGTATTTCAAAACGACCAGTTTTGATCTGCTCGTTCCGCGCCTCCTGGCCGGTATTAGCATATCCCGGCACGACCTCGCCCGGATGGGCAGCGGTGCTTTCTGTCTCGAATGTAAGAACTGCACCTTTCCCATGTGTCCTTTCGGCCGATAAAAGCAGCAGCGCACCAAGCGCCGAGGCATAATATTCCAGCATGCATTACAAGGCTTAATCTCAACCATGCGAGCTATAGTTATTACCTTGACTTATAAAACTCTTTTCCCTATAAGGAATGTTCATAATCCATTGTAAACTGTTTGGGTGGCTTGAGGAATTATGAAGATACGACATAAAATCTGGCTGGAAGAAGATGGAAAGGTGCTGTTCGGTCTGGGCCGTTACAAGCTGTTCAAGGCAATCGATGAATTACACAGCCTGAACGCGGCGGCAAAGCAATTGAACATGTCGTACCGGGCGGCATGGGGTCGGGTGAAAGCGTCCGAGGATCGAATGGGTAAAAAACTGGTTGAACGTTCCCAGGGAAAGGGTATGTACCTGACGGCTTACGCGATATTACTCCTTGAACAATTTGACCGGTTGGAACAGCAGACATGAACATTCTTACAGGAGACTGGTCAAAGTCTCTCATCATCGCTCAAGAATAAAACCGGAAGTCGATCGGCAAAAAAATCTTCCGGCGAGCCGGACAGCAGAAAATAGTTAATCCGATTTTTGCTTTTCTTTTCACCTGTCGCTAGCGGCCTTTCTCCGCCCGGCATGTTGACAGGCAATTCATTTTACAATTTCCGATTTTAAAAATATCCCTGAAAAATGCCCGAGTATAACGAGTAATTTTCAATCACAGTAAAACGCGAGGCGTGGTTATTTTTGCTTGACAGTATGCCACAAATAACATATGTCATCGCTACCATAAGTTGCTATGGGAAAATTCTGCCGTTACCGGGAGATTATACACCGGAAAGGCGAAACAGATCCGGAGACTGATCATAATCCTGCATATTGTGATTGTTACTTTATCTCTTAAAAACCGGATGTCCGGGAATGTGGAATCGCCGTTCAGGGTTGAACCCGATTTCTGTGGATTACATGTAGTTATTTAGAATCTTTTTCCGTTCTGGACATTCGTAAAATTTTAAAATGGAGGAATAAAAGTGAACGCAGAAGCCAGAACGTATCAGAAAGGAGAAATTCCCGGCATTATCAGGATCGATTCGGATACATGCAAGGGATGTGACTCCTGTAAACGCTACTGTCCCACAGGAGCTATTACGGGAATGTTCGGGGCCGCTCATGCTATCGACACGGAAAAATGTATCAATTGCGGCCAGTGCCTTATCAATTGTCCCTTTGGTGCCATCCATGAAACCGTCGATACTGTTGATACCGTCATTGCCAGTCTGCAGGATAAAAATATCACGGTTGTCGGTATACCCGCGCCCGCGGTCCGCGTGGCCATCGGCGAGGAGTTCGGCATGGCCGACGGGTCCCTGGTCACGAAGGAGATGTACGGGGCTATGAAGAAAGCCGGGTTCGAAATTCTGGACAACAACTTCGCGGCGGATCTCACCATAATGGAGGAAGGAACTGAGTTTATAGTGCGGGCGCGACATGCCCTCTTCGGAGAGGAAGGCCATGGACATGTCGGACCGCTTCCGCAGTTTACCTCCTGCTGTCCGGCATGGATCAGATACGTAGAGACCAGATATCCGTCCCTGATCCCGAATCTTTCGTCCGCCAAGTCTCCCCAGCAGATGGCCGGCCCCCTCGCCAAGACATACGGGGCCCTGGAAATCTGGAAAAAACCACCGGAGAGCATATATACCGTAGGGATCATGCCCTGTACTGCAAAAAAGTTCGAGGCGTCCCGCCCTGAGTTCACCAGCGCATACCACTTCCTGAAGAAGGAAGGAAAAGCGGGTTCCGATACTCTCTACCCGGATATCGACACGGTGTTGACGACCCGTGATCTCGCACGGCTGTTCAAAAAAATGAAGCTCGACTTCAGGAAGGCGGGCGATGTTGAAGCCGGTCCGCTGGCGGAGTATACCGGCGCGGGTACGATCTTCGGGAATACGGGCGGTGTCATGGAGGCCGCGGTTCGAACGGCCTACAGGGTATTAACGGGCAACGAACTGGATCCCCTCGAGTTTAAACCGGTAAGAGGCATGAAGGGTGTCAAGAGCGCCTCCGTCACCTTGATGGATACGAAGTATGGTAAGGAAGTAACCGTCAATCTGGCCGTTGTTAACGGCCTGCACGGCAATATAGAACCGGTCCTTGAACGTGTCATGGCGGGGACATCCCCGTACCATTTCATCGAAGTAATGACCTGCCCCGGCGGCTGCATTAACGGCGGCGGACAGCCTATCAAATCCGATGGATCTTCATGGCTGCGGGCCGCTTTGCCGTTGTTCGGCTGGAAGTGATTGAAAGGAGAAAGATATGGAAGAGAGAAATTATCAATATGAAGAAAATCCCTCATATGTTTCACGGAGGGAGTTTATTACCATCGGCGGTATCGTAATCGCCATCCTTGCCCTTCCCGCCGTATGGATAAGGTCGGTGGTTGTAAAACGAAACAACTATATTCGTGCACGGATCAGCGGATTGTACAAGGACGATAAGGGCTCCCGGATCCGGGTCAGTCACAAAAACAGCGGTGTGGCAAAGCTTTATAAAAATTTCGCCGGGCATCCCCTGAGCGAAGTTTCGGAAGAACTGTTTCACACTAAAGACTATGTAAATAGAACACTTATCTAAAAGGAGTAGATCCGATGAGTAGGAATCAAACGTGGATATTAAAACATCCCTGGAGCGTAAGAAGTTTTCATTATCTGCTTGTACTGAGTTTCATACCACTGGCCATTACCGGTGTGGCGCTCTACTTCAAACCCTTCGATCAATCGACAATGAATCTGTACATGAGAATTCACGTGGTGACGGGTGTTATTCTGACGCTGGATGCCGTTGCCTATTTTATAATCGGTTTTGACCGTGTTATAGCGTTTATCAAGAGAAGTTTTTCATTCTCGGCAAATGACATAAAGTGGTTTTCAGTATTGGGCGGATACCCCCAGAAATTCCTCTTGAAAAAAAAGGTTACCCTTCCCCCTATGGGGAAGTATAACTCCGGCCAGAAATTGTTCGGCGTCTGTGTACTGATCGGCGGAACGATTCTCATCGCTACGGGTTGGGGACTCTGGGCATTCCCTCATATTCTCCCACACGGTACCGGATCCCTGTTTGGAACGCTTCATCTTGTATTTGGCTGGATATTGATCCTGTTTCTGCTGGTCCATGTCTTCCTGGGGATTTACATGTTTGACGACTTCAAGGCGATGTTCCTGCATGGAAAAATCCCGTATGAAGAAGCCAAGGAAATAGCACCGATCTGGGTGGAACGGGAACTGATGAAAGTCGAGCGGTAAGATAATCATTCGAAAGATGCGAATGTCACGGTTATCTTCTATTCGCCGGTTTGAAGGTTGCAGCCCGATAATTTCTAACTACCCTATATTGTTAAAGGAGTATTGAAGATGGCTTTGGTAACAGTAACCATAGACAACACAAAAACTAAGGTCGAAGAGGGAAGCACTGTCCTGGAAGCGGCACGCGCAGCGGGCATTACCATACCGACTTTGTGTGCATTTCCGGAGATAGGACATACTCCCGGTGCCTGCCGGGTCTGCGTGGTAGAGGTGGAACACCAGCGGGCGCTGGTTGCTTCGTGCGTATTTCCCGTCAGTGAAGGAATGGTAATCCATACGAATTCCGATCGTGTCCGCAAGGCCCGCAGGATGGTTGTCGAATTACTGCTCGCAAATCACCCGCCGGAATGCAACACCTGCGTCCGGAACGGAAATTGCGAACTTCAGAAAGTAGCCGAGCAGGTAGGTCTGAGGGAAATACGATTCGATACCGTCTTCCCGCCGAAGGAAGACATCATCGATGCATCCAGTCCGTCCATTGTAAGAGATTCGAGGAAATGTATCCTCTGTAACAGATGTGTAACGGTATGTGAACAGGTCCAGACCGTTGCCGCGCTTACACCGGCAGGTAGAGGTAGCAGTGCACGCGTCGTGCCGGCATTCGACCTTCCGCTAAACGAAACGAACTGTACAAACTGCGGTCAGTGCGTCATGGCATGCCCCGTCGGTGCCTTATATGAAAAAGATCAGACGGACGAGGTCTGGAAGGTACTGAATGATCCTTCGAAACATGTGGTGGTTCAGGAAGCTCCGGCCATCAGAGCCGCCCTGGGAGAAGAGTTCGGCATGCCCGCCGGTTCCCTCGTCACGGGGAAAATGCTCGCCGCCTTGAGACGGTTAGGTTTCGACCGGGTTTTCGATACTAATTTCACCGCCGACCTGACGATTATGGAAGAGGGTCACGAACTGCTGAAAAGAGTCAAAGAAGGTGGAAAGCTTCCTCTTATAACCTCATGTTCTCCCGGGTGGATCAAGTTCTGCGAACATTTTTATCCGGATCTGCTGGATAATATTTCAACATGTAAATCTCCGCAGCAGATGTTCGGCCCGATGGCAAAAACATACTACGCAGAATCCGTGGACATCGATCCTGCAAATATTATCGTCGTTTCGGTAATGCCCTGCACGGCGAAAAAGTTTGAAGCTCAGAGACCGGAAATGAATGACAGCGGCCACCGGGATGTGGATATAGTGCTTACCACCAGGGAACTTGCCAGAATGATACGGGAAGCAGGCATAGACTTTGTAAATCTTCCCGACGAAGAACCCGATCTTCCCATGGGTGAATACACCGGTGCCGCCACAATCTTCGGGGCAACCGGCGGTGTCATGGAAGCGGCACTCCGTACAGCGTATGCAGTAGTCACCGGAGAAAGCCTCAAAAATCTCGATATCATGCCGGTTCGCGGGCTGGACGGCGTCAAAGCCGCCGCGGTGAATATCCCCGGAATCGGAGAGGTAAAGGTCGCAGTGGCTCACGGTCTGGGGAACGCGAGAAAAGTGCTGGATAAAGTCCGGTCCGGTGAAGCCGATTACCACTTCATCGAGATCATGGCCTGTCCCGGCGGATGCATCGGTGGCGGGGGACAGCCTATTCCCACAAACAACGAGATAAGACGCCTGCGGAGCGATGCCCTTTACCAGGACGACAGTTCCGTACAGGAAAACAGGCAGTCTCATGAGAATCAATCCGTCCAGAAAGCTTATGAAACTTTTCTGAAAGAGCCGCTGGGGCACAAATCACACAAGCTGCTCCACACTCATTATACGGAGCGGGGAACGGATGTGCCGCACAAGGGATAATCACCATCGATGAACGGCTGATAAACAGCAAACAATAAACAGAGGCCTGCGACAAGGATTTTTTCTGAACTCAAGGGCTGGGAAGAAACAATAAAAACCCGGCCCTTTACTTAGGCCGGGTTTTTTAGTGACGGAGACATTAATGGAAGAAAAACGGGTTGGGTTTGTCGGAATCATAGTGAAAGACAGGAAAAAGGATGCCGCAAAAGTAAACGAAATATTGACCGAGTTCGGAGACATCGTGGTGGGGAGAATAGGGCTCCCGTATCGTGAACGGGGTGTAAGTGTCATCGCCGTCATTGTCGACGGATCGACGAACGATATCGGATCGATGACGGGGAAACTCGGCATGCTTGACGATGTAACCGTCAAATCGGCGCTGGCGAAGCAAAATGGGTAATCGAATCGAACACGACCTGCTCGGAAGCATGGAAGTCCCCAAGCATGTCTACTGGGGAATACATACCGAACGGGCACGGCATAATTTTCCGATAAGCGTCGCAGCGGTGAATCCGTATCTCATCCGGGCGATGGCGCAGGTTAAGAAGGCGTGCTGCATGGCCAATGCCGAACTGGGGTATCTTGCACCGGGCAAGGCGGAGGCGATCGTCCGTGCCTGTGATGATATTACGGGAAATGCCCTCGGGGACCAGTTCCCCGTCGATGCGCTGCAGGGCGGGGCGGGAACATCCACCAACATGAACGTTAACGAAGTCGTTGCCAACAGGGCGATAGAACTGCTCGGAGGCAAGCCGGGAGATTACGCCCTCGTCCATCCTCTTGAGGATGTCAACCTGCATCAGTCGACTAACGATACCTACCCGACGGCGGTAAAGATAGCGTGCATCAACAGGTTGAGAACCCTGAGCGAGAATATTGCCTCGCTCCAGGGAGCGTTCCAGGAAAAGGAATTCGGCGCCGTTGTAAAGATCGGACGTACGGAACTCCAGGAAGCCGTTCCCATCACGCTGGGAACCGAATTTTCCGCCTTTGCGGAGGCCGTCGCGCGGGACCGGTGGAGAACGTTCAAATGCGAGGAACGCCTTCGTGTGGTGAACCTCGGCGGGACGGCGGTGGGAACGGGGCTTACCGCTCCCAGGGATTACATTTTTCTGGTCATTGAAAAGCTCCGTGAGCTCACCGGTCTCGGCCTTTCACGGGGAGAAAACATCATGGGGGAAACGGCCAATGCCGATGCCTTCGTAGAGGTCTCCGCCACGTTGAAGGCCCATGCATCGAATCTGGTCAAGATATGCAACGATCTGAGAATTCTCACCCTTCTGGGAGAAATACGCCTGCCCCCGCTGCAGGCGGGGTCGTCCGTCATGCCGGGGAAAGTCAATCCCGTGCTGCTGGAGGCGGCGATCCAGTCGGGAATAAAGGTCATGGCAAACGATGCGATCGTCAGCGACGCGGCGAGCAGGGGAACCCTGCAGATCAATGAATTTCTGCCCCTCCTCGCCCACGCGATGCTCGAATCACTCGACATACTCGTCAACATCGATTCGCTGCTGCAGAACCATGTCGGACAAATCGCCGCCGATGAACAGGCGTGCCGATACTACTTCGACAGAAGCCCCATGATCATAACGGCCCTCGTGCCGGTCATCGGATATGAAGAAGCGACGGCGCTGATAACGGAATTCGCCGCCGGCGACGAAAGGAATATGCGGGCATTCCTGGAACGGCGGCTGGGCAGCGAGATAATTGAGAAGATCTTTTCACCGGAGAAAATCACGGCACTCGGATACAGGAATTATGGACACGACACCAAAGGGAAATAGACTTCACATCGCCATTTTCGGAAGGACGAACGTGGGCAAATCGAGCCTGCTCAATCTTTTGATCGGCCAGGACATCGCCATTACTTCGCCCGAAGCGGGAACAACGACCGACGTGGTGGAAAAGGCAATGGAGCTTCTGCCGCTGGGGCCGGTTCTGTTTCTCGACACGGCGGGACTCGACGACATTTCATCCCTCGCACGTCTCCGTCTTGAAAAAACGTGGAAGATATTCGACCGGGCGGATATCATTCTTCTCGTGATCGAGGCCGACAGGTGGACCGAATATGACGAGAAGGTGCTCGCCGAGGCAAAGAAGCGGGACGTGCCCGTCATCGTGGTGATCAACAAGATCGATCTTCACACACCGAGGGAAGAATTTGTCGCCTCCGTCGAGAAAAAGGCGGGACGGGTGGTCCTCGCCGCCGGCAATGACCGGGCTGGAAGAAACGATTATATCAATCCACTGAAGCGGCATCTTATTCAGGTCGCGGCAGATCACTGTATGCAGCCGCCGCCTTTGATCGGAGATCTCCTTCCGTCGGGGGGCGTCGCTGTACTGGTGGTTCCCATCGACCTCGAGGCGCCGAAGGGTAGACTCATCCTGCCGCAGGTGCAGACGATCCGAGATGCTCTGGACAACGATTCGATGGCGCTCATCGTCAAGGAAAGAGAGCTTGCCCATGCCCTGGGCAACTTGAAGCAGGCTCCCCATATCGTCGTCTGCGACTCGCAGGTGGTGCAGAAAATGTGCGCCGATACGCCGGCGACGGTTCCCGCAACGACATTCTCCATTCTTTTCGCGCGGCACAAGGGCGATCTGGTGGAGGCGGCACGGGGGGCGGCGGCCATCGAGAAGCTGGAACCGGGGGACAAGGTTCTTATTGCCGAGGCGTGTTCGCACCATCCGCTCCAGGATGATATCGGTCGGGTAAAGATACCGCGGTGGCTCCGTCAGTATACGGGATTCAACCTTTCGGTCGACGTTTTCGCCGGGCGGGATTATCCCGAGAATCTCTCTCAGTACAAGCTGATCATTCACTGCGGAGCCTGCATGCTGACGAGAAGGGAGATGCTCAACAGAATCGGAAAGGCAAAAGAAGCGGGCGTATCGATTACCAACTACGGAGTGGCAATATCGCTTTTGCAGGGAGTATTGAGGCGGGTACTTTCACCGTTTCCTGCGGCATTAAGCACATTCTACAAGGCAATGGGAAAAACACGGGAGGAAGAAACAAATGAGCGGTCAGTCAGCATATAGTATGAAGGAAAAAGATTGGATAAGCCGGATCGTAAAGGAAAACGAAATTACCCGGTATATGACCGGCGGAAAAGATTTCATAGACGACGAAAAGATATGGGACAAGATCACTGTCAACAAGAACCCCGAAGCCGGGAAAATCCGGGACATCATCCGGAAATCACTCGCCATAGAAACCCTTGATCCCGATGAAACCGCGGCCTTGCTGAATGTGGAGGACAAAGAGTTGTGGGAGGAGATGTTCGAAGCGGCGGGCGAGGTGAAGCGAAGGGTCTATGACAATCGTATCGTGACATTTGCGCCTCTCTACTTCGGAAATCTTTGTGTCAACAACTGTCTATATTGCGCCTTCAGGAAAGACAACAAAACCGAAGTGAGGAAACGGTTGTCCCTGGAGCAGATACGGGAGGAAGTCAAGGGAATGATTTCCATAGGGCACAAGCGCCTTATGCTGGATTGCGGAGAACATCCCGGCACGGACGCCGATTACATTGCCGATGTGCTTCGTACCATTTACGATACAAAAATCGGAAGGGGTGAGATAAGGAGGATTAATATTAACGTTGCTTCCATGAGCATCGAAAAACTCAATATGCTTAACCAGGTGGGCATAGGAACATATCAGGTATTTCAGGAAACATATCACCATAAAACCTACCGGGATGTTCACCCCGACCTCGAAGCGCCGAAGTCGAATTACGGGTGGAGACTCTATTCTCTGCACAGGGGAATGGATGCAGGAATAGACGATGCAGGCATAGGCGTTCTCTTCGGCCTGTATGACTGGAGATTCGAGGTCATGGGGCTGCTTTACCACGCACTGAATCTGGAAGAGCAATTCGGAATAGGACCTCATACCATTTCAATTCCAAGATTGCAGCCGGCGGAGGACACTCCCTTTATACATTCGACCAGGTACCGGGTCTCCGACGAGGATTTTAAAAAACTGGTCACGATAATAAGGCTTTCGGTCCCTTACACGGGAATGATTCTCACGGCACGGGAAAGTGCACAGTTGCGCCGTGAGGTCATTTCATTGGGGATTACCCAGGCGGATGCAGGGACACGAATAGGCATCGGTACCTATAGCGAGAGCTACGACGAGCAGGAAGCAAAAAGGCAGCAGTTTCTCCTGGGTGATCCGAGAGGGCTGGATGAGTTCATAAGGGAGCTTGCCGAACGCGGATACATCACGTCCTTCTGTACGGCAGGTTACCGGTGTGGAAGAACCGGGAAGCGTATCATGGATCTCCTGAGATGCGGGCAGGAAGGCCGTTTCTGCAAGCTCAATGCCGTGCTTACCTTCAGGGAATGGCTGGACGACTTCGCCAGCGAGGAGACAAAAAAGGCGGGAGAAAAGGTTATCCTGAAAGAACTGGAGGAAATCAAACAGCAGATTCCCTCCACCTACCCGAAACTGATGGAATATTACGGAAAGATTAAAGATGGAGAAAGAGACCTGTATTTTTAGGCAGACATTAACCGGTTATCTGAACTGGACGGCGCGATACATTCAGGAAACGTACGGGGTTAACGTGTGGTTTGCCGAAATCATGGGAAGAAGATGGTCCTATATCGCCGGCAGCAGGGGAGAAGAAAGTTCCCTGTCTCCCCCAAGCCGGATCGAAATCACCGACCGGTTCGGGCTCGTTTCTGACGGGTGGGAGAACATTCCCTCCGACGAAAGCGAAGCGATCATATCGCGGCTGAGAGAAACCATAACAGCATATGGATAAAGAAGAGATCTTATATTTTCTGGAACATCCCGACGAAGAGGAAAAACTCTTCCGGAAGGCCGATGAAGTACGGAAGAACCGGTGCGGTAACGATGTCCATATACGGGGGATTATCGAGTTTTCCAATTACTGCTGCCGGAACTGCCGTTACTGCGGATTGAGACGAGACAACGTGAACCTGAACCGGTACCGGATGGAAGAACGGGAAATTATCGACCTCGCCCGTCGGATTGCCGCGACCGGCATAAAAACGATCGTTCTTCAGTCGGGAGATGATTTTCATTACACCCGCAGGGCACTCTGCCGCATCATCGAGCGTATCAAACAAAACGATGACGTCGCAATAACACTGAGCGTCGGGGAACGACCCTTCGACGATTACCGGGCCTTCAAACTCGCGGGAGTGGACCGGTATCTGCTCAAACACGAAACGGCAAACAGTGATCTTTACGGCAGTCTTCATCCCGGCCAGACTCTGGAACAAAGATTGAAGATACTGGCGTTTCTGAGAGATATCGGCTGCCAGATAGGATCGGGGAACATCGTCGGCCTCCCCGGTCAAACCTGCGACGACCTCTGTGCCGATATCCTCCTGCTCGAAAAGCTGGATCCCGATATGTCGTCCGTAGGACTCTTCATCCCGCAACACGATACGCCGTTATCGAATACTCCTGCCGGAGACCTGCAGACGGCGCTGAGAGTTCTGGCGCTCGCGAGAACAGCCACTCAGGATGCTCATATACCTGTGACCACGGCAATCGTAACCGCCGATCCCGAGACAGGTCTGGTTCGAGGATTACGGGCGGGTGCGAATGTTATCATGCCAGATTTTACCCCTGAGACCTGCAGCCGGGAATATGCCATCTACGACAACAAGATACGGATTACACTTCAAGAAGCAAAAGAGGCGATCCGTACGACCGGGAGAACAGTATCGAAGACCAGGGGCGATTCGCTGAAACAAAACAGCTGCACATACAGGGACATCGGAACCGGAAAAGCGTAACGGACATTCGATATTGCGGCAAATCGGCACGTAATGTAACAGGCACAAGATCTTTTACTGTAGATTTCGCTTACTCGTGGCGCAGGGCTTCTATCGGATCCAGGCGGGCAGCCTGGCGGGCCGGGAAAAATCCGAATACCACGCCCACCGCGGCGGAAAACAGGAACGCGACGACTATGATCCCCGGGTTCAGGATAAAGGGCATACCCAGAATATACGCGCCCGAAGCTGCCGCCAGCAGTCCGAGGGCAATACCGAACAACCCGCCGAAAGAAGACAATACAACGGCTTCTATCAGAAACTGCATCAGTACCTCGCGTTCCAGGGCACCGATGGCAAGACGGATTCCGATCTCGCGCGTTCTCTCGGTAACCGAAACGAGCATGATGTTCATGATACCTATGCCGCCGACCAGCAGACTGACCGCCGCCACCGCCGCCAGCAGAGCGGTCAGTATCCGGGTCGTACCGGTCATGGTACTGACAATCTCCTGCATATCCATCACATGAAAATCATCGTCTTCGCCCGCAGTTATCCGGCGGCGTTCCCGCATTAACCGTTCGATGTTTTCGCGTATTTCCGTAGTCGATATTCCATCCTGAGCGGATACATAAATATTACTCACATCAGTGTTTCCGGCAATTCTCCTCTGGAAGGCCCGGAGCGGGATGAGAACGAAGTCATCCTGGTCGGTGCCGAAACTCGACTGTCCCTTGGATTCCAATACCCCGATAACCCGGCAGGAAAGCTTCTGAATGCGGATAACCGCGCCCAGCGGATCCGTGTCTCCGAACAATTGTTCCCGCACCGTCGTACCGATTATGCCCACCGCTTTCCCGGAACGCAATTCATCGTCGGCAAACTCGCGGCCGGTTTCAAGGGGCCAGTCACGTATACGTAAATAGTCGTTTATGCTTCCCATAACCGTGGTAGACCAGTTTTTATTGCCGTAGATGGCCTGCATGCCGGCGGATGCCATCGGCGCAACCGCTTCCAGACCGAATATCTCACGGCTGATGATGTCGGCATCTTCCACCTCGAACATGTCGGCCTGTGATCTTACACCGCCGGGTCCCCGCATCCCCTGCCCCGGACGCACCTGCAGCATATTGCTGCCGAGGCTGGCGATTTCCGCAGTTACCTGTGCCGTAGCCCCTCCGCCCAGGGTAACCATAGTAATGACGGCGGCGACACCGATAACGATGCCGAGAACCGTCAGTGAAGAACGCATTACATTGCGGCGGATTTCTCTCAGGGCGAGAATAATCGTCTCATATATCATGACCGCCGACCTCCCCATTGTGCTCTTCGGAATCTATCAGACCGTCGAGAAATCGTACGACCCGTTTAGCATATCGTGCCATTTCAACCTCGTGAGTTACCATGACGATGGTGATGCCTCGTTCCCGGTTGAACGAACATAGTAATTCCATGATTTCACGACTCCGTGTCGAATCGAGGTTACCCGTCGGTTCATCCGCCATCAGTACTTCGGGTGCTATCACCATGGCCCTGGCAATGGCCACCCTCTGCTGCTGTCCGCCGGACAGTTCACCTGGGGTATGGCGCTCCCATCCCTTCAATCCAACGGCATCGAGCGCGTCGGATGCCAGCCGGTGACGGTCACGTGACGGAACTCCCCGGTATATCAACGGCAACTCCACATTCTCCAAAGCAGATGTGCGGTTGAGAAGATTGAATCCCTGGAATACGAACCCCAGATAATTTCTCCGAAGCAACGCGCGTTGATCGCGGGACATAGATCCGACATCGAGACCTTTAAACAGGTAAGTTCCGGACGTGGGCGTGTCAAGGCATCCCAGTATGTTCATGCAGGTAGATTTACCCGACCCGCTCGGTCCCATGACGGCTAAAAACTCTCCCTGTTTTATTCGCAGGTCGACACCGCTCAGGGCATGCATTGCGACATCACCCATCCCGTATACCTTGGTGATTTCTTTTAATTCGATAAGTATATCGCTACTGCTAAGGAAAGCCTTTTTCATATTCATTTGTTCGAGCTCACTGTTCCAACGATCAGCTCCAGACCCGGCTCGATTTCACCCTGTGTTATTTCGGTCCTGACACCATCCGTCATTCCGACCGATACGGAAACGGGAACTGCCGCGCCGTTCACCGCCTTCCACACACGCTGTTGAGACGTGCCTTTCATATCCGTGAGCTGTTCCGAACCGTTTTTCTGATGCTGGGGCGGACGAGGTAAAAGTTTGCTCATAACACTGCCATTGCCGGATGTTTTCTCGGTTTCCCCGGCACTTTCCACCACCGGTGTATAACGTAGTGCCGCATTCGGCACGAGAACCGCGTTTGTTATACTTTTGACCGTTATGACAGCCGTAGCCGTCATCCCGGGCCGCAAAGACAGGTCCTCATTGTTCACCCTGAGCACAGCCGTGTAAGTCACGACACCGTCCGTTGTTTCGGAACCATATCTGACCTGCATGATCTGTGCGGGAAAGGTTCGATCAGGGTACGCATCGACAGTGAAAGTAGCCTGTTGCCCTTCCGTAACCCGGCTTACATCCGCCTCGTCGATTCCCACGTGAAGTTCCATACTGATAAGATCTTCGGCCAGCGTAAAAAGCACAGGAGCTTCCAGTGACGCCGCCACGGTCTGACCGGGCTCCACATCGCGTGAGAGAACGATACCGTTGACCGGAGACCGGATAACAGCCTTCGACAGATCCGTCTGGTTGTAAGTCAGTGTAGCCTGGGCCTCGGTTACTTCGGCCTGTGCACTGACAAGCGCGGCCTGAGCCCTCCGGAACGATGCTTCGGCAGCATCCAGTTCACTTTGTGAAGGTGTCTTGTTTTGTGTCAGTTCGCGGGCATGCTTCATCCGCGCCAGTTCGTTGCGGGTCTCGAACAGAGTGGCCTGTGCCTCCATCACTTTGCCCCTGGCGGAAGCAAGAGCTGCTTCGGATTTCATAACCTCGGCTTTGAGTTTCGAGGTGTCCAGCCTCACCAGAACCTGGCCTACGGCAACATGATCGTTATAATCCGCCTCGACCGTTTCTATTATTCCAGACAGTTCACTGCCGATATCGACCTGATTGGTAGGTTCCAGCGTTCCGGTTGCTGTAACCGTGACGGTAAGGTCTCCCCGCTCGACGGTCTGGGTCTTGAACCGAACCGGACCGTTTTTGTCATTGCCGATCCAGTAAAGAACGGCGGCCGCGATCAGCAGGATTGCAATCCCCCATCCCAGCCACCACTTCAATCGTCGTTTAGAATGTGATGAAGCGTCCATTTCCAGAATATTTGTAATATCCGAATCCTGATTCATGTGCTTGTTTTCCATAATATTATCTTTCACCCGAGGTTATACTGCCGTCCATGGCGCTCCAGCCGCCGCCGAGGGCCTTATACAGGCGCACAAGATTGGACACGACCGTTCCATCGCTTTGCGCACGTTCATCCTCGAAGGACAACAAGGAGCGTTGCGTTTCCAGGACGGTACTAAAATCGACGAGGCCTGATTCGTACCGGTCCTGTGCCAGCCGGAAGGCCTTCCGTGCCGCGTCCGTACTCGCAATAAGCGTTTCGCGATGCTGCTGTTCTTCCGCATATGCGGTGAGGGCATTCTCCACTTCTTCAAGCGCGTCGAGTATGGCCGATTCGTACTGGATCAGCGCCTGATCCTGTAGCGCTGATTGTACCTCGATATTCTGCCGGATGGCACCCGCATCAAAAATATTCCAGGAGAAACCCGGGCCGATACTCCACATTCGACCGGCGGTGGTCAGAAAATCACCCATCGAGACAGACTCGAGCCCTATGGAACCCGTTAATGTAAATTTGGGATACAGATCGGCCGTCGCCACCCCTACCCTTGCGGTCTGAGCCGCCAGCTCTCTTTCGGCCATACGGATGTCGGGGCGCTGCCGCAACGTATCCGCCGGGACTCCAACGGCAATTTCCAGGGGGGTAACCGGTATCGGTCGAAGTGTTTTCAATTCCGAATGGACCGCTCCGGGCGACTGCCCCAGCAACACCGCCAGACGATTCATGGCTTCTTCCAATCCGGTTCTCAATGACGGAAGTTGAGAACGGACGCTCTCCAGGGCATAAAGAGCCTGTTGCAAATCAAGTTCATCGCTCAACCCGGCCTGATACCGCGACTGTACAAGCCGGCATGTCTCCTGCTGAGCCGCGAGATTCGCGCCGGCTATCTCCAGGCGTGCCTGATATGCCCGGACATCTATGTAGTTCAGGGCCACTTCGGCCAGCAGCGATACCAGGACGTCGTTTAGATCTTCGATACTGGCTTCCAGATCCGCACTCGAAGCCTCGATCGTGCGTCTCGAACCACCGAAAATATCGAGTTCCCAGCTTGCATCCAGACCTGCCGAGTACAGCCTGTCCGTATCACCGCCGGATCGAGTAACCGATCCCGCCGCATCGACAACCGGGAAAAGAGATGCCCGGTCGATTCCCCTGCGGGCTCGTGATTCACGAATGCGTGCCCGGGCTTCCTTGAAATCCGGATTACCGGCAACCGCGCGATCGATCAGGCTGGATAATATGGGGTCATCGAGAGTCTTCCACCAGGCGGCCAGAGTTGACGGAGACGGTTCTATTCCGGTCAGGCCGCCGTCGAGAGCGCTGTTCCATACCTCTGCGGTCTCGATTTCCGCCGGCACATAATCGGGGCCTACGGTTGCGCACCCGTAAAAATTCATCAGCATAAACAAAGCCAGCAGCACACCATGGAATAGCCCATTTCGTCGAATCGTTCCGCGTTTGTGCAACACTCCCCGATTGTCTTTTTTAGACCGGCAATATTCACCGGTGTCGAAAGCACCGATCTTTGTTTTCATTGAAAGCATGTATTGCAATGCGGGTCCTTTCTGAGTTCTCAAGATACATCCATCCGTAAACAATATCAATGTTCAATAGTAACTTCTTATTGACTTCGGCAGGTTGTCCCCGGCGACGATGTAATTGTACCGTCGAATCGATGAAACAGCGCCCTTTTCTGTAACATTCGACACCGGGGGGCGGCATCGAAAACAGTGAAAGGGCGCTGTCGCCGGACCTGTCGAAAGCCTTTTGGAAATATTCCGGATTATGAAACCGTTCAATCGAACGATGTCCATGGCGGAGCTTCGCCCGCCTGCATCGGACCGCGCATTTTCGGATGCATATCATACAGCTTCAGTTTCCTGATCTGATCCGCATTCATATGCTTCTCAGCCGCCAGATACAATTCGATGGACTGCACAAACATTTCGCCGCGTATATCCGAAATCTTTTTCGCCAGTTGAAGGACAGCCGCGCTGTCGATATTATCATCGGAAACCGCTTTATCCATCTGCAGGCACAAGCTGTCGAGCTGGGATTTCAATTCCAGCTGCCCGGCCCGAAACTTGAAATCCGCATCCCTGAGCTGTTTGACCTGTTCTTTTGTGAGTTTAAATTCTTCAACCATCTGCGGGTTTCTCCAGATCCCGAGCACAGACCTATGATGGCATTTCGCGGCAAATCCCTCAGGCTTTCCGTCTCCGGGCGGGAAAGCCCAGGCGATTGCAGGAATGAAACATGCCGTAACGATAAGAACGATGAAGCACGCAACAAAATTTTTATGAAACTTTAAATTCATGTTATACCTCCTTGAAGATCTGCCCGGGAAGATTTGCCCCGGTTTTGTGTTGAATTGAACAGCGAGTGCATTCCCCGCTGCCTGCGGCGGGGTTAGCGAGCGAATAGAAAATAAACATTTTCCTTTTCCTTAACAATCGGAGATTCCCCGCAACTTGTTGCGGGAAGGTTCAATATAAGGCACGAAGGTAAAGAATGTATGTTATTCGGGAATAAATTTGTAAAGATTTTGTAAAGTTGATTGCTCAGGCATCGCGGATGGGATAGAAAAAGTAAATTCAGATCGGGATGGAAGGGCGGAGTTGTGACGAACCGGGGGATTTTACCGGCTGCAACGAAAATTATTATTATCGATGACGACAGGAAACTGTGTCAGCTTGTAGCGGATTACCTGGAACCCATGGGATACAAGGTAGAGTCGGCCTTCGATGGCCCCCGGGGGCTGGAGATGATTCTGAACGGCGACTATCACGCAGTGATCCTTGATGTCATGATGCCCGGGATGGACGGGTTCGAAGTGTTGAAGCGGTTGCGCAGGGAATCCGACATACCGGTCTTGATGCTGACTGCCCGGGGGGAGGAAACCGACAGAATCGTAGGGCTCGAGATGGGCGCCGATGATTATCTGCCCAAGACATTCTCCCCGCGGGAACTTCTCGCGCGCCTTCGTGCCGTTACCCGTCGACATGCCGTATCCGGACACACCGATTCGACCGAATCCGCTGACGCAAGCCTGATAATAGGAGATCTGCACATAGAACAAGGCTCTCGAACGGTCCGCCTGGGAACGGCGACTTTGAACCTTACCCCTGTGGAATATGATCTCTTGACACGCCTTGCCGGATCACCGGGGAGGGTCCTGACACGCGATCAGCTATTAGACGCCGTTGCCGGAAGGAGCTACGAAGTTTTCGACCGGTCCATCGATGTCCATATATCTTCGCTCCGTCGGAAGCTCGGAGACGATCCCCGCAACCCCAGATTCATTCAAACCGTCCGGACCGCGGGATATATGTTAAAAGGTCAGGGTACCAAACAATGATGAAACCCGCATCGTCGTTATTCGCGAAAATACTCTGCTGGTTCTTCCTGAATCTGGTCCTGGTAGCCGCGGCCCTGGCCGTGTTTTTTGCATTCCAGCCACAGATGGACCTGCACTCTATTTTCGGACAACAGGGATCGAATCGCCTGCGAACCGCCGGCATGTTGATTGCCCATGATCTTAGTCAATTAACGCAGGAAGACTGGTCCACCGTACTTGCAAGACACGCGGATATTCACCGGGTTGATTTTGCTCTCGTACTCGAAGACGGAAATTGCTTCTACTCAAAAGACGGTGATCTGCCCGGCACTGTCATAAGCAGAGCCAGAGACGTCCTGCGACATAAACCTCCCCTGGACCGGTTTTCGTCTCCTGTCGGAAATACCCGTGACTTGCTGAAGAATAGCAACATCGGGAAAAAACCGCATTTGACAATGCGAACCCGGCATCCTGCCCGCTACTGGATCGGGATTCCGATTCCGCTGTTTCTGGAACCGTTGAAACCGCCGCTACACGCCATGCTTCTGGCCGGTTCGGATTCCATAACGGGAAACGGTTTTTTCTTCGACCCCCTGCCCTGGATGATCGTCGCGGCAGCGGTGATATTGATTTCGGTGCTGATGTGGATACCGATGGTGAGAAACATCACACGACCGCTCGCTCGTATGACCCGGGCGACCGAAAACATCGCCAGGGGACAGTTTGACACATCCATCGACGAACCGAGGGCCGATGAAATCGGACGCCTGGCGAAAGCCGTCAATCACATGACCATGCGTTTGTCGGCCTTTGTTAAGGGTCAGAAGCGATTCCTGGGAGACGTGGCGCATGAACTGGGAGCCCCTATAGCCCGAATCCAGTTCGGCCTCGGCGCCCTGGAACAGCGCGTACAAGAGGAAAATCGGAAACGGGTGGCCGATGTAATGGAAGACGTCGATCATATGTCAAAACTGGTTAACGAACTGTTAGTTCTTTCGCGGGCCGAAATGAAAACAGAAACGGTTACGCTGGGCCCCATGGATCTGCTTCCCGCGGTTCAGGAGGCTGTAAACCGGGAGACCAGACAGGGAGCAACGATCATCGTTCAAGTAGATAAGGCGCTCCGCGTCGTCGCATCCCCGGGGCTGTTGACCAGGGCACTCGCCAATCTCCTGCGAAATGCCGTTAAATATGCCGGAAACGACGGCCCGATCCATGTACACGCCGAAAAAAGAACCGATGCGGTCGAGATAGCAGTGAGGGACTCCGGTCCGGGCGTGCCGGAAGATTTTCTTGAACAACTTTTCGAGCCTTTCTTCCGCCCGGAACCTTCCCGGAATCGAGATTCCGGCGGCGTCGGACTGGGACTGGCGATCGTAAAAACCTGTATAGAAACGTGCAGGGGAACAGTAAGTGCTCACAACCTTACGCCCCGGGGTTTTGCGGTTACCATAACACTGAAAAGCGGCCATTGAATAATTACACCGGGCAAGAAATCTGCAAGTTTCCTCAGAGTACGAAATGTCGACTATGCTGATCATAGGATCTGTATCCGTGCCACGCGGTTATTATTTCATTGACTCACAGAGCCTGTTTTCTTATACTCCCGCCACGAAATACGCAGCAGTTCTTATGAGAAAAGATCGGCATTCCAGGTGAATCGGGAGCAAATGACGTCGAATCCATACGCAGAGGTTATCGCGTATGGAATATACGCGTTCCGCTACCTTCATCGTTAACGGTAACAATATTATTTTCGTGATAAATCCGTCAGGGAACGTTAGATGGTTCCCGTGATCATATCACTCTCCATGGCAGGAATATGAAGAAAGAAAACGAAAAAATTATCGGCGAGTTTCTAAGGCATGCCGGAGAACTCTCAGAAGAAATCGAAACGGATACCGAAGCACTACTTGGTACTGTGCCTTTTATTTTCGGAATACTCCGGGAACGCCCGGAGGCGTTTGTACTCTCGGCGATGGGTGACTACCTGATGCACCGGCCACCGAATCTGGACCCGAAAACGGCCGAATTGATTGCAATCGCAGCGTCCGCCGCTGCAGGTGCGGACAACTGTCTGAAAACACATATCGGAGCCGCCAGGCGGACAGGAGCTACCCGTGACGAGATACTCGATACCCTCCTGCTAACCTCGATCATCGGAAGAACGAAAATGCTCGCTTCCTCACTGCGGGTTTTCAGTGCCGTATTCGAAGCAGACACAGACGCGGCGGGCGGGGAAAAGAAAACCGACGGCAAAAATCCGGGTGAGGCAACACCGGAACAGTAACAGTGCGGAGCAGTAAGGATACACGCCGGCGATTTTATTTTACAATACTGGGTGTCTATCCTTGTGCTGTTTTTTGTGCATTCCCGGGTGACCGCCCCTGGCGGTTGTGTGTGATTGACAAAGGCTTGCCAATCAGGAAAGGTCCTCTCGTGGAAAAAAACCGGAAGCTGTAAACCGGTGTAACCAAACAGTTCTTCAATCGTTTCTTGAGCGATATGATTGTCTTCCAGGATTTTTACCGTAATTACAAGGATAGCCTGCTGGCCTATCTGCTACGGATGACAGGCGAGTATGAGGCATCCCGTGATCTGATGCAGGAGAGCTTTACCCGCTGCCTGGAGCGATACGGCCGGGACGGCTGCAAACCATCGCTGCTGTTTACCATCGCGCGCAACGCCGTGTATGACCGGAGTCGGCACATACGGGTTCAGGAGCGTTCAGAACTTCAGCGCCGGCCGGAGTCCGTGCATCCGGAGGAGCACCACTTGTTACGTGAAGAATATCGACGGGTTCTGAACGCCATCCAGCAGTTGAATCCGGATGAAAAGGACCTCCTCTCTCTGGCGGCGACCGGCATCTATTCCTATCGACAGATCGCACAACAGGTCGGCATCAGCGAGGCAAACGTCAAGGTGAAGATCCATCGTTCCCGCATGAAACTTAAGAAGCTGCTTGATGAAGGAGAATAAAATGGACGAAATAATAAGCATGTTCATCGATAACGAATTGAGCATCGACGAAAAACTGTCTTTTATAAAAAAGTTGAAGGTCGATCCCGACTTTTTCAGCGAAACCGTGGCTCTGCTAGAGCAGGAAAAGCTGCTCCGGGCCGAAGGTCTGTATACCGCGCCCCCGCTCGATTGGAAAGTACCGGCGAAAGAACACGGCAAGCCGCGCGATTTGCTGAAAGGATTCTTTCGTCCCCTGTTGCAACCCGTCGGCGTCATGGCTGTACTCGCTATCGCCGTGTTGGGGATCATGCTGGCCGGCACACCTGACCCCGCTGCCACTGTCTGTCCGAGCCGTTTCGTGGTGTACCAACCGGACGCCAGGGAGGTCGCAGTGGCTGGAGAATTTACTGATTGGCAACCAATGCCCATGCACGCCGCAGGACCCGGAGGATATTGGGAAATCAATCTCGAAGTTCCCGCCGGTGAATATCGTTTTGTATATATCGCCGATGGTAAAAAGCGTTTTATCGATCCTACCGTACCGGCGAGGGAACAGGATGATTTCGGCGGGGAGAACGGTATTCTTGTAGTAGGGAAATCGATATGAAGAAGCGACTTTTTCTCATCGTATTGCTTTTTCTGATGTTTTGCGGATGTTCACAGCACCGCTGCATCAATAACGGGAAGATTAATCTATACCTTGAAGCACCAGGGGCCGAATCGGTTGTGTTCGTGTCATCTCTCGACAGCTTTAAGCCACATTTAATGCACAGGACACCGGAAGGTACATGGATGATTTCCCTGCCGGCATCGAGAGAGTTCCGCTATTTTTATCTTGTCGACGGCGAGGCCTGTTGCCCGACTTGCAAGTATCGGGAAACGGACGATTTCGGTGCCTGTAACTTTATTTTCATTCCCGAAATGTAACTTTTAAACGCACTGAACGTTTTCAGGATAAAAAGCAATTCCAAAGGAGACCTTTCTATGAAAAAAATACTTTTCTGCATACTGTTACTGCTCCTGTGGGCATCGCCGGCACTGTCCGACGAGGTTGAGGACAGGCTGGGTGCCATGGCTACCGAGCAACAGCGGACCGTCACGCGGGCGATGATCGACGCCGGCATAGACCCGGAAGATTCCATCCTGATGACACAGGCCATGATCAGGAACCGGTTCCGTGATCAATATATGGTGAGAGCTCAGCAGATGGTTATAGAAGCCAAAAAAGGAAACCTGCCTGTGGAGCCCGTCATGAACAAGGCCTTTGAGGGTATCGCCAAAAATGCCCCGGACGAAGCGGTAGTCCGGGCCATGGAAACGGTGCTTTCACGCTATTCCTATGCGTACGCACATGCCTTACGTTATACACAGCAAAACACCTATCAGCGAAAGATCGGCAACGCCATCGCAGAGGCCACGACCGCAGGTTTGGCAAACGGAGATGTCGACCAGTTGATGACTCAACTACAACTCAGCCGGCAGCAGCGGGACCGGTACAGGGACAATACAGACAGCGACGAGTTTGCCCTGGAAAGTTTCCAAATGGCGCGCGATATGATGCGGCTGGGTGTTCCGACGGATGAGACGGAAGCAGTAATCAGTCAGGCCATACGGCAAACCGGCTTCACCGTTCAAAACATGCAACAGATGCGCCATCGCTTCAGGGAACAGGCTTCCCTGGTCGATCCCGAACAACTGGCGCTGGAGTACTCCCGTGCTATCCGCGAGGGAGCCGAACCCGGATCGGACATGTCCGAAAACGCATCCCATGGCAGTTCCGCTGACAATAGCAGCGGCAGTTCAGGCGGCAGCGGTTCCGGCAATAGCGGTGACTCGGGCAGCGGTGACTCGGGCGGCGGCGACTCGGGCGGCGGCGACTCGGGCGGCGGGCGAAAATAGAACTATCCAGGATAATTGTAAACAGGCGCAGCGGTTTGCTCTATCAGCAACAAACGTTCATGCTCCGACCGTTGCGCCGCTTTCAATCCAACCGGCATAATTTCTCACTTTACTCCAAGACAAACAATCAGCAAGCAACAGGCACTTCTTTGTTCCGTTCCAGCCCTGGATAATGCATATGCCCACGAAATTTGAGCCGTAATAACATCCACTCTTGCATTCATAGTGTTCATGATATATTCTCGGCATGTCTTTGCCGGGGATCACATTGCCTGTTACAGTAAAGCACCTGCTGCCGGCAGGCGCGATATCCGACCGCGGCGTGCGGATAAACATGAGCCTCATGAAAAGACAGGAATATCCGCAAAGGATCACATATGCGAAAACCCGTTGTAGCTTTTCTGCTCGTACTGCTCCTGTGCTGCTCGGCGTGTTCCGCGACAACCGGGAACACCGTCGCTCAAACGTCCACAATCGATGCGCTGCTGGCCGGCGCATACGACGGCAATATGGCATGCCGTGAGCTGCTGAAGCATGGCGATCTGGGTATCGGCACATTCGACCATCTGGACGGCGAAATGACTGTTCTGAACGGAACGGTGTATCAGATCAAGTCCGACGGCAGGGTTTATACCCCCGACGAAACTATAACCACTCCGTTTGCCGCCGTCTGCGCATTCGACCCCGACTACACACTGCCCCTGGAAAATGGAATGGATTACGAGGCACTGAAAGCATACGTTGACAGTGTAATCGCGAACCGGAATGTCTTTTGCGCCCTCAAGATAACCGGAACATTCAAAAGGATGAAAACCCGCGCTGTCCCGCGGCAGCAGAAACCGTATCCGCCCCTGATAGACGTTACCAGAAATCAGCCGGTATTCGATATGGAGAACGTATCAGGTACGATAGCCGGATTCAGGTGTCCACCCTTTGTTCGAGGGATCAACGTTCCGGGGTACCATCTCCACTTCATCAGTGATGATCACAAAAGGGGCGGCCACATTCTTGATTTTGAATTGATATCGGGGATTTCCCAGATGGACGTCTGCAATCGATTTCTTTTGATACTTCCGGAAAAGGGCGAAGGGCTGGAGGATCTGGATCTCTCAAAGGACAGGAGCAAGGAACTGGAACACGTCGAACAATGAAACGGATCGGTAAAAAAGGAAACCATGAGCAAACTATTTGAAAACAGCATAATCAACGGAATGAACCTGTCTAATCGGTTCGTCCGGTCGGCGACGTGGGAAGGGATGGCTACCGCCGAAGGAGCTGTGACACGTCAACTGGTCGATACAACGGCCGCATTGGCAAGAGGCGGCGTAGGTTTGATTATCACCGGGCATGCGTATGTACGGCCGGAGGGACAGGCCAGTCCATGGCAGATCGGGATTTACAAAGACGAACTCATCCCCGGACTTTGGGAAATGACCGACGCTGTTCACGCGTGCGAAGGTAAGATTGTAGCGCAAATCAGCCATGCCGGCTGTTTTGCGCTCAGCAGGTTGACCGGACAACCCCCGATGGTTGTTTCGGATTTCGATGGTCTGACGGTGAAACCGCCGCGAAAGGAATTAACCGCCCGGGATATCGACGAAATCATCAGTGCCTTTGCAGAAGCCGCCCGGAGAGCGAAATCGGCGGGGTTCGACGGAGTCCAGATTCATTCAGCCCATGGTTACCTGCTCGATCAATTTCTCTCACCCGCTTTCAATAAACGGCGGGATGAATACGGAGGCGATCTGCAAAACCGGGCCAGGATTCACCTCGCTATATACAACGCCATCAGAGAAACCGTCGGAAAAGACTACCCGCTGCTGATCAAAATAAACTGCAGGGATTATCTGGAGAACGGTCTGGATCTAGAAGAGTCTCTACAGGTTACGCAACTGCTGGTCGATGCCGGCCTTGACGCGGTCGAGTTGAGCGGCGGGACGTTTATCAGCGGACCCTTTTCGCCATGCCGGACAAAGATCAATTCTCAGGAAAAAGAGGCATATTTCAAAGAAGAGGCGATCGCCTTTAAAAAGAAAATCCGCGCGCCCCTGATCCTGGTCGGGGGTATGCGTTCCTTTAAAGTCGCGGAACAACTGGTGGAAAACAGGGTGGCCGATTATATCTCCCTGTGCCGTCCCCTGATCAGAGAGCCGAACCTGATCAACCGCTGGAAGGCCGGGGACCTGAGAAAATCACAGTGCAAATCGGACAGCCTGTGTTTCGGTCCCGGGCGTGAGGGCAAGGGGATATATTGCACGGTAAGGAAGGACGAAGAAACATTATGAAAAAAAGGATCAAAGTAGGCATAATCATTTGTGACCGCTACCGGAGGTGCGCAGGAGGAAAGTGTTTCAGATCACTAAGGAACAGAGAGGGCGCGTTCAGCCGGTACAAAGATATGGAAGTTGAAGCCGTCGGCTATACAAGCTGTGACGGATGTCCCGGAGGCAATATCGAATATGCCGTGGATGAGATGATGAAGAACGGGGTGAATGCGATACACTTTGCCACAGGATTGATTGTGGGATATCCGCCATGCCCTTATATCAGGTATTTTCATGATTTTATCGAAAAGAGATACGGAATCGATGTCATCTATGGCACCCACCCCATACCGCAGAAGTACCTTATTATGCATAATAAAATGGGGACATGGAATGATCCCGAGTGGAAAGAAATTATACAACCGACATTGACGGACGAGGAAACCCGTCTCGCCTATGATTAATGAACCACCAGTGCCTGCCGTGCCGGATCGCCACAGTAAAAGTAAACAGTCTCATGCCCTGCGAGAGGGCATGAGACGGATATTAACCGTCTTTCACCCGTAATTTCCTGACCCCTTCCAGAAGCACCCTCATCGCGGTACAATCGTCTTCGTTATAATCGAGGATTCTCTGCCTGATATCGGGATCGCCGCTTTCCGTCCAGCGATGGTACCACTCTATGGACGCGGCTCCCGACGGGTTGGAATCGCGCCATGAGAAACCAAGGTATGAGGCGAGTGTCTTAATTGAAAAATCATGCGTCGGCCATTCGGTTTTCGGGCGAATAACGTGATGATAAAGATCGACGGACCGACCCGGATCGAATAAATCCTCGACTTCATCTGCGGACATCACACGGGGATATTTTTTCCGGAGCATGCGCCATACCGTCCTTTCATAGGCTGAATAGTAATAGATCACGCAGGGCCGGCTGCTTTTAATATAGTCCCACGCTCCGGCGAATTGCCTCTCTTCTTCCCCTTCCGATGGTTCCGACGCGAGAAAAGCGATATAGCGTTCTGTTCGATTGTCTCCGTTGCTTCTTTCTACAAATCCATGCAAATAGCAAATATCCCTCATGGGATCGGTTTCGATATCGAAAAATAATTCCCTGTCGGCTTCCGGCAGATGCAACTTATCTTTTAAATAGGGTCTTGCCCCCGGCTGTTTTTGAAGCTCAGCCCTCTTATGGAATTTCCTCAGCATATCCGGCCCGACCCCGCGAAAATCCGTTTTATTGCCCCTTATGAATGATTCGAGATCGGCATGCGCCAGATCCCCGATGGTAGGGAAATAACTCATCATTGTATTTCTTCGTGTCCTGCCCAACTCCGGGATGAGAGTCAGATCATCCGACTCTTTTAATCTCCGCCTGCACGCGGTATACCAGTGACACAGCTTGCATTCGCTTCCATATGCCGGAAGCGTAAGCTCCGTTCGGCTGACCAGCAGGCGGACCGTTTCCAGCGCCGTTTCGTATTCATTCCACAGACTCCTGGGATTTCTCGGCCCCTGAGGTGCATCCAGATCATACGTGACTTCACGCCCGTGAACATCCCATATGAACGGTGTACGTCCCGCCGCAAATCCCGATCGTTCGAGTATATCCTTGTAGAGAGCGAGTTGGGCGGCGTAATGTTTTTTAGGCTTTCCGTCATTTTCTTCGCTGCCACCTTCCTCTCCCGCACCGCTCTTTATATCACCCGCAACATAGCCGGCGGAACCTTGCTTTCTCAGGATATCAGGTTCCCCGGCCAGATCCCCGGCGGTTATCCGCCCGCCGTATATCAGCTCGTCACCACGTGCAATCGCATCCATGGTACGGCGTTTCTTTTCCTCACCATAATACAGGTGCAGGTCCGTATATGGAACATCGAGGCCGGTAATAACCTCCTCTTCGAAGCAATTTCCCCTCTCCCAGAGCAGTTGCACAAAGGGATTAACAGGATCTTTCAAGGCGGGATTTTCGAACAGATCCATCGCGACCCGGTGAGGACACCGGATGAAGTTATAAAGCATGGAAGCGGTTATCATCTTATTATACCGGTATTGCCCTGGTTCTCCTCTTTTCCGGGAACTTTGATCCCCCGGCGTTCGAGAAGTGATCCTTCGAGCCGGTATAGCTCAATAAACGCGTTAAGGTAATTTGTAATGGCCTGAATCTCGGAAATCCGGCTCGACAGAAGATCGCGTTGCGCCTGCGCCACAAGAAGCGTAGTCGATTTGCCGACGCGGAATTTTTCCGCTTCCACGCGTGCCTTCTCTTCCTGGAGAGTTCGAGTAGCCGCCGTGGCGGCAATCTGTTCCCTGGCGCGCTTCACTTCGATATAGGCGGACCGTACGTCCACCTGGACCAGCAGGGCAAGATTCGCAAGTGCTTCTTCGGCCTGTTCGCGGCTGAGAAGCGATTTACATTGCATCGCCCGTGCCTCCCGGTTTACAAACGGATATTCCAGAGATATGCCTGCCAGTATATCATATGCTTCTCCGTCAATATCGTCGACGGAACTGCCGAAAGAACCAGCGTATCCCGATCTCCCGAGATTTATGAAAAAATCCATCCTGGGAAGAAGCCCGTTCTTCGTCTTCATTAATTCCAGGTCACCACGCTCAACCTGTAACCGGGCCTGATTGATATCAGGCCTCATCCTTAACGCCACACCGACGTGAGATTCAACGTCATCCAGTTTAACCTCCGGAACAGCGGGCTGGTGAAGCAGGACAACATCGCGCTGCCATAGATTCGCACCTGTGGGATTCAATAATCGCAGAAGCTGGAGGCGGGTCTTTTCCAAATTACTTCGCGCATTTATCAGGCCTTCGCGTCTCAAGGCTATCTCCGCCTCGGAGGCCGTCAACTCCGATTCGGCCAGGTAACCTATTTTTATCATTTCCTCCGTTTCGTTTTTCTGCTGCTGCGCGAGTTTCAGCGACTCGAGAAAAATTTCGATCTGTCGCTGCATCAGGGCATAGTTCCAGTATGTTTCTTCCACCTGCGCAATCAGCGCCTCCGAGAAACCACGCAGTTCATACCGGGTCGCGCGTGTGTCCAGCCGTGCCTGGCGGAGACTGGCAAGATTGTAATCCAGGCTGTTGCCCCTGAGAAGTGCCTGTGTGACACTGATACCGATGCGCGACTGATGGAGATCATCGCTGTAGAGATCGGACCATTCCTGTGTCGTGGACAGATCGACAGCGACACCGGTCCCCGTGGGTAAATATACCGAAACGCCCAGGCCGGCATTGATTTCGTTCGCAAGATATGTCCCCCCTGAAAGTTGTTCGCCCTTCGCGCGTTCTACGGAGTATTCACCCCTCAATACCGGATCGAACGCGGCCCGCTCTTTTTCCTCCTCCGTCCGTTTGATCTCGGGCTGTAACGATTCCACTTTCAAGGCCCGGTTATTTTCCAGCGCCAGCAAAATGGCATCATTGATCGTCACCGCTATAGGACCTTCGGGTTTAATCACCGGCAATGATTCAGCATCCGCTGTAGTCGCGACAGGGCTGTGCGCCCTGGACGGAATCGACGTCACATGGTTCCGACCGGCATCGCCCTCTTTCATGTTTTCATTCATGGAAACGCAGGACGAAAAAAAGAACAACAATCCGGCGACAAGAAATAATGCCGTTATGATTCGCTCCAATCGCTTCGCTGCCATATTTACTCTTTCTCTCCCGAAAGGGAATTCCCCGTGCTTCTCTTCCAGACCACCCATTTATCAAAAAAGAGGTAAACCACGGGTACGATCAGCAACGTAATCAGTGTCGAACTCATTAATCCCCCGATGACCGCACGGGCCAGCGGCGCCTGAACTTCTCCCCCTTCACCGAGACCGACAGCCAGCGGCACCATGGCGAGTATGGTCGTCATAGCAGTCATCAGTATGGGGCGCAGCCGTCGCCTGCCGCCCTCTTCGATAGCCTCCCTGAGAGGCATACCGTCCCTGCGTCGTAGCAGGTTTATATGGTCCACCAGGAGTATTGCATTGTTTACCACAATCCCGCCAAGCATGATACAGCCGATATAAGATTGAACATTGAAAGTAGTGCGGGTAATAAACAGCATAAGGATAACCCCGATAGCGGCAAAGGGCACTGAGAACATAACGACTATCGGGTACCGTATCGATTCATACAGAGACGCCATTACCATATACACCAGCAGCAACGCCAGGATAAGACTGATCAGCAGTTCCCTGAATGCTTTCTGCTGTTCTTCATAGTCGCCTCCGAAGACGACACTGAAATTCCTCGGTATCGGGATGGAGCCAAGCCCTTCCCGAACATCGGCCAGAATAGAACCCATATCCCGGCCGCTTATGTTGGCGGAAACCGTTACAACCCTCTCCTGATCTTTTCGTTCGATACGAACGGGGCCGGTTTTCGGCTGCACGTTGACAACGTTTCTCAGAATAACCGGTTCGCCTGCCATGTTAACCAGGGTCATATCAAGGATTCCCCGAATGTTCATTTTTTCGGCATTATCGATCTTGACGCGTATATCGTACTCATCGCCGCTCTCCCTGTAGCTGCCCGCCTTCGTCCCCGACAGAACTGTCTGCAGCATGCCGGCGATTCCGGAAACCGTGAGTTTCATATCCGCGGCTTTGGCTCTGTCGACAAAAACAAGTTCTTCCGGGCTTCCCGATTCCCTGCTGATAAGTGCGTCTGTGACTCCCTCAACATTTTCAACAATCTGCTTTACCTGCTTTGCAAGGAGATCAGCAGTCTCAAGATCGTACCCTCTTATCTCGACCTGTACCTTCTCAGTGTCTTCACCGCTGAATATCCGCAGGAGAAACAGTCCCTGACCGGCACGGGTCCGTATGGTAACACCGGGCATATTAATAAGTTTTGTTCGAAGATCGGCGGCGATCTGTTCGCTGGAGCGCGTTCTGTCGGACTTCGGCTTCAGGGCGATTTGCATTCTGCCTGTGTGAGGTCCCTGAGAACGCCCGTCCGATCCGCCGATGCTCGCTACAATATTTTTCGCTTCGGGAACTTCCCTGTTCACAACAGCTTCAATCTGCTTGAATTTTTCCCCGAGAATCTCGAGACGGGTACCCACTTCCATTTCGGCGTCCACCCTGACCTCGCCTTCGTCGGCCGAGGGCATGAACTCGACTCCTACCAGAGGTATCAACGTCAGACTCGCAGCCAGGAGCAAAACCACCGAAAGGATAACAACACCCGGATGATCGAGGCAGCGGTGCAAAAAGCGCTTGTAACCGTTTTCCATACCCGTGAAGAAACGAGTACTCACGGCATAAATCCTGTTAAATAACAACTTACCCGAATCGGTACCCCGAAGGTGGATAAGCCGGGAGGACATCATTGGAACGAGAGTCAGGGCAACAAGGAGCGCACACAACAAAGCAAAACTGACGACAAAGGCGAGTTGCTTGAACATGACTCCAGACATGCCGCGGACAAAGACCAGGGGCAGAAAAACCGCCAGCGTCGTCAACGTACTGGCAATAATTGCAGCGGTCACTTCGCCGGTCCCCTGCAGTGTCGCTTCTTCAGGACCCTGTCCCGATTCCCGCAGTCGGTAGATATTTTCCAGTACCACGATGGAATTATCCACCAGCATTCCAAGCCCCAGCGCCAGACCGCCCAGGGTCATGATGTTGAGAGTCAATCCTCCGAAATACATAAGGGCAAAGGTGGCAATAATTGAAATGGGGATAGACGTCGCGATAATGAATGTACTGACGATATTACGAAGAAAAAAGAGCAGCACAAGTACGGCGAGAATACCCCCGTACAGAGCCATGGAACCCACATTTGTAATTGAATTGCGGATATAGTCGGACGTATCGATAATCGGCGTCAGTGTGATCTGAGGAATATCCCTGTTGATCCTTTCCGTTTCCTCCAGCGCCAGCTTTGCCACTTCCACGGTGTTCATACCGGATTGTTTTCGTACCCCGAGGCGAACCCCTGGCTTACCGTTCACAAAAATCAGGCGGGAAATCTTTTTCCAGGTATCGTCAATCCGCGCTATATCGCGAAGCTTGACCGTCGCACCTTCCCGGATGGCGACAACGGTCTCGGCAAGCTGATCGATGCTGGTATATTCGCCCAGGGTGCGCATTGTAATCTCCAGATCTCCCTGTTCTATCGTCCCTGCGGGCAATGTAACGTTGCCTTCTTCTATCCGGGAAAGGATCTGATTGATCGGCAAACCCATGGCCTTGATTTTATCGGCATCGAGGTTTACCTGGATTTCCCGTTCATAACCGCCCCATACATCCAGTGTTGCCACGCCGGGAATTCGCTCGAAACGATACTTTACCTGGTCGTCTATTATTTTGCGCATCTGCAGAGGGCTGAGTTTGCTCGAAGCACCTAAAATAAGAATGGGGAAATTGGCGAGATCAAATTTGAGCAGGGTGGGCCTTTCGGCATCGTCGGGCAACCGCGAAATGACACGGTCGAGCCTGTCACGCATATCGTTGGAGGCCGTATCGAGGTCTGTCCCCCAGGAAAAGGATACACGAACGCGGCTGACCCCTTCCGAGGAAGTCGAATAAACGTTTTCGACACCGGGAACGGCGCTCATCGCCTCCTCGATAGGACGTGTAATGAGTTCTTCAACCTCCTGCGGGCTTGCGTCTTCATAATTGGTGCGAACCGTCAGGGTGGGATAGGTGATGTCGGGCATTAAATCGATTGGAAGGTGTACGAGAGAAATACCGCCAAGGACTATTACAATGAGTATCACCATTACGGTAAAAACAGGTCTGTGAACAGCAAACCGTGGGAGATTCATCATATGGCACCCATCATCAGGGCTGGCATCCTTCGCATGATTTCCAGCTATGGCAGTAACTTTTATAAGGGTTCTTTTTTCTGCTGCATTGTAATTGCAGCCCCGTCCTCGAGAAGATGCTGCCCGACGGTCACCACATATCCTGTAACGACCGGTTCAACGATTTCCGCCATATCCCCGTTGACGATACCCACCTTAACCTGGACGAGTCTGACTTTCATCGTTTCCTTATCCGCCAGAAAGATGCTCCTCTGTCCGTTGTTTTTAACCAAGGCGTTAACCGGGACTACGGTAACATTATCATGCTGGTCAAACTCGATTTCAACACGGGCGAACATGCCGGGCTTGATAAGTTTATCCGGATTGGGAATTTCGACCTCAACCCTTGCCTGACGTGCCGCTTCCTTTAAAACAGGCGCGACCCGCCGGATAGTTCCGGTAAAGGTCCTGCCGGGATAGGCGTCGGTGGTAATGAAAGCATCCTGTCCGGTCTTTACACGAGGGTAGTCGCGTGCAATAACGTGAATAATCGCGTTAAGTGTGCCGATATCAACGATCGAAACAATCGGGGCATTGGCGGCCAGCATGGATCCCTCATCAGCGAAACGTTCACCAACGACCCTGGGTTTGCCGCCGTTCTGCCATGAAGCCCTGATTCGCGTATATTCGAGCCTGACCTGGGCGGTTTTAAGTTCCGCTTCCTTCTGAGCAACCTGAGCTTCGGCAACCTTTTGCTTGGCAAGAGCCGCTTTGTACTGAGCGTCAGCCGCATCGAGTTCCGCCTCGGAAACAATCTTTTTCTCCCTCAGGGTATTTGCCCGTTTGAACTCACGTTCCGCCAGCCCCAGGGCACTGCGGTTTTCCTCTCTGTTCGCCCGCGCGACATCCAGTTCGGCCTTCGCCTGATCGACCTGCTGGATGTATTCATCGTCGTCCAGAACAGCTATTAACTGGTCCTGTTTAACTTCATCACCGATATCGACAAATATCTTTTCCAGCCTTCCTCCGATTTTAGGAGCAACAATGAACTGGGACCCTGGTAAAAGCGTGCCGCTGAAAGTCCCGACTTCTCTGATAGTCGCATTCCTGACGGGTGTCACCTCTACCGCGACTGAAAAGTTACTCCGGCGCACCGGATCCTTTACTGAAGAAGAAATCTTGACATACAACTGCCAGCCGATCAGCGCCGCTACGATGAAGAGGATCGCAATAAAGTACTTTTTATTCATCCTGGAATTCTCATGAGTCCGGAAACAGTATTCCTATCCACAACGGTAAAGTCGTATATATCTAAGTCATTTTCTACCAAACAGCAATCAATTTTATCCTGCCTTTATACAAAAGAAAAGGATGTTTCCAAATGATCATCATCAGGTAGAACAATGCCCGGTCCTTTGAGAAGCATCAATGATGTGAAATGAATACGGGCATAGATTATAAAACCCACAATCGCCGATGGAGGGAAATATTCTCAGTGTGATATGTCGGGAAAGATTATCAAGACAAAACAGCCATTGTAGTTCCGGTGTCGACTCCGCACGGCTGAAACATATATTGGTAACTATGCGTTTAACATCCCGGTCATCTCAGTGACACGCGAAAATCGGAATCGTCCCGGTTTCCATCAGTTTTGTTGTCCGTTTCCCGAAAATATAACGCCCTTTATCTACATAGCGGCCCAGTACCACCAGCGGATGGGGATCATATTTGCTGGCCTTCTCGAAAATGACTTCGTCGGGTTTTCCCCTGCTCCATATTTTCTCAGGATGAATTCCGTAAGTATTCAAATATTTTTCGCCGCGGTTAAGAATATATTCTCCTTCCTCCATGGAATCGGACACATTCAGGAGTATGACCTTGTATGATTTTGGTATGCCGGGCGATAAATGGGCGTACACCCGCATCGCCCTGGCGGACGCCGTCGAACCGCTGAAACAAATCATTATTGTTTCATGCGGTCTTACTCCTTCCGGAACAGCTATTACGGGACAGACAGGGTCAATCAGCAGCTCCCTGATCAGATCGACACAGGGATCTTTTTTCGTTTCGAATTTGAAATAAGTTCGCAAACCCATAATAATCAGATCGGAGATTTTACCTTCTTCTTTAAAGACATCTATCGGATTTCCCAGTCTCAGATATGTTTCGTACGGCACACCTTCTTTCGCGCACTGCTTTTCAAAATCCATTATAAAGCCGGTGGTACGGTTTGAGGCGTTCTCCAGTTTGTAATCGATTGCCTTCTGAGCATAGTAATCACCGCAGACACCATATCCTACCTGGGATTTTTCAATGCCGGGAACGTCAACGACCGCTACGCCGATGACGACTCCGCCATAGTGTTTTGCTCTGATACATGCCCATTTGATAGCACTCATGGAATACGGGGTTCCATCCAACCCGACGAGGATACGTTGATTCATTTCTATTACTCCTTTAGAACATCATATTTGATGTACTATATCAGATTATCAAGCTATTTTCACTACCTAAAACAGGAAAGGCTTCTTATAGGACTGCTGAACGCCGTGTCAAGTTTTTTTCTGCACAAGTGAAAGATTAAGCTTTGAAAATGCCGCCGGACAGTGCCACAAAAGATGAGTCCCGGTGTGTAGTAAGTCTTGCCGGAAACTTTCTCAGTGAAATAATCACGTAACCCTTCTGGCCTCCGGATACGTGGAAGATGGTGCGTTACGGCATTCCTCCGTGGGATACGACATAACCAGACTCTAAACAGATAAAGGAAAGGGTTGTGTTCTATAAACCGGGAAATCTCAGGAATATCGGGGATGACGATCATACCTTTTGCGAGATCAAATACAGTCTCTGATTGCGGCGTATTAAGCACACTTCATTAATGATCTCTTCCAATAACGATATTCCAAAGATTTTTTGCATTTCAGGGTTAAAGAGTTGCCTGTTCACAGTAAATTGTGTTATTAAGGCGGGTCATGTAACTTCAAGCTTATATTATTAAGAGGATGAAAATGGATTATAAAGACACGCTCAATCTGCCGAAAACCGATTTTTCAATGAAGGCGAATCTGGCCAGGAAAGAACCAGATTTACTTGCAAAGTGGGAAGATATCGACATTTATAAAAAAATAAGGTCCGTATCAAAGGGACAGGAACGATACATTCTTCACGACGGCCCTCCCTACGCGAACGGAGATATTCATCTAGGAACGGCATTGAACAAGATAATCAAGGACATTGTCATAAAATCGAAAAGCATGAGCGGATTCGACTGTGTGTATGTCCCGGGATGGGACTGTCACGGCCTTCCCATAGAGCATCAGGTAGACAAGGAACTGGGCGAGAAACAACATACCATCCCACAGGCGGAGAAAAGAAGGCTTTGCCGATCGTATGCCGGAGAGTATCTTGATATTCAGAGAAAACAGTTCAAGCGTTTTGGTGTGTTCGGAGAATGGGATAATCCATATGTCACGATGGATTACGATTACGAGGCCACAACGATAGAGGAATTCGGGAAACTGCTGCTCAGCGGTGATGTCTACAAGGGGAAAAAACCGGTCTACTGGTGTGCCTCGTGCAAGACAGCCCTCGCCGAGGCGGAGGTGGAATATAACGATCACACGACACCTTCCATATATGTAAAATTTCCGATGATCTCCGACATAACCGGAACACTTCCCAAACTCTCCGGGGAAAAGGTCAGCGTGGTCATATGGACTACCACACCTTGGACAATCCCAGCCAACCTGGCCATCGCCCTGCATGAAGACTTCGACTATGTCGCAGTCAAGGTAGAGGGAGAAGTGTTGATCTTCGCGAAAGAGCTGCAGGACTACTGTCTGGATGCCTTAGGTTTCAGAGAAAAAGGTTTTGAAATCCTTGATGAGTTTAAAGGCGGAGTTTTAGAAGGACTGAAATGCCGGCACCCTTTCATCGAACGAGAGAGCGTGCTGATACTCGCTCCCTTCGTAACCCTTGACGCAGGAACGGGATGTGTCCATATCGCTCCGGGTCACGGCCAGGAAGATTATGAGATCGGCCTTGAATATGGACTGGACGTCTACGCGCCGGTGGATGATGACGGAAGGTTCACTCCCGATGTGGATTTCTTCGCGGGCGAGTTCGTATTCGACGCCAACGAAGCGGTGAACAAGAAGCTTAAAGAGGTCGGGGCCCTTCTGAGTACCATCGACATAGAGCACCAGTATCCTCACTGCTGGAGATGCAAGAATCCCATTATCTTCAGGTCGACGGAACAGTGGTTTATCTCTATGGAGAAGAACGGTCTGCGCGAAAGGGCGCTTAAGGCTATAGGAAGCGTAAACTGGTTCCCATCATGGGGCCGCGACCGTATATACGGCATGATAGAAAACAGGCCGGACTGGTGTATATCAAGACAGCGCTCTTGGGGGGTGCCCATTACGGTATTTTACTGCAAACACTGTGGGGAATACCTGGCCACGAAAGAAATTCTGGATCGTGTTGTCGCTCTGGTCATGGAGCACGGTGCCGACGTATGGTTCGAGAAAGATGCAAATGACCTTCTTCCCGGCGGAACCGTTTGCCCGGCCTGCGGGGGAAAGGATTTCAAGAAAGAAACCAACATCCTAGACGTCTGGTTCGATTCCGGCGTAAGTCACGCTGCGGTGTTAGAAAAAAGAGCGGATCTCGGATCGCCCTGTGACATGTATCTGGAGGGAAGTGACCAGCACAGAGGATGGTTCCACTCATCCCTTCTGGAGTCGGTTGGAACCAGAGGCAGGGCTCCCTACAAGAATGTACTCACTCACGGTTTTGTCGTGGACGGTGAGGGGAAAAAGATGTCCAAGTCACTGGGCAATTTTATAGACCCTCAGAAAATGGTCGATCAATACGGGGCTGAAATACTGCGCCTGTGGGTTGCCGCCGAGGATTACACTGTCGATATCAGGATATCCGAGGAAATATTGAAACGTCTCGTCGAGGCTTACAGGCGGATTCGCAACACTAGCAGATACATTCTGGGCAATCTGTACGACTTTGATTGCAGGCATGATATGGTCTCCGTGGAAGATATGGAGGAAATCGACAGGTGGGCACTATACCGCCTTCAGGAAATCATCCGCAGAGTGAAGAACGCATATGAGAATTATCAGTTCCATGTCGTCTATTACACACTTTACAATTTCTGCAGTGTCGATCTCAGCTCACTCTACCTGGATGTCCTGAAAGACAGGCTGTATACTTCAAAGGCCGGGTCGAGAGAGAGACGATCCGCTCAGAGTGCGATGTATATCATCCTCGATGCCATGACACGCCTCCTGGCGCCGGTACTTGTCTTTACCGCCGAAGAGATATGGTCGAGCATGCCCGATTATGAAGGCAAAGAAGAAAGTATTCACATGACACGATTTCCGGAAGTAGATCCTAGGTATCTTGATGAGGATCTCGGCAAGAAATGGGAAAGGCTTATCGCTGTTAAAGGAGAAATCTCAAAGGCCATCGAAATGGCAAGGCAGAAAAAGGTGGTGGGGCATTCCCTGGACAGTTGCGTCAATATCCATGCCCCGGAAAAACTGAAGGCATTTCTTACGGATTATATCGACATTATGAAGGCTCTTCTTATAGTATCCGAGGTAAATCTTGTCGCGGCGGACAAGCTTTCGGATCCCTACGAAAGCGCGGAGTTCGAAGGGCTGAGAATAGATGTTTCCAAGGCACGAGGATTGAAGTGCGCACGATGCTGGAATTACAGCGAAACGGTAGGCGAAAGCGCAGATCACCCGACCATTTGCGCGAGGTGCTTAAAAAATCTGTAAAGGGTATAGAACTTTGAGCAAAAGAAATGGTATTTTCTGCATAACACTGCTGTTCGTTATAGGACTCGATCAGATCTCCAAGATATATGTCAGTTCGGTGATGCCTTTGCATGCCTCGTATCCGGTGATCGACGGCTTTTTCAACATCACTTATGTGCGAAACCCCGGTGCCGCCTTCGGTTTTCTTGCGAACGCGACCCCCGCGTTCCGATCGCTGTTTCTCATTATCGTATCAGCAGCGGCGATAGCCATGATTCTGTATTTCCTGGCAAAAAACAGGGGCGGCGGGATGCTTCTGATCCTTTCTCTTTCACTGATACTAGGGGGTGCTGCGGGAAATCTGTTAGACAGGATACGGTACGGAAATGTCGTCGACTTTCTTGATTTCTATATAAAATCCGCTCACTGGCCCGCTTTTAATATAGCAGACTCGGCCATATCGGTCGGGGCCGTGCTGCTTGTCGTAGAAATATTTATTAAAAAGAGACAGGAATTATTGCGGAAGTAAAATAATGACTTCCAGTTTCTTCCTCCCCCATTCCAAGGCATCATCCCGGTCGGAAAAGAATACATCTATGTGATTCCCTTTTATTGCGCTGCCCGTGTCATGCACCTCGCCCCAGCCATAACCCGGCACATACATCTTGGTCCCGAAGGGGTACAGCATGATATCCGCCGCGATAGTTCCATGTTTCGCTTCTGTCCCGTCGGCAGTGATACCGACCTCTTTTCGTTGACCCTCGAGCGGTCCATAGGCATAAACGGGCGGACCGATGCACCAGTATTTTCTCTCCCATCCGCATGACTCGGGGCCGGCATCGTAGGCGGTTACAACCATCTTGCGAACCACTCTCCTGTATTCTTCCCCCTTCGGGAAGAAACAACAACCGCACATGATAAATACGACAGCGGGGATAATGCAGAAACAGATTTTCGCACGGAATCTATCCATAGAGGATGCCTCTTG
Organism: Syntrophaceae bacterium UBA2210; assembly: GCA_002327865.1. Taxonomy (GTDB): domain Bacteria; phylum Desulfobacterota; class Syntrophia; order Syntrophales; family UBA2210; genus UBA2210. Next base: position 138,014 of record DCUQ01000009.1, read on the forward strand.
TGCTGTGAACGGTAGTCAAATGTCTACCATAACGAAGAAGCTTCCTTCAAGATATAATGTTAACCTGGAATGTTTTTACCCCATCATTCCCGGCAGAAAAAGGGCAACTCCGGGGAAGGGGATCAGAAGTAGAACCCCGATAATCAGCGCCACAAGAAAGGGGAGCACTCCCTTAAAGATGACATTGAGCGGGACGTCTCTGGCCACACCGCTTACCACATAGACATTTATTCCCACCGGCGGAGTAATAATACCTATCTGGGTTATGAGTACGATTACGACGCCAAACCATATCGGATCATAGCCCAGGAACAGCACGACAGGGTAAAAGATGGGTATTGTCAGCATGATCAGTGCCAGTGAATCTATGACACATCCGCCGATCAGATACACCATGATAATAATCAACATCACGGCATAGCGCGGCAATTGTATCTCAGATACCCCTTGCGCGATGTCGAAAGGGATTCTGGTTACCGCGAGAAAATGTCCGAATATGGTAGCACCGGCAACGATTACCAGTATCATGCATGATATACGTGTTGTTTCAAAGAGTGATGCTATAAATCCTTTCATGGTGAGATTCCGACCCGCGAGCGCCAGAATAAGCGTGCCGCATGCGCCGATTGCCCCAGCCTCCGTGGGAGTGAAGACCCCACAGAACAAACCGCCCATTATCAACAGAAACAGGATAAACGTTTCAATCAGTCCTGATAGTGATGCCAGTTTATCTCTGAGAGAAAACTTAGGTCCTCTCGGCCCCAGTTCCGGTCGCATGTGTGTCCATATGATAATGGTAACAATGAAAAAGACAACCAGGATAAGGCCGGGCAACAAGCCGGCCATAAAAAGCCTGCCTATTGATTGTTCCGTCAGTATTCCATAGACAATAAATATTACACTCGGTGGGATCAGGATACCCAGGCTCCCACCCGCGGCGACCACCCCGGTGGCAAGCTCCGGTTTGTAGTTATATCTCTTCATTTCAGGGAGGGTCGCAGCGCCCATTGTAGCGGCTGTTGCGTTCGTGGAGCCACAGATGGCGGCAAAAGCAGCACATGCTCCTACGGTTGCAATGGCAAGCCCTCCCGGCCAGTGACCTATGAATTTATAAGCTGCGCTAAAGAGCCTTTTGCTGATTCCCGAATGATAGGCAAGCTGCCCCATCAATACGAAGAGAGGTATTACCGTAAGGCTGTACGATCCGAAAATGGAAAAGAGGTCTTTCGCAATCATGTTCATGGACGCATCGAAAGAAACGATACAACCGAACCCCAGAAACCCCACCGCAGCCATGACAAACCCGACAGGTACCTTAAGAAATATCAGTATAAAAAGAGCGACAATACCGATAATGCCTATCACTGTCGGACTCACGTTCTGATCCTCTTCACCGATTTATAGCAATCCACTGCAATAACAAGACACACGAGGAGGCAACCGATCGTTATACTGAAAACGAAAGGATATATGGGAATCTCCACAGTGAGGGAAACTTCACCTGTACGCTTTAAATCCAGGGCATACAGAGCGCTTTGCCACGCCAGTATTCCAAACAGCACGGCGCTGAAGAATTCTCCGGTGGCTTCGACAATCAATCGCACTTTTCTCGACATCCTGTTGGTTAAAAACTCTACCACTATGTGTCCCCTCTGTACCGTGGTGTACGCCAGAGCAAATGAGACACCGACAGCACCCATGAGACTGACAATCTCATATGTTCCGGGAATCGGGTGACGGAAAAGACGCAACAGGACATCGGCACATGTGAGCAACATCATGATCAGTATTGCGCCCGCTGCAAGCCAGTTGAACACATTGCTGAAAGTATCAAGCTGTTTTTCCAGACGTAACATAACAACCGTTCCGCATTTCGACCTTCGGAGGTATGGTAATAATCACCAATATCCGGTTTCGACTTCTTACTTGCCGTATTTTTTTATGAGTTCTTTTACCTGAACCACAGCTTTTTCACCCGGCAATTCTTTTGCCTCCGTTTCGCTTACATATCCTTCAATAATCGGCCTGACCGCATCTACCCATCGTTTGTTCTCTTCTTCAGAGAGCACAATGATTTCGTTACCTTTACTCAGGGTATATTCCAGTCCTTCATTATCGCTTTTATCCCAGGCATCTCCATGGACATCGATCCACTCGTTGCTTACCGTTTCAATAACTTTCTGAAGATTTTTTGACAGGGAATTCCATTTTTCAAGATTCATCACCACAAACATGGCAGTGGTATAACCGACGTCGGTGCATTGTGTCGTATACTTGACAACTTCCGCCTGATTCCATCCCTTGAGGGTTTCTATAGGAGTAAAGGTACCTTCAACAACGCCTTTCTGCAGAGATTCGTATGTGGCATCCTGAGGCATCGCGACAGGCGCTCCTCCAAGGGCCTCGACAACCTTTGCGCTCAATCCCGTCGAACGTATCTTCATTCCTTTCATATCTTCCAATGTCCTGACCGGGTTCTTGGTGTGGAGCAGTCCCGGACCATGACCGTGTATGTAAAGAACTTTTACATCATTCAGTTCCTTTGGTGACATAATCTTGTAAAATTCGGAAGCCACGCTAGTCGCCACCTTGCCGCTGGGATAGCCATGAGGAAGATCAACCGCTGCCATTACGGGGAAACGCCCCCGTGTGTAAGCAAAACATGACATTCCGATATCGGATATCCCTTTTACAACACCGTCGTAGCACTGATTTGCTTTAGTCAGAGTTCCCCCGGGGAAAACGGTGATTTTTATCTTCCCTCCTGAACGCTTTTCTATCTCCTTTGCCCATGAAACGGCAGCCTGGCATTGACTGTGAGTCGGCGGGAAAAATATACTGTAGGTAAGTTCCGTGGTCTTTTCTTTTTTCTGGCAACCTGTCGTTACTAGAAACACCGCCATTATTACCATCACTATTATCAGAAAATTCTTCTTCATGAGTTTTTCCTTTCAAATAATATTTGTCCCCTGCTACTGTCCACTTTACGGGCAATAAGAGACATTTGCGTTAATTTTATTAATATACAACGGGGGATAAAAACTTGGATAGCCTGCTTTCTTGCCTTTTCAAAGACAAGAAGCAGGCATTAATACATGTAGTTCTTACATAAAGAATCAACTGATGGAAAATTTGAAGTTTTATTCTTCATAACGTTCATCCGAATTTACAAACTTGCCGAGTTTCGTAACCTATTTATTCCGGCTTGTCAAATATTATTTACGGCGCCGGGAAAAGATAACGTTATGATCAAACGTTCTTGCAGGATCAATAATGATACAGTTATTATTTGAGAACCGGGTTGTTTCATGCTGACGGACCATTACGTTATTTTTTCTTCGGGGCTTTTGCCTTTTCCAGTTCCGCCTTGTATTTCTCCGCTTCGGCCTTTGCTTTTTCCAGCTCTTCCTTAGCAGCTTCCAGGTCTGCATCGCTTGCTTTATCTTCTTTTTTGGACTTCATCTGATCCCTTATTTCATCGTAACCGACATATATGGCGAGGGCGCCTCCCAGCAGCAGAATGATCGGGATCCCACCTGCAATAAGTTTAAGAAAGGGTTGCCACCAGATTCCCAAACCGATAAGTCCCAAAACCGCTCCTATAATACCGCCCATTAATACCTTCATGATTCTTTATCCTCCCTCTATCAAAATTTGTTTTTTCCAATGGCTGTCGTGGCAGAAAAGCACGTAACACACTCGACATCTCCAGCTAACACAAAAATAAAGCACAGGCAAGTTCAAAATGGAGAAAAAGGACTTGCCTAAAAAGAAATATTAGATTAGCTTTATGAGATTTCAGATAGACTTGATTTTACACGACAGATTTCCGGTTTTAAGCAGGGTCGGAGGAAAAATACCAATGGTGGAACTTGATTTTGAGAAGGGAACCGGGCTTATTCCTGTCATAGCACAGGATTACGAGACAAAAGATGTCTTGATGATGGCCTACATGAACAAAGAGGCATGGTTGAAAACAGTTGAAACGGGCAGGGCGACCTACTGGAGCAGATCAAGAAACACGCTCTGGATCAAAGGCGAAACATCGGGTAATGTCCAGATTGTCAGGGAAATTCTTGTGGACTGCGATCTTGACACTATCGTTTTGAAGGTGGACCAGATGGGAGGGGCCGCCTGCCATATGGGCTATCGTTCCTGCTTTTACAGAAGGGTATCGGACGGGGACATAGAAATAGTAGGTGAGAGAATATTCGATCCGGAGGAAGTGTATAAAAAATGAGGAAATTGAAGCTGGGAATACCAAAGGGAAGTCTTGAATCCAATACGATCGAGCTTTTTAAAAGAGCCGGGTGGTCCATAACCTACGATTCCAGAAGCTATTTCCCCGATATCGATGATGAAGATATTTCCTGTGCTCTGGTCAGGGCCCAGGAGATGTCCCGTTATGTCGATGACGGTACGCTCGACCTAGGGCTTACCGGAAGAGACTGGATCCTGGAAAACGAATCCGACATTATTGTAGTGCATGATCTTATTTACTCAAAAGCGTCCACAAGGCAGGCCCGATGGGTGCTCGTAGTGAGGGAAGATTCGCCGATAAAAACGATAGAGGATGTGGCCGGGAAAAAGATATCGACGGAACTGGTTAACTTTACGCGAAAATACCTCAAGGAAAGAGGAATAGATACCCGTCTGGAGTTTTCCTGGGGAGCGACGGAGGCCAAGGTGGTCGAGGGTCTTGTAGATGCGATAGTAGAGGTCACGGAAACGGGAAGTACCCTGAAGGCTAATAATCTAAGAATCGTTCACGAACTTCTGAAGACAAATACCCAGTTGATCGCCAACAAAAAGGCATGGAACAACCCATGGAAACGTAAAAAGATAGAGCAGATAAGTATGCTCCTTAAGGGATCGCTTATGGCCATGGGCAAAGTCGGGCTCAAGATGAATGTAGCCCGGGAAAATCTTGGAGGCGTTGTTCTCCTGCTTCCATCTCTTAAGGCGCCAACGACTTCGGCATTGTATGATGAGAACTGGTTCGCCGTAGAGGCCGTTGTGGATCGCGGTATCGTAAGAGAACTGATACCGCTTCTCCGTGAAGCAGGCGCCGAAGGTATAATCGAATATCCTCTAAGCAAAGTTTTATAAAAAGGGGTCGAATATTATGGCAAGAACAAAAAAAATCACCAGGAAAACAACGGAGACCGATGTTTACATAGAGATTGATCTAGACGGAAACGGGCGGAGAAATATATCCACGTCAATACCGTTTCTTGATCACATGCTCGACCTTTTTGCGAAACATGGGTTTATCGATCTGAACGTACAAGCCGGCGGAGATACGGATATAGATTATCACCATCTCGTGGAAGATATAGGAATATGCCTCGGAGAAGCGGTAAAGGGAGCTCTGGGAGACAAAAAGGGGGTAAGCCGCTATGGCAATGCCTGTGTCCCCATGGATGAAACCCTCTGCCATGTCTGCATCGATATTTCCGGAAGATCATACCTGGTTTTCAGGGCCGATTTTGAGAACAAAAAGATAAGAGATTTCGATCCCTTCATCCTTGAGGAATTCTTTAAGTCTTTTGCGGATCACGGGGGAATAACCTTGCACATAAATGTCATATATGGTAAGAATCCCCACCACATAGCAGAGGCTATCTTCAAGGCGTTTGCCCGTGCGTTAAAGAGTGCCGTCCGTATGGATGCCCAGATTGAAGGGGTACTGTCAACAAAGGGAACTCTTTAGCATCCCCTTATACGGCAGTACCAGGAAAAGTAACTATCATGAAAAAGTATCTTTCTCCATATTTTTGGGGGCTTCTTATCTGTGGGACGGCGGCTGTACTGATGCTTGCCGGATGTGCTTCAAAAAACGCCGGCGGAGCAAGCGCCATTCAGCGTAAAGCTGTCTCCGGCTTCAAAAAAATTGCGGTCGCTCCCTTTCAGGCGGTTACGTCGGACGATCCCGATGCCGGTTTCGTCCAGTGCCCTGTCTGTAAAACAACGTTCAGAACATCCGTCTTTACGGGAACCCCGGAAAAAAAGATAGAAGAACTTTTTCTGAAAGGAATGGCATCTTCAAAACACTATTCCCTGGTACCGTCAGAGTATGTACAGCGTGTGTACAAGAGGGTTTCAAACGTCTCTTCGGGGGAATCCCAGCTGGAGATATTGACGGAAGTCGGGAAAGAGGTCGGGGCGGACGGCATTATCGCTGGATATCTCTTTTACTATACGGAGCGGAAAGGTTTTGATTATTCCGTGGAGAAACCCGCTTCAGTGGCTTTCTGTATTCATCTTATCAGCGTTGAAGACGGCGTACCGGTGTGGAAAGGGGTGTTCGACAAGACCCAGAAGTCACTTATGGAAAATATTTTTGACATCATACCCTTTATAAAAGGCGGGGGGAAATGGGTTACAGTCGAAACACTGTCACAGGAGGGTATCGAAAAGATTTTACAGGACCTTCCGGACATGAAGGGAGATTCATAATTGCTTATAATACCCGCTATCGATTTAAAGGATGGCAAGTGTGTACGCCTCCTGCAGGGTGATTTCAACCAATCTACCGTGTATTCCGATCACCCTGCCGATATCGCCGCACGATGGCAGAAAGAAGGGGCAAAACGTATTCACGTGGTTGATCTCGACGGTTCCCGCGAAGGATCACCCCGTAATATGAACGTTATAAGGGAAATTGTCCGTACCGTTAATACGCCTCTACAAGTGGGCGGTGGAATACGGGACATGAAAACCGTCGACAGTTATATAAATATGGGAGTTACATATGTCATACTGGGAACCGTCGCTCTCAAGGACAAACAGTTTGTTCTTGACGCGTGCGCCGCTTACCGTGGGCATATTATTCTTGCCATTGACGCACGCGATGGAAAGATCGCCGTTGAAGGGTGGACTGAAAGCACCGACCGGTCTCCTGCAGAGATTGCTTCGGGGTACCGGGGATTAGGACTGGATTCTATAATATACACGGATATACAGCGGGACGGCATGGAATCGGGTGTCAACATCGCATCCACAAAGATGCTTGCCGAGTCCGTCGATATACCGATTATTGCTTCAGGTGGTGTTGCGAGCATACATGATATTAAAAAGTTGGTCGAAGCAGGTGAGCCGGGAATCATGGGCGTTATTACAGGAAAGGCATTGTACAGCGGTGCCTTGAAACTGGAAGACGCTATCGCAGCCGCCGCTGCATCGTGAGATTCCAGCAGAGAAAGCAAAAGAATTACAGGCGGTCGCAATATAAAGTTTGTTTTCTGCAATTTTATGCTTTTATTAATGTAATACATTTTTAAATTCCGGTTCGTCCGGATGGGGAGAATACGGAGATGGAAGATTGCATATTCTGCAAGATTGTCAGAGGGGAAATACCCGCCAGCATTGTTTACGAATCTGACAGCGTCCTGGCGTTCGACGATATTAATCCTATGGCTCCTGTACATGTCGTTGCCGTGCCGAAAACACATGTTGCGACGCTCATGGATGTGTCGGAAGGCATGATGGAAGGAATGGTTTCGGCAATCCAGCAAATAGCACAGATTAAAGGAATCGATAAGACGGGCTTCAGAACGGTTATCAATTGCAATGAAGATGGCGGTCAGATTGTTTTCCACGTTCATGTTCATATCCTGGGAGGCAGGAAATTGAGCGATGGTATGGGATGACAGGGTGGTTGCGAATAACGAGAACATGGAAGAACATTGATACCATGTTTGTCGCCGCGGGTATCTTCCGCCACAGGAAAAGAGAAAGGTAAAGATGAGATGGATATACAGAAACGCGTATCGAGTGAAATGGTAAAAGCCGCAAAAGATAAAGACAAGGAAACCTTGTCTGCGCTTCGCATGATTAAATCGGCTCTGCACAACAGGGAAATAGATTTGAAGGACCAGTTCGGCGAAAAAGAAATCCTGCAGGTGTTGTCTTCTATGATAAAGCAGCGAAAAGATTCCGTTGAACAATTCAGGAATGGAGGAAGGCCGGAGCTTGCCCAAAAAGAGGAAAAAGAAATCGAGGTAATTCGCAGATTCATGCCGGAACAGATGTCAGAGGAAGAAATCCAGGCAGAGATTGAAAATGCCATAAAGGAAGTTGGGGCCGAAGGTGTCCGCGACATGGGGAAGGTCATGAAAATTCTCATGCCCCGGTTAACGGGAAAGGCCGATGGGAAAGCCGTCGGCGAAGCGGTCAAGGCGAGATTGTCATGAGTACTGTTTTGTTTTATATGAGGTAAGAATAGTTTGAAGGAATATGTTCCTCAGGAAAAGATAAGCGAGATAAAAAGCAGGATAAATATCGTAGATCTTATTTCTGAGTACGTTACCTTAAAAAAGGCGGGGAGAAATTTCGTCGGCCTTTGCCCTTTTCACAAGGAAAAAACACCTTCTTTCAGTGTCAATCCCGAGAAACAGATATTTTACTGCTTCGGTTGCGGAGAGGGTGGAGATATCTTTGCCTTTCTCATGAAAATAAACGGCACCGGTTTCGCCGAGGCAGTCAGGCAACTGGCCGGCAAAGCGGGTATTGATATTACCCTTGGAAAGATGACCGGCGCGGAAAGAACGGTCAGAACCGAGAAGGAAAAGCTCTACAGGATCAACGCGATCGCGATGGAGTATTTCTCCGGGAACCTTGCTTCCGATAACGGCCGGGCGGTTCGAAGCTATCTTGACAAAAGGAAAATAGGTAATACAATAACATCCGAATTTCGTTTGGGTTACTCACCTGAGGGATGGAATCATCTTGTCAGCTATTTAGAAGACAAGCGGGTTCCACTCGAGCTTGCAGCGAAAACCGGCCTTATCATACCTAAAAATAACGGCGGATTTTATGACCGGTTTCGCGGGAGGTTGATGTTCCCCATAGAAGATTTGAGCGGCAGAGTTGTTGCCTTCGGCGGACGGACTCTCGGTGACGATATGCCGAAGTACCTTAACTCACCCGAGTCTCCCGTATATACAAAAGGCAGGATTCTGTACGGAATCTCCAAAGCAAAGGAGAGCATCCGCAGTAAGGATTATGTCATAATGGTGGAAGGATATATCGATCTTCTTTCCCTGTATGATGCCGGAGTGATCAACGTGGTGGCAACACTGGGTACCGCCTTGACCAGAGAGCAGGTTGAACTGATCAGACGATTTACCAGGAATGTAGTCGTTATTTTTGATCCCGACGAAGCGGGCAGGCATGCGGTGGAACGCAGCCTGAAACTGTTTCTCGAAGAGGATATGCATGCCAGGATAATCGTTCTTCCCGAAAAGCATGATCCTGATGACTATGTAAAAAAATACGGCTCCGAGGCCCTGGAGAATATGATCACTCATTCCCCGATGATGGTGGATTACTATATAGAAGAAATAATGGGAAACATTGATACGCTCGAAGACAACCTGGATATCAGCCGGGATGCAACCGCTTTTATAAGAGCGATAAGCGACCGTGTCGAACAAAACCTGTTCATAAAAAGGGTATCCGAAAAACTTGGTATCGACCAGAAGCTGTTGAAGGAAAAAGTCAGGATGACATCTGCTCATTACAAAACCACCCCCGGAACCGCAACTTCTGCAAATAAGGCGGAGAAGGTCGATATGGTGGAATTAAATCTCATTTACATGATGATGGAATATCCGGAGAAAGTCCCCCTGGTGATACAGGAGGGTATTCTGGATTGTTTTACTTCAGAAACACTGAAAAAACTGGGACAGGCAATAATCGGGGGAATGGTCGACATTACCTCCTTAATCGGTGATCTCGAAAACGGCCCGGTAAAGGAAAACCTGTTGAAATTAATGATGGAGCAGCCTTTTCCCGACAGAGAGATTGCCGACAGGGTTCTTGACGACAACATAAAACAGGTACGAAATAAATGGTACAAGAGCAGGCACGCTCTGCTGACGAGGAAATTGATCAAAGCCCGTAATATGAATGACAGCTCATTGAGCGAAAGCCTGTTGCGAGAAAAGAATAGATTGTTAAAAGAGGAGAGAGGATTACTCAAAAATGAAAAAATCAATCAGGTCGGATGAAGTAAACGAACTTATTTCACTGGGTAAAGGGAAAGGATTTCTTACCTATGATGACATTAACGATACATTGCCGTCCGACATCATATTTTCAGATCAGATAGACGATATATTGATATTTTTCCATGAGAAAAATATCGAGATTGTCGATCCCGAAAAGAACGGGAAAACTATCAGCGCTCTGGCCGCGAAAGCCAAGGATGAAGAACCTGAGGAAAAAACGAAGGATGAAGAAATACTGTCCATGCCCATGACCACGCTTGGCAAAACAGGTGACCCTGTTAAGATGTACCTGCGGGAAATGGGACTCGTTCCGCTGCTGAGCCGTGAGGAAGAGGTAAAAATCGCTAAAAAGATCGAAAAGGGAGAAAAAAGGATTATAGAAACCCTTTTCAGCCTGCCTATTTTTATAAAAGAGGTTATAGATATAGGAAACAAACTTTGTAATAACGAAATAAGAATCAAAACAGTTGTCGACAATCTTGAAGACGAAAGCGGTTTTACTGAAGAGGATGCGTATCGGGAAAAAGTGCTGAACTGTACTGCAAGAGTAGCAAAGCTGGACGAAAGAAATACCTTTTTACGGAAACAGTTAAAGAGCACAACATTGGATTATCTCGAAAAAGAAAAAATAGAAGAGGAAATAGAAAAAAATCTTAAAAAAATCATACGGTTCTGCAGAGACATAAACTTTACCAAGAGACGTATAAACTATATGGTCTCCACGCTGAAGGACGCTGTTACCGATATTAACAAAGGTGCTGCGGAAATAGAGGTATGCAGTGAAAAGGCAGGGTTGTCCATCAGCATGTTGGACAAGATATTTTCCCGAATGAGGAATGGTGAAACGGAACAGGTTTACCAGGAAACCGGCATCCCTGTTCAAAAACTGATTGAATATGAAAGGATAATCCGTCAGGCGCGTAATGACAGGAAACGGATAACGGGGAAGATCGGCGCATCCAAGGAAAGACTGAAGCTTATTGTCACTTCCATGAAAAGGGGAGAACTCGAGGCAGAACTTGCAAAACGCAAACTGATAAAAGCGAACCTCAGGCTGGTTGTAAGCATCGCCAAAAAGTATACGAACAGGGGGCTGCAATTCCTGGATCTTATTCAGGAAGGAAATATAGGTCTGATGAAGGCAGTTGAAAAGTTCGAGTATCAGAGAGGGTATAAGTTTTCCACCTATGCCACATGGTGGATAAGGCAGGCGATTACAAGGGCCATAGCCGATCAGGCACGAACGATAAGAATACCGGTTCATATGATTGAAACCATAAACAAGCTTATCAGAACTTCGCGTTACCTGGTCCAGGCGCTGGGGAGAGAACCAACTCCGGCTGAAATCGCGGAAAAAATGGAATTTCCTCTGGACAAGGTGAGAAAGGTTTTGAAAATAGCCAAAGAACCGATATCTCTGGAAACGCCCATAGGGGAAGAAGAAGATAGCTCTCTCGGGGATTTTATAGAGGATAAAAAAATCATGTCCCCTTCCGATGCCACGATGAGCATGGATCTTGCCCAGCAGACCAGAAAAATATTGTCCACACTTACACCACGTGAAGAAAAGGTCCTGCGAATGCGCTTTGGGATCAGTGAGAGAACGGATCAGGAAGTCAACCTGGGGGAAGAAACGGAAATGAGTGATACGGTAAAACGCGCCAGGCAGATTGAAGACGATGTTCTTAAGAGAATGCGCGGAACCTCGCGTAGGAGGGAAATAAAAGGGGGAATCAAGTAAGCAATGGTTCGGGATAGGATTGTTTCCGTGTCCCTGTGCCGGAGCATCAATCGCAAAGGGCCACTGCTTCTATCTCGATGGCGGCGCCTTTCGGCAGGCAACTTACCTCTACACAGGCCCTGGCCGGGCGGGCATCTCCAAAATATTCGGTATATATGTCGTTAAACTGTGCAAAGCATCTCATGTCCGTCAGGAAAATCATGACTTTTACTACCCGGTCAAGGCTGGACCCTCCCGCTTTCAGTATCTCGTTGAGATTGTCCAGTGTCCTGCGAGCCTGCAGTTCAAATGCCCCTTTCACGTTTTCTCCGGTTTCCGGGTCAACAGGAATCTGGCCGGATATGTAGATCCAGCCGTTTGCTTTGACTGCCTGAGAATAAGGACCAACAGGCTGGGGTGCCTTGTCGGTATTGATGATTTTTTTACTCATATGCATTTTATTCCTTTCCGGTCGTTTATTCGACAACAAGATAGTAAAGATGTCAATAAAATAGTTGAACGATTTTAACAACAGAGATCCTTCCGGAACGATGTTCTCAAAGATACCGGATTGGTTGTTTGGAGCTTTATGAAAGGCATACTGACCGTTACAGAATTGACCGGGGCCATAAAAACCGTTTTGGAAGCCGGTTTTGACGTTATATGGGTCACAGGTGAGATCTCCAATCTTCGCCGTCCCGCATCGGGCCATGTTTATTTCACGCTTAAGGATGAAAACAGCCAGATACGGGTCGTTGCTTTCAAAAGTACGGCCGGCGGTATGGGTTTTGACCTTGAAGATGGAATGAAGATCGTTTGCAGAGGGAGAATTAATGTATATTCAGCACGAGGTGAGTACCAGCTTATTATAGATGCCGCCGAGCCGAAGGGTATTGGGGCCCTTCAGATGGCATTCGAACAGCTCAAAGTGCGCCTGGAAAAAGAGGGGCTGTTCGATCCGGCTCATAAAAAAGAAATACCCTTCTTGCCGGAGAAGATCGGAATCGTAACATCTCCTTCAGGTGCCGCCATCAGGGACATACTAAATATCACATACAGGAGATTCCCCTCCGTTGATATCATCATTGCTCCTGCGGCCGTGCAGGGAGCGGAGGCACCCGGGGAAATATGCAGCGCCATATCGGAACTAAATTCCATCGGTCCGGATGTTATTATTGTCACCAGGGGTGGAGGATCAATTGAAGACCTGTTCTGTTTCAACAACGAACGGGTCGCACGAGCGATTCATGCCTCAAAAATTCCTGTAATATCCGCTGTCGGCCATGAAATTGATTTCACGATCGCCGATTTTGTGGCCGATCTCAGAGCGCCGACACCTTCCGCTGCGGCCGAGCTGGTTGTCCCCGACAGGAAAAATTTAATCGACAGTATACGAAAGCTGAAATCACGGTTAATACATAACTGGGGTACATACCTGCGCGGACTGGAAAACAGATTGACTTTTGTTGCCGACAGTCTGCGGAATCCTAAAGGACAAATTGCCGACCTTCGCATTGGGCTGGATGACCGGAACACCCGGCTGTCGCGAGGCATACGACGCGTACTCGAAATGCGTATTAACAGATTTTCCCCCACACACAGGATGCTGATACGGATGGCCCCCGGGACAAAGATCCGCACGTTACGCTACAGTATTGAAAACTCGAAAAAAGAATTACATGTGCGAACCAGGTTTTATATGGAAAATCTGCAGGAGATACTCAAGAGACATATAACCGCATTAGATAATCTGAGCCCTCTTTCCGTATTGAAGCGGGGATTCGGGATTGTACTCTTGCATGACGGAACCATTGTCAGAGATGCGCGTATACTCGCGGTGAACGACAGCGTCAATGTAAAGGTTTCATCGGGAAGTTTCAAGGCACGGGTAACCGAAATTCTGAAGGAGCAAAACGATGGCTGAGAAAAAGTTTGAAAAGGCCCTGGAAAAACTGGAAGAGATTGTAAAAAAGATGGAAGAGGGGAATATGTCCCTCGAAGAATCGTTAAAAGCTTTCGAGGAGGGAATCAAACTTTCCCGTTTTTGCGCTGATAAGCTGGATGAGGCGGAGAGAAAAGTCGATATTCTTCTAAGGGATGGAGAAACATTGCATATCAAATCGTTTGAGGAAAAAGATATTGAAAAATCAGAAGACAGTGCTTAAAGAATACCTTGATGAGAAAAAGAGGATCGTTGACAGTGCCCTTGAAGAATACCTTCCGAAACAAACCGGATTTTCTTATGAAATCGCCGAATCCATGAGATATACCCTGTTTGCCGGCGGCAAGAGATTAAGGCCCGTACTGTGCATGGCTTCCGCGGAAACGGTCGGGGGCAACGCGGATATCGTACTCCCCGTCGCATGCGCCATCGAGATGATTCATACCTATTCCCTTATACACGATGATCTGCCGTCGATGGATAACGACGATTACAGGAGGGGAAAACCCTCGAATCACAAGATATTTGGTGAAGGCGTGGCGGTTCTGGCAGGAGACGCCCTTTTGACGGAGGCCTTCTGCCTTCTGTCGGGGGGAATCCGGGATTTGTCCCCTGAAAAGAATCTGTCCATTATCCATGAAATCTCGACAGCGGCAGGGTTTCAGGGAATGATAAGCGGCCAGGTGGCGGACCTCAGGGCAGAGGGGAAAAAGGTGAATATGGAAAGTGTAGACTATATACATACACATAAAACCCAGGCATTGATAACTTCCTCTATACGGGCAGGCGCAATAGCAGCCGGCGCCGGTGAAGATGATATGCGCGCCCTTTCGGAATATGGGAGAAACGCGGGGCTTGCCTTTCAAATAGCCGACGATATGCTGGATATTGAAAGCTCTCGGGAAGTCCTGGGAAAAGATACGGGCAGTGACGAAGGGCGCAAAAAAGCAACTTATCCGTCTCTCATAGGGCTCGAAGAATCAAGAGAGAAAACAAGAATCCTGGTGGAGAATGCACTTTCGGCCATTAACCGTTTTGACGAAAGAGCCGAACCGCTGAGAATGATAGCAACTTTTATCGCCGAGCGAAAATCATAAGTTTTGTCTGAAAACGGTTCTGTAAGCTCAGCCTATTGTCTCAGAGAGTCGGGGAAAGTTTTTATGGATCAGCAGGGCAACATATTGAAAGGAATAAACAGTCCGCAGGATATCAAACATCTTAGTATCGAGGAACTGAATATACTTGCGGGGGAAATCAGGAATGAAATACTGACGGTGGTCTCCAGAAACGGCGGCCATCTCGCGCCATCCCTGGGTGCCGTAGAACTTACGCTCGCCATTCATTACGTGTTCGACACACCAACAGACAAGATCATATGGGATGTGGGACATCAGGCATATGCCCACAAAATAATTACGGGCAGAAAAGATGCTTTTCATACCCTCAGGAAGATGGGTGGTATAAGCGGCTTCCCCAAAAGGGAAGAGAGTATTTATGATACCTTCGGCGTGGGACACAGCAGCACCTCCATATCCGCTGCATCCGGCATCGCGGAAGCGCGGTGTCTTGAAAATGGTGATTTCAAGGTAATAGCAATAATCGGAGACGGCTCCATGACCGCCGGAATGGCGTTTGAGGGACTCAACTGGTCCGGGGAGAGAAAAAAGAATCTTATCGTAATACTGAATGATAATGAGATGTCTATCTCACCGAACGTCGGCGCTCTTTCTTCATACCTTAATCGTGTTATGACGGGCCAGCATGTCACGAAGCTGAGAACAAGAATTCGCGATTTTCTGAAAACAATACCTGGTGTAGGAGAGCACGTTATCAACCTTGCAAGACAGACTGAAGAATCGTTGAAGGCCTTCATTGTCCCGGGCATGCTGTTTGAGGAGCTGGGATTCAAATACATAGGTCCGCTCGAAGGGCACAGGCTGGATCATCTGATAAAGAATCTTCAGAATGTCAAGACTATGGAAAACCCTGTACTGGTCCATATCATTACTAAAAAAGGAAAGGGCTACAGTTTTGCCGAAAACGAACCGTCACGTTTTCATGGAGTAGGACCGTTTGATATCGCCACGGGAGAATCCGTCACTACAGGTAATGCGACACCCTCTTACATGGAGGTCTTCGGCAGGACGATGGTAAAACTGGCGCGCGAAAATCGTGCAATCGTCGCGATCACAGCGGCCATGACAGGCGGCACCGGTCTTGACGGGTTTGCACGGGATATACCCGAAAGATTCTACGATGTAGGGATCGCCGAGCAACATGGGGTTACCTTCGCCGCCGGCCTGGCCACAGAGGGTTTTATCCCCGTTGTCGCCATATATTCCACATTTCTACAGCGTGCCTACGATCAGGTTCTTCACGACATCTGCCTTCAAAATCTTCCTGTTGTTTTCGCCCTCGACAGAGGGGGAATCGTAGGAGACGACGGCCCGACTCATCATGGACTCTTTGATTATTCTTACCTGCGTGCCATGCCGAACATCGTCGTTATGGCACCAAAGGACGAAAATGAACTCCAGCATATGCTCAAGACGGCCGTGACATGTGGAAGCCCGGTTTCAATACGATACCCGCGGGGCAGCGGAACAGGCGTTCCGATTGACCCTACACCGGAATGTATTGAGATAGGAAAAGCACAGATACTGCGCAAAGGCAAAGATGCCGCTATAATCGCGATTGGTTCGACAGTATATCCTTCTCTCGAGGCCGCCGGAATACTGGCAGGTGAAGGTATTCAGGTAACTGTTATCAACAGCCGCTTTGTGAAACCGCTCGACAAGGTCCTCCTGTGTGAAACAGCATCTTCGTTCAAAAAAATTATCACGGTAGAAGAAAATGTCCTCATGGGCGGCTTCGGCAGTGCCGTCCTTGAATTGTTCGAAGAGGCCGGAATATCCGGAATTTTCGTTAAAAGACTTGGCATCGGGGACGAATTCGTGGAACATGGGACGCAAACCCAGTTGAGGGAAAAGCATGGTCTCGACGCAAAAGGGATAGCAAACGCGGTCCGGAAACTCGTTGAATCAAGATCGGCATGACGTTTGAAACAAACGCCAGCCTTTGCCCGGTTTTTACCTTATTACACTGAATGAACGACGAATAAAAACAAGCCTTCCCCTATGACAGTTCAAGATCTGTACAAACTTGATACGGGAAAATCCGATCCGGGTAATATGAAAACTAAAAATGTTAAGATCAGATTGGACAGACTCCTGGTTGACAGGGGTATCGCGGCAACCCGTGAGAAGGCCAAAGCACTTATAATGTCAGGTCTGGTTCTCGTAGAAGAAGAGAAAATCGACAAGGCGGGGACCCTTGTACACCAGGATGCCGGGATAAGAATGAAAGGCGGAGGCAATCCTTATGTCAGCAGAGGAGGATTGAAGCTCGAAGGAGCGCTGCGGTCATTCGGGATCAGTGTGAAAGACTTTGTGGCCCTCGATATCGGGGCTTCCACTGGTGGATTTACCGATTGTCTGCTTCAGGAAGGTGCAAGGAAGGTATATGCGATCGATGTAGGATACGGCCAGTTTGACTGGAAACTCAGAAATGACAGTAGAGTCGTACTCTTCGAGAAGACTAATATCAGGTATTTTTCGGGTGAAGGTATAGAGGATACCATAGACATGGCGGTTATAGACGTTTCCTTTATCTCGCTGAAGCTGGTATTACCCGTCACATGTAAACTCACGGGCAACAATGCCGTCATTCTTGCATTGATCAAACCACAGTTCGAGGCGGGCAGAGACGAAGTAGGCAGGGGGGTTATCAAAGATTCCCGGGTACATGAAAGGGTTGTTGAGGAAATTGTAAAATTTTCGAGTGAACTCGGCCTGGAAACATTGGGTACCTGCGAATCGCCGATTACCGGTCCGGCCGGGAATAAGGAATTTTTCCTGTACGCCAGGAAGCATGACGAAAAATGATGCGAAACCGAATAATGGGAATAAAACGCGCCGAGACGGCGGGCTTGTGCATGGGGGTAAACAGGGCGGTCAACATGGTCCTCGAGATAGCCCGGAATAAAGGGGACAAAAAGATATATACATACGGTCCGCTGATACACAACCCGCAGACGGTTGAACTGCTCAGGAAACTGGGCGTTATACCTGTGGACACACTTGATCAGATTCAGGACGGCATCGTTGTCGTAAGGGCCCATGGAATATCTCCCCGGGAAAGGAAACAAATCAAGGAGAAAGGGGTACAAATTGTCGATGCCACATGTCCCAAGGTCGCAAGCGTTCAGGCGATAATCAAAAAACATGCCGCCCTTGGCTATAAGATTATCATAGTCGGAGACAAAGAACATCCCGAGGTTGTCAGCCTCCTGGGGTATTCCTCGGATAACGGAATCGTCATCAACGACGAAAAAGATTTCACCGACCTTCCCCCCTGCGGCAAAATATGCGTTGTAGCACAAACCACTCAGGATTCCATTAGATATAAGCAGATAACGAAAGAAATTAAACAAAAATTTCCAGAAGCCATAATTTTTAACACGATATGCAATTCTACCGAAAGAAGACAATCCGAAATCAAAGAACTGGCATCGGAAATGGATGGAATCATCATCGTTGGGGGTAGAAACAGCGCGAACACGCAACGTCTTGCAATGATAGCCAGGGGTCAGGGAGCGCTCACCTTTCATATCGAGACGGCAGAAGAGTTAAAGTCGCTGGACCTCAGTGAGTGCGAGAAGATCGGTGTCTCTGCGGGGGCATCCACACCCAACTGGATAACCGAAGAGGTGATAGATTTCCTTGTACATAATCGGAAAGGAAAGAACCCGGGGCAACTGACGGTTCTTTATAATCTCTGGATGTTTCTTGTCAGGACGGATATTGTTTCAGCCATCGGCGCCGGATGTCTCTCTCTTACCAGCATGCTGCTCGAGGGTTTGCGTCCGGGGCTTTCGAATCTCCTGATAGCTTCCTTATGCATATACGGGATACATACGGTAAACAGGCTGCAAAGCAGAAGTTTCGGGAGAATACGGGGAAGTTTCAGGGAAGAATCCTACATGAAATACAGGAATATATACATGTCTGCCGCCATGGTTTCTCTCGTACTTGCATCCGTACTGGCGCTTGCAGGAGGACTGATAACCTTTATTTTAGTCGGTCTCGTTTCCCTCTCCGGTGTACTATACAATGTCAGCCTGGGAAGAAAGAAGCTTGAGGACGTACCGGGATCCAAGAATATTTTTACCGCTACGGGATGGGCTGTCGTCGCTGCCGTGGTTCCACAAATGAGCGCTGATCTGGAGATAACCTGCGGAATGGTGGTAGCGTTTTTATTTGTGTTTGCACTCGTTTTTTCGAAATCCGTGCTTTCAGATACTATCGACGTTCAGAGCGACCGCCTGATCGGCCGGGAAACAATCCCCGTTATTATGGGAAAAGAGCACACCCGGACCCTGTTGAAGATCATATCGATCTTTACAGGCATCGTCCTCGTCGCTGCCACGTCCACCGGATGTACATCCTCACTGAGCTTAATATTGCTGGTATCAGTTTTTTATATATGGATTTGTCTTGAACTTTGTGATAGGAAGGCGTGGTTTTCTAAAATGACATTTGAGGGATTGCTTGGTCTAAACTATGTAATTACCGGATTGAGCGCTTGCCTGTGGCTTATTGTAACGAACTTATAAAAAATTAAGGGGTTGTCACCTATGTATTTGAGATTGTTACATAAAGCCTTATTCCTGGTTTTATTTATTACAATGATTCCGGGGTGTGGGGGGTTGCGGTTTTCTCAGGTTGCTCCCGATATCGGAGATTTTCATCCTGAGAAGATATGTATTTTCCCTGTTCGGTCGGGCGTATATGAAGAGGCAGCTAATAAAGCGGATACTTTTATTGCGGATACCGTTCGCGAACAAGGGTATTTTGTAAGCGTTATTTCACCTGCAAAGGTAACGGAACTGGCAAAGAGCAACGACAAACTGGAGAAGGCAATTACGGAATATCTCGCAAAGTTGAAAAAAGTGCACTTTTCCGACCCCAATATAAGCAACTATATCGGTGAAACATGCGATGTCGATGCCTTCCTTGTTGTTGATGTGGATTTTTGGAATTATACAACCCAGGGAGATGATAAACTCGCCAAGGTCGGCTTTACCATGGATTTAATAGAAGCCCGAACGGGGAAAATCGTATGGAATGCGAAACATTACGAAACAAAGGGTTATAAGTGGTTTGAACCGGATCTGGTCGATTTTGCAGAAGAAGTCGCGGAAGCGATGATTTCCCGTATGCCCCATTAAGGGTAATAACAGAGAAATGGAACTTAAGGAGAAACGAAACAACATGGAAGAGAAAGTGCGCATGCTGTTGAACGATGTCAGGCCTTCTCTGCAGGCGGATGGAGGAGATGTCGAGCTTGTGGAAGTAACCGATGACGGTACTGTAAAGGTAAGGCTGAAAGGTGCCTGCGGCAGTTGCCCTATGGCCCAAATGACTTTGAAGATGGGAATAGAAAAATACATTAAAGAGAAAATACCTGAAATTGTTAAGGTTGTAGCGGTCTAACCGTTCAACCTGTAAATATTTTTTGGAGGATAACGGTAGAATGGCGTATGTAATTACTGATGAATGTATTGCGTGTGGAAGTTGTGAAGATGAGTGTCCTGTAGGGGCGATAAGTGAGGGAGAAGATAAATATGTAATCGATGCCGACCTTTGTACCGATTGCGGCTCATGCGCTGATGTATGCCCGGTAGAGGCTATAGAACCCGGCGAGGGCGATCAACAGTAATCAGAGCTGTCTTCTTTTGTTCTTGCTCCTTTTTTACGAGGCCTGACAGATGGGTTTATTTGTTACATTCGAGGGCATTGAAGGTTCCGGGAAAACAACCCAGATCAGGAAAGCAGGAGATTATCTGAGCAAAAAAAACGTGCCTTTTGTATTAACCGGCGAGCCTGGGGGGACTCCCTTAGGAAACGAACTGAGAAAAATTTTACTTGACAAGACGGGGCTTACACTGTCCCGCAGGGCGGAATTGCTGTTGTTTGCAGCAGACAGAGCCCAGCATATCGAAGAGGTTATAGAACCTTCTCTAAAGGAAGGGAAAGTTGTTCTATGTGATCGTTTTTCCGATGCTACTATCGCATATCAGGGGTATGGCCGGAAACAAGATATAAGGTCCATACGGGTGGTATGTGATTTCGCATCCCGGTCTCTGGTTCCCGATATGACGCTTCTTTTTGACATTTCCGCCGAAAAGGGGCTCAACCGTGTGACAAACCGGGCGCACAAAATGGGTAATGTTCCACGTGAGGACCGTTTTGAGAAAGAACATCTGAAATTTCACGAAACAATCAGGAACGGATATCTCATACTGGCTCGGGAAAATCCCAATAGATTCAGGCTGATAGACGCTTCCAAGGATGTCGATACGATTCATCGGGAAGTACGTATTCATCTGGAGGGGCTAATCGAAAGACAGGGTTATGCCGTTCAGTGATATTTATGGCCAGGAAAGGCAGGCAGGTGTACTGCAGAATACCATTAAGCGGGATCGCATCCCGCATGCTTATCTCTTTCACGGCATAGAAGGCATCGGGAAGAGAACTACAGCGAAAATCCTTGCAAAAGCACTAAATTGCAAAGAGCAGAACGCCGATTCCTGCGAGATATGCAACTCGTGCTTGAAGATAGGGCACGGCAATCATCCGGATGTTATCTTTATAAAACCCGATGGAGTCTTTATAAAGATCGCCGCGATTAGAAATCTGCAGGACCAGATAAAATTCAGGCCGTTTGAAGGAAGGAAAAGAGTTTTCATAATTGCGGAAGCGGACAGGATGAACGAACCATCGGCTAATGCTTTACTCAAGACCCTCGAGGAACCGGTTCCTTCCAATGTTTTCATATTGACGACGTCTCGTGTTCACCGGCTGCCTCAAACGATAATATCCCGGTGTCAGAAAATACGGTTTAATCCTGTGCGACCGGATGTAATAATTTCTTTCCTTACAGACAGGTTGTCGATGAATCAAGATTGGGCACGGGATATTGCCTCGTCCGCAGGAGGTAGTATCGGTAGAGCGCTTGCAATACAAAAGGAATCTTTTGCAGACTTCAAACACGACGTGATTACGGTACTCTCAAAAACGTGCACCGCCCCGATATCACTGTTTTTTCTCGCGGACAGTTTCGGAAACGACAGGGAGTCCGCTCTGCAGAAACTGGATATATTGCGGGGATGGTACAGAGATATGCTGGTGTACCGGGAAACACATGATGTTAACAAGCTGATTAACCGGGATATTGCCGATGCCACGAAAGAATTTTCAAA
Organism: Syntrophaceae bacterium UBA2210; assembly: GCA_002327865.1. Classification (GTDB taxonomy): domain Bacteria; phylum Desulfobacterota; class Syntrophia; order Syntrophales; family UBA2210; genus UBA2210. Next base: position 160,012 of record DCUQ01000009.1, read on the forward strand.
AAAACTGGCCGGCATAGATATCCTGGAAAGTATAAAAATCATAAGCAACGCACATGCAGCCATTGACCGGAATGCCAACAGGCAGTTGGTCTTGGAATCAATGGCTTTCAGGCTAAAAGCCTGCAACACGGGTTGAAATGAGTGAAAACGATCAGACTTCACTGAGAATTTTAGGTGTCCGTTTCAGGGACAGAGGAAAAGTGTATTCATTCGATGCTACCGATCTTGATCTCAAGAAAGGGGAATCTGTTATCGTTAATACCGAGGCAGGCCTGGCTATGGGAGTTGTCGCAACCGCTATCTCTGTTTCCCCGAATAACAAATTGCCCGATAATCTGCAGAAAGTCGTGCGCAGAGCCACAGAGGAAGACCTTAAGATTCATGAAGGAAATCTGAAAACCGAGAAAGAGGCTCTGCAGTTCTGCATGGAGAGAGTCAAATCGAGAGGGCTTTCCATGAAGCTCGTCAACGTTAAAGCCCTCTTCGACAAGAGCAAGCTGGTGTTTTACTTTACGGCCGAGAGCAGAGTCGATTTCAGAGATCTGGTAAAAGATCTCGTACAAAAGTATAAAACAAGAATCGAGTTGAGACAGATATGGGTCAGGAGTGAGGCTCGCACATACGGAGGAATCGGCATGTGCGGCCGGGAGTTGTGCTGTTCCAGTTTTCTCAATAATTTTGAGCTTGTATCGATAAAAATGGCCAAAGAGCAAAATATGCTGCTCAACCCCGAAAAGATATCGGGGCTTTGCGGCAGGCTCATGTGCTGCCTCGCATTCGAGCACGAAAA
>DCUQ01000009.1:160822-444441 GCA_002327865.1 Syntrophaceae bacterium UBA2210
CGGACTTCCCGGAGAGAAACATGAATAATTTTTACATTACTACACCCATATATTATGTAAATGCATCTCCTCATATAGGACACGCGTATACTACCATCGTTGCCGACATCATGGCACGCTTTTACCGGATGATGGGATACCGCTCATATTTCCTGACCGGTACCGATGAACATGGAGACAAGGTCGCGGAAGCGGCTATGCAGGCCGGTGAAACTCCCCAGGATTATGTGGATAGAATAAGCGGCCAATTCAGAGCTCTCTGGCCGAAGCTGGCAATAACCAACGACTACTTTGTCAGGACAACAGATAAAGACCACGTAGGAGTGGTCAGATCGATACTGCAAAAGGTATACGACGCGGGTGACATCTATTTCGGCGAGTATGAAGGATATTATTGCGTCGGATGCGAACGGTTTTACAGGGAAAGCGAACTGGTAGACGGAATGTGTCCCGATCACCGTACAGTTCCCGAGACCAGGAAAGAAAGTAATTATTTTTTCAGGATGAGCAAATATCAGAACTGGCTTATTGAACATATCAAAAATAATCCGGAATTCATCAGGCCCGAAAGATACCGGAACGAGGTGCTCGCCTTCCTGAAAGAACCACTCGAAGATCTCTGCATATCAAGGCCCAAGACAAGGCTTACATGGGGTATAACACTGCCCTTCGATGAAAACTATGTGACCTATGTGTGGTTCGACGCGCTGATAAATTATCTGACGGGGATAGGGTATCCCGACAGTGAAGATTTCAAGACTTTCTGGCCTGTTTCACAACACCTGATAGCTAAAGACATCCTCAAGCCGCACGGCATCTACTGGCCCACTATGCTGAAAGGTGCGGGGATAGAACCCTATAAGCATCTGAATGTCCATGGATATTGGAATATTGACCGGAACAAGATGTCCAAGAGCCGCGGGACCGTGGTGAAACCCCTCGACCTCAAAGACAAATACGGTCTTGACGCCTTCCGGTATTTTCTTATGAGAGACATGGTTTTCGGACTCGATTCGAACTTCACTGAGGACGCCTTAGTACAAAGAATAAATTCCGACCTGGCAAACGACCTCGGGAACCTGGTAAGCCGGTCTCTCTCGATGGCGGTTAAATACTGTGAGGGCCGGGTACCCCGGAAAGGCGATTATCCCGACGATAATCTCCTGATCGAGCAGGCATTGAAACTTTTCCCGGAGGTGGAGAAAGCATTCCAATCCCTTATGTTCCATAAGGCCCTCATTTCCGTATGGGACTTTATAAATCTAACAAACAGGTACATAGTGGAACAGGAACCGTGGGTTCTCGCTAAAGACCCGGCTGCCAAAGCAAGGCTGGACACAGTTATCTATAATATACTGGAAGAGCTTCGTATCATCGCCATCCTGGTTTTCCCCGTTATGCCCGATGCCGCCGGGGATATATTAAGCAGACTCGGAATAGAAGATATTGCGTCTCAGAACTTTGACAGTATACGTAAATGGGGAGGACTTCCGGAAGGTAATATAATTACTCGCGGCACATCCCTGTTCCCCCGAGTGGAACATGAAAGACCGGCCGATGAATCCTCAACGCAGCTTACAGATACAAAAGAAGAAATAACTTTTCAGGATTTTGAAAAGATCGACATGAGGGTAGCGTTGGTTGTTAAAGCCGAGCGAGTCAAGAAATCAGACAAGCTGCTGAAATTACAGATCGATGTCGGTGAAATGAGAACTATCGTCGCGGGTATCGGCAAGAGTTACCGGCCCGAAGATCTTGTAGGCAAGAAAATAACCGTCATACTGAACATGAAACCGGTAAAGTTGATGGGAGTGGAGTCGCATGGCATGCTCCTGGCAGCGGACTCGGGAGACCGGGTTTCGCTCGTATCCTTCGATGGTGATGCCGATGTCGGCGCTAAGATAAGTTGATGCGCCTGCCGCCCGTGCATGCGACATATTACATCAATTTTTCGTCTCTTGTGCATGGGCATATGAAACCGCGCAGGTCACCGGGTGTCCCGGCCATCGTTTTTATACTCGTCCTTTTTTTCCTTGCGGGTTGCGGTCAGCGACACCTTCCCGACCGGATGTATCATCAACCTGCTACCACAACAGAGAAAATAAACCGGATGGGTTACACCATTCAGGTTGGTGCCTTTTCAAAGGTTGAGAATGCCGCACGGCTCGTCAATCGTCTCAATGATGATAATCTGGATGCATATTATTTCCTTTATAAAAAAGGATTGTACAAGGTTCGTTTTGGAAGCTTTGAATCCAGGGAACTTGCCGAAAGAGAAGCGGAAATCCTGAGGGCGATGGGAGTCATCGGTGAATTTTACATCGTGCGCCCGACCGATTATTCCGTAACAAAGAGGCAGCAATACGGCGATGAGTATCTAAGAGACGAGATCGTTAAAACAGCCGGTAACTTTATAGGAATCCCCTATCGATGGGGCGGTTCTTCCGCAGAAAAGGGATTCGACTGCAGCGGGCTCGCAATGGCCGTTTATAGATTAAACGGCCTGAAACTCCCACGCACGTCAAGAGAACAGTACAAAACAGGTATCTGGGTCAGCCGGGAGAAACTGTCAAAAGGCGATCTGATTTTTTTTAAAACAAACAGCGGAAACGACATCTCTCACGTGGGAATATATATCGGCCGGGATACCTTCATCCACGCGCCACGAACGGGCACAACGGTGCGCACGAGTTCACTTTCCAACCAATATTATAAAAAACGATACGCAGGTGCCAGGTCGTACCTGTGATGATTCCGGGCCGGTTGTGTAATAGCTCCTTCCACGGCACAGATACACCAGAGGGCAAGAGAACGGAGGATGTGTATTATGCCTGCCTGTATGCAGCAGGACAACCGAGACCGTGAACCGTATTACCTTCAGGAAAATCTATGCCAGCGACTGAAAATAGATAGAGAAAAAAAGCTTGGCATATGCAGACAGGAGTGGAAAAATTTTTCGTGCGGTACTTTCGCTGTCTTCATTGCTGGTTAACCGGGCCTTTAACTCACGAAGCAGGCCGGCGAGTTCACCGGCATACTCGAGTAACGTGTCCGGATTTCCGGATGTTGTTTTTATCACTTCCATCCGTTCCAGATTTCTGATCCTTCGCCACATTGCCTCAATAAAAACAGCTATTTGAGGAGGAGAATAGATTTTGAACCCTATTTTCCAATACACGGGCGCCGTTTCGAGGCTATAAGCCACAATTCTCGCGTTACTGAGCTCCCTCCTGAGCGTCCGTTTGAAAATCTTAGCCTGTTCACCTGTCAGCCGTGCCTGTTCTTCCGCCTGAAGAGACGCCCGGTGCACGGTTCTTGTCTGCATCTCTTTATATATCGTATTAATTAAATAAATATTTGCTTCTGTATAATGAGGGTGCTCGAAATGGGGACCAAACAGGTAAAAACGCCCCTTGTCCATATCCGCCCTGGCTACTGCGACCTTGCCCAGGAGTGTACGCTCCGCAATTTCCTTATCGATCAGATACAGCGTTTTGTCGGTAAACGATTGATAATGGGCCAGCGCTGTTACTCCGTCTCCGAGCGACATGCCGGGCCCCCCATACAATGGGGCGCTTATAACCTGCCCGCTGAAAAGAGGATCATCTCCGTTAATGAGTATTTTCACCTCTTCTCGAACCGGGTGATATATATATTGACAGCCATAACTGATATAACATTTATGGGCCATCTGCATGGCCTGCGGCAGTGTTTTGGTTAAATTGGTTATCTTTACATTAACAAAATTGAAATGGTTCAAATGCTCTTTTGAAGAATGCATGGGCAGGTACGCACCTGCACAAGACCCTATATACAGGCCGCCCTGCGCCACGAATTCTTTTATAATGTCCGAAGATCCCGGCCCCAGAGCCTCGGCAACGCCGAAGGTATCACCACCGGATATAATCAGGGCATCGATTTCATCCAAGGTTGTACCGATAAAATCTTTCTCATCGTAAAAATGAAGCCTTGTGAGCCCATAAGATTCAAACAGATCAACAAACCACATCCAGGAATGAGAAGATCCTGTGCCAACATAGATTCCCACATTGGGAAGCAATTGTGCCTCTTTTTTTTCCAGCCATCTTCTTTTCCACAGTTTTTGATCTGCAGTTTCTTTCATGTTCGTACTGTTCTCACACGTTTTATCAAAACACAACTAACTTCATTTCAGAGAGAGGGTTACATGGATGTTCTTATGTTTTACCGTACCGTTTTAGCCTTCGGTCAGTTCCGCGATAAGAGAATCCAGAGTTTCTTCAGTTATATCCAGACCTGTTCCGACCTGGGCGAGTTCGACCATGCTCTGTGCGGTCAACTCGGGAGCCATCATGATATAGACGGGGTGAATCCCGAATATATAAGCAAGCGCCTGACGTTTCTCCCATGATTCGTCGGAGTCGGCAAACACGGCCTGATTCGGAGCCCAGGGACTGAATACACCGTTACCGAACAGCGCAACGTCACCGGCCATGCCGCTCAGGTTGCATTCGATCTGGTCTTTGCTGCTCACTCCCTTAGCCTTGCTGATAACCGCAACCGCGTAAGGATCGACACCCTGCTTGGCGCAGCACTTCAATATACGGCACGCATCTTCAGCCGAAAGACCCAGTTCCTTGAACCCCATCAGGGCATAGGCATCATTGATCAGCACTCCAGGCTCTGCCACCTTGGTCTCTTCTTTCCTGCCAGGATCTTCATCCAGGTAGGCAAAGGTGTTGGTGGCGAAAGGCGTATTGTAACAGGAAGTACGCGTATGAACCAGAGGCGCCAGCCAGCCGGGTACATCGGCAGCACCCAGTGCAGCACAAAGTTCCTCCACACCCTTCTTGCCTGCGGAGGCTCCCTTCTTGCACGCTCCTACCAGTTCCAGCGCTTTCTCGATAAATCCCTCGGGATCGTCAACGTCCAGGAATCCCATACCGCGCAGGGCAACTCCCTTGAGCTTCTTCTGCCCGAATACCTTGCCAAGACCAAAATAGTCGCCGCTGGACCAGAAGTTCGTGCATACCTGAGCAAAATCGGACCCGTTCTCTCCGGCAGGACCGATAACCAGGTTCTGAAGCAGCTCGTCGCCTACCATCTTACGCCATGCATCAACGGTATCCCACGTGTCTTTGCCCCATACGTCGGCAGCGTCGGTCACGTCGGCAACACCGTCATGTATCCATAAAAATACCGGCTTGTCGGAACTGCCCTTGATTACCACATAGTCGAAACCGGCATATTTCATCTCGGTCGCAACCTTCATTGTAAAGGGAACATTACAAAGCTTGCCCGTACGGGGACTCTTCGCCGTGATCATTCCCAGCGCAGACGCCGGATAAAGTGTCCCGGTAAACAAACCGGTACCGATAACGATCGGATCTTCATCCGCATACTGCTCGTAAAGTGATTTGGTGATCGCAGCTCCGCCAATACGCTCAAGAACAAGTTCTTCCGCTATCTCTTCCTCGTAGGTCTCCCCACTGCCTAAATCTACTATCAGGATCTTCTCAGTCGATAAATATTCCATAATTCTCTCCTTATTCTCCAAGCGTTATTGCGTCTACAGGACAAAACCTGATACACATGGGACCACCATCCATGGCTTCGCAAAAATCACACCCCTCACGTAAAAGCAAAGGCTTCGCAGAAGCATCGGCTTCCTTCTCGGGATCCTCTTCAATCGCACCAATCCTGCTGACTTCCAGGCCCTCCGGCCTCGACAAAACGAGATACTCATCTTCCTTGAGCATTACGCCGGAATAATCCTTCTTCTCCTTCGACCGGTAAACCTGTATGCTGGAGGACAAAAAAGCAAATCCGTCATCCCTATGATACCCGCACGCCATCTCACAGGCCATGCACCCCATACACTTCGTCATATCAATCGCTAGTCTCATCTTACCTCCTTAGTTCTGGTTAAAATTGAAGAAACCTGCAAAACAGGATTCTGTACAATACCGCCAAATACAATGAACCGTCGTACCCTTATGCCTATGATACTGTTTTTCCTACTAAATAATACGTAACTTATTGAAATTACTACCTTCAACCTAACTCAGCTTTCGGAAGTTAGCTCAGCTGCCTCGTAAAGTCAAGTTAAAAAATATCTAACCTGAGGACAAAAAGGTAATGATTTTTACAAGATCAATGCTGTTTTCTTTACAGATACTGTAATTTCCCGCCCGCTTTAGCATCTGCAATTACAACTTCCCTGGTTCTTGTATGGCCGGCACTTCCATCGACTCTTTCGACACTTTTGTGCCTTTCCTAAGATCTTGTAATTCCGGATTATGTGTGATATTTCTTTTAGCGAAAATGATTTGTTATAAACAGCATATCTGTAACAGTTGATAATCTGTCGCATCCAACTCTCTGCCGATATAATGGCTGGGAAACAGATTGACAAAAATGCGGACAATGATATATCATTGCCCGCATTTTGCTGGAATATGGTGGTTATATGTTTGGCATTGGAATGCCGGAATTGGTAGTTATACTTGTTGTTGCTCTGATTGTTATCGGTCCTAAAAAATTGCCCGATCTGGCGAGATCTCTCGGCAAGGGACTTGCCGAGTTCCGTCGTGCAACCGATGATGTTAAAGATACTCTCAACGTAAACCAGATCAAAGATGAAATGAATGATTTCAAGGATTCGGTTCTCTATGGAAGCAAGACACAGGGAACGGAAAACAGCGACCGGAAGGCGGAAAGCGAAACCCAGAACACTACAGATAAGCGTTCGGAATGACCGGCTGCAATTTCTAGTTTCTCCCGTTGCTCCATGAACAGGAGCAATCATCTTTTTCCATCATTTTGCTGTCCGGATGATTTCCCGAAACATGAAAGAGCAACTCGTTGTTGCATGTAACCATCGGCAATGGGCGCTCATATATAAAGCAGTATGGTATTATGACTGATTATACAGACGAAAAGATGCCTTTTACAATCCATCTGGAAGAGTTAAAAACCAGGCTGGTACGTGCGATGATTGCGATCGGAGTCTGTTTTGTCGCCTGTTATTGTGTCAAGGAAACACTGTTCAAGTTATTGACGCTTCCACTCGTAGCCGTACTTCCTGATAACAGCTCTATGATATTCACCAGTCTCCCGGAGGCATTCTTCACCTACCTAAAGGTATCTTTCTTTGCATCCATTTTTCTTGCAAGTCCTTATGTTTTGTATCAATTATGGAAATTTATATCGCCGGGTCTCTACAAATCCGAAAGAAAATACGTGGTGCCCTTTGTTACATTTTCCACCATATTCTTTTTAGGCGGTTCCCTGTTCGCCTACTATGTTGTTTTCCCTTTCGGATTTAAATTTTTCATCGGTTTCGGAAATGAAGTTATAAGGCCTATGCTTTCCCTGCGGGAATATCTTTCCTTCTCCATGAAACTCCTTATTGCGTTCGGTGTTATATTTGAGCTCCCCATTTTCATGTTTTTCCTGGCAAAGATAGGAATGGTTAACTCCAGAGTACTGGCAAAAAAAAGAAAATACGCTATACTGCTTGTATTCGTTATCGCAGCTCTGCTTACCCCGCCGGATGTTGTTACACAGGTACTTATGGCGCTGCCCCTCATGCTTCTATATGAAATAAGCATCTGGGTTGTAAAAATGGGAGAAAAGAAATCTTCCACCGGAGAAAAAGACAATAAAGAAGCTCGGAAAAATGATAAATAATAGGCAAAATTCAGTGAAAGATATAAGGAAGAGAAGGACAAAGAATGCCGGATTTATAAAGAGAATTCTTGTATGGACTTTAGTCATCTCTCTCCTTCTGATTCTCGCAGGGGCGGGATTCATCTATTCTATTGTGGATGACCTGCCCAGTATAGCTTCACTGAAGGATTACCGCCCCAGTATCATTACAAAGGTATATGCGAATGAAGGTCAATTGATCGACGAGTTTTATCTTGAAGACAGAAAAGTCGTGCAGGTTACCGATCTGCCCAAATTTGTCATACAGTCGTTTGTGGCGGCGGAGGATGCACGTTTTTTCCGCCACCAGGGAATCGATATCAGCAGCATTATCAGGGCGTTCTTTAAAAACATGGAAGCGGGAACAATCGTTCAGGGCGGGAGTACCATAACGCAGCAGGTTGCAAAATCGCTCTTCCTGACACCGGAAAGGAAATACATCAGGAAATTAAAGGAGGCTATTCTCGCCTACAAGATAGACAGATATTTAAAGAAATATGAAATACTCAATCTCTATCTGAACCACATCTATCTAGGGCATGGAGCGTACGGCATAGAAGCCGCTTCGCAACACTATTTCGGAAAATCCGCCGAATCGCTTACCCTGCCTGAAGCGGCTCTCATTGCCGGCCTTCCCAAGGCTCCCAATAGATATTCCCCCCTGCTGTATCCGGAACACGCCTACAAGCGGCAGGTCTACGTTCTGAACAGAATGGAAGAGGACGGGTATATAACGGAAGCGGAAAAGGCGGCAGCAATCGCAACACCGGTGGAACTGAAACAGGCTGAAACCAAGGCTAAGATAGCACCCTATTTCACCGAAAATGTCCGCCGGTATATCCAGGCCAAATATGGCAGCAACGTTTTGTATAGCGAAGGACTCGAAGTATATACCACTCTCGATATAACATGCCAGAAGGCAGCCCGCGACGCCATGGAAAGAGGGCTGAGAGAACTGGACAAGAGACAGGGGTACAGGGGAGCCTTGCAAAGGGTACCCGAAGAAGAAATAGACTCTTTTATAAAAGAAATGAAAGTGGGACCGCATGAATTGCCGGCAGGACATATTGTGAAGGCAATCGTGGTTGCCGTAGACAGCGATAAAAAGATTGTACGATTACGGCTGGGCGAATACGAGGGTACCATGGATCTGAAGGAGATGTCGTGGGCCAGGACACCCGATCCGGACACTGCCTATAATGCTGCAAGAGTGAAAGACCCTGCGGGCGTGATCAAGACAGGAGATGTCGTTCAAGTAAAGATCCTGAGTGAAACGGACGGGAAACTGGAACTGTCTCTCGAACAGGAACCGCTGGTGCAGGGCGCGCTTCTCGCCATGAATGCGAATACCGGAGAGATAAAGGCGATGGTCGGGGGAAGAAGCTACAGAAAGAGCGAATTCAACCGCGCTACACAGGCAAAGAGACAACCCGGATCTGCTTTTAAGCCTTTTATATTCACAGCAGCTTTCGACAAGGGGATGACTCCAGCTACCACAATTATCGACAGTCCTGTTATTTACAAGGATACGCTGAAGGACAGCACGTGGAAACCACAAAATTTTTCTGAAAAATTTTACGGCCCCACAACCCTGAGAACCGCGCTAATCAAATCGAGGAATCTGGTAACGATAAAACTTTTACAGGAAATCGGCATAAATTATGCCGCCGACTATGCCGTTAACATGGGAATAACAACCCCGCTGACGAGAGACCTTTCAATGGCTCTCGGCACATCGGGTGTAACACTTCTGGACATGGTAAGAGGTTATGGCGTTTTCGCAAACGGCGGCAAGAAGGTCAAACCCTTTTTCATAAAAAAGATCGTTGACCGCACCGGAAACATAGTGGAAGAGAATACACCCGAAGTGGAACAGGCGATCGACCCATGTATTGCATATATAACTTCGCATCTGCTCCAGGAGGTTGTAAAGAGTGGAACCGGCTGGCGGGTGAAAGCCCTCGGCAGACCCGTGGCCGGTAAAACAGGCACGACCAACGATCTCAAAGATGCATGGTTTATGGGATTTACCCCTTCTATCGTCGCGGGGGTGTGGATCGGTTTTGACGATCTGAAACCCCTTGGGAAATATGAAACCGGGTCACGTGCGGCCAGCCCTGTCTTTCTCTATTTTATGGAAAAAGCGCTCGAGGGCACACCGGTTGAATCTTTCTCACCCCCCGAGGGAGTGGTATTTGCCAAGATAGATCCTGAAACGGGAGCACTGGCAGGTCCCGACACCGAAAAATATATATTCGAATGTTTCCTTGAAGGAACGGAGCCCACCGAAACTGTTCCCGAAAATGATGATAACAAAGATGAGGGATTTTTCAGGTATGACGTCAACTAAGCGAATTAACTGCTACAAAATCCCTTTGGGGCGACAACCAGGGAAAACGCCCTTCAAATAGTAAACTGACACTTTTCAAAGACTGATTCTCTCGACTATCCGTATATCAATCCGGCATTTTTTCCGATGAACTGTTTCTATTTTTTGCGAAGTGGTTTTTTATTACTGACCATCGATCGTTTCGACTTCCCCTGAAAAGGGAATGGTCAATTCATACGTACCCGACCTGACAACCGCACGCATGGGGAAAGGTGCCTTTTCAAAAACTTTCAGCATAGGCTTATTCTCTGTGAGAACATCCGCAGTGAACCCTTCAATACCTCGTCTTCTTGCTATCTTTATCAACATTTCCAGCAGGAATGACCCGATTCCCGTATTTTGAAATTTTTCATCCACGATAAACGCCACATCGGCGTATGGGCGATCTTTTGAAAGTGCATATCGCCCCTCCGCAATGATGCGTTCGATTCCTGATTCTTCGATAAGACCAACGATCGACATAACATGCAGATAATCGACATTTACATATTCCTGCATTGTTATGTGCGGCATGGTTTTTATGGGGTTGAAATAGCGGTAATAAACCGCCTGGCCGGAGAAGCGGTAGAAGAGTTTTCTCATTTCTTCTTCATCCGATGGTCGTATGACGCGAAAGTGAACGGGGATACGCTCTTTGAAGACATGCGTACACGATATGTTCGCAGGATAACGATGGCCGGAGTCGGTGAGATAGATCTGGTCCGAATAGAGTATATTAGCCTTTTTTGCCATGGTTACTAATGCGCCGCGATCATCCGGATGTGCGATGTCGATCAACGCCAAAGCACGTTCACGCGTGCTCCTGCCCCTCATTGAGGCTACACCGTATTCGGTTATAATCAGATCCAACGATTCTCTGTTTGTAAACTGATGAGGGAAATCGTCGACTGAAAGCAATATATTTGATTTTCCTTCCCGGTTACGACTCGGCAAAGCGAAAATACTTCTGCCGCCTTTGGAGAGTGCGGCACCCGTGAAAGCCTCCTGTGCTTCACCGGGACCCGGATTTACATTACCCCTTCCTGTGTGGAGGGCAATATTGCCGGTCAGATCCACCTTCCGTGCCTGGATAATCGTGATAAAATGATCATTAAGACCCATGCTGCCGGGATTGCTGACTATATCTATTCCCTGGAATTCCACCAGAGGATTGCGATCCAGCCATTTCATCAATTTCGGGGTTCCCATCGCATATGAGACCACGCTCTTATGACTGAACAGGCTTTTGTGCCTGTTTGTGACGGCTCCCGATTTTATGAGATCCATGAGGGCATCCGTTATCAGAATAGAGTGAATTCCCAGATTTCGTTTGTGCATGAGATGTTTTGAAAGTGCCTCAAACAGCGGGCCTATCAAGAACGCGATACAGCTCCCGTCTTCCACTATAGAGGCGACATTTGCGGCAACGCTGTCAAAAACCGCGTCGACGGGCCATCGGGAAAAATAAATGGGCGGCTCGGTAGCTTTGACTAGATAGTCGAACGCGTCCGTATGCACAACGGTGTCTCCGTGGGTACATGGTACATGCTCGTTAATTTCGCCTACAACAAGAGACGCGTGTTCCATGGCATGCCTTGCCGCATCTACGGATACACCAAAACTGGAAAATCCCGAATCATCAGGAGGTGATATCTGTATAAACGCTGCGTCAACATCAATAATGCCTGATTTAAACAGCCATGGTATTCTTGAAGCACGGCTCGGTATAAAATCCACCCTCCCGGCGGTTATTGCCTCACTGGCTAACCAGCCGGAGAAGAATGTCTTGAGCCGATATTTGCTTGAGGATCGTTCGTCGACGGGAAGCGCATCCCCAAGACTCAGAATCTGGATAAGTTCCAGATCTCTCAGGTTATTCGCGCTGGAGGAGATCAGGTGTTTCACCAGTGTACGCGGTTCAGCCACGCCTGTCCCCAGAAAAATATTCATACCGGGCTTTATCTTCTCCAGCACCGTTTCAGGAGGCACTATTTTGCGCTGATATTCAGGCAAGGATTTGTGACTCATAATTAATATTGCTCCTTACTCCGGAGGCTTCTTTTTGGAACCGCTGTACAGTTCATACTCGAGAAGTCTGCATTCAATATTACTATTGTAGAAAGGGGTCCTTGACTTCGCTCTTAGCCCTACATGTTTTGCCAGCTCAACGTTTCCCGTAAATATGTATCCGCGGTATCCTGCGCATTGCTGTTTAAAATAATCTCCAATTCTCTTATATACATCTCCCAGTTCCCTGATCTCTCCCATTCTTTCCCCGTACTCCGGATTCAGGACTACAACTCCCGTTTTTCCAGGGATCACCGTATCGGCGAAGTCACAAATTTCAAAATCTATCAGGTGTTCCACCCCGGCCGCAGCGGCGTTGATTTTCGCAGCTCCGACCGCCCGGGGATCAATGTCCGTAGCGATTATCTTTACCGGGGAAGCTTTTTTCGCTTTTTCGGCAAACCCCTTCATTTTTCTCCACTGCGGTTTGCTGAATTCATTTACATGCATGAAGCCATAGTTGTTTCTCATGGCCCCGGGGTCTCTCCCGGCCGCCATCAGTGCGGCCTCTATGGCGAGCGTTCCGCTTCCACACATGGGATTTATGAAATTTTCTCCTTTTCCCCATCCGGTCGCCAGGATTACGGCGGCCGCCAGGGTTTCCTGCATCGGGGCGGCAAGGGGGATCTTCCTGTATCCCCGGCGGGAAAGGGATTCGCCCGAGGTGTCTATGTAAATTCCGCACCTGTTATTCTTCCAATAGATAAATACGACCGACCGGTCTTTTTTGGGGCCGGAGGAGGGCCGTGAGTCGAACTTCTTATAGAACCGGTCGACTATGGCATCTTTGCCCCTCAGATTGGCAAATCGGCTGTCCTTGACGGAGGGATTGTCGACGGAGGAGGTTACACAGATATACCCGTTTTTGAGGAAGTAGTCTTCCCAGGGAATATCCAGCATCTTTTTATATAGATCGTCGGGACTCCGTGCGGTGAAGCTTTCGAGCAGATAGAGAACTTTTTGCCCCGTGCGTATTGAGAGATTGAGCCTCATTGCATCAGCAAGTGTGCCTTCCGTTTCCATGCCTGCAATCGATTCGGTCCGCACGGGAAATCCCAGAGCGATAACCTCTTCTTTCAGAAAAGGAGCAATCCCCTTGGCGCACGTGATCATGATAGCGCTTTTTCTTGTAAACAGTGACATCGGTACCCTGATTTCTTATACTTCGGGCTGGAGGGGTTCCTTAACAATCCTATTCAATATCGGCAAATTTATAACCGAAACCCCTTACTGTGAGGACATATTGTGGTCGTGCCATATCTTCTTCTATCTGCGCCCTGAGCCGCTTGACGTGAACATCGACTGTTCTCGGTTCCACAAACGTTTCATCTCCCCACACACGATCCAGCAACTGATCCCTTGTATAAACCCTTCCGGGACTCAGGGCAAGAAATTTTAAGAGTTTGAACTCGGTGGGGCTCAGATCAACTCTCCTGTTTCCCACGGTAACCGAATGAGTGTCATAGTCTATATGAAGATTCTTATAGGTAAACACACCCTTCTCCACCGCTTCTTTCTGAAGGGTCGACCTTCGTAAGACGGCGTGCACACGGGCCAGCAGCTCCCTCACGCTGAAAGGCTTTGTCATATAGTCGTCAGCCCCCACTTCGAGACCAAGGATCTTGTCGATCTCCTCCCCCTTTGCCGTCAGCATGATGATGGGCAGCGCGGAATGTTCGGGATCGTTTCTTATCCGTCTGCAGACATCCATCCCCTGAATTCCGGGTAGCATTAGATCCAGGATAATTAAACGGGGCTTACGGGTCCTGACCTGTCTCAGCGCTGTTTCTCCATCGTACGCCTTTACAACGGTAAACCCGTTTTTTTCAAGATTATAGGCAATCAAATCGACAAGGTCTTTTTCATCGTCTACGACCAGTATGCTGTCAGCCATACCTATATTGCCTTCTCAGTTTATAGTTTGCCTGGAAGCTCTCAAGCAATTAGATCTTCCTGAAAAGCAGGAAAGATCAGACAGACGGTGGTTCCCTTCCCCAATTGACTCTTTACTTCCATCCTGCCGTTGTGAGCCGTCATAAGGTGTTTAACAATCGATAATCCCAGGCCGGTTCCTCCCAGTTCTCTCGACCGCGCTTTATCAACACGGTAGAAGCGCTCGCCTAATCTTGGGATTTCACCTTTTGGAATACCGATCCCCGTATCACTGATTTCGACACGGACATTGCCGTCTTTTCCGTCATAGACCCTGATAAGGATTTTCCCCTTATCTGGCGTGAATTTTACCGCATTATCAAGGACATTCAATAATATCTGGTGCATCCTGTCTCTGTCAGCCCATACCGGAGGAAGATCATCAGGCATTTCCTTCTCGATTACAAGCCTTTTCTCGAATGCACGTGTCTCGATTACAGGCAGGATATTTTCGATAACACCTTCCAGAAAAACCTCTTCAAAGAAAAAACTCATTTCTCCAAGCTCGGCATCGGAGATTACCAGCAGATCGTCTACCATACGGTTTAGACGCTCGGCATGCTTTTGGATAATTCGCAGAAATTTCTGTGCCGCCTCCTTTTCATAGAGGGCACCTTCTTCCAGCGTTTCAATAAAACCGAGGATGGCCGTTAAAGGAGTTTTTATCTCATGTGTCACATTAGCCACAAAATCGGCACGCGTTTTCTCCAATTTCTTGAGGCGGGTTACGTCGTGCAGTACGATCATTGTTTTTTCCTGACCTTTCGGAAGTTCTTGAACCGGTGAAAGAGTAACTTCCAGCGTGGCAGGATCTTCTGCTTCGAGAACAATCTCCAGCGAAAGGGGTATGCCCGTTTCCTTGAAACGGTCAAGAGCTTTTTGCATGTCTGCATTTCTGAAAGCCTCGAGAGGTGTCTTACCGATGATATCTAAAGAACGCACCTTGAAAATCTTCATGGATGCATTATTTATCGTTTCTATCCTGTCATCTGTATCGAGAACCAGGATACCGGCTTCCATACTGGCAAAAACCGATTTCAGCTTACCCTTCTCTTCATTAGCCGACCTGATTTTTTCCTTGAGTTCCATTACCATGTAATTAATGTTTCTGGCCAGCCGCCCGGTCTCATCGACTGAATTGATCATAAGACTTCCCGGATCTTCCCCTTCTCGTAACCGTTTGGTAAATCGTTCCATCTCATGAATCGGCGATGTTAATCTGGACGTGAATATAAAGGCGACCAAAAACGACAGGATTCCGACAATAAGAAACGACTGCAAGATGAGCACATCTATTTCTCTGACATAATGCCGAACCTCGGCAAGAGGACGCGACATCCGTATGTATCCTTTTATGCTGTCTTCCTTTTTAACAGGTACTGCGACATACAACGTTTCCATTCCGAGGGTTTTGCTGAAACGTACCGACATGCCGGTGTTCTTTACCCGTGCTTCCTGAATCTCAGGCCGGTTCAGATGATTATCCATCCGTGAAGCCTCCTCTTCCGAATCCGCGAGTACGATCCCTTCGGCATCTATCAGTGTGATACGCGCATCCGACATTTCAGATAAACTGTCAATTCCGGAAATTATTGCCGGTTGAGAAGGGTTGACGCTTAGCATCTGGGCACAGGACAGGAGTTCCTTTTCGATTCTCTCCACCAACCTGGATTTTACCTGCTTGGTGGCATACACTCCCACACTTAGCATCGCTACCAGTGTGATAACGAGATATGTTCCAAAAATTTTATAGAAAAGACTGTTCTTCATATGTTCACCGGATAGTTCCGCCCTGGTACGAGCAGGCTTATCTTTTTACTTTTGGTGCCGGTGTCGTACATTTTTTCCTGTGACCATGTATATCACCATCTTTGCAATACTTTCCGCATGATCCGAGATCCTTTCAAGATTTTTCGATATCTGCGTAATCAGCAAAGACCTGTGAATCGTTTTGGGGTCTTCCAGCATGAATGTGAGAAGCTCTCTGAATATCTGCTCATTAAGCTTGTCCACTTCCTCGTCCTTTTCTCTAACATCGCCGGCTATTCCACAATCTTCTTTAACCAGAGCGTCCAGACTTTCACGAACCATCTCCCGGGTAATGTCAGCCATACGTGGAAGATCGATATACGGTTTCACGGGAGGAACCTCATTCAGCATTACAACTCTCCGCGCTATATTGGCCGCAATATCCCCGATTCTTTCCAGGTGGCCGTTAACTTTGATGGCGGTAGCGATAAATCTGAGGTCTTTCGCGGTCGGTTGCCGTAACGCCAGGAGACGAATGCATTGTTCTTCAACTTTTTCGTCAAGTTCATCGATATGCTCATCGTTGGCAATGACACTATGTGCCAGATCCGAATCTCTGTCCATGAGCGAGCTCATCGCGCGTTGAATTGCCTGTTCAACAAGGGCTCCTTCATAGAGAAGATTTTTCTTGATATCCTGTAATTCCTTTTCGTATTGAACACTGGTATGTGATTTTTCCGTCATACGCCGCTCCTTTGGTTATTTCTCAACCGAACCTGCCGGTAATATAATCTTCGGTTTGACTTACATCCGGATTTGTAAAAAGCTTTTCCGTGGGATTATACTCTATAAGCTTCCCGAGGTAAAAGAATCCGGTGTAATCGGATATCCGTGCCGCCTGCTGCATGTTGTGCGTCACAATGATGATCGTATAATCCCTTTTCAGCTCTTCGATCAATTCTTCTATCTTTGCCGTTGAAATAGGGTCCAATGCGGAGGTCGGTTCGTCCATCAGGAGAATTTCCGGTTTCATGGCAAGTGCCCTGGCGATGCAGATTCTCTGCTGTTGACCGCCTGAAAGCATCATTGCGGATTGCCCGAGGATATCTTTTACCTCATCCCACAAGGAGGCCTGCCTCAAGCTCTGCTCAACCAGTTCTCCCAGTGCTTCCTTGGTTTTTATACCCGAGAGCCGCGGCCCGTAGATGATGTTATTGAAAATCGATTTCGGGAAGGGGTTCGGTTTCTGAAATACCATACCGATTTTTCTTCGTATATCAACAGGATCAACATCCGGAGCATAAATGTTCTTTCCTTCAAATATAACCTCACCTTCGACCCGCGTTCCATCTATGAGATCATTCATCCGGTTGAGCAACCGCAGGAGGGTCGATTTACCACACCCCGATGGACCGATAAGCGCCGTTACCTTGTTGCGTTCAAAATTCATGGTTACATCTTCCAGCGCCTTGAAATCACTATAATAAAAGTTTACATTTTTTGTTTTTATAACATCATTATGGTCATGCTTCACTGTTACCACCTTTTTTTCTTCCTGATATAACTCCTTATGATAATTGCAATCAAGTCAATACTGATAACAAGCACTACCAGGACAAGCGCGGTTCCGTATTGTATCTGCCTGGTTTCTTCTATATGTGTACCCGCGGTTGCCAGAACATATACATGGTAAGGAAGCGCCATCACTTCATCAAAGATCGACGTGGGAAGTTTCGCAGTAAAAAACGCGGCGGCCGTAAACATTATAGGCGCCGTTTCACCCGCTGCACGACCGATTCCGAGAATCGATCCTGTCAGGATACCTGGCAGCGCGTTAGGTATTACAACCCGTAAGATCGTCTGCCATTTTGATACACCAAGTCCAAGAGACGCTTCTCTAAAGGTTTGTGGAACTGCTTTAAGAGCCTCTTCCGATGCTCCGATAATCGTGGGGAGAATAAGAAATCCCAGTGTCAGCGAACCTGAAAGGATGCACGATCCGAATTTTAGAAACACTACGAAGAGTCCCAATCCGAAAAGGCCGAATACGATTGAGGGCACCCCCGCCAGACAGTTGACCCCGACCCGTATCATCCGTATTACCGGTCCTCCCTTCGCGTATTCGCTCAAATATATGGCCGATGCGATACCGAGGGGCAGTGCCGTGACAATGGCACCGGCGGTCAGAAAAAAGGTCCCCAGGATCGCCGGCATTATTCCCCCTTTTGTCATAGAATCCCTCGGTGGCTGTGTCAGAAACTCCCAGCTGATAGCACCGATTCCATTTATAATTATATATATCAGAAATCCGCCGATCGCGATCGCTATAATCAGCGCACTCAATCGTGAAATAAAGAAAAACAGATGTTGTTTGAAATAGCGCCATTTCATAATGTCGCCGAGCCTACTTCCTTGAATCTGTGAGATATATAATCGGCAACCAGGTTAAAACCCAGTGTGAGAAAGAAAAGCACAATCCCCGTTGCAAACAGGGCATGATAATGGTCGCTCCTGAACGGGGCTTCTCCCATTTCCGCTGCGATACTCGCCGGCATAGGCCTGACAGAGTCAAAAATACTTTCGGGAATAGCAGCCGCCCCGCCGGCTACCATCAGTACAACCATTGTTTCACCGATGGCACGGGCCATACCCAGTATTACCGCCGTCGATATGCCCGACAACGCTGCCGGCACTATGACTCTCGCGATTGTTTCGAACCGTGTCGCTCCCAGCGCATAAGATGCTTCCTTGAATTCCCGTGACACTGAATAGAGCGCATCTTCCGAGATACTCGAGATTGTCGGAACCGCCATAAGCGCCAGCAAGATGGAAGCGTTTACGATATTGAGACCGGTGGGCAGATCGAAGGTCTCCTGCATCCACGGTGCCAGCACAGCCATTCCAAAGAACCCCAGCACAACCGACGGCAATCCGGCAAGCAGTTCGATAACAGGTTTAAATATCTCTTTTATCAGGGGATGGGCTATTTCCGCGATATAGATTGCTGATAGAACACCCAGTGGAACCGCCAGTGCCGACGCGAATACCGTTACAACAAAAGAACCGACAATCAATGCTCCGATTCCAAACCCCGGAGGATCAAATGTAGGGTACCATTCCGTACTGAAAAGAAACTCTTTGACCGATACAACCTTAAATATGGGTATTCCTTCCATAAACAGGAACACGATAATAAGCCCAAGAATTACAATCGACACAAGAGCGAAAAACAGAAAAACATTCTTTATGATAATTTCTTTTAATCTTCTAGACATGTAATATTCCCGGGAAATGATGACAGAAAGAGGAGCCGCTCTTATTTCATCCGACACGGCTCCCCATTATATAGAACTAATCTTATTTAGTAAAGGGGGACATATCCCTCTTTTTTTACAATGTCCTGACCGTCTTTGCTAAGTACAAAATTGATAAAATCAGATACGGTACCTTCCGGCCATCCCTTTGTGAACATGAAGAGCGGTCTCGATACGGGATATTTCCCGGAAAGAGCGTTTGCCATTGTTGCTTCGATCCCGTTAACATCGACTGCTTTAACGCTCTTGTTTAAATAACCGAGTCCGATATAACCTATTGCATATTTGTTTTTCGAAACCGCCTGGACCACGGCACCGTTGGACGCCTGAAGTTGCGCCTTCTCGGTTACCCTTGTCTTATTAAGAATCTTTTCCTCCCATACTTCATAGGTTCCGGAACTGGTGTCTCTGGATACGACTATGATTTTCAGATCATTTCCGCCGACTTCTTTCCAGTTTGTGATTTTTCCCTGATAGATGAGGCTTAACTGTTCGATAGTCAGATCTTTAACCGGATTATCCATATGAACGATCGGAACGATCGCGTCCATGGCTACACGGTGAGGCACGGGATACATGTTTTTTTCGTAAGCGAGTTTAACTTCGCTGTCTTTTATGAATCGAGACGAGTTGCCGATATCGGTTGTCCCGTCTATCAATGCCTTGATACCGTTACCTGAACCGCCTCCGGAAATCGATACATTGACACCGGGGTGAGATTTCATATACATTTCGGCCGCAGCTTGAGCTACCGGCAGAACTGTGGTAGAACCCTTAATTACAATCGTGTCATCTGCGAAGGCGGGGCCGACACACACAAAACACAAGCAGAACAGATATGGCAGTAAAAATTTGAACATTTTTTTCATTATTATGTTCCTCCTATTTTTGTTTGGTGAGTGATCCTACAATATATATATTACAATTTTATTACAGAACTGTTACGTTTGGATTAAACAACGCTTCGGAAGTGAAATCTAACTGTGATAGAGCAGTCGATCCGGCACATGGGAGACAAGAAATGAAAATCATCGATCTCAGAAGTGACACGGTAACGCTTCCGACACCGGCCATGCGAGACGCGATATATAATGCCGATCTCGGTGATGATGTATATGGTGAAGATCCCTCGACAAACCGTATCGAAGAAATCGCGGCCGCAATGGTCGGAAAGGAAGATGCGATCCTGGTTTCCAGCGGAACGATGGGAAACCTGATATCGCTCCTTGTCCATTGCAGGCGAGGCGATGAGATTATCCTCGGCGATCAGGCGCATATTTTTTATTATGAGGCCGGAGGCATGTCGGCCCTGGGAGGTATTATACCTCACACGGTTACAAATCAAAATGACGGGACAATGCGTCTCGAAGATATAGAGTCGGCAATTCGCAACGATAATATACACTATCCCCGCACTCGCCTGATATGCCTCGAAAACACACACAATCGCTGTAACGGAATGCCGATAACAGCCGAATATACCGATTCCGTAAGAAAACTCGCCGATAGATACGGACTTTCCATACATCTCGACGGAGCGCGCATATTCAACGCCGCTGTCGCGCTCGGGATCCCTGTTCCTGATTTGGCCCGCAATGCCGATTCTCTCAGCCTCTGCCTGTCGAAGGGCCTGTCGGCGCCGGCCGGTTCCATTGTCTGTTCTTCCCGCGAGTTTATCTCCGAAGCACGCCGGGTCAGAAAGATCCTGGGGGGAGGAATGCGTCAGACAGGTATCATAGCGGCCGCGGGAATTGTAGCGCTGCAAGAGATGACAGAACGTCTCGCGGAGGATCACGTGAACGCGGGCCGCCTTGCCGCGGGAATCGCAGGCATCCCCGGATTGAATGTTGATGTCGAGAACGTGCGCACCAACATCGTTTTCTTCCACCTTGAAAATAACAGAATAACCGAAGACGAGTTCATGACCCGACTTGAAAGAAGAGGGGTCAAACTCCTCCATCTGGGATCTTTCCAATTCAGGATGGTTACTCATTACGGAATCACCGGCCAGGATATTGATCTGGTCCTGGATATCCTGAAGGATGCGGTCAGGTAACGGAGAGAAGCAAACCTCGCTTATCCTTGTAATACCTCGGCGATCCTCTCCATAGCCATCTCGATATTTTCATAATTGTTGAAGGCGCTGAGACGGATATATCCCTCACCACATGCTCCGAAACCGCTTCCGGGTGTACATACGACAGCAGCCTTGTTAAGAAGCATGTCAAAAAATCTCCAGGAATCCGTGTCCGTTTTGACCCATACGTAGGGTGAATTCTCACCGCCGGCACAGGCATAGCCGAGATCGGTCATCTTCTCGAGGATCAACGAGGCGTTCTTCAGGTAATAATCGGTCAGTTCACGAACCTGCTTCCTGCCCTCATCCGAATAAACGGCCTGAGCGGCTCGTTGCACCGGGTATGAAACTCCGTTGAACTTTGTGGTATGCCTGCGGTTCCATAGAGAATGCAGACCATGCACATTCATCTGCGAATCGTAGGCGACACACGATCGCGGAACAACGGTATAAGCGCAGCGGGTCCCCGTGAATCCGGCGGTCTTTGAAAAACTCCGGAATTCGATAGCCACCTCTCTGGCCCCTTCGATTTCGTAAATACTTTTTGGTATGGATTCATCACGGATAAAGGCTTCATAGGCCGCATCGTACAAAATC
The DNA here is from genome assembly GCA_002327865.1 of Syntrophaceae bacterium UBA2210. Classification (GTDB taxonomy): domain Bacteria; phylum Desulfobacterota; class Syntrophia; order Syntrophales; family UBA2210; genus UBA2210. The sequence goes on from DCUQ01000009.1 coordinate 182,616, forward strand.
AATGCCCTGTTTTCTTTAGCATACCCGACCCACTGCGAGAGTTGTTCTCTCGTAGCGGTAGCCCCCGTCGGATTGTTTGGAAAACAAAGATATATCAGATCAACCGGTTCATCCGGGAGTGCCGGCACGTAATTGTTTGACTCGGTGGCTTCGAGATAAACCAATCCTTTGTATCGCCCGCCGTTCCATTCGCCAGTCCTTCCGGCCATGACGTTCGTGTCGACGTACACGGGGTACACCGGGTCGGGTACGGCGATCTTCAGGTCGGAAGATAAAATCTCCAGGATATTCCCCGTATCACATTTCGCCCCGTCGCTTACAAACACTTCATCAGGATAGATCTCCATGCCGAATGCCTGAAAATCATTTTCCGCGATGGCATTCCGCAGAAATCCGTATCCCTGTTCCGGCCCATAACCTCGGAAGGTGCCGTCGTTTGACATCTCGTCGACAGCCCTGTGCATTGCATCCACGCATGCCCGAGGCAATGCACGCGTTACGTCGCCGATACCGAGCCTGATTATCTCCAAGCCGGGGTTCAGATCGGTAAAGGCTTTTACTCTTTTCGCGATATCCGAAAAAAGGTAGGATGATTGCAGTTTCAGGTAATTCTCGTTTATCTTTATCATGTTCCATCCTTTTCCATAAAAAAGTATCAAGATTTTGTAATCATCGAGCAGTTATGCACACCTCTTGCGTATTACAGCAGACTGGTCCCTATTCTCATACGACGGGATTTTTATGAAACCCCCAGATTTTTCTTTGTCGTGTTGACGACTGTTTCGATCCCAAGTATCAACTCGTCAAAAATTTCCTGCACGCTTTTGATTTCTTTTATCATTCCCGAGATCTGGCCTCCCATCACCGAGCCGTTCTCCACGTCGCCTTTTACAGACGCCATGTAGGTTCTGTCCGTTCCTATCATATCCAGTATGTCGGCGGGGGATGCTCCGGAATCTTCCGCATCCAGAATTTGCAGGGCGAATTTATTCTTTACCACCCTTACAGGGTCGCCCAACCTTCTCCCGGTAATAGTAGTATCCGTATCTCCGGCATTGATAATGGCCTGTTTGAAGTTTTCATGTACAGGAGATTCTTTTGTTGCAATAAACCTCGTCCCTATCTGGACACCTTCCGCACCTAAAGCAAACGCGGCGACCATGCCCCTCGCATCGGCAATTCCGCCTGCCGCGATCACCGGTATATTAACGGCATCCACTACCTGCGGTATCAACGCAAAGGTCGTAATCTCATCTTTGCCATCATGCCCGCCTGCTTCAAACCCCTCCGCAATTACCATATGGTATCCCAGATCACTGGCTTTTTGCGCCATCCTTACATTGGCTATTACCTGTATCGCAATAACCCCTGCCGCTTGCAATATTTTATATACCTTTGCAGGGTTTCCGGCTGAAGTCACAACGATCTTGACTCCCTTATCCAGTGCCGTACCTATCATGGACTCATAATCAGGCTTTATCAGGGGGCAACTTATGCCGAACGGTTTGTCCGTCATCGACCGGAGTGTGTCCAGTTCAGCCGCAAGAATTTCTCTGTCCATGGCACCGACACCCATGACGCCGAGTCCTCCCGCATTGGACACGGCGGCCGTAAGCCTGGCGTTTGATACCCATACCATCCCTCCCTTTATGACAGGATATTTGATTCCCAGTATTTTGGTCACTCTGTTTTCTATCATTTTAATACTCCTTCATCATGATTGATTTCGGGCATATTGTCTTCAGAGCCGTTTGTCAAATTTTCCTGTTGCCAGCACACCGTGAAGTGTTATAATATGCTTGATTTTTTCGATCTCATGATTGGTAATATCGACCTGATTTTAGAACGAGATCGTAATTTAATCAATCTTTAAGTGCTTTGTGTATAAAGCGAAAACGGATATATTTATTACCCGCTGGTTACGGCTGGATGGGTGATGTAATAAAAACATTTTTCCCCTTACTCCGATAAAGGGGATATGCATGGCAATAAAATTATGTTCTGCCGGGAAACACGGATTTTTCTATCTAACGCACGAAACAGTCGGAGAATTCCCCACAGCAACTTATTTAAAGCTCGACTGTTTACTACACGAAGTAGCGGTGAGGGCACCCGAATTGCTGATTCAAAACCGGCTTCCGGGTAATCTCTCATTTTATAACTGAGAACCGTTCAGTGAAAGGAGTTCGATCGTATGGACAAACTATCTGGGAAAGAGCTTAAATCTCTCGTACAGAAACAGATGGGAATATGTGTCTCCATCTATATGCCCACAATCAGAAAAGGCGCCGAGACACAGCAAAATCAGATACGTTATAAAAATCTGCTGCGTGAAGCCGAATACCAGTTGAACGCAAGCGAATTGCGCCCATCAGAGGTAAAGTTTATGCTCGAACCCGCGCAAGAATTGTCGGGTAATACGCCTTTCTGGCGTAATCAGGGCGATGGGCTCGTCGTATTTCTGTCACCTGATTCATTCAAATATTACCGGGTATCGCAAAGCTTCAAGGAGTTGATCGTTGTGGCCGATCGCTTTCATGTCAAGCCGCTCATACCTGCATTGGCTGCTGATATGGAATTCTATATTCTAGCTATCAGTCAGAAAAATATAAGAGTGCTGCACTGTTCACTGCAAAATGCGGAAGAGGTCAACCTCGAGGGCATCCCGGAAAATCTTGCTGAAGCGCTGAATCTTGATGATTTTGAAAAACGTCTCCAGCGCCACACGGGCACCGAAGACATGAAAACAAATATTCTCCAATATTTCAAACAAGTCGACAGGGGTCTTCACGAATTTTTGAGAGATAAAAAGGCTCCGCTCATATTCGCGGGAGTGGATTACCTGCTCCCCATATACAAAGAGGTCAATACATATCCCTATCTTGTAGACAGCGGAATATCCGGTAATCCGGAAGGATCGAATGCCGATATGTTACTCGATTCAGCACGACCTGTCGTAGAAACTATACTCAAGACCAAAAGAATCGATGCCCTGTCACGGTACAGGCAGGACGCAGGGACAGGTCTCACCTCCAGCAACGTCAAAGAAATTGTTCGTGCGGCATGTCACGGGCGGGTCGGAATACTTTTCGTTACGGTCGGTGTGCAGCAGTGGGGAAAATTTAACGCCACGACGGATGAAATCACCCTGGAGAAAGATGCCGGACCAGCCAATGAAGACCTGCTCGACCTGGCCGCTATACAGACTATGATGAACGGCGGAACCGTATATGCCCTGGACCAGGAAGAAATGCCGAGAGATTCTTCTCTCGCCGCCATCTTCCGTTATTGACAGCGGCCATAATTTTAGATGAACCGGAGTTAATAGTTAAGGGGGATAATTATCCCCCTTAACCGAAATAGTTTATCCCTGCCGAGTATTCGGCACACTGTAACAGCTACTTAAAATATTTTACTGAAATCCCGGTTATCTTTTCCGTGGAAAAGTCGAACAGGGTTTTCCGTTTTCCTCCGCAGCTTATAACAACTGTGGAATCGTCTGTAACGTGACCGATTACCGCAGCCGTAATGTTCTGTTCGGAAAATAAGGACATAATTTTTTTATAATTATCCGGCCGAGCAGAAAGAATAAATCCGTAACTCTGAAAACATAGAACCCAATCCATGAAACGCATCGAAGACGGTTTCGGTATGGCCTGGAGATCAATCAGCGCTCCCTTTCCGGAGTTTTCAAGCATGATACACAAGGTGCCCAGGAGACCCGCGTTGCTGATATCTTTCCCGGCATTCACCAAATTTTCTTCTGCAATCCGGGGCAGGATTTCCAGTCTATTCAAGAGTTCATCCGAGGTCTTATCCGAATTTGTATTCCAGCCTACAATAGGGGTACTTCCGGGTTGGCCATTAAGATCCACGGCTGCAATCAACACATCTCCGGCTGTTGCCAGGTGATTTCGTATTAATTTCTTGGCACAGCCTAAGATAGCTACACTCAAGGCAGGGTGATCTTGGGGAGCATCGGGGTGAAGGTGTCCTCCCAGCATCGGGACTCTGAATCGCCGGCATCCGTCTGCGATTCCCTCCACAATTTGCGTACGCTGCCTTTCATTACCACTTGCCAGTACATTGACCAGCCCGAGCGGTCTGCCTCCCATGGAATATATATCGTTTACCGTTACCAGAATCGACGCCTTTCCGGTTGCATACGGGCTTTCTATCAGCAAGCCGGTCATCATCCCGTCCGTGGCAAGCAGGAGGTAGCCGTCTCCATATGGAATGGGAGCCGCGTCGTCCCCGAAATTCTCCATCGGCGAACCGAAGGCATGGGTCGAGCGTAAGAGATTATATATGTCCCGGATAGCGTTTTTCCTCACCAGGCCTTCATAATTTCTGACTACTTTTACAATTTCATCCAATTCTTTTTCCGGATTTTGTTCCAGCACTTTTGCCTGACCTCATTTTGAAAGATAAAAAATCTTTTAACACCATTTCAGATAACCCACACCCGCCGGTTTATTATTCTACATCAGGAGCAGGTATCCGGATATTGGAGCAACGTATGACTATCGGTGCGACACAAGCCCGTACAGACACGGTTAAGAGCGAGGGACCGGTTACCATTACAGTCGCATGAAACATTGGAGAACCATATTTCAAGATTCTCTATTCTTCAGCCGGCACCGTATCTGGTGGCACGCAATAACTGCTTTAATTTCTTATTCAAAAAGGCGGAATGATCTCAAAACTCAGGAGGTACCGCGTCAAGATCCGCCTCCATCAGTTGGTGAGGCAACCCGCAATAATCGATTAACGGTCCTACAGGCCGCCAGCCCAGTCTTTTAAAGAAAGAAACGTTTTCTTCCTGAATGCGAGCGGTAAACTTCGTTGCCCCTTCCTTTTTAACCCTTTTCACAGCCTCTCTTACCAACAAGCGTCCTGCCTTAATGTTGCGGCAGGATTCCTTGACAGCAAGCCTGCTCCCTATCCAGTGTCCGTTTTCCGTGGGATAGACTCTGACTGTGGCAACAACTTCATTATCTTGTTTTACAATCAGATGAATACTGTTCATATCGAATTCGTCCTGCTCCGTCGTTTTAAAGACCCCCTGTTCTTTAACAAAAACGTCGTGCCTTATTGCCAGAGCATCGGCCAGTTCAACGGCATCCCGCGTCCGGTGGCAAACAAGGGATTCCGCGGGACCTTCAAAAAGATGCAGAGCGCTGCATGCTCCACAGCGAACACATCCCGCCAGGCACTTTTTAGAGCTTATCGATTTCTTCCTCATTATATCTGCTGTTGCCTGATACAGATCCCTCATTAGATCAGGGCGTGGGGGGTCAATTTCCTGTAACCGTACCCCACGTGACGGGCGATACGGAACTATAAAGGGATATACTCCTAGATCAGCAAGAATCTCGCTTCCCCAAACCACGGATTCGGGTGATTCACCCAATCCCACAATTACAAAACTGCTGACCTGATTCGGCCCGAAAAGGTTAACCGCTTTCTCCCATGCCAGTTCGTAGTAACGCAGCCCGATCTTCGCCTTGGCCGGAGCAATGCGTTCAAGTGTCGGTCGGTGGAAAGATTCAATGTGAATGCCGACCGTATCAACTCCGGCAGCTTTCAATTCATCGAGAAGATTCAGGTTATCCGGAGGCGCGAATTGAACATGCACAGGAACATCTGTTTTTTGTTTTATTGTCTTACAGCACTCGGCCAGGTACAGGATCTCCGGGCCGGGAGGGTCACACGAACCGGTAGTCAAAACGATGTGGTTTATACCATCATGCCTTACGGCAAATTCGGCAACTTCAGCCAGTTGCTCCGGGCTTTTCTTTATTATGGTTTGTTTGTTCTGAAGCGAAAGGCCAATACTGCAAAAACCGCATTGGCTGGGAGTATTCCAGTGCGAGCAATGTTGCAGCACGGTACTGCCCAGGCAGTCTTTCCCGTGTAAAAGCGCTATTTTTTGATAGGAGACCCGCTCTTCGGTAAATTCGGAATAGAACCGGGGAGTAATAACTGCTTTGAAAGGCATTACCGCACGATCATCTTTATACAGAGTCAAGTGATCTTCGGCTATCTCCAGATGATATGGCGACTTTTTGACATAATCCCCCGCAATGGGAACATTACATGGAATACCCTCAAAGAGAAACGTTTTCCCTTCGGCAGGCCCGGCTCCGCTTTTTCTACCACTGATTTCGCGGGGAACCCTTATCCCAAGGCTTTGAATATCGGTTATTGTAGTTTTTATCATCACCCAACATAACAATATTAATTTTTATCCAGCAGTTAAAAAATGTAAATAATGGATAATTGTATAGTCACCATATCAACAGCCACCGATGCTGTTTCATATCCTGACGGAATGCCGGCTACCTTCAACGGTCTTGTGAACGTTATATTAAGTAAACGCGGGACATTGCTGGAAGGCTTGTACTACTGCTGTGTTGATTAGTACGTATGAGACAGCTTTCGGAAAAATCATACAGAAAGAATTGAAAGATTCAACCCCCAAGACACCTGTAGGAACACTCATAAGGAATATATAAAACCGCCATAGGCATGAATTTGTCTTGCCATCCGTCCAATCAGTCCCCGGGTTTGAATACGAGATAGAGCCCACCAGTAATATTTCGATTCCGGGTGGGCTCTATCTTTCTTCAATCTCTTCTTTTTAGCTTATTATAATTATATCCTGCCTGATCCTAAGTAAACAGGATATAGGCCAAGCCAAAATTAGTAAACGGTTTTACCAGAAACATCCTCTTCAAGAGCCATATCGATAAGCTCAACCAGATCGTACAGTGTCTGCTCCCTTTCCAGAAGCGCCGCGCCGGCGTTGAGGTTATAGTGGCAGAATGGACAGATAGAAATCATCTTATCCGCGCCAACACTCAAGCCTTCTTCGATCCTCTTCGCGGCATTCTTGGCTGCCCAGTCCGCGAAACCGGTCATGCAACCGCCACCGCCACCGCAGCAGTATGAATCTTTTCTGATCCTCTCCATCTCCACGAATTCAATACCGGGAATAGCCATCAGCATGTCGCGGGGAACATCATAGAGACAATCTTCGAGATTCTCTTGAACATAGGCACCTTCCCACAGCTTACTGCCGTCCTCATCGACCTCAAACTTTATGAGATGCCGACCGGTGTGGCAGGGATCGTGGAAGCATACTTTCCACGGAACTTCCTTCTTAAATTTGAGCTTGCCCTCTTTGAACATCTCATACAGGAAGTCAACCGTGTGAATGACCTTGATACCTTCGAACATCTTGTCATAGTCTTTGCACAATGAGTAGTCTTTCTTGATAGCCCTGAAACAGCCGGCACAAGAGGTGACGATTGTATTGACGCCCTGCTCATCGTGCAGTTTCTTGAAGAGTTCCATGTTGAATTCCGCTACTCTCTGGAACGCTTTCGCATCGCCGATCCTCATCGAGGTGGAACCGCAGCAGATTTCATCTTCTCCAAGAATCCCGAAATCGATTCCGAGTTTCTGGAATATGCGGGCTGTTGCCTGAGGCACATTACGCGTGGGCAGGTTGTAAGCCCCTGTACAACCGACGTAATACAGCACCGGGGCCGGTTCCTTCATGATATTCTTAAGAGGTTTACCGGCTTTCTTAAAGGGTTTGGCCCAGTCGAGGCGGGCGCGCCGCGGTCCCTGATAGGGGTTGTTAAAACTTCTCATCGACTGGACGATTACCTTCTGATTGGGCATCGGGCCAACGCCATCTTCAACGGCTTTTCTACGCATAGCTTCGATGATTTCGGGGATAAAGGGCTTGTGGTCAAGCTCACACTGGCTCTGACAACCCGCGCAGACCGTACACTGATACATATCCTGCAGCAAATCATCAGTCCACGGCAGCGAACCGTCCAGTATACCTCTGGCAAAAGCCATCTTTCCTTTTGAAGCCGCATTTCCTTCGAAACCGAACTCAACCATTGCCGGGCATATCTCGCCGAACTCTGGCGGCGGACCATAATTCCAAGCTGCCTTGCAGTTACCGCAGGCAGTACATCTCCAGATTTTATCCGTTAATTCTTCTAAAGTTGGGATATTCCATTCCATAAATAATCTCCCTCCAAAAATTTTAAGTTCGCAGTTGATTATGGTAATCTGTAACCTACATTACAGTTAATATCTTACTGAATTGTTCTTCAGTTTAGTCTTCGTCCTCTAAAGCCATCTTTCCAGGATTCATGATATTGTTAGGATCGAGCATCTTTTTTACTCTCTTCAGGAGGGAAAGATAACCCTGATCACACCTCTTATTTATCTCTTTCGCGAAGTCAACCCCTGGTTTGTAAGGTATTCCACCATTGTCCAAGCACCACCTCAAGCACTCAACAATACCCTGCCTTGCGTTCTCAGTATGATCGATGTCACCTTTGTCGAATGTGAAAAAGGCCCTGAGCATACCATAGTGAACACCGCGATAATCGGTAATACGTACCGCAGGCGAGAAGTTACGGCGAATCATGATCTTCTTCCACTCTTCGTAGATCACTCCCCATTTATCCAGCGGAGTAAAGGTACCCGGCCAGGCGATACCACCGCCACCCTGCTTGGTGTAGTTCTTGGTGGAACCGACTATACGACTTGGAAGCTGTGTTCTGGCCCTCAGAGCCTCATCCGGATACTCTACATACACTACGGATGAACCTTTTTTCTTCTCCTCGTCCATAACTGATTGCCAGATTTCTTCGCGTGCCTCTTTCTCCTTTTCCGTCCAGGAGGTTGTGGCTGCGAAAGAAAACCACTCAGGCTTACCTTCAGGTTTTGGCTTGTATGGAGAAGGAATCGGAACCTGGGTAAGCCACCAGGATACCGCCGTTACATCATCGGCGATCTCATAATTACTGAGCGCCCTCATATAATAGGCCATATCTTCACATGTCGCGGCTGAAGCGGTAAATACCTTCAGTATCGGCGGAATTGGATGAACCGCCAGGCCCAGCTTTGTAACTACACCGGTTGTACCGAGCCAACCCTTGAACAGACCGTCCATCTGGGGCAGGGGCAATACACTGTGCCAGGCCTTGTCGTTAATGGCACACGAACCGATTTTAACAATTTCCCCTGTCGGAAGTACAACTTCCATACTGGTAATCGCCTCACTGTTCAGACCATACCGTCCACTCATACCACCGATCCCATGACAGAGGGAGCAGGACGAAGTGGAACCGGACGGAGGACCAACCGGCCAGCTGAACCGCAGGTTATACTTGTAGAGGGCGGCGGCCAGTTTGGCGTGTGACACACCCGGTTCTATGACGACATAGTGGAGATTGTCGTTCAGTTCTATGATCTTATTCATCTGTTTCAGGTCCATAATGATGCCGCCCTGCTCGGGGATACAAAGCCCACCGATATTCGACCCGGCGGTATATGGGATCACAGGAATCTTGAACTTATTAGCAAGCTTCATGATTTGCGAAACCTGTTCCGTATTCTGAGGAAGCACGGCATAGTCCGGCATTTTACCCTCGACGAACGTCAGATCGTACGAGTAGGCATAAAGAATATGCTTACTGACTGTCACTTTCTTGTCTCCTACGATTGACTTTAACTCTTTGAGTACAGCCGGATCCACATTTGGATCTCTCAGTGGGTCTCTCATTTTCTTGTACTTAGACATAAACACCTCCTTCAAATTTTGGCAATTATTGGCTCCCACGGATTGATACGTAAAAAGCCTCAAGCTGTATTAAGACGGAACCATTTAGTTGGTAAACTTGTATTGGCCCCTAAACAAACCCGTAAGGCAAGCATACCGCTGCCATATCCCGGGATATAGTTTTCAGTCTTTGGAACTATCACCTCTCACTAACCCACAATGGGGTATGCTAGCTCAGGCTTCCCTTAAAGTCAAGATAAAAAATCAAAAAACCCTACACCAAAAGCAGGGCGGTTTTGACGGGGTTACGGAATCCTAGCATCCCGAATTTACTTGCACTTCGGCCTTCTCACCCGCAAAATACATATTACCGGTAATAACCAGGATTTCAAACCGCATACCAGCTCAATCAAACAGGTCGAATATAACCTTGACATGTTTTTTTAAAAATAATATAGCGTAACGGCTATTGGATATGTGAGCTCGCCTGGGTGGCGGAACTGGTAGACGCAAGGGACTTAAAATCCCTCGGTCCTCGAGACTGTGAGGGTTCGATTCCCTCCCCAGGCACCATTATTTCAAGGGTTTACATCTTCATTTTTCTGTTTCTGGAGGGATCGTAACCGTTTTGTGATTGCCTGGCCTGCAACTCGCTGAATTACTGCCTTTTTTGTGCTGCCTGTTTTTAATCTTCCTGAGATACGATATCATACCCGTCAAAGGCCAGTCTCGTCTTGTATCCTGATGTCTCCATTGCAATACATTCAGGATCTCTGGCTATCAGATTCAATATTCGTATTCCTTCAGCATCGCATCAATTACATAGTCCGGCACCCTCCACTTTTTGAGATGTCTGGCCCGTGCGAAAATACGTTCCTTTTCTAATTGCTTTATATCGTCAATATTCGAAACGGGCATCTCCGAACTGAATGAAAACTGAAACATATCATAAAAGGATTCTGCTGTCTGATACTGAAACAAATATTTTGGTGCGGAGTATTCAATTATGGGATTATTGTCGGTATTCAATATTTCAATTCCCTCAGTGAATCTTTCAACACCGATTGTATCCAGGTAGAAGTAGCTGAGCAAATCCGGAACGCTATGAATATTGACGTAGGAAAGATAGTTCTGTACCGACGACATAGAAGTCAGATCTTTAACATGCTGATAATCAATAACAAGAGGATCATCGGAGCCTATAAGAATAACGTCCGTGTATACAATCCACACATTGACATACCGGAATATTTTTTTAAACGAATTTACCAGTATCTTAAAATGTCCTGCTTCCATACCGTAATACGGCATCCACTGGCAAAAAACTCCACCTTGTTTCAATTTTTTTACGGATAACTCGAAAAAGTCCGTGGTAAAAAGATTGGCATTACCGGTCTGCCACGGATGAGAAGGTTCTGAGATAATAACATCGTACTTTTTTGGCATCGCCATCAACCACGTCCGGCCATCCAGTATATAGGTATTCAAACGGGGTGAAGAAAGAGCGTTTCCGTTCTGGAAATCAAAAAAATGTGACGCCTCGACAACGGACGGGGAAATTTCAACGCAATCGACCTTTATACCGGGATAGGAAAGCACGTTGCCTATGGTAATTCCCGTTCCGACACCGATAACCAATGCATCCTCCGGTTTTTCACTATAGAGCAGAGGCAAGAGACCAAGCAATATTTGTGTATAATTATCACTTCTGTGACTACTTATAGCACCGCCATCGGTTTTCCCGTTTATCCGAAGAAAGCGCCCGTCATCTTTTTCTATGACAGATACGGTTGCGGACGGCCCTTCACTGTAGAACAACAGTTTATAATCCGAAACAAATGAATCCAGTTTATTCTCCATCCCGGCTAACGCTTCACCATATATATACACACCGGCATTCATAACCAGCGGATTCCATGTTTGCGCCGAGAAATAACCGGCTGTTCCTAATATTACAAGAACGCCGCAAGAAGCGAGTCGGATTTTTCTGTTGATATCAGCAAACAAAATTAATACGGCGGCTATACAAAGATTTATACCACCACCTAGCAAAAGTGTTTTTTCAATTCCGATGAAAGGAATAAGCAGGAACCCCGCAACAAAGGAGCCGACAACCGCTCCGAAGGTATTGAACGAGTAAACATCAGCGATGGTGCGACCGATTTTGTATTTCCTCTGATCCATAAATATTTTTGTCACCAGAGGGAAAAGCATCCCACTTGCAAAAGCAGGAATGATCATAATGAGGAAACATACTGCAAACTCTACAGCCGTTATGCTTTTCCACGAAGTATCAACTTTAAATATGCTGAGGAAAAAATCAGGCAATTTGCCTATAAGAGGCGTGGTAATAAATATGGAGCATCCGATTATTGCCTGAACAACACAAAAAATAAGAAAATGGTTTTTCGTCCGGTCGGCAAATCGCCCCATACATATGCTGCCCAGCGCAATTCCGGCCAGATACGTTGTAAGCATTGTAGCAAACGCGTATACCGATGTCCCAAAAACCAGAATAAGTGCCCGGCTCCACGCCACTTCATAGACCAGAGCTATAAAGCCCGACAGCATGAACGCTATGATTACCGAATAAGCCTGTGACGGAGAAACTTCCAAGACACATTCCTTATCCTTTCCCGCGTATTCGATTTCTTCCGAAACAGCATACTCTTTTTTAGACAGGCTAAATGCCACAATACCGATAAGGATATTTAATACGGCACCGATAAAGATAGACACATTCAGCCCGAATGCCGGGATCAGTATAAAAGCATTCAGGAAACTTCCCAATACCGCGCCGAAAGTGTTGTATGCATATACAGCACCAAAATCCGTTCCGACAAACCTGGGAGAACGGGTAAGGGCACGCCCGAGAACAGGAACGGTAGCTCCCATCATCAAAGTCGGCGGCAGGAGCAGGAGAAACGAAAGTAATACCCTGATGAGATTCAAGAGCATTATGTTTTCAAAAACGTATGGAAAAACCAGAGAATGTATCGACTGAACCACGGAGAGAAGAGCGAGGAAAATAATTGCATATACCCCGATTCCAAATTCCAGATATGAATAGAATAATATTAAATTTTTAATCTTGTGGATATATTTCCCACATAACCAGCTTCCTAACGCAAGGCCGAAGAAAAAAACACCGAGCACTGTTGCAATAGCGTAGGTGGTACTGCCGAAGATGAGTACCGCTAACCGACTCCACACCACTTCATAAACCAAACCACAAAAGCCGGAGAGAGTAAACAGGGCTATAAAAATCCAGAAGTGCGGTATTCTTTCGGAAAACTTTAACAGCTGTTTATTTTTTTCATCACTTCGATGCTGACCAGTTCTTTTAACTCTCGCAGACACGTCGAACCTCCGGTATTGGATGTTCCATGTTTATGAGAACAACCAATCTATGTCAATACGGATTTTCACGATAACTCCTGTACATTACCAACCCGATCGATCATGCTTCGGGAATATTCGCAAATCGATGCGTAGTAAGCAATTGCAAGGTCAACCGATCCTGCAATCCCGGATTATTTTGTACGGTATTACGCGAAACGCTTCGCATGACAAGGCGCTACCCCGGGTAACAATTCCGTTGTGCCCCATAGCTGCCGTTGAACTCGTTTGTTAGAAACAGGAAGGCAGATTCATGAATATATTTAATGATCTTATAAATGCAATCCTTGTCACAGTGTGGATCTACACCTTGACCTTTTTGAATGATTTTTCACATCAGTCGACATGTGATTCGGAGTCCGTTTCATTAGAAGCATAGATAGGCCTATACAATTCATTACGGACACTGTCAGTGTATTGCTCTATCTGTTCAGCCGGGATATCAAGATGAAGCAGCGCCCCGCGGGCAAACTCCAGGCCTGCTTCAAACTCCGGCTGTATGACGTGAGTAGCGCCCGCGCCCTGCAATACCTGCATCTCTTCGACACTTTCGGCTCTCGCGATGATATTGATATGGGGATTCAGTTTTCTTGTCTGAATTATAATAGCTTTGGAAACAATGGTAACCGGCGTTGTAATCAGCAAAAGCTTTGCCCTGCTCACATCCGCTGCCCTCAGGATGACCTCTTTCCCCGCATCACCGAAAAGGACATTAAAGCCGGAGGCTTTCAATTCGTCCACTCGCATGGTGTTATATTCCACGATTACAAAGGGAATTCCCATCCGGTGCAGGACTGTAGCTACATACCTGCCGACCCGTCCGCCACCGGCGATTATAAAATGATCCCTCAGATTTGTTTTGTGGAAATAGAAGGGTTCGGATGGATATGCTTTCAGCCAGCGGCCGAAAAACGCATATAACGGAGCGGTCATTCCGGAAATCAAGGGTGTCAGCAGCATGGTTATAATAGTCATGGTCAGGATCTGAGAATAAAATGCCGAAGAGATGGATTGCGTCGCTACACCTACTCTTCCGAGGACAAAAGAAAATTCTCCGACCTGTGAAAGACCCAGTCCGGTCGCTAACGGGATGACATTTCTGTAGTGGAAAAGACGGCTCAATGCTGCAAAGATCAGACCTTTCCCCAGCATTACAATCAGGACCAGAAACAAGACCAGTCCGAGATGGTTCAACAGGAGCCGGGGATTGAGCAGCATGCCGATAGAGGTAAAAAACAAGAGACTGAAAATATCCCGCAGGGGAATGATATCGCTCAGGGCCTGCGAACCGAAGTCGGATTCACTCAGAAGTATCCCTGCCAGAAAAGCGCCGAAAGCAAATGAAAGGCCGAAGAGATACGTTCCATAGCCGATACCAAGTCCCATGGCCGTTATTGCAACGAGGAATAACTCTCTCGAATTCCACTTGGCAACAAATTTGATCATGCGGGGTATGATACGAGTACCTAAAACAATTACAAACATGAGGAAAATTGAGGCTTTCACTGTGGCTAAGCCCAAAATCGCCAGTCCGGTCTTAGGATTGCTTAACTGAGGAAGAACGATCAGCATCGGCACGACGGCCAGATCCTGAACCAGCAACATTCCTATCATGACCCGGCTGGACAGGGTCCCGATCATACCCTGATTATCCAGTGTTTTCAGGATCACCATCGTGCTTGAAAGCGATATCAGGGCTCCGAACCATAGAGAAGGTATCCAATCCCAACCGATCCAGCGTCCGATTCCATACCCGAATGCCGTCGTCAGGACGATCTGGATTGGGGTGCCTATAATGGCGATTTTCCGAACCGGTCTTAATTCGCGCAGTGAGAATTCGAGTCCCAAAGTAAAAAGCAACAAGGCAACGCCTATCTCTGCCAGTTTCTCGATATTGTTAATATCGACAACGGTTACTCCACCTGTATAAGGCCCCACAACGACACCGGCGAGTATATATCCGAGTATAAGTGGTTGTTTCAGCGCCTGTGCAACCAATCCACCGAACAGAGCCGCAATAACGATAATAACAATGTCTCCGGCTATACCCATAGCAGCAGCGTTCCCTTTATTACAACTAAGCAATTATATTTTATAACATATCTCAAAGTTGCTGTTCTGTCATTTATTTCCTTCGCTTTTTCTTTACGGGAAAATGGAAATTTTTTCAGTTCATGCCGCGTTTGGAATCGTATAATCACTAAAATACTCTCAAATCATCTGCACCCCGTTTTTGAATGCCATAAGGTCAATATTAAGAATGTCCGAATGCGAAACAATATTACCCGATCTATTTTCTTGACCCCGACGCCGGTTTCACTTATATAACGTTCCCATCAAATTATAGTCTACCCGCTCACTCAGCCCATGAATCGACGAATCCGAATCGGAACACGCGGGTAATGTATATGAACGGAGGTTAATGAACATGAAAATAGTACTGTTGGGGGCGCCAGGGGCCGGTAAAGGCACCGTCGCCAAACTCCTTTCAGAGATCGACGGTTCCGTGCAGATCTCGACAGGGGATATTCTGCGTGCCGCCGTAAAGGACGGGACCAGCCTCGGCAAAAGGGCAAAAGAGTATATGGACAGCGGTGACCTGGTTCCGGATTCTTTGATTATGGAAGTTATGGAAGTTCGTCTGCGCGAAGCCGATTGTGCCAGTGGATTTATTCTCGATGGTTTTCCGAGAACGATCCCTCAGGCAAAGGCTCTCGAAGAACTTTTAAGCAGACTGGGTATCGCCTTGGATTTTGTCGCCAACCTTGAAGTTCCGCGAGATGTTATATTGGACCGCCTGACCACGCGCAGGACCTGCTCCAACCCTGCATGCCAGGAAATTTATAACATCAAGAGCAATCCCCCCACATCGAAAGGAATGTGCAAAAAATGCGGAAGCCCTGTCATACAGCGCGATGACGAAACTGAAGAAGCGATACTCAACCGTTTGGAGACATACACTAACAAAACCGCTCCGTTGATCGGGTTCTATGAGGGGAAGAATCTTCTCAGAAACTTTGTTTCCATCAGCAGCAAAGATACTGTTGAAGAAATTAAAAAAAGTCTCAAGAACTGAGGTCGGGCATGATCTTGCCTAGCAAGCGTAAATCGTGATCAACTACGAAAAAGAGCTCAACCCCGAGCAACTTGATGTGGTAAGGGCGCAGGCAGGCCCTGTTCTCGTGATTGCCGGTGCAGGCAGCGGTAAAACACGGGCTCTGACATACCGGGTTGCCTATCTGATAGAACGGGGGACCGAACCGGAACATATCCTGCTTGCAACATTCACCAACAAGGCCGCCCACTCTATGCTTTCCCGCGTCGAAACACTTGTGGACGTTGATCTGGGAAGGATGTGGGGCGGAACGTTTCACCACGTCGGGAATCGCATACTCCGCAAACATGCACGGCTTCTCGGTTATGAGAGAAACTATTCGATTATGGATGCCGAGGATTCCAGGCAGCTTCTCAATACGTGCGTAAAGGAGCTTGGAATTCATACCGCCGATGGCAGTTTTCCGAAGCCTTCCATTCTGGGAGATATCATCAGCCTTTCTTCGAACACCAGAACAAATATAGAAACCATAATACCAAGCAGATATCGCAGCCTTTCCCATTGCATTACCGATATTCTCAAGGTCGCCCTGTGTTACCGGATCAGGAAAAGAGAGCTGCACGTGATGGATTTCGATGACATTCTTATCAACTGGTGTGAATTGCTGACGGGATTCCCGGATATAAAAGATGAATATTCGGAAAAATTCCAGCATATACTGGTAGATGAATATCAGGATACCAATATCATTCAGGCTGAGATACTGGATCTCCTCGCAGGTCACCACAAGAACATCATGGTAGTTGGTGACGATTCACAGAGCATATATTCTTTCAGAGGTGCAAATTTCGCTAATATTGTCAAGTTTCCCGAGAAGTATCCGGACGCGAAGATATTTAAGCTCGAAACCAACTACAGGAGTACCCCTGAAATTCTTCACCTGGCAAATATGAGTATTGAAAACAACTCGATGCAATTTCAAAAGGAGCTTCGTGCGGTCAGGAGAAAAGGCGTCAGGCCTGTTTTTGTTCCTGTCAGAAATGTTCTGCAACAAGCCGATTTTGTTGCCCAGAGAATAATCGAACTGGCCGATAGCGGCGTACCGCTGGGAGAAATAGCCGTACTCTACCGTGCCCACTATCACTCAATGGAATTACAGATGGAAATGGTCAGGAGGGGAATTCCTTTTGAGATCAGGTCCGGCATCAGGTTTTTTGAACAGGCGCACATAAAGGACATAACCGCATTCATGAGAATCGCCGAAAATCCGCTCGATGAAATTGCATGGAAGCGGGTAATGAAGCTCTACGACAAAATAGGAGAAGCCACGGCAGGGAAAATATGGAACTTTGTATCTTCTCATGGTGAACCGGTCGCTGCCGCTTTCTCCGATGAGTTTCTACAATACGTCCCGAAAGCGGCCGTATCAGGAATCAGAAAATTCAGGGATACACTGAAAGACATTATGGATCTGTCCGAGGGCCGCGCCCTTACAGAAATTACCGGCGCAATCCTGAACGGCGGTTACCGTGAATACCTGAAAGCAAAGTACGGGGACACAGTCTCACGTGAAGATGATTTGAAACAAATGTCAAATTTTTCTTCGAGATTTGATTCCCTCGAGGATTTTCTAAGCGACCTCGCGTTGATGACCAACCTGACCGAGGAAGAGCCTTACAGGATAGGAGAGGATACGAACAAAGTTGTCCTGAGTTCCATTCACCAGGCCAAGGGCCTCGAATGGTCGGTGGTGTTCATGATCTGGTGCTCGGAAGGTATGATTCCACTGGCACGGGCGCTACGGGAACCCGGCGGAGAAGATGAAGAAAGAAGGCTTTTCTATGTCGCTATAACCAGAGCCAAGGATCATCTATATTTTTGTCATCCTGTGGTGAACCGTACCGGAAGCGGATGGGACAGGGACGCTGAACCATCCCGTTTCATAGCGGAACTGGCTCCTTCCGATCTCGAACCGGAAGAACTGCCGTTTGATCAGTGGATAGTGCACTGATCAAACAGCCTGTCCGGACTTTTATATATCATCTTTTTTCCGCTTTTTAGCTTCATATTCCGTTTTCAATGCGAGTCTCGTCGCTTCGGCGATATCTTCGATATCTTCCACCCTGCTCGCCCAGTCTTCGAACTTTATGTCCACGCCGAATATACCGGCAATATCATCATTCTCATCAATGATAGGACCTGATACGGTTATGCATAATGCTCCCGTCATTCTTGATATGTAGAAATTGCTCACATGAGTTTTACCCGACTGGAGGGGACCGTAGTACCACTCTCTATCCGAATAGTCTGTTCCCACACCAAAATTCTCATACCGGGCCTTGTCGGCTATCCCGGTAATATTTCTTGTGGTTTTTATACCGTTTACATCAACCACATAGGCCCATTGAATGGAGGGGTTCTCATCGATTACCTTCTGCATGACAGGTTCCTGCAAATCGGGTCTCATCGTTTTCATTGCGGGGTTTTCCACAGTTTCCTCGACAACCCTCATAGCCGCCTGAGAGGCGTTGTGCTTTATCTTTTCCATATCGGACATGAACAGTTCAGGGAGAAACTTTTTAACTTTCTTTTCCATCTCTTCGTGAGAGATACTGGTTACCCTGCCTGTTTCATACTCGCTGGTCACCCACTTATATATCTTTGATATGCCGGGATGCCGTTTCGATATGCTTGCATCTCCCTTCAGACCGAGACGTATATTTATCCAGTGTGCTATTCCGGCCTTGCCTGATTTGTCGGTAATCTCTATCAATATCGGCCTGTTCAACAGCTTCTTCGTATCGAATATATTGTATATCTCTTCATTCTTGAGCAATCCGTCAACGTGGACACCAGCTCTGGTAACATTAAAATCGGAACCTATAAAGGGCATGTTGTCCGGGATTTTTATGCCTATCTCCGTCCTGCAATAATCGGCTATTTCCGTTATGACGGTTGTGTCAATTTCTGCCTCATCATTACCGCGCAGGCCGATATATTCCATGATAAGACCCTCTATCGGGGCATTGCCTGTTCTCTCTCCTAATCCCAGAAGCGTCGCATTTGCGCCACTGCAGCCATAAAGCCAGGCAGTTGCGGAATTTATATGGGCTTTGTGAAAATCATTGTGGCCATGCCATTCAAGAAGATGCCCCGGGACACCGGCATCGCTAATAAACGCGCGCACTAATCGAGGCACGCTGCGGGGAAGCGCCGCCTGAGGGTAACTGATTCCGTTGCCCAGCGTGTCACAGAGACGTATTTTAATATCGATACCGCTTTCCTCACGGAGTTTCATCAATTCTATGGCGAACGGAATGGAGAATCCATAGATATCGGACCTCGTTACATCTTCAAAATGACATCGCGGAACAATACCGGCATCAAGGATTGATTTAACAATGCCGAGATAGGCATCCAGAGCTTTTTTCCTTGTTAATCCAAGTTTGAGAAAGATATGGTAATCGGATACCGATGTAAGGATTCCTGTCTCCCGTAACCCCGTATCTTTGACCAGGGAGATATCTTCCTTTTTTGCACGGACCCATCCGGTAATTTCCGGATATCTAAAGTCCATTTCGATGCATTTCTCCAATGCCTCCCTGTCCTTATCCGTATAAAGAAAGAATTCTGATTGTCGTATGATGCCGCTCTTGCCGCTTAACTTGTGCAACATCTTCCACAGATTGACTATCTGTTCTACAGTAAATGGGGGTCTCGACTGCTGGCCATCCCTGAATGTGGTATCCGTTATAAATATATCTTCCGCCGGTTGTATCGGCATGATCCTGTCGTCGAAATCTATCCTTGAAACTTCGTCATAAGGAAATATTGTTTTGTACAAATTGGGCTGATCGACATCCTTCAACTCGCAATGATAGAATTCCGAGTGCTGATGTTCAAAAATATGCTTGTCTGTGTTCCATTTTATCATGCTTTATCATCCTTTATTTACGTATCTTACAAAAAAATAGAGGGCACCTTCCGCGCCCTCTATCGGTAAATCCAGAGCTGAAGAGTGTGCCTAATCAACAGGGGGCATCGATTCTTCCGGTGGCGTGTACGGCCGTGGTGCTCCAGCCGTGCGCCGTGCTTCTCTCACTTCGTCCATAGTATAACCGCTTCTTGGAATACTGAATGTCTGACCCGGGTAAATAAGGTCGGGATTTTTAATCTTGTCTTTGTTTGCATTGTAGATCAGCGGCCACATGAATGGATCGTTGTATATTTCTTCATACTCCGAGATCCACCATAAACACTCGCCGCTTTTTACAACGTGGTCCCCGGAAAGAGATGTTTTGCCCTCCACTGCTCCGGCGACGACTGATTCTCCCTCCTCGAGAACAATAACCTCTTCCCCTGCGGGTTCAGATGACGCGGTCAGCGCACTCTCCTGTTTCGCACACCCTGAAATAGCTAACATAAAACCAACTGAAACAAGGATAAATATCAAAAATACTTCTCTTCTCATCTCCGCACCCCCTTATCGTGCAGCGTTAACCATATGTCACAACAACAAAATTGCTGTTTATTATAGTAATGTCCGGATATTTTGTCAAGTGGTATCAGGACACCTGGATTCCACCATCTTTCCTGTCCCGATTAATCTCTCTTATTCTCCGGCGTCTTCGGGGTTGAGCAAGTAAATCCCTTCTGCCACGTAAGCTGCCGACTTGAAAGGCCCGGTTTATATGGTTTTCAATGACAGATCCGCAAGCTGCTCCGCGCTGACTTCCGACGGTGCCTCGCTCATTAGGCAAGACGCTTTCAGTGTCTTGGGAAACGCTATGACATCTCTTATGGATCCCGCTCCGGCCATTATCATGATCATACGGTCCAGGCCGAAAGCTATACCACCGTGCGGCGGGGTCCCATACTGCAGGGCATCCAGGAAAAACCCGAACTTTTTCCGGGTTTCATCCTTTCCCAGACCAAGAGCCTTGAAGATAATAGACTGGACGTCCGGTTTATGAATACGGATACTTCCTCCACCTATTTCGGAGCCGTTCAGAACAAGGTCGTATGCCCTGGCCCGTACTTTACCGGGATCGGTTTCGAGGAGTGGTATGTCCTGGGCCACCGGTGAGGTAAAGGGGTGGTGGGTTGCCATATAGCGATCCTCCGTCGTGCTGTACTCGAACATGGGAAATTCGGTAATCCAGGTAAAAGCAAGCTCCTTCCCGTCTATCAATTCCAGTTTTTCCGCGAGATGTATCCGCAAGGCACCGAGGGCACTATTGACCACTTCCTTCGTGTCTGCGACGAAAAGTAGAAGCGACCCCGGCTGAGCGCCCGTTTTTTCATTTATGCGTTTTATGCTGTCCTGATCGAAAAATTTGGCTATAGATCCTGTCCATCCGTCTTGATTCACCCTGACCAAGGCAAGCCCTTTCGCTCCATATCCGGTCACAAAATTCCCAAGAGCATCAAGATCCTTTCGCGAGAACACTTTATCATCCGCCAGGAGGATAGCCTTTACGGCACCTCCGCTCTTCACAGTCTCAGAAAAAACACGAAATTCCGATCCGCCCGCCACGTCCGTCAGGTCTTTAAGTTCAAGGGAGAAACGGGTGTCGGGATTGTCTTTTCCATATCTTTCGATCGCATCTCCATAGGTAAGCCGGGGGAAGGGAATCTGCAGTTCCCTGTTGAGGCAAGTCTTGAAAATATGCGCCATCATGCCCTCGATAGTTTCGATAATATCATTCTCCGATATGAAAGACATCTCCATATCTATCTGAGTAAATTCAGGCTGGCGGTCCGCTCTCAGATCTTCATCTCGAAAGCATTTGACTATTTGATAGTATTTGTCGAATCCGGACACCATCAGCAGCTGCTTGAAGAGTTGGGGTGACTGTGGAAGAGCGTAAAAGGTCCCGGGACTTACCCTGCTCGGGACAAGGTAGTCACGCGCACCCTCAGGTGTGCTTTTTGTCAGGAAGGGCGTTTCAATCTCAATGAAACCCTCCTGCTGAAGATAATTTCTTGTTTCGGAAACAACATTGCTCCGCAGAATAATATTTTGCTGCAGATTTCTCCGCCTTAGATCCAGATAACGATATTTGAGGAGCAGGTTTTCTGACACTTCCGATTCGGCGTCGAGTACGAATGGCGGAGTGACGGACTCGTTGAGTATTTCAAGTTCGTCAACCATGATTTCGATCTCTCCGGTTTTCAGGGAAGGATTTATCATATCTTCGGGTCGGAGCGTCACTGTACCCCTTACCGCCAGCACAAATTCATTTCTTATGTCATGTGCCAGCGCGTGCGCTTGCGGTCTCCGCTCCGGATCCAGGACAATCTGCACAATCCCTTCTCTGTCTCTAAGGTCTATAAATATAAGACCCCCAAGGTCCCTCCTTCTGTGAACCCACCCCATAAGCACGACATCATCACCGACATGTTCTGCTCCGACATTGCCACAATAATGTGTTCTTTTTTCTTTTGTTATAAATTCCGACAAGTTGTCAATTCCTTCCTGTTAAGATCGTACAAAGATCCGTTGATTCAGACGAATCGATGCTACTTATTAATGAAAAACATGCTACAGCAAACTGAAAGCAATCCCTCAGGGTTTCCCCACCGACAGTTAAAATCATTGAGGCGGGGCAATGATCATGAAAGCTGTATCCTTTTTATAATGCCTTCGGCATCGTTGATATCGACAGGCTCCTGTGTTCCATCACTCATGTTCCTTAGCTGGGCGATACCCTCTTCCATCTCCTTTTCACCGATTATCAGCGTGCGCAAACAGTCCAGTTTATTCGACCGTTTCATCTGACTCTTGAGTCCCCTGTTTGAAAAATCCATTTCCGTCCGGACACCGGCCATCCTCAACGTATTGCATAGAGAGAAGGCAAAACACTGAGCCTTATCTCCAAGAGCCGCGATAAAAATATCCGGACGATCAATATAGCTCGTATCTTCATCCGGTATCATTGAGATAAGCCGGTCAAAACCTATCGCGAATCCTATTCCCGATATATCGGGCCCTCCCAGCATCTGTACGAGGCCGTCATATCGTCCGCCGCCGGTAACAGCATTTTGCGCCCCCAGCGACTGTGTAGTGACCTCAAAAGCGGTCCTGGTATAATAATCAAGGCCCCGCACCATCTTTGTGTTTACCGTGAATGGAATACGAAGCAGTTCAAGATACTCTTGTACCTTTCCAAAATGCTCCGAGCACTGGCCGCAGATAAAGTCCATCACGACCGGGGCTTCGGCTATAATTTCGCGGCAGGACTCATTTTTACAGTCGAATATCCTCAAGGGGTTTGTAAGGAGACGTCTGCGACAGTCATCACAAAGGTCCTGCTCTCTGTCCTTCAGAAAATTTATTATCTTCTCCCGAAACGCGGGGCGGCACGTATCACAACCAAGAGAATTGATTTCAAGTTTCAGATTGTCGATACCGGCTTCACGTAAAAGACACATAAGCATGAACATGAGCTCCGCGTCTATACGAGGGTCTTCCTGCCCCAGGAATTCGACATTTATCTGGTGAAACTGTCTGAAGCGCCCCTTTTGCGGCCTTTCCCGCCTGAACATGGGGCCTATGGTGAAAAGTTTTGCTACCGGGTCTTTCTCGTATATATGGTGTTCTATGTACGCACGGATAACGGAAGCGGTCGCCTCGGGTCGCATCGTAAGATACTCATTCCCGCGATCGAGGAATGTATACATCTCTTTTTCTACTATATCGGTGGCCTCACCGATACCTCTCTTGAAAAGTTCGGTTTTTTCCAGGACGGGAATTCTTATTTCCCTGACACCAAATTTAGAAAATGTCTTCCGTATCTTTTCTTCGACACCCTGCCATTTCGGTGTCTCATCCGGCAGTATATCACGAAATCCCCTAACCGATGTTATCTTTGCCATTACAGATTCTCTCCCATATTTAAGCGAGGAACGTTAACATATAGCAATAAGAAAGGCAACGGGGAAAGTGGCCCTTGAAACCAAATGCGGTGCCGGATAGAATTATTATTTCAGGTTTTCCCGTATCATAAAAACTTCCAGCGGCGAGTTACGGAAACCTCTTAGTTTAGAAGGAGGAAAATTGTTTTTCGCGTTCTTCCGGCAAGAACATGATTTCATCAATGCATGCATTTACTTTTACCGGATCTTTACCTGATCGACGGGGGGCAGGATCTCTGTTTGGTTAAAACCCTATGGAACCGGCACCGGTACTGCAAAAAATAGCTTGATTTACGGGAAAGAATGCTATAGTAAAAGCGTTTTTCCGAACAGTGCCCATTCAATAAAAAGAGGCCTTTTCAAGTGAATGGAGCCTGAATACAAAAAGGGACTCCTTGCCCGGATCATTGGTATTCGGGCTATAGAGCCGCAAGGAGGATGCATGTTGAGAAGGTACGAAACAATATTCATTACGCTGTCCGATTTAAAATCGGATGAAACGAACAGTCTGGTCGACCGTTATACCGGAATCATTACGAACTTTGACGGCAAAATCATCAAGGTTGAAAACTGGGGCAAACGGAGACTGGCCTACCCTATCGAAAAGAGGCAAGAAGGCGTCTATACACGGATTGACTTTGTTGCCACGAACGAGGTTGTCATCGAAGTAGAGAGGAACTTCAAGATCGATGACAACGTGCTGAGATTTCAGACTGTAAAACTGAGTGACACGGTCGATATGGAAGCCATAGAGCGCGAGATAGCAGACACTCTGAAGCAGGAAGAAGAGCGAAAGCAAGAAGAGCAGAAGCGAGAAGAGCAAAGAATAGAAGCCAGGAAGAAAGAAGCGCAGAAAAAAGAAGCGGTAATTTCCGAGCCTGCTGTTTCCGAATCCGTCGATGAAGAACCCGAAAGCCAAAAGGTCGAACCGGAAAGCGAAAGTGTCGAGCAGGAAACGTCATCTGTTGAAAAGGATGAGCAAAAGGCAGAGGAGGAATAAGAAATGGCATATACACCGAACAATCATATGAAGCGCTCCAAACCCAGGTTTTTTCACAAAAGGAAAGTCTGCAGATTTTGTGTCGACTCTGAAATAAAGATTGATTACAAGAATCCCGCTGTTCTGAGATCCTTCTTAACGGAAAGAGGCAAGATTATGCCGAGAAGAATTACCGGAACTTGCGCCAAGCATCAGAGGGCATTGGCGGTAGCGATTAAACGGGCCAGGAATCTGGCTTTGTTACCCTATGTAACTGCCGGCAACTAAATTAATCCAGGTTTACCTCCAGTGTAAATATCGAGATGCCTGTTGATCAAGCAGGCATCTCACAATCCTTTCAACTAAACGGTGTGGTATGTTTGGCCTCTCAGGAGGGTTTGTGCCCTACAAAGACTTTTTCCTGGGTGTTGCGGTTATCTCAGCTGTTTTCATAGCGGTGGCCATAAATTCATTTATTGGTGTACTTGGCGCTGTGTTTGTGCCGGTCCCGATATTGTACTATTATTCCAAGCTATCCAGATTGCACGGTTTTCTGGCTTTTATCCTGTCTCTGGTAATCACAACTATCATCCTGCGGGTACTGGATCTCCAGAACGGCGTTGTATATTTTTTCCTTGTAGGTTCTCTGGGACTTATTCTTTCAGAGATATTGAGAAGAAATTATTCAATCGAAAAAACCGTTATCTATTCCGCAGGCATCTTTCTGGCACTCGGTTCCATAGTGCTTCTCTACCTGAGCCTGATTTCCGGGAAAGCCCCGTGGGGGATGATCGAAAGTCGTGTAGCAGCAATGGTGCAGGAAAATATCGATCTGTACTCCCGCACGGGCGTTTCCACGCAATACATTGAAATCATAAAGGAAAACTCAGGACAGATAACTCGTGTCCTTACCGGTTTGCTGCCTTCTTTCATCCTCGTCGGGACTGCTTTTTTCACATGGCTGAATATCCTGGCTGGAAAATGGTTGTTCAGCAACAGAGGAATGTGGTATCCTGATTTTGGCGATTTGTCCTGCTGGAAAATCCTCGATAAAGTAATCTGGCTTGTTGTCATCGCCGGCGCGCTTGTTCTGATCCCCTCGGAAGCATTTCGCATCCTGGGATTGAATATGATGATTGTTCTCCTTTTTATATATACTTTGCAGGGCCTGGCGATAATCAGCTTTTTCTTTAAAAAGAAAAACGTGCCACCTGTTTTCAGAGTCGTCGGATATTTTTTGATCTTTGCTCAACAGTTTCTGATTTTCATCGTTGCCGGGTTGGGCTTGATCGACACCTGGGCCGATTTCAGAAAACGGAAAAAAAGTCCGGACTGATCGATATTTTGTATAAACCGGTGTGCTGTTTGAAAAATCGAAATAATTAAAACGCCTTGTCATAAACAACAAGGAGAACGTTTGCCGTTAGCTTCAATACGCACATCTTCGAACCGGAGGAGTTTTTATGAAGGTTATTTTAAAAAAGGATGTTGCCTCTGTAGGAAAGGCGGGGGAACTCGTAAATGTTTCCAACGGGTATGCCAGGAACTTTCTTATCCCCAGAGGTCTGGGAATAGAAGCCAGCAGTAAGAACATGAAAGCCCTCGAGAGTGAGATGGAGACCGCGGAGAGAAGATCAGCGAAAGAGAAAGAAGCCGCACAGTCCATGGCCGAACGACTTGAAAAGGTAACCTGTACCATATACAGGAAAGTGGGCCAGCAGAATAAATTGTTCGGATCTGTCACGACGAAAGATATAGGCGATGCTCTGCGAGAACAGGGAATAGAGATCGACAAGAGAGATATCGCCCTGGAAGAACCCATCAAAAGTCTTGGAAAATTTTCCGTAAAGATAAAACTGCATTCTGGAATATCAGCGGATCTCACAGTATCGGTTGCCGAAGAGGGACAGGGATGAAAGATGTAGATTTTTCTCTTCACAAGGTTCCTCCTCAGAATCTGGAGGCGGAGCAATCGATTATCGGCGGTATCCTGCTGGATAATAATGCCCTGAACAATGTTCTGGAAATATTGGGTGCAGGCGATTTCTACAGCGAGGCCCATAGAAAGATATTTTCTGCTATTCTCGAACTGTACGAGCGGAATGAACCAAGCGATCTTATTACACTCAGTAATATCTTGCGTGGGAGGGGACATCTTGAAGGTGTCGGGGGAGAAGTATACCTGACATCGCTCGTCGACGGTGTGCCCTCCGCGGCTAACATAGCCTACTACTCAAAGATCGTTAAGGAAAAATCCATACTACGTGGATTAATCGGTGCCGCTACCAATATATTGGATAAAAGTTATGACGCGGGTTCCGATATAGACGCTGTTCTCGACGAAGCGGAACATGCCGTGTTTGCAATATCGGAAAACAAGATAAGGCCGGCTTTCTCTCCCATACGGGAGATTGTCAAAGATACATTTAAAAACATAGAAAAACTTTATGAAAAGAAAGCCCTTATTACCGGCATACCGACGGGATTTCAAAAAGTCGACGAAATTACATCAGGACTTCAAAAATCAGATCTGATAGTGGTGGCAGGACGTCCCAGTATGGGAAAAACAGCCTTCGCCATAAATATCGCTCAACATGCGGCGATCGAGGACGGAGTACCTGTCGCAATATTTTCCCTGGAAATGTCGAAGGAGCAGCTTGCCCTCCGCATGCTTTCCTCGGACGGGAAAGTGGACGCTCAGCGTATACGGAGAGGATTTGTAGGGGATATGGACTGGCCGAAGTTGACTGCCGCCGCAGGCAGGCTTTCGGAAGCCCCTATCTTCATAGATGATACACCCGCGATATCCGTTCTCGAGATAAAGGCAAAAGCGAGAAGATTGAAAGCTGAATCGGGGCTTGAACTCATTGTTCTTGATTATCTTCAGTTAATGAGAGGCCGGGACTCCTCGGTACCAAGGGAACAGGAGATATCCGAGATAAGCCGCTCTCTCAAATCTCTGGCTAAAGAACTAAATATTCCTGTCTTGGCATTGTCACAATTAAACCGCCAGGTCGAATCCAGAACGGACAAACGTCCACAGCTTGCCGATCTGAGAGAATCCGGCGCAATCGAGCAGGATGCAGATGTGATAATGTTCATATACAGAGACGAAGTGTACAACAAGTCGGAAGACAATCCGGAAAAGGGAAAGGCGGAGATAATAATCGGCAAGCAGAGAAACGGCCCTACCGGCATTGCGCATATGGCCTTTCTGAAAGAATTCACGTGCTTTGAAAACTTAGCCTATGACCATCAAGAGTTCTAGATCTTCTGTTTCCGGCACCCACATTTACCCATTATGATATGACCTTTACAGGCATATCAGTTTGTTATGAGCTTGGGTTCATCGGACAGGTACGGTATCGCCAGTTTCAGCTTCTTAAGGGCTTCTTTTTCGATCTGCCGCGCACGCTCCCTTGTTATGTTAAATCTGTCGCCTATTTCCTGAAGGGTTTCAGGGTTGTCCGCCATTATTCGGTTTCGTACAATATAATCTTCCCGTTCGTTGAGTTTTTCAAGGGCTCCGGCTATATTTTTCTTCACCAGGGCCATTTCCTCTTTCTTGATAAGCGCATCTTCCTGGTTTTTACCATCGTAGACAAGGTGATCGATATAGGTCGACTCTCCCTCGTCGTCTATGGCAACATTCAACGAAACATCGCGGTTTGCGAGGCGAAGATCCATTTCCTCTATATCAGACTCTTTTACATTTAGCATCTCCGCGATTTCCTTGAACTCAGGGTTTTTTTGCGAGATAGTCTGCAACTTTTTTTTGGCCTGATTCAGTTTGAAAAATAATTTTCTCTGCGCTTGAGTGGTGCCTATTTTGACGATACTCCATGATTTCATAACGAAGTTCTGCATGTACGCCCGTATCCACCAGACAGCATATGATATGAGCCTGTATCCTTTGTAAGGATCAAATTTCTTGACGGCATGCATCAGCCCGATATTACCTTCCTGAATCAGGTCGATAAATTTTACTCTGTAATTTTTGTACTCGTGGGCTATCTTTACCACAAACCGCAGATTTGAAGTGATCAGCTTTTCGGCCGCCTGCATGTCATTATATTTAACAAACCGCACTGCAAGCTTGAATTCCTCCTCTGCTTCCAAGAGAGGGAATCGGTTTATTTCCGCCATATATATGTCAACCGAATCGGTTACTGCGGGTAGATTCACTGTTGGTTCCTCAAAAAACATAAAAGATATTCGTTGCCGGATTTTAATCACATTGCGCCGGGCAGTCAAGATCTTTTGGCGGCTTAACTATCGCTTTCCCCGGCTTGACATTGTTCCCGTTTATGTTTACCTTACTAATAAAACGATAAAAAGGGGTATTATGGGCTCTCAGAATGAATCGATCATGGAATTTGCGTGCAAATTCGCCAAGGAGATAGATGCAAAAGCTATCCTGCTGAACAGTGAAGTAGCTCAGAACCTGTTTGTAAGAAAGGATTCCAAGCCCTGCTTCAACACTGTTCTGATAACCAGAGGGAATGATATTCTCCCCCATAAAGCAGAGCTCTTTCAGAATGTTATCAATATCCCCAACGTGAATGTAACGCGTCTGGGGCAGATGAAGATAGTCATAACGAAGGGACTCGCCGCCGGATTATTCAAAAAGACCGACAAACTGGTCTGCCTGACGGGTATCCCGAAAATCGGATATATAGACAGCATATTCGTTATCGATGTCAGCAGGGAATTTGAGCTTCTCACATCGGAAAATGTCTCGAATATCTTTGAAAATATCTATCCCGAAGTATTCGAAGCTGTGTTGAACATTGCACTGGAACTTGCCGCCCAGGGAAGGGAAGGTCGGCCGATAGGTACCATCTTTGTTCTCGGGGATGATGAGAAGGTGCTTGAACTGTCCAGACAGATGATAATTAATCCGTTTATGGGGTATAAAGAAGAGGAACGTAATATCCTCGATCACAATCTGAGAGACACCATCAAAGAGTTTTCCGCCCTGGACGGAGCATTCGTTATAAGAGAGGATGGTGTACTGGTAACTGCCGGGAGGCATCTCAGCGCCGCCCTGGAAAACAAGGATTTTCCACAGGGGCTGGGCAGCAGGCATATAGCGGCCGCAGGCATCACGAGTGTCACCGATGCGATCGCGATCGCAATTTCCGAGTCTACGGGAACTGTCCGTATTTTCAGGAAAGGAAAGGTCTTTGTCGATATCGAGAAAGGTGCTGGTAAATAATTATGAGATTCGACAAATTTACTTTGAAACTCCAGGAAGCACTGCAGGAAGCCGAAAGGCTGGCAAGCGGTAGCGGCCACCAGGGAATCGACGTTGAACATATACTGCTGACACTTATACGGCAACACGAAGGAACCGTATCCGAGATATTAAAGAAGCTTGGAAGTGAACAAAGACAGATCGAGCTGGAAATTGAAAAAAAACTGGACGGTATGCCGAAGGTATCAGGCGCCGGGCAAAGTTACATAACACCCGGGCTGAACAACATACTGGACAAGGCTCTTACCGAAGCAGCGAGGTTAAAGGATGAATACGTAAGCGTCGAACATGTTCTTGTTGCAATTGCGGATGATAAAACGAGTCCTTCCGGCAGGATACTGCAAAAACACGGCGTGACCCGGGATAATGTTCTCAAGGTACTGGTGGACATACGGGGCAATCAGCGTATCACCGACCCTAATCCGGAGGATAAATACCAGGCCCTCAAACGTTTCTCCAAGGATTTTAACGAACTGGCGTTGCAAGGAAAATTTGATCCGGTAATCGGAAGGGATGACGAGATACGCAGAATCATGCAGGTTCTTTCACGAAGAACAAAAAACAATCCTGTTCTTATCGGAGAACCCGGTGTGGGTAAGACAGCTATCGCGGAAGGCCTCGCCCAGCGGATCGTGAACGGGGATGTGCCCGACAACCTGAAAAGCAAACGGGTCGTCGGCCTCGATATCAGTTCACTGGTAGCAGGTGCCAAGTACAGGGGGGAATTCGAAGACCGCCTGAAAGCCGTCCTCAAGGAAGTAACAGGCACAAATGGAGAAATCATTCTGTTCATCGACGAGTTGCACACAATGGTAGGTGCCGGTGCCGCTGAAGGTGCCGTCGATGCGTCGAACATGTTGAAACCTGCGCTCGCACGGGGGGAACTGCATTGTATAGGCGCAACCACTCTCAACGAATACAGAAAATACATTGAAAAAGACGCCGCGCTTGAAAGGCGATTCCAACCGATCATTGTTTCCGAGCCCACGGTGGAGGATACCATTGCCATACTCAGGGGTCTCAAAGAGCGGTATGAGGTACATCATGGTGTCCGGATCAAGGATTCAGCGCTTATCGCCGCCGCCACGCTGTCAAACCGCTATATAAGCGACCGTTTTCTGCCCGACAAGGCGGTGGACCTGATCGATGAATCCGCTTCCCGTCTCAGGATCGAATTGGACAGTCTTCCTTCAGAGATAGATGTGCTGGAAAGAAAGATCATGCAGCTTGAGATTGAAAGAGAATCCCTGAAGAAAGAAGAGGACAAAACATCGAAAAAGAGATCCGAAGGTATAGAAAAAGAACTGGAACAACTGAAAAAATCCAGAGATGATATGAAGAAACACTGGTTTGCCGAGAAAGAAGCAATCAGGGAAATTCAGTCTATAAAAGAAAAAACAGAAGAATACAAAACAGCGGAACAAAACGCACAGAGAGACGGAGATCTGGCAAAAGCGGCAGAGATCCGTTACGGCACACTGGTAAAATTAAACAACGATCTGCAAGAAAAAACCAAGAACCTCGAGACACTTCAAAAAGAGAAAAAGACTCTGAAGGAAGAGGTTGACGAGGACGATGTAGCGGAAGTCGTTGCAAGCTGGACTGGCATTCCCGTGGCCCGGATGATGGAAAGCGACGTGGAAAAACTCATCCACATGGAAGAACGTTTAAGACAGCGTGTTGTAGGCCAGGACGAAGCACTCCATAACATCTCGAACGCACTCAGAAGAGCCAGGTCCGGATTACAGGACCCGAACAGACCCATCGGATCGTTTATCTTCATGGGGCCGACGGGCGTTGGAAAGACCGAACTGGCCAAGGCACTCGCCGAATTCATGTTTGATAATGAGCGGGCAATGACCAGAATCGACATGTCCGAGTTTATGGAAAAGCACTCCGTTTCGAGGTTGATAGGCGCCCCTCCAGGTTACGTGGGATATGATGAGGGAGGATACCTTACAGAAGCGGTCAGGAGAAAATCATATTCGGTAATCCTGTTCGACGAGATAGAAAAGGCACATCAGGATGTATTCAATATACTCCTCCAGATACTCGACGACGGACGTCTGACGGACGGACACGGCAGAACCGTTGATTTCCGGAATACCGTCATTATAATGACATCTAATATAGGAAGCCAGTGGATGCAGGATCTGTCGCTGTCGGAAGAAGAGCGACAGCAAAAAACCATGGAAGCCCTGCGAATGACTTTCAGGCCTGAATTCCTTAACAGGGTCGATGACATTATTAATTTCAGGGCGCTTACCATCGGTGATATCAGCAAGATAATCGAAATTCAGATACGGCTGATACAGAAAAGGCTTGCAGAACGGAAAATCCATCTCGAACTGACGGACAAGACCAGGGAATATATATCAGCGGAAGGATACAGCCCGATATACGGAGCAAGACCGTTGAAAAGAGCGTTGCAGCGGCTTATAGAAGACAAACTGGCCTCGAAGATACTGGAGGGAGATATCGGAGAGGGTGACAATATAACAGCCGATATGGATGAGGATAGCAAGATAGTGTTTCACAAGGAAGTGGGCGAATAAGGTCGCAATAAGCGACTTTTCAACCTGTGCCGCCCACCTCCCTTACCGGGCTTCTGCATTACCTTTACCGGTCTTCCATTATTGTGACACATTCTATCGTGTCGCCCTGCCGGATCGCATCCACGACATCTTCACCGGTTATCACTTTTCCAAATACCGTGTGATGTCCGTTGAGATGCGGTTGCGGCGAATGGGTGATAAAGAATTGACTCCCATTTGTATTAGGTCCCGCATTCGCCATTGAAATGACGTGACTTTCATGTTTGAGCGGATTGCCTTTGAATTCGTCCTCAAACCTGTACCCCGGGCCTCCCATACCGGTACCGGTCGGATCACCACCCTGTATCATGAAATCGCCGATTACCCGGTGAAACGAGACGCCGTCGTAAAATCCTTCCCGTGCCAGAAAAACAAAGTTGTTTACGGTCCTGGGTGCATACCGGGCATACAGTTCCAGTTCAATGACGCCTCTTTTCGTTTCCATCGTTGCCCTATATGTCTTCTCCGGGTCAATCTGCATTTCTGGCGGATTATTCCACTGATTCGTAGCCATTTTTTACATATCTCCTATATCGTATTGTTGCCGGACCGACAGGTCATGACGGATTACCGTCACATACAACCTGCCTGTTTCCGCTTGGTCAGGTTCCCTAAACGCTGATAACCGGGCAACCTAGCAGGAGGCCGGCCACGTGTCAATACCATATCTCGTTTTATTCTACCGTTTTTTCCCAAAGGCCCGGGCATACCAGATACTGTGACGCCGTTTGACATATTTCCGGTCGATCTTACCCGTAAAAATACCCGGCAGCAGGGGCCAGTTTTCTTTAAATATGAACGCGGCAAGGTGAACGATAATTCCCACAATTATCAGTATTGTGGCAAAATTGTGCAGCAGGGTAATCCATAATGCAAAGTCTTCAGGAAAATTGGTACGGGGCAGAGTTTCCACTACCTTGATAATCCCCGAAAAAATCAGGATCAGCATGGAAAAGCCTATGAATACGTAGGCCAGGCGCTGCTCGGCAAGATACTTATCGTTTTCCGGCTCTTTTCCGAAACCGAAAACAGCCATGATAATCTGTGCTGATTGTCTTATGTCGCCTCTGCGCGGCAACATATCGAAATCGCGGCGTACTCCGTGGAAAACCAGGTGATACGCAACTGCAAGCATAAGCGCTGCGGCCGCCCAGTAATGGATAGACAGGGTTATGGAAAAATCGGAGACCCATGACAATCCCGGCAACCGGTCCAACATGTAGCGCTTATAAAGGGGCATCTGGCCGAACCCGCTGAAAATCAACACAAACGTAGAGATCGCAACTACCCAGTGCACAAAAATGACTGAAAACCCATGGCGTTTTACATGCTGTTTCTTTTCGAGGATTTTTTCAGCCATCTTTTTTGTCCTCCTTCATGGTCTTGTATGCCGCCCCGGCGGCTGCGGCGATGCCGGCAATCGGGGCTGCCAACATACTCCACGCAATACCATTTGCGGTTTCCGTGAAGTTTTCTATTCCCACAGGCATGCCGGGAAATCCCGGTGTCTGGGGATTCGACTGCGCCGCTTTCTGTGTCATCAGCGCGGAATCGATTTTTTCGAAAGGAACTGGAGATATATAAAAGGTTGACGTACCTCCGTTTTCAAGCTCACCGTACAGATATCCGCCTGTTTCTTTCGCCCTTCTGCGAGCCAGTTTTCGTAATGCTTCTCTCTCCCCAAAAATAATCGCTTTTTGCGGACATGCCTCCACACAGGCGGGCTCTCGTCCCGACATTATCCTGTGGTAGCATAAGTCGCACTTGTACATCACACCTCCGCCGGCAAATTTCGGCGCAATTTTCAAATAAAGCCCTACACCGCCCTGCCGGGCCGGAATTCCCCAAGGACATACGGATCGGCACTTCGCCCCGCCGATACAGAGATCACGGTCGATAACCACAGGCCCCTCGGGCTTCTTATGCAGCACACTGAAGGGACAGAGGTCGGCACATGGCGGGTTGTCACAGTGCATACAACGCCTGGGGATCGATATTTTATATATCCTGCCGTTATGTTCCACATCCACCTCTTGCACAAAAGTCCAGTTATAGGGTGTCAGCCGGCTGGTCAATTCACGCTTATCAGACCAGTCCTCTTTTTTCTTCTGAGGCCAATAGTCACCTATTTCCTTTACAGGCTCAGGGAAATATTTTTTATTTTCCTCCCGGCATGCGGTTACACACGCAGGTAAATCCAACGCCCTTCACCCGTCACACAGCGTCAAGTCAATTATTGTTCCCACAGGGACAGCGGCGGGAAAAGCACTGGCATTCCTGCCCAGTCCCGTTAATACAAGCCCGCCTGTTACAGTTGAAGCTACGGAACGTTTTAAAAATTCTCTCCTTGAGAAGTCCCGCATTTCACTCTCCTTTTGGCGTTGCTGTTTATTCTATCTCCGGAGAAGCATCCGGATCAAAAGGATTCGTCCTCATGGCAAGTGAAAAAAGATAAGGGTAATTATCTTTCAGATGCTTCATATAAAACAGCCACTCCCCGGTTAACAGAGCGTATACCCGTTTCATGTCGTTAGCAATATGTTCATAATCGGCATCGTGTAAGGCACCTATGTTCTTCCGGTGCGCCAGCTCTTCGGCAAGGTGAAAAACCGCCCACAGTAAATCTGAAAATGTTTCATGTTCCAATAAAGCGGGATTTTGCAGCAACGTGACAAGAAAATGCCTTTTCCGCAAAAGTAAATCTTTTAATCCAACAAGATCCGCCCTGTGTAGATCAATATTGTAATCATACCCGTTGCATTTCTTGAATGCGTTATGGAACTGATCGTCAAACCAGTTCATACAAGAGGAAAACTCTTTTCTCATTTTCTCGGTATTACGGTCGAATTCGGAGAATATTTTCAACAGATCAGTTCCTATTTCACTGAAGAAAACTCCTATGAGCATGTTAAGTTTGTACAATCTGTTCTTTGTATCCCTATAGCTCAACAGTTCATGGATAATAACGGTGACGAGCAACACCTCAACGAATACAAATGCAATATCCCCCACCATAAAAATGAAGATATGGTGGGGATCTCTGAAAATCAGATAATGGACAAAATAAAAAACCGCCGAAAGAAAGATCAACACTACGGCCCAGGTAAGTTTCCATTTGTCAAGTTTCATACGCATTCCTTCCATCGAGCAGCTTCGCCCGTATTACACTCGTCTAAAAAAGTCATAATATCCATCTCCTGTCTTATCCCCAGGCGGGTCAGGGCAAAATCGTACCGTACCGGGTCATCCGGAACTATGGTTCGAAACGCATCCGTTATCTCCATCGCCGTTTTCATATTCGCCTGTTTCCGTTTCGTAAGTTGCAGTGCCAGGCAGATCCTGTGCATATGCGTATCGAGCGGGATTATGAGTTTTGCCGGCGATACGTTATTCCACCCACCCGGGTCTACATCATCACAACGCACCATCCAGCGGAGAAAAAGATTCAACCGCTTGCAGGCGCTTCCTTTCTCAGGTGGCGGCAACAGGCTGCTATACTGGTATCGGCTTCCCGCCTGCAATGCTTTCACAAAGCCGGCAATCGCGGGGACAATTGATTCCGAATCAGTATAAGCCGATGTGAAACACCTGTTCAGGGAACCGTATTTCATTATGACATTTCTCGCCCCGAACAACATCCCGGCTATTTCATCTCCCGTTGTAAATCTGTGCTTAAACCCGGAGAATGTGCGTGAAAGCGATTCCATGGAACTGTTTTCAAGAAAGCAGGAAGGGTATGGAGTCATCCTGTCAAGGACAAAAGAAACACTTTTCAGTATCTGAAGTACCCTGCCATAGGCAAGGGAAGACGCAACAAGGCCGGCGATCTCCCGGTCACGGGGATCTTCGTAATCATAGAGAAACTCCAGAGGGTCGGGATGTACGAACTCCCGTCTGTTATATTTCCGGTACAGGTACTCGAGCGTCTCTTTTAAAAACGGAGATGACATATCTAAGTTAACCTTCAGTAATCCCAAGACTTTTTATCTGAGTTTTTCCAGTTCTCCTACAATAGATTCCAAGCGGGGTCGTTTGTTTATATCGTGAACATCGATGTAGCGAATGATCCCCTTCTTATCGATTATGAAAATCGCCCTTTCAGTGGTCCCATCGGTACGTAATACACCATACATCTCCGCAACGTGCCCGTGAGGCCAGAAGTCGGAAAGAACGGGAAACCATAATTCTCCCATCTGGTTCGTCCACGAAAACAGGGTAGGGATATTGTCCACTGTAATTCCAAGAAGTATGGCATCATTTTCGTCAAATATGCCTTTTACAATATTGTATCCAGGCCACTGGTCCGAGCAGACAGGTGTCCATGCTGCAGGAACAAACGACATTACAACATTGCTTTTCCCACGGTACTGTCCGAGAGAAACCGTTCCCCCGGAAACGGCTGGAAGCGTGAAATCGGGGGCAAGTTCCCCCATCCGAACTTTCAGAACACTGTCCGTAGGTTTGAGCGTTCCCGGA
The DNA here is from genome assembly GCA_002327865.1 of Syntrophaceae bacterium UBA2210. Taxonomy (GTDB): domain Bacteria; phylum Desulfobacterota; class Syntrophia; order Syntrophales; family UBA2210; genus UBA2210. Next base: position 219,888 of record DCUQ01000009.1, read on the forward strand.
TCATAAATATTGTCTTTAAAGGCATCCGAACGGCCATGAGAAACCGTGCTTAACGAAAAGACCAGTAAAATTACCGGTAAAATGACGAGATACTTTTTTGTTTTCATTATACACCTGCCTTTTTCATACATGATGCACTTATATTTCGCTATCCGTTACCATATCCTCACTGCTAAACAATCGCTCTCCGGAATTTTCATTATAACCTTGTTTGTCTTATTTCCCGATAGCCTCGAGTATCTCATCGGCGAGGTCCTTTTCCGGTTGCGCACCAACGATGCTGTGCTCTCCGTTGATAACGGTATGGGGAACCCCCCGCACATTATATTTCACTGCAAGGAAAGGAAATTCCGAACTCTCCACCATGTCAGAGGTAATATGGCCGCTGGCTATGGCAAACCGGTGAGCAGCGCGAACCGCGCTTGGACAATAGGGTCAGGTCGGAGATATCAAAACCTCTATGTGAACAGGCTGGTCGATCCTGGCCAGTCGAGCCATCACATCCGCACTAATATCCAACTCCCGTTTACCTACATCAAGGATATCATCTGTAAGGACCTTGAACTCATACCCTCCTGGAACACCATAGAAACGGATACCGGAATCCCTGTCGCTTGAGAGAATGATGGCGGGTATCTTGTCTATCCCGTACTTCCCGGCAAGATCAGCCTCTGCCACAAAGTCGTGTATCTCCAGAGAGAGTTTATCCGAAAGGCCGGAGATTTCTTCAAGCAATATCCTGGTCATTTCACAGTGCATACACTCCATCTCCTGGGTAAACAGTATAATAGTGACCTTTTTTTCAATTTTTTCAAAAAGGCTTGCCAGTTTTTCCCTGTCTTTTTCTTTCAGCGCTCCCACGGCACACCTCCTTAAATGAGGGATTTGTTGATAAGATAATCATACGCGGATAACGCGGCCTTGGCACCCTCGCTGGCGGCAATTACAATCTGCTTGTGCGGGACGGTAGTAACGTCACCGGCACCGAAGATGCCGGGTACGCTTGTCCTGCAGGAACAATCGATAATTATCTCGCCTTGATCATTCAGCCGTACGAGATCCTTGACTGCTTCGTTGTTCGGCAACAGTCCGATCTCTATAAAGACTCCACTGGTGTTCAGCCTTTCCTCCTTATCATCGTCCCGGTTTTTTATAATCACGCCGGTCACCTTGTCCGTACCCTCGATTCCGACAATCTGATGATAATCCAGCAAAGTCGCCTTATCCGACCTTCCTACCCGCTCCCGGAGGACTTCGTCCGCCTGCCAGCCTTTGGTGAAATTTATGACTGTTACTTCGGCTTCCGCTTTGAGGAGATCTATGGCGGTCGTGAAGGCCGAATTTCCGCCACCTGCAACAACCACTTTCTTTCCTTTGAAGAAAGGGGCATCGCACGTAGCGCAATAGGCTACCCCTCTACCAACCAGCTCTTTTTCTCCGGGCACACCGATAGGCCGGTGATGTTTACCGGTAGCTACAATAACAGTACGACCCGAATACATTTTATCATCGCTGGTGTACACCATAAACCCGGCCTCATTCGTCACGACGTTTTTAACAGTGGAGCCTATCCGTATAGCGATATCGAAGCTTTTAACATGCTCTTCAAACATGCCGACAAGCTCCCGGGAGCTGATACTCTGGAATCCAAGCCAGTTCTCGACCTCGGAAGTTTCGTGTATCTGTCCTCCTAAGTCCTTTGTAATAATGACGACGTTCATCATTTTCCGGGCGGCATACACCGCCGCACTCATGGCTGCCGGTCCCCCTCCCAGAATGATCAAATCGTATGTAACACCCTGATCCGGCTCTTTTGCTGTTTCCGGCAGAGAAATATCCAGAGAAAAATCAGGGAAATTCATGACCCACCTCCTCATCGAAAGAAATTACAGGTTTCCAAACTGCCCGGAATCATGCCTGCAAAGCATTCCAGGTCTCTCTCTGCAGAAAACTGCCCGCCACATGAGCTTCCATCTCATAAAACATCTCCAGCGGAACGGCGAAGGTAAACAGATCTTTACCCAGTTGTTTTCTGACATTTTTTCTTGCCGATATATCGGTAAGACCGATTACCGCCCGCAGGTTTCTGCGTTTCTTTGCTTCCAGGTACGGGAAAATGCCGATCGCCTGACATCCCGCGGCAAAAGGAATTATTACATTCTCGGAACCACCGCTTCCATAATTGGCCAGTATTACCAGTGCGGAAAGCTGATCGGGATTGGCCGGGAAAACTATGACAACCGGTTTCTCATTTTTCTGATCTACATCCCTGAGTGGCTTAAACACGACATATCGTGCCGGGATATCAACGATCGGTAACGACTCAACAAACTGTTTCACCAGCTCGGGAGATTTTTTATACCGTTCACCATGTATAGCGTCGTCGACCAACCCATTGCCGACAAAATTGCAAATTTTTTCCGCCGCCATTTTGCGCATCCCGCCTATATTGTTTCCCGTGGATAAAAAATTATAAAATGCCTTTATGCCGCCGGGAACGTTTAAATACTGATTCCCAAATCCCAGCCCGACTCCTCCGCCCCAGCATCCGAAAGTTTCCCTGTCGAATACGGCTGTATGTCCCTTCGCCGCACTCGCAAAGAGAGACATGACACAACCCCACTTCCCGGGTTTAAACTGGAGTGCGTCGTGTGGTTTTTCGTCCGACCAGATAACGGCAACAGGATTAAATGCCAGATTAAGCGCCGAAATAATTGTGCTTTCCATAAGCGATATTCTCCAATACGAATCTGTTATTGTGCCTACACGTATCTATCCATTCCACTCTGCGGCACCTCCAAAAGAACATTCCGCATATATTCGATATTCACTCAACCTCCCGCCGTCTGCGGAAAAGCGGTATTACTGTATAAATATTCAACCTTTTCTTTATGTTTCATTTCCTCATTGGCCATCTTTAGGAGCATGCTTTTTGCTTCACTGTCCGGATGCAGATCAGCAAGGGCTTTATAAAATTTGTATGATTGGAGCTCTCTGTGGGCCGCTACAAGATAGACATCCTGACTCTCCATATCTTCCTTGATATCAGGTTCTTCCAGATGCTCGGCTATTTTGTAATCGATGACATCGGTCAGCCGCAATGCATCGGGGCCATACGTGCCTTCACGGTAATTGGCGAGAAACTCCTTGTGTTTTTTCTCTTCACCCGCGAGAAGCTGCAATGTGTCCTTGACACTTTTATCCTTAATTTTTTTAAAGAGATCCATGTAAAAGTTATAAGCTTCATCTTCCCGCTCTATCGCAATTTCAATCAGGCTCCCTAAAGTTCTTTCTTTCATATCTCATCCTCCCGGTTTTCTTTTCATCATCAATCGCCAAAAATGCTATTGATTCCCTTCTCAAAATGCTCAATCCGCTGACCTTACTGCCGAACCAACGCTCCGCCGCACGCCGATCTTAATCTTTCTCACGTTTCCCTCAGTCAGCTTCGTATGCAGGCCATTACCTTCTCCTTGCATCAACAAGATCGACAAGCCTTTTAATGTCCGTTGATCTCCTGAAAAGTGGGGTTGTTTCCTCATGGTAAACGGACAATGTTTCGTTGAAACCGGGTTTATCGGGACTTATGTAAAAAACACCGAGAGGCAATTTGTCCTTTTCTATTGCCCGTTTAAACGCGTCGGCTCTGTTCAAGGGATCGTGACGCTCCCCGAGATAATACGTTCGCTCCTTAAACCATTGATAGGTATTTACTTTATTAAAAGTCACGCAGGGCTGCAGAACATCGACGATGGAATATCCTTTATGAGCAATCGCCTGTTTTATAATGTCCCTGGTCTGTTCATAATCACCGGCAAACGCTCTTGCCACAAAGGAAGCATCCAGCGCAATCGCCACAGCGACAGGATTGAAGGGTTCCGCATATGTTCCGTTCACCTGTACCGGTGTTACAAATCCCGACATGCTGGTCGGAGATGCCTGTCCCTTTGTCAGCCCGTACACCATGTTATTGTGAACTATATTGGTAATATCGGGATTTCTACGGATGGCATGGATGAAGTGATTTCCACCTTCCCCGTACATGTCCCCGTCACCGCTTTCGGCAATAACGGTAAGACCGGGGTTGACGGCTTTTATTGCCGTTGCCGGTGGAAGCGCTCTTCCGTGAAGGCCGTTAAAGATGTTGGTTTTCAGATAATGAGGAATTTTTGCAGCCTGTCCGATTCCTGAAACTATGACCAGCTCTTCCGGTCGTATATCCGCCTCGGCAAGCGCGGATTTCAGCGCTTTCAAGATGCCAAAGTTTCCGCACCCGGGGCACCAGGCTATATCGATATTATCCATGTCGAATCGTTCGGCACTCATGGGTTATTCCCCCTGATCCAGTATCGTTTTTATCTGTTCAGTCAATTCTTCTACGGTAAACTGAATCCCGTTATATTTTAAAATCCTGTTATCGATATCATATCCGGTAGCGATCCATATCAAACGACCAAACTGACCGGTGGCATTCCCTTCGACCACGATCGTATGTTTTGCTTTCGCAAGATACTCTGCGGTATACGGATGGACAGGATACACCTGTTTAAAGTGGAGAAGGGCAATATCCGTTCTTCCAAGACACTCAATAGCCTCGCGAATGACATGAAAGGTCGAACCCCAGCCGATGACAAGAACCTTGTAATCTTTTCTCCCCACAAGTTCGGGAGGAATGAGGTCCTCTGTTATGCTCTTCAGTTTTGACAGACGTTTGTCGACCATTGCAACCCTCACATCGAGATCCTCGGTGATGTGGCCTTCCTCGTCATGCTCGTCGCTGTCCGCCAGTACCAGCCCTTCTCCGTAACCCGGTATACCGCGGGGCGATATGCCGTTTTTGGTTAAGCGGTACCGTTTATAATCGTGACCTGTCTTTTCTATATATTGCGTAACGCGGGTTTCCGAGAGATTGAGAGAGGGTATATTATAATACGAATCCATAAAGTACTGATCCGTCAGGATAAACACCGGAACCTGGTATTTGTCGGCAAGGTTGAAGGCCCGATGTGTAAGATCAACGGCATCTTCCAGTTTCCCCGGTGCAAGGATAATCCGGGGGAACTCCCCGTGTCCCGAATAGAGCACCAGTTGCAGATCACCCTGTTCAGTCCTTGTCGGCAGTCCGGTTGCGGGGCCCGGTCTCTGGGCGACATGGATCACCATCGGGCTTTCAATCATTCCGGCCAACCCGACCGCTTCTTCCATGAGGGCGAACCCGCCGCCCGATGTCGTTACCATTGCCCTGGCCCCGGCGTACCAGGCCCCAAGGGCCATATTGACAGCACTGATCTCGTCTTCCGTTTGCTCTGCGATCAGATTAAAATCTTTTGCATTCCTGGAAAGGAACGTCAATACGGCGGTTGAAGGGGACATTGGATAGGAAACAATACAATTACATCCGCCGGCTATCGCACCGATCCCGACAGCTTCAGCGCCGTTTATAATGATCTCTCCGGTTACATCGTCGTTCCGGGAAATGTCGATATGTATCTTTTCGGCATCTATCAACTCCCGCGCTATCTCATATCCCCGCTTGGCGGCGCTCAGGTTTTTTTCAATAATCTTCTTATCACCGGCCGAGAAAAACCTCGCGATAGAGCTGCCAACCACATCGAAACCCACGTCGAACAGCCCCGCGATAATCCCCACTGATACACTATTCGTATAGATTGCACCTCCTGCCGCAGAGGCAATATCGGAAAAAGGAATTTCTATAAAATTGAGTCTGTTTTTGTTTTCTGTATCAGCAATTATCTTCCCATCAGCAAGAACCAACGTTTCATGCGATATGCGATTTCCAATATGCTTGAGCGCAGCGGGGTCAAGAGGAATGAGAATATCGATACGATCCAGAAGAGCGGATACGCGCCGAGAAGAAACTCGGATCTCCGTGGAATTACTTCCGCCACGTACACGCGACATGTATTCCTTTGTCGCGAAGACATGAAATCCGGAGAGTTTTAACAGTCGGGTAAGTATTTGTTCAACCGTCTGTATTCCATGGCCCGCTTCACCACAGAGCACAATCGAAATATCCTTGGTTTTTCTTACAACCGATCTTCCCATGCCTGTTCCCCTCTGTCTACCATGAAACTTCCGTAAATCCCCCGGCATTTTTCGATTTCACCGGATTTTCCGTGAACAATTTTAACACGTACACATTTCACAACTGCATGAATATCTTTAAGTCGTCCTGGACCATGACCTCCTCAATCGGAGAGAATTACTTACGACGGAGACCGAACTCATAGCCATGGCGGCCGCAGCGAACACAGGATTTAAAAGGATTCCGAAAAAAGGATATAATATTCCCGCTGCAATGGGGATGCCGATGCTGTTATAAAAAAATGCCCAGAAGAGATTTTGCTTGATCACGCGCATGGTCTGAAAAGAAAGTTTTACAGCCATGGGCACAGACATTAAATCGTCGCTGATCAGCGTGATGTCACTGGCTTCTATCGCCACATCCGTTCCGGCTCCAATAGCTATGCCCGTATCGGCAGTCGTCAGCGCCGGAGCATCGTTGATGCCGTCCCCGACCATACCAACCACCTGACCTTGTGCCTGCAGGTTCCGAATGACATCCGCCTTCTCTCCTGGAAGCACCTCGGACAGTATCTCATCGATGCCCAGCGCTTCGCCGACGGCACGAGCCGTTTTCGCGTTATCGCCGGTAATCATGACCGTGCGCAACCCCATAGCCTTCAAAGCGGTAATCGCTTTCGCGGCCGATTTCTTCGGCACGTCTGAAAAAGCCATCAACCCTACGGCCGCTCCCTCCTGTGCCACAAAAACGCATGTTTTCCCCTCATCCGTAAACTTCCGGGCCTCGTTGTCCAGCCCCTTCATGAGAACACCCTCAGATTCCATAAGCCGGAGGTTGCCGAGGATACATTTTCTGTCATCAACGACCGCCCGGGCACCAAGCCCCGACAGGGCATCAAATCCGGTGATACGGGTGGGGGTTACATTTTCCATACGACCCTTTTCAACAACCGCCTGTGCCAGAGGATGTTCCGAAACGGCCTCAATGGAAACCGCTATTTTAAGGACGTCCTCCCGGGACATATCGCCGGCGGCAACAATATCAGTGAGTTCTGGTTTTCCAACGGTCAAAGTGCCTGTTTTATCGAAGGCGATTGTCGTCAGTTTGTACGCATTCTCCAGACTTTCTCCACCTTTGATCAAGATGCCGGTTTCAGCCCCCAGACCCGTGCCGACCATGACCGCCGTGGGCGTCGCCATCCCCATGGCACAGGGACAGGCGATTATCAGAACCGAAACAAAATTGAGCAGGGCGCGACTGAAGAGGGGCGCCGGAACAAAAAAGTACCAGATCACAAAGGTAATCAACGCGATACAAAAGACAACCGGCACAAATATGGATGCCACTTTATCCGCGAGACGCTGAACAGGCGCCTTGGACCCCTGGGCATCCTCGACCAGTTTGATAATCTGCGCAAGCGCAGTCTCCGCGCCCACCTTGACGGCCCTGAACGTAAAGCTGCCGCTTTTGTTTATGGTGGCTGCGAACACCGTGCTGCCAATCTCTTTTGCCACGGGAAGACTCTCTCCGCTCAGCATGGATTCGTCAACCGCGGATGACCCGCTGATTATCACTCCGTCGGTGGGAATTTTCTCCCCCGGCCGCACAAGGATTATATCCCCCTTTACCACCATTTCGATGGGAATATCCGTCTCCGTGCCGTCACGAACGACGCGCGCCGTCTTCGGCCTCAGCCCCAGGAGACGTTTTATGGCCATGGAGGTCTTACCTTTCGCCCTTGCCTCCAGCAACCTTCCCAGAAGAATGAGGGTTATAATCATGGCCGCACCATCGAAATAAACATGCGGCTCGATCCCCGCCCCCCTGAAAATACGGGGGACAAAGGTGGCCACGGCAGAATAAAGATAGGCGGAAAGCGCTCCGACCGCTACCAGCGTATTCATATCGCTTGTCTTCTGCCTGGCAGCCTTGATGGCCCCGGACATGAACCGGTTTCCGACCCAGAAGACTACAGGGGTTGTAAGTACAAAAAGGACTATCAACATTATCTGCCGGGGAACGGTTCGAAGGTATGGAAACCAGCCCTGCATGGAACCCATAAAAATAACTACGCTCAGGATAACACCAACAATAAATTTGGTGCTCAATTCTTTTATCTCTCTGATACGCGCCGCTTCAACAGGATCCTCGAGGCCCGGTTCGGGAACACCCAGAAACTCATACCCCGCTTCCGAAACGATCTTTTTCAGCCCTTCCAGGCCGACCCAATCCGCCCTGTGAATGACCGTAGCCCTTCCCGTAGCCAGGTTTACCGAGGCCTCTGTGACTCCGTCAGCCGATCCAAGTGCCGATTCCACGCGCCGCACACAGGCCGCGCATGTCATGCCGCCGACAGAAATGGTTGTCTTCTTAAGATCACCTTCTGTTAATCTATCAAAACCGACCACTTCATAACCGAGTGCCTTGACCTTGTCGGACAGTTGCTCGACATTTAGCAGAGAAGGATCATATTCCACGGTAGCCTTATCGGTTGCGAAATTGACCTCGGCTTTCTGAACGCCTTCAGAATCTTCGAGCCCCTGCTCGACACGCCGGACACAAGAGGCGCACGTCATGCCACTAATGTTGAGTGTGACTTTTTCAGACGACTTCATATCCTGCCTTCTGTATCTTCTCTCTGATGACGCTCACGTCAACGGGTATAGCTTCCTCAAAGGTTACTTCTCCCGTTGCAAGGTTAACGTTAATATTTTCAATTCCCTCAATTTCACCCAGGGCTTTCATAACAGCCATAACGCAATGATTGCATGACATCCCCTTTATATTGATAGTAGTCATCGTATCCTCCCCCCTTATTCATTCAGGCAAAGTGTAACTACATCAAGTCATGATCGCGCTGTTTTCTTCTACGGTGCGATCAAATCAGAGGCCTTTCTTCTCAAACCATCTAAAAAGCAGCAATCCTCCAATGACAAAGACAGGGATTATGAGCCAGTGGTTCACCCCTAGTATTCCCGGCAGGGTTATCTCGCCAAGATCGCCCCATATCATGACGGTTTTCTTTAAAGCAGGATAGGCCTCGGCAAAAACAGCCGCACCAACGAGCATTCCCAGAACACCCCATAACGCGTCCCATCGCCCTTCGCCCAACGCTCCGGCCGCGGTACCGGGACAATAGCCAACCAGCCCCCAGCCGATGCCGAAAACAAGGCCTCCCAGGATGTTGGCTCCCAATACTGTTGATTTTACATCGAGATTGAGCAAGCCCAGGTCTTTAAAGAGATAAATTCCAACCATGCCGACTAGAATGGCAGAAAACATAAACTTGACGATCGTCATATCTATCAAACGCAACGCTCCGATTTGTTTGTCATAACGCGCGGCACGGCCTTTTTGTAGTAAGAAACCGAATAAAACCCCCGTGATCAGTCCAAGAATCAATATCTTCATGTTCATTCACCTCCTCGATACAGCAAGTAGGTGATAAATATGCCGCCTATGAAAAAACAGATCAACGCGACATAACCGCTCACAGCCAGCTGAAGCGAACCGCTCAGTCCATGGCCGGTCGGTCACCCTCCCGCGAGACGCGCGCCAAACATAAGTATAATCCCACCTACAAAGGCCACTATTCCCCGTTTAGCCGTGCTCGCCCCGAACCGTCTCTTCCACATGTCCGGAACAGCCTTCAACAGAAAATCGCCCGAGACGGCCGACGCTATCAAGGCACCGAGAAAAATACCGATCACAAACATCATTTGCCAGTCGACCTTCGCCGCATACTTGGTAAAGTAAGCTATCTCGGCTGTTCGTTCCGGAGCTAAAATCTTTTCAATCGCCCCGGCCGTACGGGCAAAAGTGGTCGACGCTCCGAAAAATTTGTCCGCAGTCAATACCGACAGGACAAGCACTACTCCACTCAAAGATCCTGCCAGATAAGGGCTCCAGGATTTATCGTCTCTTTTCATTTCTACACACCTCCCTCTGTTGTCAGGAAACTTTCTGAAATGCGTATCGAACCATCGTTCTTTCCATGCCGGGAAAATCCTTTTCAAGATCACACGTCTCTGCGTGAAATGAACCTGGTTCTTCGCGGCCCATGGATAATCGTATTAGGATAAGAGACCGGTATTCTTCTTATATCACGGCAATATATCTATTTTTTATCTTCAATCCCTCCCTGTTTCAATCCGGATAATTCCAGTATCGTCTCCAGGAATTGATCGGCTTCCCCTACACCGCCAAGCCTGGAGTAAAAAATCCGATGATTCCGGTTATCATCGATTTTAATCCCTATAAAGTATGGTGTCCTGACCTCTCCCATCACCCTGTGGGTCGAAAAATCCCCGTCCGCGAATAGGGGAAACGGAATCCCATATGTCTCTTTAAATATTTTTACCTCATATGAAGAATTTCCCGCACCGATGCCGATCAATTTGATCTTGTCTTTAAGTTTGGGATCGTTATCTATTATTTGATAAAGCTTTTTTACCTGAGGCGCATCACTCTGGCAGAAAGGGCAGTACATGCTGAAGATTTCAATGATAACTACCTCTGCCTTGATCTGTGGTATTTTAAATGAATCACTAGAAGGCAGGCCAAGATAGCTTCTGCTTCCGGGATCGTCAGGAACGGCAAGAACTATCTCCGGCAACGTTGCTCCCGCCGGGGGCGCTGCCGTTGCCGTCAGAAAAGTATAATTAAAAACAAGTGCACAAACTAAAACCGCTATTGCGTGTACGAGAAAACGTTTCATCGTTTCTATCCCCCCGTTAAATTTCTTCACCAGTTCAAATGGAAAGAAATCATTAGCCGATGATGCGTTTCACATGACTAAAGGCCGCCGGTGGATCAGGCGCCGTCGAGTCCTCCGCGTTCCTGCTCGCGAAACCATCCCGCCGGATCTGAAAGATAGAACTTCATGTCCGTCAAAGCGGCGTGATGGGTCCGTTCCTCGGCAATCATCGCCCTTATGAATTCCCGCTCGAGAGGGTCTGTCGCCTTTGTGCCGTGTTCCTCGTAAAATGCTATTGATTGTGCTTCGAAATCGATGCCCATATCGATAGCCTCCAACTCGCCTCTATCAGCGGTATTCCCGACCCCATGCCTACTTACGACCTCTCTGAACAATTTATTCAAACTGTCATGTTTTACGGTAAGGTTCTTCCATTCACCGGACCAGGTTTTATTATCGTTCAGTGAAGCATATATCTTGCGGATACGATCCATGTGGACGATTTCGTCTTCCATAAGAGTACGAAAGATTTCTCGCCCCATTTCGTTTTTTGTTGTCTTGACTATTCTCTCATAAAAATTCTTTCCCTTCTCCTCCATCTCAAGAGCAGTAGAAAGCATCTGCAACGACCTGTCAAATTCGCCCGCCATGATTATCTCCCCTTCCCGCGGCTTGACAAAGATACCCGTAAAAATTATTCATGTAATATCGGGCCTTAACACTCCGTCCGCTACAAGCCTAAGAACCTTGTCAATATGAAAATAGACCAGGTATTTTGATTCATTATCGTATTTGGCGGAAAAAATAGGATAGCGTTTTTTCCGTACCGCCTCAATTAACTCCGTGCCTTCCTCTTCCTTGATCTTGGTAAGATAGAGTTTCCTTCCATCATATCGTTCTTCTTCCTTGAAGATATATGCCGCGCTCGCATTGGATTGGAGATTGTGGTGATTCAAGTGATCAGCCATGACAAAAACGATGGTTTCGTCATCAATAAAAGTGGGTTTGGAAAAGACCGCCACATTCACCTTTCCGTCCGAATCTGCCGTCGCCAGGACACCAAACCCTTTTGTCTTGTCAAAATATTCGCTTAGATTCATCCTTAAAACCTCCATATAAAAGATTTTAGATGGGCGAAAGAGAACTTGTCGCCCACCTTCTTTACCGCGGGCACTCTCCATGTAAAATCAAGGGATTTTTTCGTCTACCCGGTACGCACTATCAAGGTACACGCACCACGGATTAAAGTTAACTTGCCCATAATCCGTGTATGTTACAATATTCGCGGACAGTAATCCTGTTGCCGTCAATATGAAACACAGCTTCAGGCGCGTCGCCAGGCTTCAGAAACTGTCTGTACGCCTTTCCGTCGGCAATTACCTCTATCCACTCGATATAATGTTTTTCCTCCATCGGATGAGGAACAGCTCCGACCTTCACTTTTATGAAACCCGGCCCTGTCTCCTTCACCGGGACGTGTTTTTCCTTGGCGGCATCAACGGTATTCTCCTTGAAAAGTTTCATCGGTTCATTACAACAGACGAGTTCTCCTTTGCCCTCATGCAGCATCTCTACGATATTCCCGCATACCTCGCATTTATAAATCTCGAGTCTTTTCGTCATTATTTCTCTCCTTCAGCAATACTCTTTCTTCATTTTAGAAAGAATAGCAAAATGTTTTCTTTCCTCGTTGATGATCCTGTCGACAGACTCATGTTGATCTCTGGCGATAAATCCTTTTATTTCATGATAGTACAGGATGGAATCCAGTTCGCGGCGGATAGCGAAATCGATAGCGGAGAGTGTATCCGTAACCTTGGACATTTCGGCATCCATAACCTCTTTTTTAAAAATAAGGTTATTGTCCGAATATTCATGAAGGTATAAACCATATTCACCTGGATAACTCTCGGGAGGGTCATGTCTTTCTACATTTGAAAGCATCTTTTCAAAAATTATTTTGTGCTTATTCTCTTCATCGGAAAGCCAGCTGAACATTTTTTTCGCGTCTTCTTCCTTTGCGACCTGGACCGCATACCGATAGAAATTACTCCCGTTTTCTTCTATTCTCATCGCAATTTGCAAAATATCGCTCGCTTCAAATACACTGCCCATATCAGACTCCTTCCTGCGTTTTACAGATTGATGATTCGATTAACCCAGCTTCCCTGTTACGGCGCCGTTCATGTAATTGCCTTCAGGGTTTCCATACCTTCCACACTTTTCCGACCAGGTCCGGCCCCGGTTTCAGGGTTGGCTTGCCCGGCTCCCAGCCGGAGGGACAGGCTTCTGCCCCGTCCGTTTTTCGAACATGTTGAAACGCCTGTATCTGCCGGATGGCCTCCTCGACTTTTCTTCCGACCGGAGGAGTTAATACCTCCATGGCCTGCACAACACCTTCCGGGTCGATAATGAATCTGCCGCGGATATCGACTCCACCATCCTCGTCATAAATACCATATGCCCGACCTATATGACCCGCTGAATCGGAGATCATCGGGAAAGGAATCCCGCCTTTCACCATCTTTGACAGTTCGTCTTCCTCCCACATCTTATGTACAAACTGGCTGTCAACACTGACTGACAATACGTCGACACCAAGCTCTTCAAATTTACCATGCTTATCGGCAACTGCCGATATCTCCGTGGCTCAGACAAAAGTAAAATCACCGGGATAAAAACATAAAAGTACCCATTTGCCCAGATGGTCCGAAAGCTTGACTTCAGTAAACGCGCCCTTATAGTAGGCTGGGGCCACAAAATCAGGGGCCTTTCCTCCAACTTTAACCGCGGCCATAGCAGTGCCCTCCTTTACATTTTTTTCTTCTTCGACTGGCTGATTTTTAACGACAGGTTCACCTACGACGGCTCCGCTTGGTCTGCCGCAACCAACACCTTTCTTTGCCATACTGTTCACCTCCTTTTCCCGCTCTTCTACTTGAATTTAACAAAGTTTTCTTTACCCACCCCGCACACGGGACATGTTTCAGGCAGGATTCCATCGGATACATATCCACAGACCGTGCATACATGATATATGGTTTCCCGCTCATCGAGCATATGGTTCATGGCTTCCTTGTAGAGTTTTGCATGGACGTCTTCCACATCTCTGGACTGGCTGAAATACAGGGACGAAGCCTTATCACCAACCGATTCCGCGAGTTTTACGAATGTATCGTATGCAACCCCCGCGACCTGGGATTCGGACTCAAAGCTGTCCTTGAGATTTTCTTCGGTACCCTTAACCTCTCTGAGCAACCACAGGGCCCGCTTTCCATGAATCTCTTCTGAAAATGAAATAACTCTGAAAAGCCTGGCAATTTGAGTGAACCCTTCCTGCTCCGCCGTTTCCGCAAAAGCCTTTAGCCTCAACGCAGCCTTCGACTCCCCGGTATAAGCCTGATGTATGGCATCCTTGATTTCGTCTTTCATGGCACCGTATTCCCGCCTGCTGTGTGCAAGGCAAAGCTTAAATTAGTAGTACCGGTCTAATAATTTTCCGCCCGCAGTTCGAAATAGGACCGGGGATGATCACAGGCGGGGCACCTTACCGGAGGCCGGGTCCCTTCGTGCAGATAGCCGCAGTTGCGGCATCTCCAGGTAACTACCGTATCTTTTTTGAATACTTTCCCCTCTTCGACGCTTTTAAGCAGAGCGAGATATCGCGCCTCGTGCTCCTTTTCCGCTTTTGCTATGCTTCTGAACACCGCCGCGATTTCGGTAAATCCCTCTTCCTCAGCCACCTCGGCAAATCCGGGATACATTTCTGTCCATTCATAATGTTCACCCGCGGCGGCCGATCTGAGGTTGGCTGAGGTATCGCCGATTACTCCGGCCGGGAAACTTCCTGTTATCTCGACTTCTCCCCCCTGTAGAAAATTAAACTCTCTTTTGGCATGTTCCGTTTCATTGGCGGCGGATTCAAGAAAGATGGCCGCTATCTGCTCATAACCCTCTTCCCTGGCCTTTGAGGCAAAATAGGTATAACGATTTCTCGCCTGCGATTCACCGGAAAAGGCAGAGAGTAAATTTTTCTCTGTTTTACTGCCTTTCAATTCCATTCATTAGTCCTCCTTCTCAAATTCTTCTTTGCTTGCTCCGCAGACCGGACATGTCCAGTCATCAGGAAGATCTTCAAATCTCGTACCGGGTTTGATACCCGCATCCGGGTCGCCTTTTTCAGGGTCATATACATATCCGCATACCGTACAAACGTACTTATCCATCTTATTTCCTCCCTTATCGGTTACGTTAACATCTTCTTCACTTCCTATGTAATGAGGTGCGTTTTTCGGCGCCTTGCCCCCTTTGACTGCATGGTAATAGGCATATGTCATCGGGTTTTTGTCCGACAGGATATCCCCTTCTATGACCCTGCCCAGAAACATCGTATGACTGCCGATATCCATCTGATTCACCAGCTCGCATTCCAGGAAAGCCACAACATAATCAAGTACTATCGGAGCCCCGTTCCGGCCTGTCCTGAAACTGATCCCCTCGAACTTGTCGATATCCCGGCCGCACTGAAAACCGAACCTGCCGATCAGGGTCATGGGCACATCTTCCGATAAAATCGAAAGAGTAAACACCTTACTTTTCTCTATAAATTCATGCGTCAGGTTATCATGGTTCACACAAACCACAACCGTTGGGGGGTCGGATGTCGCCTGGATAACGGCGTTTGCAATCTGGCCGTTGCATTGCCTGTCTTTCCCGGATGTCAGGATATACATTCCGTAACTGATCTTATGCAGCGCCTTTACATTCATGAATTATTCTCCTCTCTTGAGGATGGATGAGTACCGCACGATTGTGATGGTTGCTTTTCTACAAGGCATTACGGTTCCGGAGAAGAAGTGTTGAATGGACTTGTAACCGCGACCCTCATCGGCATTAAATCCGGTGAAACCAGACGTCTTACCTTTCGCAACGGGACAGCCGTTGCAGTTGATAGATCCCATCCTGTGAATATGTTTTTCGATGTAGTGTGATCGCATGACGGCTCATCCTCCAAGTCTTGTTGTCCAGAGTTTTTACCCCTCATGCTCTTGAGCTTTAAGATAACACATGCTCATACATTGTCAAAGTTTTTAAATCGCTGTTCCCTGCATTCCGCCACACTGACCGGCTTAAGCGGGATTATCCAACCGTCTTCCCCACGGCATCTTTCAGGAAATATAATGCCTTTGCCGCAATCGATAGACTGGCTGGAGAGAGCGTATATTCCCGCTTTCTTATGAAAGCCTGCGGATTTTCGTTTTACAGCCTGCCCTGGCGCCGTGGTATCCCGTTGGAACCCTCCCATAGCCCTAGGAAGAACTGAGCGGCGTTGGTGCCAAGCGACCTGGTACGGTAACCGCCCTCCTGGACGATAATCGTGGGCAGACGCAGGGAACCGATGCTGCGTCCGTTAGCGTAAAAATCTTTTGTCGAGAGGTTCCAGGTTCCAGTGGGGTCTCCCCGTGCGGTATCCAGCCCGAAGGCGACTATCAAAAAGCGTGGACGGAACCGGATTATCCTCTTCATAGCCTTATCCAGTGTCTGCGCATAGACCGCTTTGCTCACTTTTTCGGGAAGAGCGTAGTTGACGTTGTAACCCTTCCCCGTTCCTTCTCCCCGCTCATCTGGAAACCCGTTGAAGTAGGGATAGGCGAAACGGGGGTGGCCATGTATCGATATAGTAAGGACATCGGGCCGTTCGTAGAATATCTCCTGTGTCCCGTTACCGTGGTGGTAATCGATGTCGAGAATCGCCAGTCGCCCGTAAATGCTGAGAAAATGACCCGCCACAGCGGCGGAATTGAAGTAGCAGAATCCCCCGAAGGCATTCCGCTCCGCATGATGTCCCGGCGGACGCACCAGGGCATAGGCGAGACGGTAACCCTCCAGAATCGCCTCGGCCGCCGTCAACGTACAGTCGACAGCCCTTTTTGCCGCCATGTAGGCGTTCCTGTTCAGGGGCGTAAAGGTATCGATACAGTAGTATCCGGCCCGTACGGGCATCTCTTTGGGTGGCCTAGCAGTGTTGCGAATCGGGAAAACATAGGGATAAATCGACTTTCCCGGTTTGAGAAGTGAGCACACTCTCTTAAAATATTCCACATAACGGGTATCATGGACCGCCTTGATGTGCTTCTCGGGAAAGTGGCGGGGTTTTATTCGCTCGAATAGATCGAGGTTTTTGATGCCTTCGAGAATACGCTCGATTCGTACGGGGGCCTCGACATACCCACGTTCATGAACATGGTGGATCTCGTGTTTGTCGTTGACCACCAGGGCGATTCGTTTTTCTATCGAACGTGTGGCACGAACAGGCGCCGCGGGTCTGGTCCGGGTATACCTGGGAGGACGAAGCCGGACAGGATCATCGGTAACCGAAGAAACCACCATATCGATATAGCCGGGGGGGCACGAAGAACCATACTTCCTAGTAATTATGGCCCTTATGATTCCACGGAGGAGCGCCGCAGACAGGGCAGTATCTTTTCCCAGGGGATCGAAAACCAGATAAGGGGGACAATCGTCCTCCGGTCTGAATGGGGTCTCGTAGGTGGTATTTATGATCGGGCGGGCTCCGTACTGTTCATAGAAGCGAAGCCGTTTACGGCTCTGTGCCAGTTCCGCTTCACTCTTGCACAGAAGCGGATCATCGGGAAGACACTCGAAGAAAAGTCCCGGCCCACTGAGCGCCTCCGCTTCTTCCCGCACCCTGTCATAAAGTGCGCCACCGACCCCGCGTCCGGGCCTGTTTGCCTCTGTAGAAATATAATCAAGATAGCAGAATCCCACGTCGGGGGCGTGCTGAAGAAGAGCGAACCCTTTGACGTCTCCCCGCTGGCCTTCCGCCACAAAGAGAATCGACTTGAAACGGTATTTCATCGGGTCGGAAAGCTGGAGAGGAAGCTTTGCAACATCCCGTTCGTCCAGACCGGCAAAACGGCTCCTCAGAATCGCCTGAACCTGGGAGATGACTTCACGATCACGGGGTAGAGTATCGTCATATATGCGCCTGATGCGAAACACCCGTGGACCTCCTCTCTCGTATATCGACCTGCTTCAGATAATATCACACTACCTCAAAGAAGCGACACTGTTTGTTTTCGGATACCGTATAGCCGCCGATACCCGAACCAGGCAGTCTAATGTATCTTTATGTGAAAAATGAATTTCCCATTCTTGTACGATAAAAAATTCCTGCGCCCCTTTTCATTCTCTCGTGTTTACACATCGGAACATTTTCTCAATCAAAATCATTGAGACAGTCAAGATAACGAACCGGGTATATGCAGACAGTATTTTTCATACCGTTATTCTCGTAACAAGCAATATCATAGACATGGATATCTTTTCCCCTGTCTAAATCCTTTCTTCCCCAGGCATCATACAATAAAACCGCCTTCCCCTAATCCTGAATATTCCGCGATATTCTCGTGTCTTTTATCGAACAAACCTCTCCGTACAGATTACCTGCTGCTGATAATACCTGTTAACACTCTTGACTGAACAAACGGGCTGTGTTAGCTTTTCTCCGTTGCTCGATGAGGTCTACAATGGAATTTACGCATCTGGATGAAAACAACAGGCCTAAAATGGTCGATGTGACTGACAAGACTCCCACGCTTAGGGAAGCCGTTGCAAGCGGAAAAGTCCTGATGAAACCCGATACCGTAAGAGCCGTTGAAGCGGGAGGCGTTTCGAAAGGCAATGTCTACGCCACTGCAATGATTGCCGGAATCATGGCAGCCAAGAAAACAAGCGATATAATCCCCATGTGTCACCCGCTCGAACTTACCGGGATCGACATCGATTTTTCCAGTGATGTCGAGAAGGGCGAAATAACCATACATGCAAGGGCGAAAACATTCAATAGAACAGGGGTAGAAATGGAGGCCATGACGGCGGCAAGTGTGGCTGCACTGACCATATACGACATGTGCAAATCCGCGGATCGTGCAATCGTCTTATCCGATATAAAACTACTTAAAAAAAGCGGGGGCAAAAGCGGGATCTTTGTAAGAAAAGAGTAATCGATTATGAACGAGCGTACTTATAAAACGAGAACAGGGTTTCTTCTGCCAATTTTTCTGGATTCCCTGTTTCTTCTTGTGCTATTGATAATTTCTCTTTTTAACAGGGCGTTCCCGGCCGAACCCGTGATTCTTTTTCTGATATTTATTGTCGCTTTTTACATGTTTCTTGCTTCGATCCGGCGCAGGACGACCATCCAGGAAGAGGGAATCAGGATAAGAAAATTTCTAAGGGAAAAACGGCTGCGATGGGAAGATATCACCAACGTGGATGTTATGACACTGCGGAAGAAGGCGTATCTGCTCCTTACTACCACAAAAGGCTTTCATACACTGGCAAACTCACATGAGAATTTTACCGCTCTTATGGAAGATATTGTTAAACATGTCGATAAGAAAATCGTTGAAGAAAGCGTTCAAACCATCATTAAAAACCCGGTAAAAAGAATATCGGACATAGTGTCCGCATGGGTTATATGTATCATACTTTTCGGAGCGGTTGCTCTGAAGATCATCTGAATTTCCACATACCCGCAAGGAGCGCTTTATGAGTAAACAGGAACTTATCAGAGCGGTAATCAGCGAAGAATCAATTGATGAATCGTCCTTCCCGCTTATAGAGGAAATTCTCGAAAAGCGACTGGATAAGATTGTGACAATTCTCGACTGCAACCAGAACGGCAGGAATGGCGTGTATGACAAAGTTATGTCGATGGTCGAAAAGTCTCTGATAAAAATCGCGATGAGGCGCTCCCACAACGTAAAAACCGCTGCGGCCGATTTTTTAGGTATAAACCGGAATACCCTTCACAACAAGATAAAGAATATTAAGACATGATATTCGTTTTGAAACCCGCTACTAATGTCCGTCCACTGATGCTGTAATACCTGCTCCTTACTCAACGCTTTTTGCAATCCGCTTCTACGATTCTCCGAAACGGCTTATAAAATCCACCATATGAGGGAACACGGCCCCATGCGATTTCGTGACGTGTTACTAATATAAGAGGATGAACTTTCACTCCGGGAGATCATGGATACTACAGGATTCTCAGATCCTTGTACATCTTTGTTATTATTTCACAGCCGTCCCTACCGACCAGAATAGTATCTTCGATCCGTACACCCCACAGTCCGGGGATATAGATGCCCGGTTCTATTGTAATGACAATTCCTTCTTCGAGCACATCTTCCGAACGTTCATATACCCGAGGTGGTTCGTGAACATTCAGCCCCACGCCATGTCCCGTACCGTGTGAAAAATATTCGCCGTAACCCGCTTCGGTGATATGTGCCCTTGCGATGCCGTCGATCTCCGCACATGAGATTCCCGGTTTTACGGCTCTGATCGCCTTGTCGTGAGCTTCTTTTACGATATCGTATACTGCAATCTGTTTTTCAGTCAAACTCCCTATCCCGAAAGTACATGTCTCATCCGAGTGATACCCGCCGCTGATGGTCCCGTAATCTATTGTAAGAAAATCGCCATGTTGTATCTTTCGAGAACCCGGCACCGCGTGGGGAAGGGCACTATTGACGCCGGATGCCGCGATAGTTTCGAAAGACGGGTTTTCACCCCCGGCTTGTCTCAGTTTTCTTTCCAGGATCACGGCGACGTCTTTCTCGGTAATGCCGGGTTTAATATATTCCAGCGTTTCTTCAAGCGCCCGGGCCGCGGTTACCGCCGCCTGTCTGAGAAGCGCGATTTCACCGCCGTCCTTTACCATTCTTATGCGTTCTATTTTCCCCGACAGCGGTTTAAGAGAAACCTTTCCTACCCGGTCACGCAATGCGAGATAATTGCTCAGAACAATCGCCGTTGATTCCACCCCGACGCTGCTCAGCTTCAGATCGGAGATGATATCCGCCATGCATGCCGTCCTGTCGCGGAACGTGATAATATCGCACCCCGTTGTTTCGTTCCCTGCCTGCGTCGTATATCGTCCGTCAACCAGCAACAGGACCCGCTTCCCATCCACAAAAAGGGCACCGTCGGTGCCCGTAAAACCTGTTATGTATCTTATGTTTGACGCGTCAAAAAAAAATATACCTTCCACATCGTACAAAGATAACAGCGACCGCACACGGTCGATCCGACTTTCTTGCATGGAAGATTCATTGACTTCTTTTTTCTCGCAATCCATTCAGCCACCTGTTCAGTTCATCGATAACCGGTTCCCACCCTTTTCCCATAAGACGTTCAACATGCATAGCATATTCCCGGACCTCACTGTTCCCCGGATCTCTTTCGAGTATCTTGCCGAGCACATTCCCGGCCATCTCCAGGTAACCCTGTTTCACATACAGCTTTGCCAGGGTTAAGGTATGAAACTCCGCGAACAGATCGTCGGGACCTACGTTATATTCATCTTCCTCCGACGTGGCACTTTCCTGCATCGCGCCTTCCTTTAATGAGGCTATCTTTTCGGAAAGATGAGCAGACCTTTCAGGGGCCAGTGCCGCACACTTCATATAAGCCTCTTTTGCCTCTTTCGGCATCTTATTCCGACCATACGCGTCTCCCAGCACTTCATAAACACGCGATTGATCCCGCACGATATCATACCAATGTTCGACAATCTCTCCGGCTTCCGCCGGCCTGTCCATCGAGGCTCCGCACGAAGCCAGGACAAGATAGGCATCCATATCCCCCGGAAATTTCTTCAATCGTGTCTCTGCAAGAGCAATGACATCGTTATATAACCGTTTATCCATCTTTGCCCTGACATCCGACAAAAAATTCTCCCTGTCTTTAAGATACGTCCGGTACACAATATCTTCCCTCGATACGGGGTTTATCGCCGTTACTTTGTCAAAAAATTGTTTGACATAATTTACGCAGCGATGATATTCCTTCTACCTTTATTTACAATTATCTTTCAATGGAAAATTTGCTATGACACCACTAAATATTAAATTTATAAAATATCTCTTCATATCGTCGCTGCTTTTGTCCAATATTATCGCGTGCAAAATAATCACACTGGGCGGGCTGATATTACCTGCGGCGATCATACTTTATCCTCTTACATTTCTTTTTACCGATGTGGTAGCGGAAATAGAAGGCAAAAAGAGCGCGGCCGATCTCGTAATGACGGGGTTTTACATGTCCCTGTTCATGATGTTAGTGATATTTATCGTCAAGATTCTCCCTCCCGCCGGGTTCTGGAAATATCAGGAGGCGTATAACATTATCCTCGGATCAACACCGAGAATAGTCATCGCATCCATGATAGCGTATATCATATCCCAGAGACACGACATATGGGCGTTCCACTGGTGGAAACAGAAGACCGAGGGAAAGCATCTGTGGCTGAGAAACAATCTCTCGACAATCGCCTCCCAGTTGATCGATTCCGTCCTGTTCATAACAATAGCATTCTGGGGCGTCTTTCCTGCTTCGGTTATAGGAATGATGATCCTGGGCCAGTATGCCGTCAAGGTAGGGATTGCCCTGCTCGATACTCCGTTTTGTTACATGTTGGTGAGGTTTTATGGAAGCGATAGAGAACAAGTACAGGGAGCATGATTACGAGGTAACCATACGGATCCCCGAATTTACATGCCTTTGTCCGATGACCGCCCAGCCGGACTTTGCGGAGATAGTAATCACGTATGTTCCGGGTGAATTCCTGGTCGAACTGAAATCCCTGAAGCTCTACATGCACGCCTACCGCGACAAGGGGATCTTCCACGAAGAAGCGGTCAACAGGATCCTGAGAGACTTCGTGGAAAAGATACACCCCAAAAAGGTGGAAGTCGCAGGAAACTTCAATGTAAGGGGCGGCATCTATACTACCGTCAGGGCCGAGTATCCATAACCCCCGCGTCCGGAAAAGAACCCGGCAGATCACTCCACATATTTTCTCCGAAGGCCGTATACGTAATCCGTCGCGGATTGCCGCGCGATATCGCACTCTTAAGGGGCCGTGTAGTCAACATTCCCAAGTATAAGCAATGAATACGTATCACCCTCCCAGGATACCTCCACGGTAATGGTCGCACTCTCTTGTTTGTCCTCCTCCGGATCGCTGTCGGAGATAATAAATGGAAATTCTATCAGGCCAAGATGACCGTCCATGTCGGGACCTATAACGCTGCTGTTGGGGAACGTATAATCGTTCCGCCCGCTCACTTTCCCGGCATCGGTCGTGATGGTGATCGTGGAACCCGGCGTAAGCGGGTTGAGATTCCGGTCGCACACGATGACCGTGATTGCCTCCGAACCGCCGTTCGGTATGTTGAACGTGGCGGTATCTGAACGAATTACAGGCGAGCCGGTAACCAGAATCTTGAAGTTGCGAAACAGCATCTTATCGGCATCGATGGAATCCCACACGCCGTTGAGCGTTCCGTTATAAACACCGCTGCCGTCCGCGGAGATGTACTGTTCATAAGGGTCCGTGGACCCGTCGTCGTGACTTTCATTATCGTTATAGTCACAGAAGGGATCGGGAAGGGTATCCAGAAACGGTTCGGGGGTCGGGAGATCGTCATAAACACCGTTCGCATTCGTATCGTCGAAATGTTCCTCGCCCCTCGTGTAGACGAGCACCGAGCAGAGACCGTCCCGCGGATGGTTCGTCGTGCTGTATCCGTAGGTAGTATCAACGTAGTCTATCAGGTCGGTCTCCCATGACAGTGGAATGACATCCTGGGGGCCGTACCCCTGTGTTTTAATGGCAACGGTCGCCGTTCCCGATTGATCGGCGGTGGCACTGCTGGAATCCACGGTCAGTCCGAGCTCTGTTACGAAAGACACGACCGTGCCGTCTAGTATATTATAATTGCCGAACCGGTCGGCAAGGTAAGCGGTAATATCGGTTTCTCTGCCGTTAATTTGAAGCCCAGGGAGATTAAGTGTTTCAGCGGCCACGCTGAACCTTCTCTCCGAAGGAACCCCACCGCCGATGGAAACAACGGACGACCTGACGGTCATGAGGGGATCCACCCCATCGAAGATAGTACCCGTGATGGTAACGGGTCCCGCGACAGTGCCACTGTGCAACGCGCACTGGGCGATACCATCCGAGGAGGAGGAAACTTCGATTTCACCGGGTGTTCCGTCGCCGGAAGGATCGATATATTCACCTCCGTTAAGCCCGTCATGTATTTCAAACAAGACTGTCACGTTCTGAAGAGGATTACCGTTACTGTCAGTCACCCTGAACTGGATAGTAGAGATCTCGGTTCCGCCGGTCCCCGCTATCGCTATCAGGCTCGGCTCTGCGGAAACAAATTCAATAAAAGCGGCGGGTGCCTGTTCGATCGTAATCGTTACCGGGTCGGAAACGGCGGTTCCGGATCGCGCGGTAATTTCCACCTGTCCGGGGTTGTTCCCCGCTTCGAAGGTCGCCGTCGCCTTGTTGCTGTTCGTAACAGAGGACGCCGTAACTGTTCCGTATGAATCGTCATCCACTGTAAATGTAACCGTAGTGCCGTTCGGAACGTCCGCGCCGCCGTCACCCAGCACCGTAGCCGTTACCGTAGACGTGCCCTCGACAATAACGGTGTCCGGCGTGGCTTCAAGTGTGATGCTCTGGGGTTCGGTTTCGTCGAGAATGAATATGGTTTCCGGGTCGCTGCTTACGGATTCCGCAGTCGCGGTGATCTCCACTTCGCCGGGAAGCGTCCGTGCCGTAAAAGTGGCCGTCGCTTCTCCATTACTGTCCGAAGTCGATGTATTCGTTATATACGCCAGTACGGGATTGCTCAGTGTGAACACGACATCGACACCCGAAACCGGCCCGCCGCTCGAATTGTACACGAACGCGGTAACGCTGGTGGACGCTTCGGGATCAATCGTCGTGCTGTCCGCTTCTACGGCGACGGCGGCAACCTGTACCGTTCCCACATCTCCCCCGGAGTCGTCACCCTCCTTGAGCGACTCTCCACCGCACGAAGCAAGAAAAACAAGAACGAGGGCGATAATAAATCCCAGTTGAAGATATCTTATTTTCATTCCGTAGCTCCTTTAATAATCTCTCTGTCAACCGATACCTACCGGGCCTTGGTACCTATAATTATCCCTCTTTTTCAAGTATCCTCGGGGTGACAAAGATCAGCAACTCTCTTTTTTCATTACTGACGGTTTTATACTTGAACAGCCATCCCAGAACGGGAATGTTCGATAACCACGGAACGCCTTCGATTCCTTCGCTGGCAGTCGTCTTATAAACGCCGCCGATAACAAGCGTGTCTCCATCCTTTACAACCACGGTGGATTCGACACTGCTTGTTTTTATCGGTGGTTCTTCCTCTGTGAATGTCCGGTCCGCATAATCGTTGTTGGCCTTAACCTCTATGGATATTCTCCCTTCAGGGGTGATTGTCGGTGTGACTTCCAGTTTCAGCACCGCTTCCTTGAATTCCGTATCCGCCTTTCCATTGTCATCGACAACCTTGTAAGGGATCTCCTCCCCCTGTTTTATCGTGGCCTTTATGCCATTAAGCGTGGTAACTTTCGGCGATGAAACGATCTTACCTTCACCAGTCTCTTCAAGCGCCGCCAGCTGAGCGTCCAGAATAAATTTGCTCGTTCCGAGGACCAGGCCGAGCGCCGGTGTTGTAACAGCCGAAGTAGAAGGAAAATTAACCGCCGTATTGCTGGAGGTCAGGCCTATACCTCCGGGAAGCGTGGTCACCGCACCGGATGCCGAGTTTCCGATCATAACGCCGTAATCCTTTCCCCCCGCAGTGTCGCTATAACCGTATCCCCACTTAATCCCCATCTCTCTGGCAACGCTTGTCGTGACTTCCACGATTTTCGCTTCTATCGCTATCTGTTTAATCTGATCTTTGGGAATCTTTTTCTGTTCATCTTCTTTGATCTTTTGTAATTCCTTAAGCGGCAGGACGGAGATCACGGTCCCTGTTTGCTTTTTCCCTAGACCGTTTATTTCCAGTATGGTATCGAGTGCCTGGTCCCACGGAACATTTTTCATATGCACCGTAACGTCGGCCTTTACATCGGGACCCGCAACTATACTGAACCCGCTTACCTCCGATATCAATCTGAACACGCTCTTTATATCGGCATCCTGAAAATCAAGAGATATTTTCCGGCCTGTGTACTGCTTGTACGTTGCCGGCGACGCATCATCCGTACCCTGCGCAATGTGCATTATCTTCGGTTCGGGTGCCGGAGAAATGTTTTTTAAATATGGAACATTAGTCATTTCTTCATATGGCAGGGTTGAAACATCGAAATCAACGATTACCCTTAAACCGTCCTGAGTGTACCGATAGGGCACCATCTTTTTCAGAAGTATCTTGACAACTGTTTCCTCTCCCCCGTCGGCCGTATCCTGGTAAAGGGATACCGTCTCAAGATTTCTCAACCTGCCTCCTTCGTATTTTCTTTCCATACCTTCGGGAATCGACACACCCGCCAGATGTATCGCCAGCGAATTATCCGGTTCCCTGGATACGTCAAATTTTGTGACATCGGAAAGCAGTATTGAGACCTGCTCTTTCCCGTTCATTTTATTAAGGATCACGCCTTTTATGTAATCTCCGGCATCGCCATTTCCCTCAGCTCTTTCCTGTGCAGAAGAAACACCGGCAGGTGACTGGGCTTTACCGCCGACAGTCGTACAGCTGGATAGAACAAGAAGCCCTGCCAGGAAAGAAAGAGCAAAGAAAAGTATTCTTTTCCCTGATTTCATGGATTCCCCCCATCTTTTCTAAGCGTAAGAACGATACGTTCCGTATTTATATTACCATCAAAATCTTTTACCCTCTCCAGCACAATCACACGGTCCGTAAGGATTTTTATAACGCTGCCGCCGTTTATCCCTATACGGGTATTTTTGCGAAGCATATATCGTTTCCCTTCCGGCGTTTCCACCATGGCGATTCTCTGGTTCCCGGCTATGACAATGCCGGAAAGGCGAAACTCCTCGGTACTGAATCTTTCAAGAGGAGAAGCGGGCAGAGAAACACTGGTTTTATCCTGGCCTGACTTTTGTGCCGCCTGTGCCGGTTTTTTTTCTTCCACGACTTCAATAAAAGGCTTGAAGGGATCCGGTTTCCCAACCGGGTCATACCGGTAGATCCCGGCTTCCGGCTCCACGGGATCGGCACAATATACTGCCGAAGTCATGGGGGAAAAAAACGGCACGGCAAGTGCTGCCGCAATCCATCGTAACGAATTGTTACTTCTTCTTTTCGTTCGCTTCTTCATTCGCCTTTTCCAGAAACATGTATATCTTTATCAAACAGTCAGCCGTCAGAACATCACTCCCCGCACCCTTTTTCCCGCTTTTGATTTCAACATCCATTATATTGGCTATGCGCGGGAGGTGCGCCACGCTATCGAAGAAGACGGCTATATCATTATATTTCCCTTCGACGGCAATCTTGACGGGTATCTCGGCATAAAATTCCTTTGAAACAGGTTCCCCGGGTTCGAAAAGGATAAAATCGAGTCCCGCGCTGCGCCCCGCTTCGGAAACGGATGTAAGAAGATGAGGAATTTCTTTCTGATCGGGGAGTTTGGCCAGTAGTATCTTTAAATCCTCCTCCAGCTTGGCGACTTCTTTCCTATACTGTTCTATCTGTCCTACCACCCGCTGGGTCGCAACAATACGCGTGTTAAGGTTTCCCAGTTCCTCGCTCAACCTGGTTTTCTTCTCGAAAACAGGTTGAAAAAGATAAAACCAGTAAAAGTACCCTATGAGGAGAAGCAGGACGAGACCGAGCAGCAGTTTTTTCCTGAGAGACAGGTTTTTTATGTCATCCAGTCCTATTGCCATTGTTTATTCCTTTTCCGCTGTACACAAAAGAACAAACTCCATCAGCTTGGCCCCTGAAATGGTAGTCTGTTTGGATGAGACAAGGTCTACCGTCCTGATGTATGGAGATTCCTCAAGATTTTTCATAAACTGCGCTATTGCTGGATTATTCACGGCTATTCCTTCAACACGCAGGTTATCGTCCTTCTTCGCAATACCGGTAAGCCACTCGTGCTGGGGGGAAATCCTGTAGGCTATTTCGTCCATAATGTGGACCGGATAATCTCTGCCTTTTTCAAGATCCGTTATGACTCCTATCTTCTTCTCCAGCATCTCTTTATCCGACTTAAACTTTTCCAGATTCCCGGCTTCCTTTGTCAGGGCATCCAGTTTGACACGGGCGGATTGGACCTCGGTTTCCAGACTGGCAACACCCATACACAGATACACATGGAACACGGCTATAAGCAGAATAATTCCCCCGAAGGAAAACAGCCAGATAAAGAGTTCTCGCTTGGTACCTGCCCGTTTTTTTTCTTCACGATATGGGAGAAGATTGATTTTTATCATTTGTCTTCCGGCTTTCTGAGAGCAAGGCCAACGCCGATGGCAGACGCAGGGCCTATACCTCTTATATAAGACGGTGTAAAAACATTGTTATCATACGCTATATTTCTAAAAGGATTAAATATCTCCGTTTCACAATGGAACTTTTTCTTCATGGCATCGACAATACCCGGAATCCCGGCACAACCGCCACTGACTATAATACGGCTTATATACGAGTCGGTAACCGTCGAGCTGAAATAATCGAAGGATCTTCCTACTTCCCGGAAAACAGGTTCAAGATAACCGATAAACGTTTCCTCTATGTTGTCATGTTCACTTGATCCCTCAATTTTTATCATTTCGGCTTCTTCAAAAGAGATGCCTAGTTTCTTCTGAAGCGCCTGTGTAATGGAATCGCCTCCCAAAATAATATTTCTCGTAAAAACGGATTCCTTGTCCTTGACAATATTGATGTTCGTTATGCTGGCTCCTATATTAACCAGGGCGATTGTGTCGCTGTCGTCAAAATCATAGTTTTCCTCATACGCCGTCTCCAGCGCGAAGGAATCGACATCCATTATCGCTACCTTTCGTCCCGCCCTCTCTATGGAATATACATAACTTTCGGTAACATCCTTCTTTGCGGCGGCGATTATTACTTCCATCTGGCCGGGGTCCATACCCTGCTGCTCACCACAGATATGAAAGTCAAAATTAACATCCCTGATATCGTCGAACGGCATGTATTCTCTGGCTTCATCAATTATGAACTCCCGAAGTTCCTCTTCTTCCATTCTCCGGAACCCCACCTTCTTAATCATGACGACATGTCCCGGAAGGGCCGTTACAACATTTTTAGCCTCGCAGCGGGATACTTTAAAGAGTTCCCTGATTTTTTTAGACAGCGCGTCATGATCCTTGATCACACCGTTCTCGATGATGCCTCTCTCCAGAAATACCTGTCCAAAGCTGTGCAGGATACACCCTTCCGAGGTGTACTGTAATTCAACAAGCCTGATAATGCTTGACCCTATGTCGATTCCAGCGATTTTTCCGCCGCTTGAAAGCAGATTTTTGACTGAAAACATCCGGGGTACCCACTTTCTATCAGTCGATAAATTGATAAACTACATCGCCCTTTTTAACCATTCCAAGTTCTCTTCTCGCTACCGATTCTATGTAG
The DNA here is from genome assembly GCA_002327865.1 of Syntrophaceae bacterium UBA2210. GTDB lineage: Bacteria > Desulfobacterota > Syntrophia > Syntrophales > UBA2210 > UBA2210. The sequence goes on from DCUQ01000009.1 coordinate 249,124, forward strand.
CGCAGGTCGGTTTTGAGCAACAGTATTTCCCGCTTCAATTCCTCATTCTCTTTTATGATGCATTCATTGGTTTCTTCCAGCGCCGCCTGCTTCTCTCCCAATGCACGGTAATCCATGAAGCCTTTATTTCCAAAGATTGTAAGAAGCACCATGGCGATGAAAATTCCAAACAGGAGTCTGCCAATTTTCATATAACGCCTTTTCTTCCATAACGAAGCATAACCTTATCTCGATAAAAGCCAGCAACAAATATGCCACTTGCATCTTTAATTCACGCATTCAAGGGCATTACCATTGAAAACTCCTTCTGCCGTCTCCGGAAAGAATCAGTTTACGTCCCACCCTTGTCTTAACATATTAACAACAAACAAGATTTACCACAATCTTCTTTTATAAGAAGCATGAAGCGTCATTGAAGGCATTAAGGCCCTAACAATTCGAAATAACAAGAAATTGGTGTAATTATGTATCGTTTTCGTCGTTTATACAAGCAAAAAGTGGTGTTTTTCACCGCAAAAACGGTCTTTTCCTGCGTGATATCCAATTCCCGGTCAGACCTTATAAAACGAAATCGGAAGGAAGGGGCTGTTGTGGCTCACCAAGAAGAAATTTTCCCTCCTTAATCCAATCCTTCAGTATGCCGGCAATTTCCCGTGCTTTATAATAACTGGACATGGGTGCGGTAGGGATAACCTTGCCATCCAGCTTTATCTTCCCGCTTCTGAGTTCTTTATAGCTTACCTCACCGATGCTTTTCGAGATTCCGCTGGGATAATCAACACCATAGTCATAGACCTGCGCATAGATATCTTCGTCCCTGACAGCTGTGTACCTTACTATTTCTTCATTAAGTATAGGAATAGGCACTCCTATTCCTATATAAAGAGACACGCCATAACCAAGTATACTTGCCCCTAACAGCCACTCCGGACTCATGTCCTTCAGATTTCCTATGGTGGCCAGTGTCGCCGCTCCCTCTTTCGGGACGCCGTTTTCACCTCTCAGCACATTACTGTTGTGCTGTGTGCCGGCCCAGGCCACAAATCCCTGGGCACCACAGAGAAATATCCTTGTGCCGATACCGATGGTTTTTAAATAAGGATCATTCAGCAGAGGGCTCAACTGACCAGATGTGGAATAGGTCGCATTCGCCATATCGGGTCTTAAAACGCCCAGATAGGTATAGATTGTCCGGTCGGACATGTTCACCGCACAGTTGTAATTCTGATATGCGTTTCTGGGATTGAAAAGGAAGGCATCCCTGAGATCGTGTATCGTGATATTCTTTTCGTGCTTCCGGGCGGGATAGCAGTCGGTGCCGTAGGATTCAAGGCGCAAGCGTATGACCTTGCCGGCTACAAGGTCTTCGATCACATGTCCGCCGCCGTAATTAAACTCGCCGGGATGTATGCTGTTGAGAGGATCTCCCTCAACTACCTCGGTAGCCCCGATATAACAATCCACCGCGGCGATACCACCATAAGCAGGAACATCGTTCAGCCATACCTTCGAAGCTCGTATCTTGGGGGATGTATGGCCGAAATTGAGAAACGCACCCGATGAGCACATCGGGCTGAAGGTCCCGGTAGTGACAACATCTATTTCCCTGGCTGCCGCCACATCGCCTTTTTTCTCTACAATGTCTATGATTTCTTCGGCAGTGACAACGACGGCGCTCCCGGCCTTTATTTTTTCATTTATTTCCCTGTACGTTTTATTGACGCTGTACTTTTTCATCCGGCAACGTATCCTCCATGTGGAATGGGAATACACCAACTCGAGAAATAAAACAAATAAAAAACCAGAGGTAAAGGAAGCGCATCGGGATGGAAAACAAAAAGTTGCCGGATTAAAGAGCTTCTCTTAACAACCAAAAACCCGTCGGAAATAAGCACCGAAATGCGAGATTAATTTCCGCCGGGTACCGTTCGTTTGAGGCTGGGTAAAGAACCGGGCACTTTCTTACTGTGACACCACAACTCATTGCACTTGTGAAAGTGCTTTAACTCCGCCCTCCGCCGCACTCAACCGGTATGGCCGAATCCTCCATCCCCACGGTCTGTCGTATTCAGGCTGTCTGTAACATCCCATGTAACCCTGCAAACCTTGTGAATTACCATTTGGGCGATGCGATCACCTCTTTTTACAACAAACGGAGCTGACCCGTGATTAATGATAAGTATCTTCACTTCACCCCGGTAGTCTTCATCTATCGTACCGGGGGAGTTCAATATGGTAATCCCGGCTTTCACGGCCAACCCGCTTCTTGGTCGTATCTGAGCTTCATAACCGTGGGGTAATTCTACGGCAATACCTGTGGGTATTAATCTTCTATCGCCGGGAAGCAATGTTTCCTCTTTTCCCACTGCCGCGAATACATCCATCCCCGCCGCGTTCTCCGTCATATAGCTGGGAAGAGAGATATCTTCATCACGCAGTCTTTTAATGGAAATTGCCACTTCCTTATTCAAGAGCATCCTTTCTACTCAATCTTATCTTTCCACTTCTGTCAATTTCTATAACCTTGACACGCACCGAATCGCCCTCATTAAGAACATCGGTAACTTTTTCCACTCTCTTTTTATCCAGTTGGGATATGTGTACGAGTCCGTCGGTACCCGGCAGTATCTCAACAAATGCCCCGAAATCGAGAATTTTTTTCACCTTACCTTCGTAAATCCTGCCGATCTCAGGCTCTTCGGTCAGTGCTCTTACCATTGCGATCGCTCGTTCCGAAGCCTGCGCGTCATTCGAGGCTATTGTTACCGTGCCGTCATCTTCAACGTCCATCGACACACCTGTTTCACTGATAATGTGCCGTATATTCTTTCCTCCGGTGCCTATTACGTCCCGGATTTTTTCCTGCTTGATCATTATAGTAGTAATTCTTGGTGCGTACTTGGACAGTTCTTCCCTGGGCGTGGCTATCGTTTCGTTCAGTTTATCGATAATAAACTCTCTGCCTTCCCTGGCCTGATACAGAGCATCTTTAAGAATATCTCCCGCAAGCCTGTCGACTTTTATATCCATCTGCAGAGCGGTTATACCTTTTTTCGTGCCGCACACCTTGAAATCCATATCCCCCGCATGATCCTCATCGCCAAGAATATCAGAAAGGATTACAACCTCATCCCCTTCTTTCAAAAGCCCCATCGCAATACCGGCAACAGTGTCTTTAATCGGAACACCGGCATCCATCAAAGAAAGGCAGCCTCCGCATACCGTTGCCATGGAAGACGAACCGTTTGAAGATAATACTTCCGAAACGAGCCGGATGGTATAGGGAAATTCTTCATGTTCCGGGAGGAGGGGAAGCAGCGCTCTTCTGGCAAGAGCCCCATGGCCTATTTCTCTCCTTCCGGCCCCTCTCAGGGGTCTGGCCTCTCCTACAGAGAAGGGAGGAAAATTGTAATGCAGCATGAAGGTTCTCATCTCTTCCCCATCTATGAAATCCAGTCTCTGCTCATCCGAAGACGTTCCCAGTGTAAGAGCAACAAGTGCCTGTGTCTCACCTCTTGTAAACAAGCCGGATCCATGCGCCCTAGGCAGAATGCCGGTTTCTGAGGTAATAGTTCTTATATCACTGCTGGATCTGCCGTCTATCCTGCGTTTATCCACCAGTATCATGTTCCGGATAATTTCTCTCTCCAGTTCTTCGAAGGCCATCGTTGCCTTGGAACCGACACCGGCATCATCATTACTGAGTTCTTCAATCGTCTTCTTTTTGATCTCGCTTACCTTCTCGTGCCGTCTAAGCTTACCCGCCTCATGGTAGGCATCCTGCAGACCGGAATAAGCGATATCTCTGACTCTTTGTCGAAGTTCCTCCGGGATATCGATCGGCTCAACCGTTCTCTTCTGTTTGCCGACAGACTTACAGATGTTATCCTGAAGTTCGATGGCCGGTTTCATTGACTCCAATCCGAAATTGATGGCATCCAGAATTTCATCCTCAGGGATTTCCCATGCGCCCCCTTCCAGCATGACAAGATTGACGTCGAAGTCCCCCTTTCCGTCAACGGAGGGAACCTTTCTTCCGACAAGAAACATGTCCAGATCACTCTCGTCCTTTTGATTTGAAGAAGGGTTGCAGATCAGCTGACCTTCTACTCTTCCAACTCTCACTCCCGCGATAGGTCCCTTGAATGGGATATCGGACATATTAAGCGCTACGGAGGTCCCCAACATGGCAGCCACATCGGGATCATTTTCATCGTCCACTGAAAGCACAGTTGCGATTACTTGTGTTTCATAAAAATATCCATCGGGGAAAAGAGGCCTTATCGACCTGTCAATAATTCTTGATGTAAGAATTTCCTTTTCGTTGAGACGACCTTCCCGCTTAAAAAATCCGCCGGGAATCTTACCAGCTGCAAAAGTCTTTTCCTGATAGTCTACAGTCAAGGGTAGAAAGTCCAGTCCTTCTCGTCTGGTTTGTGGGGATACTGCTGTTACCAGCACAACGGTATCTCCATATGTGATCACGGCGGAACCATCCGCCTGACCTGCGAGATAGTTTGTCTTGACAGACACATCTCTTCCCGCAAAGATCGTTTTAAAGTTTTCGCTCATATATTTACTCCTTTTTGAGTTTACTTTAGGTTCAAGGTTGTCTCGGAAAAACTGATTTTTGCCGGGCTGTATAACCTTCGAATCACTGTACGCCTTCCTGAACGGTGACAGCCGCAGGCTCTTTCCCCAGACATCACAATTCCTTCCGCTCGATCCTGATTCTTTACAAACCGTGAACTGAAACCCTTAACTCCTGCAACCCGAGCAGTGATTTTGTTTACCTTCTCAAACCAAGACGCTTAATAAGCTCCCGATATCTTTCTATATCCTTATTCTTAAGATAATCAAGCATGTTTCTCCTCTGCCCGACAAGCTTCAACAATCCCCTTCGGGAATGATGATCCTTCTTGTGAGTTTTGAAGTGATCCGTCAGATACGTTATCCGTGCGCTCAGAAGCGCGACCTGAACTTCCGGAGATCCCGTATCCCCTTCATGAGTCTGAAAATCAGCTATTATATTTTTCTTATTCTCTCCATCTAACACGGTTACTTATCCTCCCTTATGCATTTATCTCGTTTTTTTTAATTAAATACTCTTAAAATTTTAACTGCCCGCTCATTGTCATCTGAAAACGAAACACCTTCCGGAGAGGAACATGTTTCCGCAACTGCAATGAGCACACGACTCTTTGTGACGAATTTTACCAGAGTTCCCATCTCAGGCAAACGAATATCCTTCTCTTTTAACATACCGTAATCAGGCTGATACCCCTTTTTTATCCTGTCCGCAGTATCCTGATCAACCTCGATATCACAGATTCCGGACAAAGCATCTACCAATGTAATCAGCTTCTTTTCAAGGATCACGGCTTTCTCTCCATCAGTAAAATCTTCGAGAGATACAGCATCTTCTTCTCTGAAACGGCCGCTTCTCGTTCTCCTGAGACCCGACAGGCAGGCTCCGCATCCCAGCCTGTTTCCTATATCGTCGCACAGCGACCGGATATAGGTGCCTTTAGAGCAGGAGACCGAAAAAGTCACATAGGGAAGTTTTATGTCTTCCACCTGTATATTATATATATCAACCTTTCGCAACGGAGGTTCGATATCAATTCCCCGCCTCGTCCATTTATAGAGCGGCCGTCCATTGAACTTGACGGCGGAATATTTAGGCGCCTTCTGTTCTATACGGCCGACAAAACTATCCACCGCATCCCTGATCTCTCTCTCCTGGAGACAGGGTTTACAGCGATCTGTTACCGTACCATCCGTATCGAGGGTGTCTGTTCTGACCCCGAGAAGCATTGTGGCACGATAGTCCTTATCGTCGTTTGAAAAGAACCGGGTTATCTTGGTAGCCTCATTTACGCAAATAATGAGAACTCCCGTTGCCAGCGGATCAAGTGTACCCGCATGACCGACTTTTTCCATTCCGAGCAATCTTTTTACATTACGTATGACATCGTACGATGTCATGCCCGGCGGTTTATCAATGATCAATACTCCATCCATATCAAAAACTTACATCTTTAAGAATCCGCTAGAATCAATTTCATTGTGCCGGATTTTGTTTTACAAAGTATTATATACTGCCTTTATGGCGCCCAGCACTTTCTCCCTGGCTGCTGTTATGTCACCTTCGACCCTGCATGCGGAGGCGTTTACATGTCCTCCCCCTCCCAACCTGCCGGCGATTTTCTCGACATCCTCACTCCCTTTTGATCGCAGGCTTACCTTAAAACGATTCGGGGCAGTTTCATAATAAAACACGGCAATTGTGACACCTTCTATCGAACGGACAATATCCACGAAACCTTCCGTATGCTCCGGCAAGGCTCCTTCTTTGAGGAGCATTTCCTGCGTGACATAGACAGATCCCACCTTCCCGCCTTCATAAAATTCCAGAGTATTTAACACGTCTCGCATTAAACGAATTTGAATCACCGGCTTGGTTTCATAAATATTCTTGGCTATATGCCTGGAATCAGCTCCGTTTGCCACCAGATCGGCAGCCACCCTGAAGGTCTCGACCCCCGTATTGGAATAACGAAAGCTACCGGTATCCGTCATTATAGCCGCATATATATTCGTGGCGATTTCTTTGGTTATGGTAGCCCCCATATGCTTTAGAAGACGATAGATTATCTCTCCCGTGGAACTCGCCGTGGAATCAACCAGCAACAGGTCCGAAAATGTACCTACGGAGACATGATGATCGATATTGACGATCCTTTTTATCGAACCTATCCTGTTTTCTTCATCTCCAACTCTCGCGAGATCACTGCAATCCAGGACAACAGCCACATCAAACCCGCTCACGGAATCCAGCGAATGTGTAATATTTTTCGAGCCGGGAAGAAACTCATATACGGCCGGTGTTTTGTCCTTATTATAAACAACGACATCTTTTCCCATGTCATGCAACACATGATACATCGCCAGTTCGGATCCCAGGGCATCTCCATCCGGTCTGGCATGAGAGGTTACGAGAAAGCTGGAGAATGAATTTATAACGTCAATAATTTCATCAAACATGTTTGTTTATTTCCGCCAACAACCTGTCAATACGATCTCCATATTCGAATGATTCATCAAATATAAATTGGAGTTCAGGGACATAACGAAGCTGCAGTTTTTTCCCCAATTCCCTTCTCAAAAAACCGACGGCCCTGTGAAGACCTTTTATTGTTTCTTCACCACAGGAATTTTCTCCTGTCCGAACAAAAAATATCTTCGCATGCCGGAGATCATCTGTCAGCTTAACGTCGGTAACCGTTATTCCCTTTACCTGAGGATCGTTTATCTGTTTCAACAGGATTTCAGAGATTTCAGCCCTTATGAGATCGGCAACTTTATCGGCCCTTTTAAAACTCATCCAATCCATCTCCTGCACGGTCATTGTAAACATCGGAGATATTGCAAATCTCTGTATCCACACAAACTATGTCAGCCAGATTCAACGCTTCCACAAAATTGACAACCTTGTCAATTTTTGAATTGATGAAGCTTCTTTCATTTCCTACCATACTGAATCCAATCCGGCACTTCTTCCAATCATCATATTCTCCAACCTCGGCAATAGAGATATTGAACGCGCTCTTCGTTCTACTCAGAATTCTCCGCAGTACGGATCTCTTTTCTTTCAAAGATCTGCTCTCTGTTACAAAGATATCGATTATTCCAGTGCCAACTACCATTAAGTCGATGTCCTGACGGATTGAACAGTATCTTCTATAAAAACAGTGAAGATCTCTATAATGTCCTGACTATTTTTTCTTTTGTGTACGCTTCTATGATATCCCCTTCTTTGATATCATTAAAGTTTTCTATTCCGATCCCGCATTCAAGCCCGGAGGATACTTCTTTTGCATCATCTTTGAATCTCTTGAGCGACAGGAACTTGCCATCGTGAATAACCACGCCGTCTCTCAGTAATCGCAATCTGGCGTTTCTTGTTAATTTGCCATCGGTAACGCGACTTCCCGCGATAGTGCCGATCTTTGACACTTTAAACACCTGGAGAACTTCCGCACGCCCCTGAACCAATTCTTCATAGACAGGCTCAAGCAACCCCTCCATGGCCTTTTTCACATCAGAAATGGCATCATATATGATATCGTAAAGTTTGACGTCGACGCCTTCCCTGTCGATAATCTCGGAAACCCGCGCATCGGGTCTGACCTTGAATCCGATTACTATAGCATCGGAAGCCGACGCCAGCATGACGTCCGTTTCAGTGATAGCACCTGCGGAGGCGTGCACAAGATTCAATTTTATATCTTCTGTACTGAGTTTAACGAGCGACTCGGAGAGCGCTTCCACCGATCCTTGAACATCCGCTTTGATAACGACGTTCAATTCCTTGGCACCTTCCTTGATTCTTTCATACAATTGCTCGAGCGTAATCTTTGAAGTCCTGGCAAGTTCTTTCTCCCGTTCTTTTCTCAGCCAGTGTTCACCGATGGTTCGCGCCTTTTTGTCATCTTCCACGCACATGAAATCCATTCCAGCCTGCGGAACGCTGGAAAAACCGATAACTTCCACCGGCATCGAAGGTCCTGCTTCCTGGACCCGACGCCCGTTGTCGTTAATCATGGCGCGTACCCTGCCATACTCTATTCTGGAAACAATTGCATCTCCTTCCCGCAGGGTGCCTTCTTGAACGATAACGGTAGCAACAGGGCCTCTTCCTTTATCAAGCCTCGCCTCAATAACAACACCGCGCGCCAGCCTGTCCGGATCAGCCTTCAGTTCCATAATATCCGCCTGGAGAAGAATCAATTCCATCAAATCCTCTATACCTTTGTTCTGTTTTGCAGACACCTCGGCATATATCGTGTCTCCTCCCCAAGCTTCTGGTACGAGGTCAAACTCCGCGAGTTGCTGTTTTATTCTCTCCGGATCGGCGTTTGCCTTGTCAATTTTATTAACCGCGATTATGATAGGAACACCTGCCGCCCGTGAATGATTAATTGCCTCAATCGTCTGGTCCATAACACCATCATCGGCAGCAACGACAAGCACTACAATATCGGTTACCTGGGCCCCTCTTGCCCGCATTGCGGTGAAGGCCTCATGTCCCGGCGTATCAAGAAACACAATGTCCCGTTCTTTTATACGTGCGTGATATGCTCCGATAGCCTGGGTTATGCCACCCGATTCTCCATCGATAACATGCGTCTGGCGTATAACATCCAGAAGCGACGTTTTTCCGTGATCGACATGCCCCATTATAGTAACAACGGGGGCCCTTGACTTGAGTTTTTCGGACGAAGGGGCTTCACGCTGCATGATTTCCTCGTATTCCGTTCCTGCAGATTCCACCTGATATCCAAACTCACCGGCTACGAGAATCGCCACATCTATATCTATCGACTGATTGATCGTAACCATCATGCCTAATGAAACAAGCTTCTGGATAACCTCACCGGCCTTGATGCCCATTTTTTTTGCGAGATCACTTATTTTAACCGCTTCTTCTACTTTTACTCTTCGTTTTATCGCCTTGGGGGTCGTAATCTCGGTCATTTTCATCCTGGTAGGTATGGGTTTTTCCTTTTCCTCTTTCCAGATCGGGGACTCTTCCGTATCCTGCTTTCTCGTGAACCGCTTCTTCTTTTTATCGAATTGCTGTTTAATGAAGGCTTTTTTCGGCTGCCATTCTTTATCCACAACCACTTTCACGGGCTTCTTCGACTTAAACAAATTTTTAGGCTTCGGTGATGGCCCTTGCTTCTCATCTCCACTTAACATCTCTAATTCCTGGGATACCTGTTTTCGCTCTTCGGGTTTGGGAGAAATCTCTTCTTTCGGCAGCGTTTTTTTCACCTCTTTTTGAGGGGCCTGCCGGATAATTTTTATCATCGGTTTCTGCTGTTTTATTACCGGTGCGGCTTTTTTTTCTTTTATAACTTCTTTCTTTTCTTTATCGCCACCTTCCGGCGTAACAGGCGTCTCCTCCTTTTCAACCGGTTCTTTTACTCCCTCTTTTACCGATGCTATTACCGGTTCTTTTACTTCCTCAGTCGCCGATTCTTTTACCGGGGGTCCTTGAACAGGTTCTATAACCATTCTATCTGATGGTTCGGTTGTTGTTTCTGCCGATTCCGCCTCAGCTTGAAGATCGTCAGGCGCCTGTTCAATATCCGAATCCTGCTTACGGATTGCTCTTCTTCGTATAACAGTATCTTTGACCCTTTTTTCTACAATTGCGTCTTTCTCACCCAGTGCAAACTCTTTTCGAACCCTATCAACTTCGCCCGCTTCGAGAGAACTGGAATGGGCCTTGACGGCTATCCCGAGTTTTTCTAATCGCGCGATAAGATCTTTATTGTCTATGCCGAGATCTTTAGCCAATTCGTAGACTCGTATTTTGGACATTATTAAGACTCCTGATTGCCTCGCCGGTAGTGCACGAACCGTTGTTTAAATATCTTCCGACAGACCCTCGCTGCCTTCGTTATCAATAATCTTTCTTGCCTCTTCAATCAATGTTACGGCTTTCTTATGGCTGATCCCCTTTATGGAGCTTAATACCTCCGGTTCTGCCGAAGCCATCATCGCAACATCCTTAAACCCTTCCTCATAAAGAAGATTGGCAGTATGCTCACCGATGCCGGTGATTCTCATGAGCGATTTATACCCTTCCTTTTCCTCTTCCGCGACACCGGCCTCATTTTTAACGTCTATTCTCCAGCCGGTAAGTCTGGCGGCCAGGCGCACATTCTGTCCGGCCCTGCCGATAGCCAGCGAAAGCTGATCATCCGGGACGATAACCTCCATAGTCTTGGCGCTTTCATCCATATACACCCTGTCGACCTTGGCCGGCGACAGCGCGTTGCACACATATCTTACGGGATCATCGGAACAGGGAACAATATCTATCTTTTCTCCTCGCAGTTCCTGAACAACGCCCTGCACTCTGGACCCCCTCATTCCGACACATGCTCCGACCGGGTCGATATCTTTATCCACGGATTTTACAGAGATCTTGGTCCGGTTTCCAGGCTCCCTTGCTATATTGACAATTTCTATAAGACCCTCCGATATTTCCGGAACCTCCATTTCAAAAAGTGTCCTGACAAAACCGGGATGTGTTCTGGACAGCAAGATCTGAGGCCCCTTCGATATCTTTTTCACGTCATATATGTATGCTCTTATTCTTTCACCTCTCCTGAACGATTCCCTTTTGATTTGCTCGGAAGCAGGAATGGCTCCCTCCGACATACCGAGAGTTACGATTATGTTTCCTCCCTCAAATCGCTGCACGAAACCGTTGACAAGTTCTCCCTTTCTGTCTTTGTATTCTTCATATACATTATTACGCTCAGCATCTTTAACCTTCTGGATTATAATCTGTTTAGCCGTCTGAACAGCGATTCTGCCGAAGGTATCCGTTTCTATTTTTATTCCAAGGCTGTCTCCGAGTTCCGCATCCTCATCCATTGCTTCACGCGCTTCTTCCAGGGATATCTGCGTGTCGGGATTCAGGACATTTTCCACCACTGTTTTGAAAAGAAAGGTTTCTATCTCTCCCGCCTCCTCGTTGTAATTCACTTCGAGATCAAGATCCAACCCGAGTTTCTTTCTTGCAGCGGTTAAAACGGCTGTTTCCAGCGCATCTATGATTATCTCTTTGTCTATGCCTTTTTCCTTTCCCATCTGTTCGATGAGACGCTTAAGATCTGGCAACATGCTACTGCCCTCCGAGCTAAAATTCGTATTGAAGATTTGCCTTCACTACTTTATTCTTCGGTATATTGTAAATCCTTCCCCCAACATCCACGACAAGGACCATTTCTCCTTCTTTCTCAACAAATTCCAACAACCTTCCCTTGAAATTTTTCCTTCCCTCTATCTTCCCGGCGATACTGATAGAGACCTTGTGCCCTGTATAACGTACAAAATCTTTGTCACGTACAAGGGGACGGTCGAGTCCGGGAGACGATATCTCCAGATCGTAGGAACCCGGAGGGATATCATGTACATCGAGAAGATCTCCAATCTCACCGCTTATCATGGCACAATCATCGAGCCCCACACCGCCTTCTTTATCTATGTAGATCCTGACCATCCAGCGGGCTTTTCCCTTGAGACATTCGACATCGACAAGCTCCATCTGCTCGGATTCGATAACCTGTTCAACCAGGTCTATTATCTTTTCGCGATACGATCGGCTCGAATGATTCATTTTTCACCACAAAAAATAAAAAAAGCGGGCAAGGCCCACTTCTCGTATGCTGATAACACAGCAATAATTCTTTTGCAACCAAAAATAATGGAGCGGGCGATGGGATTCGAACCCACGACTTTCAGCTTGGGAAGCTGACATTCTACCCCTGAATTACGCCCGCTCAATAATTGCTTTGCAGTCCTTTAGGTGACCACGTGCTTTTTGTCAAGCGTTTTTTGTCTTGAATTGCGCTCTAAGACCGTATTTTATCAAGTCTTATTGTAATCGATCTTTTGTGCGCTTCAAGGCCTTCAATCGCGGCAAACCCGGCAGCCTTTGCCCCGTGTTTTCCGAGTGCCTCTTCGGAAAAGGATATTACGTTCATTCTTTTGATGAAATCATAAACCCCGAGAGGCGAAGAAAATCGTGCCGTCCCTCCGGTGGGAAGGATATGATTCGGGCCCGCGATATAATCTCCCAGAACCTCCGGTGTATTCCTTCCGAGAAATACCGCGCCCGCATTCGTTATCCTGTCAAGGAGATTTTCGGGTTTTTCCACCGCCAGTTCAAGATGCTCCGGCGCGAGACTGTTCGCGATATCTACCGCCTCATCCATATCCCTGGTTATAATCGCCGCACCATAATTTGTCAGCGCCTCGGCAGCCACAGCACGTTCAAGCCGTTCTGCCTGGATTCCGGCTTCAGCGGCAACCCGGCAGGCAAGATTATCATCCGGCGTCAGAAGAATCGCGCCGGCCATCGGATCATGCTCAGCCTGTGATAGGAGATCGGCGGCGACCACTTCCGGGTCCGCCATACTGTCGGCAATGATAACTATCTCACTCGGACCGGCCACCATGTCTATACCTGTTTTCCCGTATACCATCTTTTTCGCGGCGGCTACGTAGATATTCCCGGGGCCGACTATTTTATCCACACGGGGAACAGTCTGCGTACCAAAGGCAAGCGCGGCCACAGCCTGAGCCCCGCCGATCTTGAATATACGGCTCACACCGGACAGACGTGCGGCGACAAGCATCAGAGGATTTAAGTCTCCTCCTCTGGCCGGAGTGACAAGAATGATTTCTTTGACACCCGCGATACTGGCAGGCACAGCGGCCATTAATACCGTGGAGGGGTAGGTAGCGAGGCCGCCCGGAGCATATATCCCTACACGTTCAAGGGGACGCACTACCTGTCCGAGTTTTATCCCGTCATCATCTGAATAAGACCAGGACCGCTCAACCTGTTTCCTGTGGAATGCTTCTATCCGCGCGGCAGAAAACCTGAGTATATCGAGATCATCTGCATTTACTTTGCGGAACGCCGCTTCTATTTCATCCGGAAAAACTTCAACAGTGAGCGCATCAAGAAGAACACCATCAAACTTTTCCGTGTACTCAAAAAGCGCGTCATCTCCCCGTGCTTTAACATCATCCAGAATTACTGATACAACATCCTCAACGGATGCCGGTACGGAATGCCGCCTGTTTTTTATACGCTCAAGTTCCGCCGCGAATGAGCCTTCATGTGTTTTTAGAACATTCACTTCTATCCTTTTACCCTCCTTATATCGGCGCCAATGGAAGAAATTTTCTTTTCTATATGTTCGTACCCTCTGTCTATGTGATAAATTCTTGAGATTTCGGTAGTACCTTCGGCTACCAGCCCGGCAAGTATAAGCGACGCGGAAGCTCTCAGGTCGGTCGCCATCACAGGGGCGCCACGAAGCCCGGAAACGCCTCTTACAATCGCGCTGTTACAATCAACGGTTATGTCCGCCCCCATTCTCATAAGTTCATTAACATGCATAAATCTGTTTTCAAACACAGTTTCTTTAATAACACTGCTTCCCCCGCCCATGGACATCAGCACCATGATCTGTGCCTGAAGATCCGTGGGAAACCCGGGATAGGGAAGGGTTTTTACATCCACACTGGTTATATCCCGGTTGCCTACCACTCTGAGCCCGCCGTCTATCGGGGTGATCTCCATGCCCGTTTCCCGCAATTTGGTTATCACGGCATCGAGATGACTCGGTATACATCCGAGAATTTTTACGTCTCCCCCGGTGAGACCCGCTGCGATCATATACGTTCCCGCTTCAATTCTGTCGGGAATTATGTCGGCTTCAACAGGCCGCAGGGTTTTCACCCCTTCGATCTCCACGATATCCGTTCCAGCTCCCCTGATCTTTGCACCCATACCGTTCAATACGTCGGCAAGATTGACAATCTCCGGTTCCCGTGCCGCATTTTCGAGAATCGTTGTCCCATCGGCGAGCGAAGCGGCCATCATGATATTTTCGGTGCCTGTCACCGTTGATATATCGAAATATATGGTGGCTCCTCTGAGTCTTGGCGCCCTGGCTTCCACGTAACCGTCTTTGAGTTCTATCTCCGCTCCCATAGCCTGCAAGGCCTTTAGATGTAAATTTACCGGTCTGGCACCTATTGCGCATCCGCCCGGAAGAGAAACACGAGCCCTGCCCATCCGTGCAACGAGCGGTCCAAGAACAAGAATCGAGGCCCTCATAGTTTTAACCAGATCGTAGGGGGCCTCACAGCTTGTTATTGTTCCCGCATTGATTTTCAGCGTCTCATCTCCCTCGATCTCGGTTCCGAATCCTGTCAGAAGTTTCTTTGTCGTAGCAATGTCCGCAAGATCGGGAACGTTATGAAAGACATTCCACCCCTCCGTAAGCAACGAAGACACAATGACAGGGAGAGCGGCATTCTTGGCACCGCTGACGCGGACGGACCCTTCGAGCCGCCTTCCACCATGTATGATAATTCTGTCCACGCCGTTATCCTTCCTTTCTCGCCATGACGACCCGTTCTATCCCGGAATAATCCGAGCGAACGTTAATATCACAGTAATCGTTCTCCTGCAGTATTTTGCATACGGAAAATCGTTGCCCCGCACCGATTTCCATGACAAGCCAACCGTTTTTCTCCAGAAATCCTTTCCCGTCGCGCGCAAGTTTACAGTGAAATTCCGTACCCTCCGGACCGGCTATAAGTGCATGGCGAGGCTCGTAGTCCCTGACCTCCGGAGCGAGTAATGTAAATTCGTTCTCGGAAATATACGGAGGATTCGAAACGATTATATCAAATTTTCCTTCAACGGGCGTGAACATATCCCCTGATAGAAATAAAATTTTTCCCTCTATGTTATGATTCACAGCGTTCTTCGCGGCAACCGCAATAGCCTTCGGGGAACAATCGGTAGCCGTAATGACGGCGTTTTCAAGTTCGGATGCGAGCGTGATGCTGATCACCCCGCTTCCGGTACCGATTTCCAATATCCTGATGCCGCCCTTACCGGCTTTCCCAGAGAGCTTCAGCACTTCTTCGACCATAATTTCCGTGTCTGGTCTAGGTATCAACACATCCGGGGTCACCTCAAAATCCCGTGACCAGAATTCTTTCTTCCGGGTGATATATGCAACCGGTTCCCCCTTCTTTCTCCTCTCTGACAGGGTGCAAAACCGTTTCAGTTCGTTGTCGGAAAGCTTCCTCCCGGGATGCGCGTAAAGAAAATCCCGCTCTCTGCCAATAGAAAACGCAAGCAGAATCTCGGCGTCCAGTCCGGGTGTAGGGAATTTCAAATCGTTAAAGTCCGATCTGGCCTTCCATAACAGTTGTCGAATCTTCATCGTATGGTTGCCGTCAGCGATCAGTATGACTGGTTTCCAATTGGTGAGAGCTGATTCCTCAACCAAAAATATTCCGGAACCGGTTTCATAGCGCAGGGAATTCGTACCACGTGGTTTTATCCTTCTTACATATACTACTTAAAGAGTAACTGCTTTCACATTAGAGGCTTATATATAATCGAAATATTGTTTGTCAAGGCATTTTAAATCTGATATTAACAACTTATTGATTTAATGCCGCCCTGGATGAAACGGCTCCCGGTCAGCGAACGCACCCGTTGTTCGTACGGATTCCCGGATTTGCAGCGCTATTCAGGGCACTCATGTAACCGAAAAAGGATGCGTCACGCATGAAAACAATCGGACTACTCGGTGGTATGAGCTGGGAATCGACCGCAACGTACTACCGCATTATCAATGAAAGTGTAAAAGCCCGGTTAGGCGGTCTTCATTCCGCAAAATTGTGTTTATACAGTGTTGATTTTGCCGAAATAGAACAATTGCAGAATTCGGGCAACTGGGATGCGACAGCGAAAATCCTGAGCCGCGCCGCAAAATGTCTCGAGCATGCCGGAGCGGATTTCATGATTATGTGCACAAACACAATGCACCTTGTAGCCCCTCAGATTGAAAAAAGCATAAACATCCCGTTTCTGCATATCGCCGATGCCACAGCCGGGAAAGTTATCTCCGAGGGTATACGGTCCGTCGGTCTGCTTGGCACACGATTCACCATGGAGCAGGATTTTTACAAAGGCAGGCTGGAAACCTTATACGGTCTCACGGTGCATATACCCGACCCGGCCGACCGGATGATTGTTCATAATGTGATCTACGATGAGTTGTGCCTGGGAAAGATTGAAGCGAAATCCAGAGAGCAGTACCTTAGGATCATTGAAAAACTTGCGGAGGAAGGTGCAGATGCGATTATTCTCGGTTGCACGGAAATCGCGTTACTGGTTACACAGAATCAGACACCGGTACCGTTGTTCGATACCACCAGGATGCACGCAGAGAGAGCGGCAGATTATGCTCTGGAAGCAGGATGAAAGAGCAATATATGGAATCTTTTCCATCCACATAGCCATAAATAAAGCAATCAGAGCCCGGACGCTTTCCCTAATCGCTTACAGTCAGGGCAAATCGTTAACCATTACTGCAATCCATCACGGCCTTTGGAAACAAGATTATGGAATTTAAAATACCCGTGCGCAAAAACAAAAAATTACGAATGCTGGCAGATCGAATCAACGCGGACCAGGAACTGATTCAGCTCTGGAAATGCGCAAATGTCAACGCGGTGAACCGTTCACACATCAGCGATCACGGCGAGGTGCATATTCGCATCGTTGCCAATGCCGCCTTGCGTATTATACGCCTGTTAACCGAGAGCGGCGTTACTCCGAGTGCGGTAACGGATCACGAATTGACTGCTGAAGACGCCGAATTGATTGTGGTATTGGCAGCCTGCCTGCACGATATCGGTATTTCGGTTCACCGTAACAACCACGAAAGATACAGCGTTCTGATAGCATTTCGCAAAGCACGCGAATTGCTCGAGGGGATCTATGTAGAACCGGATTTGACAAAGATGGTGTCTGAAATCCTGCATGCCGTCATTGCCCATGATGCACGAGAAAAATGCCTTACCATCGAAGCCGGCGTCCTGAAAGTAGCCGACGCGACCGACATTACCAGTGGCCGCTCCCGCATTCCCTTCGAAGCAGGGACGGTAAACATACATTCCGTTTCCGCACAGGCTGTGGACAATGTAAATATCATCAAGGGAACAAAGAAACCGGTATGCATCGAAATCATACTGGCTAACTCCGCCGGCATTTTCCAGATTGACGAATTGTTGCGTAACAAGCTGGAAAATTCACCGCTGGTACCTTTTGTGGAAGTGACTGCAAAGATCGAAGGGGAATCTGAACGTCGATTGTTTGATTCATTTACCATGTAAATCCGGTCCGATGTTATTCCAATACGCCGGATTGCCGGATTTCCCCTGCGCATATGCATTTGTGCCGCAAATGATCCGTTGCGACAGAACTAACCGCGATTCCTTGATCGCGTCTATGTTTTTGCCTTATCTTACTATCGCCGGTTACCGGACGAAGGAAAACTGTATGGATTCAGCAATACGGATTATCGATGCGGATAATGTGGCTTCGATAGATTGGCCGTCGAACGAAGAAGCAGATCATACGAGAAAATATGTGGTGCCGCTTATTGAAAACGGCCCTCTTTTCTATATGGACAATGCCCATGTCACTGTGACGGGAATTATGGTGGACGATATCCTGATGCCTCTTGTATTGGCCGAAAGAAATTATAACGACTCCAACGTGTGCTCAATCTATACGCATTATGTGAAATACGCGCTGGAAAAAATCGACAAGCTGGATAACCGTTTTCTTGCATGGCTGATAAAGGCATGCTCCCTGCCGTTCGCCATGGTCATGAAAGCGGGACGCGTCGACAAAGTCATATATGTGAACAACTGGCTTTTCACCACGAATCCTTCTCCCGCATTATCTGCCAGGCAAGTCGAAGCTGTTACATCCGTCCTGACACATAAATACCCGGGTCATGCTATTGTTTTCCGTTCGGTCAACACCTGTACCGGGGGAAAATTGTTCGATTCACTCCACAACAATGGCTATCGAATGATTCGAAGTCGCCGGATTTACATTCTCAACCCCGCTTCAAAGGCATATTTGAAAAATAAAACCGTTCGTTATGATCGTAACTTATCCGGAAGAATGGGGTACGAAGTTATCGACGCAAGTCAGTTAACAGCGTCCGATGTACCTTTACTGACGAAATTATACCGTAATCTTTATCTGCAAAAGCACTCTTCATTCAACCCGCAGCTTAAAGATGCTTTTTTCCATCTCATACTCAAAGAACGGATATTGGAGATTACGGTTTTGCGAAAAGATGGCCGGATCGACTCCTTTTCAAGCTTTTACTCCAATAAGAAAGTTATGATTTCCGGAGTCGGCGGTTACAACACAGAGATGCCGCTGAAAGTCGGCCTGAACCGTCAGGATTTCTCGGCCGTTATGGACGAAGCTAAAAAGAGAAAACAGCTTTTGAATCTGAGCGCGGGCAGCGGTCTTTTCAAAACGCTCCGAGGCGCTGAACCCTGCATCGAGTACGATGCCGTTTATGATAAACATTTGACATGTCGCCAACGCATTGCGTGGTTTTGTCTCAAATTCATCATGGATATGTGGCAGTATGCGGCATCTTTTCTATTTCGCAAGAGGAAGCCTTAAAAACAGCTAAGTATCTACCGTAAAACAGTTTTTATTTGACCAGTTCGTGGAACTCCCTAATCAATCTCAGCAGCCGTTGTCTTTTGACCTTCTCCGGCACCTTAAAAGGCAGCTTCGCCGCCTCGATCCGTGGACGATCATCATACTTGAACACTTTCATGTAATAAAAATTGATTTTTTTCAAGAAATCAAGTGTTGCGTTGAAATCTTCCTCCGTTTCTCCAGGGAAACCCACCATGACATGGGTACCGATATGAATGCCCGGAACAGCTTTTTTCAAGGCCAGCATATGTTCCAGTAACACGGAAGCCTTATGCCCCCGTTTCATGAGTGAGAGAATTTTTTCGCTACCTGACTGAACAGGCATGAGAATATAATCGATCTTCTTCGCATTGGCGGCAAAAAGATCTATAAGGTCATCAGAATATTCGACCAGCCAGCGCGGGTTAAAATCATTGATTATTAACTGGAACTTTTCGTCGGAAGCAAACAGCTTTTGGAACAGTTTCACCACATTGGAACCGTTATCCTGTCCATAAGAACCAACGTCGGTTGCAACCAGGCCAATCACCCTGTTACCCTGCTCAAGAATAGAGCGAAAATTGTCAACTATTCTCTCCAGGGGCAATGATTTCAGAGAACCAACAGCAGAAGGTATTCCACAATATGTGCACTGTCCCTGGCATCCCCGGGACAGCAGCAGGGAAGGGACGAGATGCTGGCTCTGACGGATAAATTGCAATTGCAGGCACTTGGGAAAGTGGGCAATCAGATCATCTATTTTTGTTCTTGTCAGGAAAAGAGCTGCTGTAAATCTTTCAGAACTGCTGAATACTCTTCTGGCCTTCGGATTATAGCTTTGATCGATCCCCACGATCGATTCAGACTGCTCGTCTCTCAGTTTAACATCGGTCTTGACAAAACTGTGAGAAAGATCGACCTTCTCAAGAATTTCTTTGAACGGAATTTTAGCCGAAATAAGCTCGTCCAGCCTTCCAAAAAGCCGGGCAGGGAACAACAAGGCCTGGCCGTCGAAAGCTTCAGCAATTATTTCCCGGTTAATAGCAGGCAGACAGCCGGTAACCACAAATTGCGCTTTTTTCTCTTTCTTCTGAAAAGCTTTACGTAAAAGCTTCATGCTGGTTTTTTCCGAGCACAAATCAAAACCACAGGCTGAAACCAGCACAATATCTGCTTCTTCAATTTTCTCCTTAATCTGAAACCCATTTGCCTCGAAGTACTGGCCCAGCAGTTCAATCTCGGCTTCAGCCCTGCTGCATCCATCGGCGTAGGCAATACAAACAGATCTCATGTTTTTTCTCCTTGAATTGAACAGCAAGCAAATAAAAATATGGGGCTTGGCTGGAACAGTACACTGAAATGTACTAAAAGTCCAGTCATGTCAATAAGTAACAGGTATACAAAAATTTCTAAAATTTCATGTCATCCCACAATCAATCTTTTACTTGCATCTCAAGTATTGCGAGTTCCGGGTTAACAACCATAACAACTATATCTATAAATTGTGCTTAAAGAACTTCAAAAATAATCGGCTGTTATAGTCAAGGGTATTGTATTTCTCATGGGCATTCTATAATGAGGCAATTAACTCGATGTATTTGTCGAGATAATCGTCCTGTAATACCGGTCAGAACAACGTTGTCACTACATGTTGGAAGTTGTGCCGTGTCACCTTCCATGATCTCTTCACTCATCCTGTCCTGGAGAAAAGAATGTCTAGGCGATACGCCGAAAAAAGCCACGAATTTTGCTGATTAATCCAGGGAGCAACACTTCATTATAGACGTGTTGCATGCACCCATTTCCAAATGCCTCCTCGGTAAATTCGGCAACCATTTTTTCAGCCTTGTCTTGAGGAATCAGGAGACTTTCCTTGAAGGGACATTTTGTTCTGGAATGAAAGGTGATGAAAACATGGCGGCGCCACTTCCAGAGATTACCGATTGTATAGGGATACAATCGGCACTCAATCGGCCGTTTCTCGTAGATTCGGCATGCGCCGTCCCAGTACGGACATGATTGTCCTTTTTTCGCGGAGATGATGTATATCCCATAAGTCTCTCGAACGATCAGCGCCGCACGGTAGTCGGCAAAATGATCGAAGTATTCCGACCCGGTCAGCCGGAGACTCGTAAGGTTTCTGCAACAATGCTGGTTTGTGGAACACCCGTTGCAGCGATTTTCGGTATATTCGTTCATCCGCGTCTCTTTTTCAAACATCGATCAAAGCATCCGGAGTCCCCCGGCACGGAATCGCTCCATGTCTGCCGCGGTCGGACCACAGCAGTAGGGAGCATCTCCCGGAACGCAAGGAAGATCGGCGATCTTTTTTTCTTTCAGGCAATCGATCGCTTCGCATATAACTTCCGGGTACATTTCATAAACAAGGCGGTAATTATCCATAAGGCTGAAACGTGGCGATGTGGCAAATTCTCTCCGGGCAAGAATCGGCCCCATGTCTATTCTGTCCGTCATTATGTGCGCCGTAACACCGATGGTTTTATCCCCGTTGATCATGGCCAGCAAAACCGGCCAGAATCCGCGGTACTTCGGCAGACTGGACGGGTGGCAGTTAATGCATGCGATCTTCGGAACTGCCAGCATACCGGCACCTAAAATCTGGCGCTGTATCGAGATGACGACATCTGGACACAGTGAAGATACATGCCTGATAAAATCCGGGTCGTTTACACTGTTAATTTTCATCCAGGGTACCCGGAAAAAAGCGCACACCTTTTTATTAGTAAGGCAGCTTTGAGAAAAAGATGGAAGAAACATCGCAAAAATTCTCGTTGCCAGGCTTGTCATTTTTAAACGGAGAATGTTTCGTATCCCCCACAGTTCAAGCGGCGCCAGATGCTTTTCCTTTTTCATGTTCTTATTGCCATCACGTACTTCGGCAACAAGGCAGACATTATCCCTGTTGTTCATTAACAGACTGAACAACACCTTTGGTCTGAAAAAGACTTCGTCGGATATGAGAATGCAGAGTTTCACGCGTGGTTCCCTCTCACGTGTTCTTCTAAGAGACAGCAAACCCCATCTTTTCGTGAAAAGGCTATCAGAAAAGCAACTGCGCGGGCAAGCTGAATTTTTCCGGTTCACCCTGGTTCGGAGATTCAGCGTACAGAGTTTTTCTTATGAGGATCAAGTTCGAATCGAAATCCTTTCTCCTTGAAAAGTTTCAGGCAGACATCAACAACAACATCATCATAAAGGATACCCTTGTTAGTCGATATTTCTTCCAGCGCCTTCTTTATTCCGCGGGAAGGTCTGTAAGGCCGGTGGGAACCCATAGCCTCGACAACGTCCGCCACTGCCAGGATGCGCGCTTCCAGTAAAATTTTATCACCGGTAAGCCCATCAGGATATCCCGATCCATCCAGCCTTTCGTGGTGCTGACGAACAATTTTCGCTACGGGCCAGGGAAATTCTATGTTCTTCAAGATATCATAACCGATATCAGGGTGTACCTTCATCATCAGGAATTCGATATCCGTCAATAGATCCGGCTTGCTCAGAATCTCGGCCGGTTCATATACCTTTCCCAGATCATGAAGGGTTGCGGCAACACGTATGCCCTGTATCTGCTTCTCCGGTAGATTCATCTCTTTCGCAATGGCACAGGCAAGCTGCGTCACCCGCTGCTGATGACCCGCCGTGTAGGGGTCTCTCTTTTCCGTCATTGATGCCAGAGCGCTTACCGTTTCTTCCAATCGTGTTTCCAGGCGTTCAAAGCTCCTTTTGAGAGCCTCCTGCACCCGTTTGCGGGCGGTAATATTTTCATAAACAACAACTATTCTTTTTTCCTGCAGGGTCTTTCCTATCCTGGACGTTCTTACCATACATATTATGTCGCTGCCGTCCTTACGCCGGCAGGGAAATTCCTCACTATGCGTTTTCTGTTTCTCAAGAACAGGGTAATGATGCTTTGCTATTTCCTCATATTCTTCATCCGTTCGATAGAAGACCCTCGTAAGTTTTCCGATCAGTTCCTCGGGTTCCCAGCCGAAAACGGTTCTGACGGCATCGTTTGCAAAAATGATCCGCCTGTTTTCGAGACCGATTACCGCGTGCGGGATTGCGGCAAGGATGGAAGACTCCAATTCCCTTGCCTTTTCGAGTTTAATCCGAGACTCCTTGATCTCGGTTATGTCGATCGAGCTCCCCATAACGGCTCGCTCTCCGAAGTAATCTATCGTTGTAACGATCTCCAGCATCCATATGAACCTGCCGTCTCTGGTAAGCACCCTGAACTCGTAAGGAGCCTGAAGTTTCCCCTCTAACATCTCTATGGCGCTGTCTCTCACCCTTTCCCGGTCTTCAGGGTGGACAAGATCCAGACAATTCGTGTCTATCAATTCATCCTTTGTATAGCCCAGACTATTCAGGATATGAGGATTGACAAATTTGAATTTCCCTTTCTGTGATACATAAGCACTCATGTGGAAGCTGTTCACAACAGTTCTGTAAAGTTTCTCCGCCCACTTTTGCTCCGTTATATCACGGACAATTCCATGGTAACCCAGAACCGTTTTCCCCCGCTTTCTTACTGCCATTGTAAAGAGGCAATTCATCTTCTTTCCGCTTTTTTTACGAAGATTTACCTCATAATCCGTAACGGATCCCTTCTTTGCTATTTCCTTCTGAAACTCGACACGGTCGTCAACGCTGACGTAGAATTCCCGTATATTCATACCCATCATCTCTTCTCTGTCGTATCCGAAAAGATCCAGCGCG
The DNA here is from genome assembly GCA_002327865.1 of Syntrophaceae bacterium UBA2210. Taxonomy (GTDB): domain Bacteria; phylum Desulfobacterota; class Syntrophia; order Syntrophales; family UBA2210; genus UBA2210. Next base: position 273,011 of record DCUQ01000009.1, read on the forward strand.
GCCTGGTTGAAATCAATGAATTCGCCTTCTGTAGTCGTTATCAGGATTGCGTCCCTTGAATCTTCAAAGAGAGAACGGTATTCCCACGCATCATCCTGGAATGTTTTTACTGTCTGTCTCCGCGGAGCCTTTGCATTTTCCGGATCCGATATGCGATTCCGCAAATCATCAAGTTCATCAAGAAGCTGTTTCCTGGTCTTATATTGATCTTTCATATCCATACTCACTGATAAGATTCGAGAGAAACATGCCGGGCATAAAGCCGGCATTTCGAGTGTGCATAATAATTTTCACCATCGTCGGGGTAAAGAGAAACACCGGATACCGGTGATCCGGAGTTCATAACCTTCATGAAATAATTCATAAAGTCAGTATAAGGAAAGCTGCATGGTGAGTCAACGTAATAATGGCCGCGATATACAACACCGGCAATCATGAATGGATTGGTATCGGGGCGGGTGTTTACTCAACATACATCGGTGAGTTTCTATAAAATATTCTGTTCCCAATTATCTGTATGTTATGTCCGTGGCGCCTCGCATAGCTCTGTTTAAGGGGGTTTGCCGATACCCTGCACCTAATTAAATAAATAGCATTATATTTAATTTTCTGCTAAAAGCCGCCGTTCCGAGCCCGGTTACCCCGGGCTCTGTTTCGTTTAAAAGGAGATTTGAATGGCATACCCTCAGAAGCACAATATCAGAAATATCGCTATCATCGCTCACGTCGATCACGGGAAGACAACGCTCGTCGACGGCATGCTGGCGCAAAGTGGCACTTTCAGGAAAAACCAGCAGGTAGCGGAACGTATCATGGATTCAATGGATCTTGAGCGCGAGCGGGGAATTACGATCATGGCAAAAAACACCGCGCTCTGGTACGGCGACATCAAGATCAATATCGTCGACACACCCGGACATGCCGATTTCGGCGGAGAAGTCGAAAGGAGCCTGAATCTCGTCGACGGCGCTCTCCTGCTTGTCGATGCCAGTGAAGGGCCATTGCCCCAGACCCGCTTTGTAGTTAAAAAAACGCTCGCGAAACATCTGCCCATCATCGTGGTCATCAACAAGATAGACCGCAGCGATTCACGGATAGCGGAGGTCATCAACGAAGTATATGACCTCTTTATAGATCTTGACGCGAATGAAGAACAGATAGAGTTTCCCATTCTGTACACCAATGCGAAAACGGGGGTCGCCCATACGAAACCTGGAGATGCCTCCACCGACCTACGATCGCTGTTCGAGACAATCGTCGCCCATGTGCCCCCACCCCGGGCGGACGATACCGTGGTGCCGCAGTTTCTGATAACAAATCTCGACTATGATCCGTATGTCGGGCAGGTTGCCGTCGGCAGGCTGACAAACGGCACGTTGGAAATGAACAAGAGTTATTCCCTGTGCGGGTTAGACAAAATTACGCGGGGGATAAAGTTTTCGGCCCTGTATACCTTTGAAGGGCTGCAAAAAATACAGGTCGACAAAGTGGAATCGGGCGATATCATCGCCGTAGCCGGTGTCGACAACCCGGCGATCGGAGATACGATATCTTCTCTCGAAAATCCGGCACCGCTCCCACGTATCTATATAGACGAACCGACGGTCTCAATGACTTTTTATGTCAACAGCAGTCCCATGGCCGGTACCGAAGGCAAATACCTGACATCCAGGCACCTCAAAGACCGCCTGAAAAAAGAAACCCTGCGAAACGTTGCCTTGAAGGTCAGGTTTTTTGAACGAAGCGACATGTTCGAGGTCTGCGGCCGGGGAGAACTGCAGATGGCCGTTCTCATCGAAACCATGCGCAGGGAAGGATACGAATTCATGGTATCCAAACCGCAGGTAATCACGAAAGAAGAGAAAGGCAAAACACTCGAACCGACCGAACGTCTCCTGATCGACATTCCGGAAACGTTCATCGGGATAATTACGGAAACCATTGCAAAAAGAAAGGGACGCATGACAAACCTGATCAACAGGGGAAGCGGGCACACCAAACTTGAGTTTATAATACCGTCGCGCGGATTAATCGGTTTTCGAAACCATTTTCTGACAGATACAAAAGGGGCAGGGGTGATGAATACAATCTTTGAAGGATACGAGCCGTGGTTCGGTGCGATTCCTCAGCGTGCGAACGGAACCCTTGTCGCCGACAGAGCGGGGAAAGTGACACCCTACGCTAGTCTCGCCATGGAAGACCGAGGAGAGCTCCTGATCGAGATCGGGTCAGAAATCTACGAAGGTATGATTATCGGAGAACGAAACAAGCCCGGCGACCTGTATGTAAATATAACGAAGGAAAAACACCTGACCAATATGCGCAGCGCCACATCAGACGCCACAGTAACCCTGCGCCCACCGCGACGCATGTCTCTGGACCAGTACATAGAATTCATCGCTGAAGACGAACTGATCGAAGTGACTCCCGAAAGTATCCGACTGTGCAAGATGGAACTGGACAAAAGCAAGCGGCATACAAAAACGAAATAATAATCGGCGATTTCAGTTGTTAGCAGTGAATAACACTGCATGGCCGGGAGTAGTTTTTCACGACAGGATACGGCGCGTCGTTTTTTGTCTTCGAGAAAATTATATCGTTATTGTGCCCGAAAGATACGTGACCGCCCTGCCTCCGATTTCGACCCTGTCACCCATATCCGTACAGAAAAGTTCACCGCCGCGCGCGCTCAACTGCAACGCATGAAGATTGCTCTTTTTCAGGCGCTCCGCCCAGTACGGAACAAGCGTGCAGTGAGCGGATCCCGTAACGGGATCTTCCGGTATACCGGCGCCTGGAGCGAAAAACCTGGAGACGAAATCGGATTCCCTGCCTGGAGCCGTAACAATCACGGCGAAATAGTCCAGCCGGGATAATGCGTCATAATCGGGTGTCATTGTCCTGATCGCATCTTCGTCATCGAACACAACCATCAGGTCCCTCGAAGCAAGAATATCCGACGGAGAAGAGCCGAGCATGGCATCGACCTTATCGGGCCATTTACATGCCGTGGGTCTCCGCGACGGGAAATCCAGGTAAAGCAGGCCGTCATGTTTTTTTACGGACAGTTTTCCGCTCTTGCTCATAAATTCCACCTGCCGGGCGCAGGGGTCGATATATTCAAAGATGGCGTGACCGCTTGCCAGGGTTGCATGACCGCAAAGATCGATTTCCACCTCCGGTGTAAACCATCGTAAATCATAGTAATTCTCGCAGCGAACCAGAAAAGCGGTCTCCGGAAGATTGTTCTCTGCCGCTATGGACTGGAGAACATCATCACTCAACCACCCGTCGAGAAGACAAACTCCCGCAGGATTCCCGGAAAAGACCTCATTGGCAAACGCATCTATCTGGTAAAACGGAATTTTCATTATTGCCTCCTGATATCGTCTGACAAAAAGCTGCCGACATTTTATAACCGGGCGGCAATCCGGACAAACATCGACATCTTGATAATAAACACTCTTTCTTTAAGTGGTTGTCCAGGAATAATCATGCACATGCGATACTGTCGATCCGCCATTAAAGTGCGTTCGCCAATTCGGCCCAGAGTGCCGACGCCCTGTTCAGTGTTTCCGGCTGATCTTTGACGTTGCCCTTGCCGAACACCCCGAACACGCTTAATTCGCCGATTATTTCATATCCCAGCGCTTCAAGAGGAAGGCGCATCGCTTCGAGGGTAAACCCCATGTCTTTTTTTTGTTTCCTGCTCGCAGACCGCCGCCAGAACCGCCTTGCGTCCCTGGCCGGCCAGCCGGCTCGACCAGCCTCTGGGATGGTTATTATCGAATATATACAGGCAATATAGCCGGTAGATGAAGGCCTTCATCCACGCGGTAACGTTATAGTTGTGCGTGGGTGATATCAGCACCAGTCCCCGGGAACCGATAATGTTGGGATACAGAAGATTCATCCCGTCGTTGACGGCCGGCACAGATTGCATCTTTTCTGCATTTTTCACACCCGATACAAGGCTGAAACTGATAACCTGTCAGCCGCACTGCTTCGACGGCAACACCGCTTCGCCCGGCTCCGTTCAGGATATGTTTCATAAGGACATCCGAATTCCCGCCTTTTCTCGGACTGGCACCGATACCGGTAATCCGGCGCTCCGGAAGATACGCGCCTGCTTTATCCTGGATTGAAACATTGCCTCTCATCGACAACTCCTTTCACTACATATTGATAATCACGAGCCGTTTCAACACGGCAGCCCGTGACAGCAGCATCCGGGGAATTCCGATGTGTCGATTTACGTTGCTCAGCTTTTGCCCCTCATTCCCCCGCTCCGGTTAAGAGAGATTCCTGTACGATCTCGGCAAAATAGACGAGGTCTTTACCCAGACGTTTCCTTTTCGATGCGAAATCAAGGTTGAAGGCACAGAAGGGACAGGCCGTTACGACAGATTCCGTATCCACCGTCTGCAATAGATCGCTCGCTATCTGCAAAGACAATTTCGGATAAACGGACCGTATCCCGCCCCCCGCTCCGCAACAGACGCCCTCTTCTCTGTTTTTTTCCATATCGTGTACCGACGCTCCGCACATCCGGAGAATTTCCCGCGGTTCTTCGATCAACCCTTCGCCCCTGGCCACCCGGCAGGGATCCTGGTATGTCACCGTCCGCTCTATCTTTCTCAGGACATCGGGTTTTTCCTTCAACGCATCGTATATTATTTCAATCGCATGGTGCACTGTAAGCGGGATCTCACCGAGCAAATCAGGGTACAGATATTTGAAACATTTAAGGCATCCGGCACAGGGAACTATGATCTTCTTTATCCCCAGAGCCTTGAATCGATCCACATTCTTCTGAAAATATTCACGCGCGAGGTCTCTTTTCCCGGATTCATGTAGGTAAATACCGCAACATCCTTCATCCCGCAGTATCATAAAATCCACGCCGAGTTTCTTCAAAACGGTATACGTAGACGACGCCACATTTTTCACCAAGTATGAGGGAAGGCATCCCAGGTACAGGAGCGTATCGGACTCGTGTTCGGGAAATTCTTCCGGCAGCCAGTCCAGTCGCCGTTCAGGGTCGCCGCTGACAGCGTTTCCTTTCTCAAGTATCTCTTCTATTCGCTCGTTGTGTTTTTCCGACGGTGCCAGATCCCTCCGCACCAGCGCTTCTCTCGCGGCATGAACAATCTCCGTGACCTTGATATCGGAAGGGCAGACGTTCTCACACTGCATACACTTCGGGCAGTTATAGATACTTTCCATCATGAGCGGGCTGATTTCTACCCCCTCCAACACCGCAACAGCCGTCTTAAGACGATGTATGGGAGAAAACAGCGCTTCCCCCGTAATGCGGTAAGTAGGGCAGGAATCCATACACAATCCACACTCCGTGCACGCCTGTGCCTGATCGGTCATTCTTCTAAAGGCATGTTTTCTTCGATCTTTTAACACTCCCCTGCGTTCCTGCTTTGTTGTATCATTCACGATGATTCTCCAAAGTTGTTACGTGCGGTAATAAACCGTTTTCAATTCTTCTTCCGGACTCTTGCGAAACGAAGCGGCATTTTCGACAATCAGAAAACAATATGTTTCATCACTACATCTGAAACACTGAAAGCGAAGCAAACTAATTTTACTGCCGATTTCCTACATCTTTCCAAGCATCCTCAACCTGAGACTTTCCCAATCATCTCATCCTTCATTGTATCGAACATTCACCATAACACATACAGCGCACTTTTATGAAAAACTTTCCCCTCCTCTGTGCCGGCAAGTCTCGCCGAACGATACTTCTCCATCATCGAATTATATTCACGTGCATAAAATATGTGTGTTCTCAGGTATAGAACAGCAGATCGATAATGAGATCGAGGTCGCAATTCCGTTGTTTTTATAATTGCTGTGATACTATAATACACTTTGTTTCATCAAAACCCGCAATTATATATTCGTCAATATTCACCAGAATGAGGGCATTATCGGGGTTATTGACAAATTGCTCCAGTTGAGGATGCCTTTTAAGAAAAATGTCCCGGAGACCGCTTCTGCCATCTGATGCTTCCCGGGCGGTACCAATGAGTGTTATCGCGATAGCGTCCGCAATATCGGAAAGCTGGTTGGTCCGATTGTCCAGCAGCAAGGCTACCCTCTCATTCTCTCGAATATTCTGATACTTATGAGTTGTTCGTTCGGTAACGAAAACAAGAGATTTCCAATCGTCGGTTACGGCGAATGCGATAAGATTGCTATACGGCTGGCCCGAGCCAACCGAATTAAGTACGGCGAAGTACTGGGTATCAAAAATCTTTTTTAACAATTGGTTATGCCGGATCATTTCATATAGCCCCTCTTTCGTCTTTTTGGCACATATCTTACGGCAAATCATAGCGGCACTCAAGCTCAAGGTTTTGGCAGGATCGAACATGGCCACGCATCGCATACCGGCGCACGAAACCCCGAAGAGAAATCGCCATGTAAGGGGGCAGCAAATGCTATTTCCCTATACTTCCAGTCGTCTGCCTTGGTAAGCAAGGATAAACTTCTTTGATATTTTGAGGAAAAAGGGATGGCAGGGGAGAAGATTAAACTAGCTTTGGGAAAAGGGTGTTTCTTCCGGTGAGTGTTTGTTGGAAGTGAAGGAAAACTTCGAGGTAAATTTGCTTCTATAACGATTGAATGCACCTACAAGTCCTCAAGCTTATTCTGAGATAAAATCGAGTGTTACCACTTGAAAGTCTTACAGCAATATTCCTTGACAAGATACCATAATGGAGTTAGTAGGTTAGTGTATCCTTGATCCTTAATGTTTCATGTTTGTTTTCGAACAGCTATAATTGTGGAGAAGATTATGGTCTGATTATCAAAAGCTCTGTTTCTTAAAATTAAGAAATAGAGCTTTTGTTTTTTGAGATGACGAAATATTCAAATACGGGTTATCGAAGTCAGATTATGGAAAGGGAGGGCTGAATATGAGTGCAAAACGAAGCGCGATTGTCCTGTTGTTTTTCTGCGGGATCATGTTCTCAGCGATGGTAGCACAAGCTGAAGACGGTGTAAGTTTTCGAGCAGCAGCAGCTTTTGATACAGGGAGCTGTCCGAGATCCGTGGCCGTCTGTGACCTCAACGGCGATGGATACGAAGATCTGATTGTGGCGAACTATTGTGCCGATACCGTCTCCATCCTTCTGGGAAACGGTGACGGAACCTTTCAGACGAAGTTCGATTACGGCACGGGAGATGGACCGGACTTCGTGGCCATCGGTGATTTTAACAGCGATGGTGACGAAGACCTGGTTGTGGCGAACTCTGCCGGTACTGTCTCCATCCTTCTGGGAAACGGTGACGGAACCTTTGCTGCCAAGGTCGATTACGGCACGGGATCTGGACCGTGGTCCGTGGCCGTCGGTGATTTTAACGGCGATGGTGACGAAGATCTGGCCGTGACGAACTTCTCGTCCGATACCGTCTCCATTCTTCTGGGAAACGGCGACGGAACCTTCGCTGCCAAGGTCGATTACGGCACGGGAGACGGGGCATACAGCGTGGCCATCGGTGACTTGGACGTCGATGGGGACGAAGATCTGGTTGTGGCGAACTATAGTGCCGATACCGTCTCCATCCTTCTGGGAAACGGCGACGGCACCGTTCAGACGAAGGTCGATTACGGCACGGGAGATGGACCGCACTCCGTGGCCGTCGGTGATCTTAACGGCGATGGTGACGAAGATCTGGCCGTAGGGAACGCCACAGACGATACCGTCTCCATTCTTCTGGGGAATGGCGACGGCACCGTTCAGACGAAGGTCGATTACGGCACGGGAGATGAGCCACACTCGGTGGCCGTCGGTGATCTTAACGGCGATGGTGACGAAGATCTGGCCGTGGCGAATAATTCGTCCGATAACGTCTCCATTCTTCTGGGAAACGGCGACGGCACCTTTCAGACGAAGGTCGATTACGGCACGGGAAACGCTCCGAGGTCCGTGGCCGTCGGTGATCTTAACGGCGATGGATACGAAGATCTGATTGTGGCGAACGATTCCGACAATACCGTCTCCATTCTCATAAACACCACGGATTCAGATGACTCAAGTGGGTGCTTTATTACTGCAGGCGCTCATTGACACGTAATGTCCGAATGGGCTTGAATTCGGGGGACGGGGAATTCGGGGGACACAATACTTAATTATTGACAAGTAAATACCGGGATCAAAATTGCCACTGGCTCTTGTTGCTGATTGCCAATTGTTATCTACAACAAACCCATTCAAGTTCTATTTGCTTCAGGAAGAAAGGGCGTTGCTTCCATTCATCGACAAGGGGGTTGATAAAGATTATCAACCCCCTTTGATTTTTATGGAGGGCGATGTGGGATTCGAACCCACGACCTTTGGCTCCGGAGGCCAGCGCTCTATCCTGCTGAGCTAATCGCCCTGACTAAGAACACCGCACACTATTTCAATACGGTATTATTTTCAAATTATTTTTTAAAAAGTTCCCGCACAATGCGCATAACGTGCCGGCTCCTGTTCATACTGTAGAAATGCAGACCCGACGTGTTATTTTCCAAAAGATCTTCACTCTGGCGGATGGCATGCTCTATTCCGTATTTTTCGACCTCTTCGCTTTTGCCGCTTACCCGGGTCAATCTGTCGTACAGCCGGGGTGGTATTTTAGCCCCACAGAGCGAAGCGATGCGGGATATCTGTCTGTAGTTGAAAAGCGGGAAGATACCAGGGATTATGGGAACGCGTATCTTCGCCGATACCGCCTTGTCGCGAAACCTGTAGAAGTCCTCGTTGTCGAAAAACATCTGGGTTATGATAAAATCCGCACCCGCGTCGACCTTCTTTTTAAGGTTGATGATATCGTGTTCCATATCAGGCGCTTCCGGATGTATTTCCGGGTAGCCCGCGACCCCTATGGAGAAACCACCGTTCAGTCTGATAAATTCCACCAGTTCACTGGCATATCCAAACCCGCCTTCGGTCTTGACGAAAGGTCCGTTTCCCTTTGGAGGGTCTCCCCTCAAGGCAAGGATATTTTCGATACCCGCCGCTTTCAGATTGTTCAGCTCTTCAATTATATCCGCCCTGGTTGCCTGCACACATGTCAGGTGCGCCAGCGCCTCTTTCCCGAAATCATTCCTGATTTTCGAGGCAATTTCGACGGTTTTTTCCCGCGTGCTGCCCCCCGCTCCGTAGGTGACGGAAAAAAAATCGGGATCCAACTGCGCAAGCTCACCGATCACCTGGTACAGTTCCGTTATACTTCCGTCACGCGACGGCGGAAAGACCTCGAACGAGAAAGCTGTTTTGTTTTCTTCGAATATGTGTTTTATCTTCATAGACCGTTCCTGCATTTGCTCGCGTATAAATGTCATTTGAGTGTATTGTTGTCAACTCTTTTTCTAAACAGAGATCCGGACAGGGTTGTAAACAAGAAATAAAACTGCTAGACTCACTTCCCATAAAATCAAAAACTCATCAACAAAAGAGATTAATGAAAAGAATACTCCGTATTGTTGTTCCCTTAATCCTGCTGCTGGTAGCCGTTTTCTACACCGAGGCATTCGGTTCGGTGGCGATACTCAATGTCAGACAATGGACGGCGTCGGACCACACGCGGGTTGTTCTGGACGCGAGCGGCGAAGCATCGTACACGGTCACACGTGAGGATCAAAAAATCCGGCTTACCGTGGAGGGCGCGTTTCTGCCAGCCGATATTCCCCATACATACGATATCGATCAACCCGCTGTTAAGAAAGTTACGCTGGTTTCGCTGCCGGAACGGGGGGTCGGGGTAGAGTTACAGGTAGCCGACAATGCCGAGATGAAGATATTCAAGCTAGATAAAATATTAAGCAAACCGTACCGTATCGTTATCGATGTCATGCTCCCGGACGTGGAGAAACAGGAAAGCGATGAAAGAAAGAGGGTCAAGGTACAGGAGCGGGAAACAAAGGTCGTGGTTATCGATCCCGGGCATGGAGGGGAAGATCCCGGAGCCGTGGGGCGCAGAGGAACATTTGAAAAGGATGTTGTTCTCCGTATAGCAAAGCAGTTGCAACGGATTCTGCAGAAGAGAGGTTACCAGGCCTTTCTTACGAGAAAGGGAGATTATTACATATCCCTGAGAAACAGGGGAAAGATAGCCCGGGAGTACGGTGCCGATATTTTTATCAGTATCCATGCCGATGCCTGCAGAAGCAGAGGTGTCCACGGGTCGTCCGTATATTGTCTCTCAACGGGAGGAGCCAGCAGCGAGGCGGCAAAATTGCTCGCGCAGAGTGAGAACCTTTCGGATATAATCGGTGGTTCGGAGAATGGATACAACAACGGAGAATCCGATCCAATAACCCTCAATATGCTGCAGACGGAGACCATAAACCGTTCCCGGGCTTTCGGAAACATTGCACTGAAAAAGATTAAGCAGGCAAATCATTTGAAATTTTCGAAGGTTCAAAAAGCGCCTTTCGAAGTTCTCAAACTTCCCGACATCACTTCCCTGCTGATAGAAACCGCTTTCATATCCAATCCGAGAGAGGAGATCATGCTCCGGAATCCGGCATGCCAGACCGATATAGCCTGGGCTATAGCCTACGCCGTCGACGAGTTCATTCCCCTTCCCTACGCTGCGGACAGAAGCTGGTGTAAAGAGGTCCTCAGCCCGGAAGCAGCTCATCCTTCCGGCGAAACAACGTACATCACATACGTGGTACAGAAAGGCGACATACTGGACCGGATCGCCCAACAGAACGGGATAACAACTAAAGAGCTCATGGCGATCAATAACCTTAGATCGAAAAACAGGATCTATGTCGGCCAGAAGCTCAAGTTGCGCTCCGAGCCACCGGCGGCAGTAAAGCCGTCGGTATACGTTGTAAAACGGGGCGATGTACTGGACCGGATCGCCCAACAGAACGGGATAACAACGAAAGAGCTCATGGCGATCAATAACCTGAGATCGAAAAACAGGATCTACGTCGGGCAGAAATTGAAAATATCTTCCGGGGACCTTGTACCGCTGATATATGTCGTGAAGCGAGGGGATAATCTGGAAAGTATAGCCGAAATACACGGCACCACAATAAGAGCCCTGATGAAGGTTAACCGGTTAAGATCCAGGAACAGGATTTACGTCGGGCAGAAGCTGAAGATACCATATGTATAGATAATGCTCTTTACGGCACATTCGCCGAAGCCGGGCTGTACGGACGGACGAGGCGGAATAGCGGCATGCCGGGCAAGAAGCGGAGGAATGGTATGAAGACAGTCGATTTTTCTCTGGATGGAAAAGTTGCCTTGGTAACAGGGGCAAGCAGGGGTATCGGTGAGGCGATCGCTACAACACTGGCGGAATACGGCGCGCAGGTTGTTCTTGTAAGCAGAAAACCGGATGCGCTCAAGCATGTTGCGGAAAAAATCGAAAATGCCGGCGGTGCCGCCCTGCCGATAGCCTGTCACATGGGAAAGCCCGACCAGATGGGTGAACTTTTTAAAACGATAAAGGAAAATTGCGGCAGGCTGGATATCCTAGTCAATAACGCCGCTACCAACCCTTACTTCGGTGACATGCTGAGTGCCGACGAGGGTGTGTGGAACAAGACCAATGATGTCAATCTCAAGGGACCTTTCTTCATGATACAGCACGCCGCCAGGATGATGATTGAGACCGGGGGAGGGTCCATAGTAAACGTGGCATCGGTGAACGGTGTCAGCCCCGCGCTCTTTCAGGGCATCTACTCCATTACGAAGGCGGGATTAATCAGCATGACCAAGGCGTACGCCCAGGAACTCGCCGGAGTCAATATTCGAGTAAACGCGCTTCTTCCGGGGCTTACTGAAACCAAATTCTCTGCGGCGCTGTTTTCAAACGAAGATATATATAAATACGCCATCGGCAAGATACCCATGAACCGGCACGCACAACCCATGGAGATGGCGGGAGCGGTACTGTATCTCGTATCGGATGCCGCATCCTTTACCACGGGAGCATGCATCGCGTGTGACGGCGGCATGCTTATCTAAATGTCATCGAATGTAGAGGTTGTGCAGTGAACGTCTCACAGTTGTCGGGGAATCACCGAAAATGGATCCGCAGGTTGCACCGGAAAAAGTTCCGGATGGAAGAGGGCGTATTCATCGCCGAGGGATTCAACGCGCTCGAGGCGGCCCTTGCGGCAACCCTCCATCCTGTACTGGAGGTTGTAGCCGACAAAGCCCACCTGGAACCGATCGCCGATATTCTTCCGGGCCATGTCCCTATCTACGAATGCACAGGCAGTGCAATGGAAGAGATCTCCACGGAGCAGACTCCGCAGGGTGTTGTCGTAATCTGCCGACATGGGGATTTCCCCTTACAGAAGCTGGAAGATACTGCTTCCGGCACTCTGATATATCTCGACAGGGTATCGGATCCCGGCAATCTGGGAACCATCATGCGAACAGCTGCGTGGTTTGGTGTGCGACAGATGGCGCTGAGTCCTTCCTGTGTCGATCCTTTCAATACAAAGGCAATACGGGCCTCCGCCGGGGCCGTTTTCAAAACGGAGACATATCAGCCTGTCACCCCTCAGCAGATACGGGCGTTCGCGGAAAAAGCGGGATACAATATGATCGCCACGGTTCCGCGAGGCGGTATTTCTCCGTACGAAGTAAAAAAAGATGACAAAAATATCGTGATGCTTGGGCAGGAAGCGAACGGATTATCGGAAGAACTGACCGGATATGCCGACCGGCTTGTTTCGATTCACGGAAGAGGTGATATGGAATCGCTGAATCTGTCGGTTGCCGCCGCAATTATTCTCTACGAGATCACGAAGTAACGGAAAAGGAATCAGTCGACAAGCGAACAGTACGGCCACTGTTCATATTGATTTTTCCCATTGTTCCTCTGTTCGTATCGTTTTTGACACCCGGATGGAGCACTTCCCTGTACTTTTTGCTTCCTGTTCTTTTCCTTGAATTCATCTTCAGAACGTTCCGGGTCCTCAAAAAACAGCAGCCCGGAAAAGAGGCTCCCGAAATCAACTGTAAGATCTGAAAAACGTGGCGCCGGAAAGCAGTATGTACGTATCCGGTGCCGATCATTGAATCGTGATACCCGCCGGCTTTCGGGCGAAACCACTTTATATCGCTGAATTTTTCAAGGCAATGGAAGTAAAATGATTCGGCTTTTTGTCTTGACAATCCCCCTGCTCGATAGTAACTAAAGCGCAACAAACAACCAGTCTCTATAACAAGGAGGAGAATATGAAGAGCAGCCGTATCATTATTGCCTTACTGGTCGTGATCGGATTTGTTTCGGTGCCGCTTACCGTGGGTTCCGTATTTGCGGAGGAGAAAGTATATACCTGCGCCACCGATGCCACATGGCCTCCAATGGAAATGGTAAATGAAAATAAGGAAATCGTCGGTTTCGACATCGATTTTCTCAATGCCGTAGCCAAAGAAGCAGGATTTAAAGTGCAATTCAAAAACACCGCGTGGGATGGAATCTTCGCAGGTATCGCCGCCGGTAAATACGATATGATTATATCCTCTGTCACGATTACCGAAGAACGGAAGAAAACTATGAGTTTCTCCACTCCGTATATCAATGCCGGCCAAGTGCTGATTGTACCGAAGAATTCGAATGCCGTTATTATATCGGATTTGAAGGGGCAGAAGGTAGGCGCCCAGATAGGTACGACAGGTGCCATGGAAATCAAAAATGCCGGGAATGTAGAGCTTAAAAGCTACGACGAGATCGGTCTGGCATTCGAAGATATGGCCGTGGGACGCATCAGCGGCGTGGTCTGCGACACCCCGGTTGCCGCTCAGTACGCGCTTGAGCAGGAAGAGTATAAAGAGAAATTCAAGATTGTGGGAGATGTCCTGACTACGGAATATTACGGTGTCGTGGTACAGAAGAGTGACCGGAAACTGCTTGATCTGATCAACAAAGGGATTGAAGCTGTACAGAAAAAAGGTATCGATAAGCAGTTGGAAGCTAAGTGGCTGAGATAAAAAACAGAAAAGAAGAAAAAGAATCTTCACGGCTGGTTATAGAAGTTGGCGACGGTGCGGCGATTCCCAGCAAAAAAGATGTCGGGTTATTTACGGCATGGAGGGTTTCCTTCGTAGGCGCCATCGCCATGGTCGTCTACCTGGCGGTTTCGAGTCCGGATCCCTACTGGAATATATTGAAATTTCTTCCGGACGGGATCCTGATAACTTTTCAGGTAACCATAATGGCGATCGTTCTGGCCCTGATTATCGGTCTTTTTACCGGTCTCGGAAGGATATCCAAGAACAGGATCATCAACGGAATCGCTTCGCTCTACGTGGAGATCATCCGGGGGATACCACTCCTCGTCCAGTTGTTCTATATCTATTTTGCCCTGGGACGTATTGTCAACGTGCCCGCCATGACCAGCGCGGTCATCGCGATGGCCATCTGTTACGGGGCATACATGGGAGAGATCTTCCGGGCGGGGATCGAATCTATCTCCAGCGGGCAGATGGAGGCGGCCCGATCCCTGGGGATGACTTCGTCACAGGCCATGCGTTACGTGATACTGCCGCAGGCCGTTAAGACCATCCTTCCTCCCATCGGTAACGAGTTTGTAGCTCTCCTGAAAGATTCTTCCCTGGTTTCCATTCTTGCGGTATCCGACCTTCTGAGGAGAGGGCGCGAGTTTGCCGCCGAATCTTTCAACTATTTTGAAACCTATACGATGGTTGCTCTCGTTTATCTGATTATCACACTCTTCCTATCAAAACTTATAAGCATTATGGAGGACAGGGTCGGTGTCGACAAATAACAGTCCCGTCATGGTCGAGATGAAGGGTGTGTATAAATATTTCGGGCAATTGCGAGCGCTTAACAATGTATCGCTGGATGTGTGCGATGGTGAAAAAGTGGTTCTCATCGGGCCGAGCGGTTCCGGCAAAAGCACGCTGCTTCGATCGATCAACCAGCTTGAAAAGATAGATCACGGCAAGATCATTGTCGACGGGTTCGATATCAGCGATCCCAAAACGGACATCAACAAGGTCCGTGAAGAGATCGGAATGGTTTTCCAGTCTTTCAATGTTTTTCCTCACAAAACCGTTCTGGAAAATGTCAACCTTGCTCAAATTATTGTGCGCAAGCGCTCAAAAAAAGAGTCGTCGGAAATATCACGGGCACTGCTCAACAAGGTGGGGATCATAGACAAGGTGAACGAGTATCCCGAAAAGCTCTCCGGAGGGCAGCAACAGCGCGTTGCCATCGCCAGAGCTCTTGCGATGAAACCAAAGATCATGCTTTTCGACGAACCCACATCGGCCCTGGACCCGGAGATGATAGGAGAGGTTCTCGACGTCATGATAAAACTGGCAAGGGAAGGGATTACCATGATCGTCGTCACGCACGAAATGGGCTTCGCCCGGGAGGTGGCGGACAGGGTTATATTTATGGACTACGGGGCGATCATAGAGGAAGGAACACCGGATCATTTCTTTACCAATCCGACTCAGGAGCGAAGCAGGATTTTCCTTAACCAGATTCTTTAAACGCGTTTTTATCTGCTCAATAAAAACTTCCCAACGAAAATTTGTTGTGTTACAAAAATAAAAACCGTTTGCACGATGCCGGTCCCGTAACTGAAATAGATGTGAGGTCCGTTTGTGTTCCAGAACGTCATGATTTTTTCCACCGGTATTGTCCTGTTCCTGTTCGGGATGTTGCGGCTTAGCAAAACCGTCCAGCAAAATTTTACGAATATCAGAATCCGCGAATACTTCGGCCTCTCGGTCAAGAAACCGATTTACGGAATCGTGACAGGGATTATCTCGACGATTCTTTTCCAGAGCAGTTCGGCGACAACAGCATTAACCGTCGGCCTGGTCAGCGCCGGCCTCATAAGTTTCTACCATTCCCTCGGTATCATCCTCGGATCCGACATCGGCACTACCCTCACAGTTCAGCTGGTGGTATGGAAAGTTACCGACATATCACCCCTTATCATTATTATCGGCAGCATCGCGTGGCTTGCCGGGAAGGGACGATGGCAATCTGCGGGTAAGGCCGTCTTTTTTTTGGGATTCATGTTTTTCGGACTGTTCCTCGTATCTCAGGCAACCGGACCATTGAAGGCGAGCGATTCCTTTGTGGCTTTCTGTCAGCACCCGTTGAACCCTGTTCTCGGCACCCTTATCGGTTTTATCCTGACCGCCGTAATTCAATCATCCGCCATCCCCATAGCGACCCTGGCTATTCTCGCTCAACACGGGCTGGTAACCATAGACAGCTCTCTTCCGATAATCCTCGGAGCGAATCTCGGCACATCGGCAACGGCACTCTTTGCCGGGATAGTAGCGAATATTGAAGGGAAGCGGTGCGCTGTCGCTCATTTCCTATTCAAGTTTTTCGGCGTTATATTCTTTATGGCTGCTTTTCCTTTATTTATAAGATTTATCGAAGGTATAACGCAGAATGTTCCCCAGCAGATCGCCTATGCCCATTTTTTCTTCAACCTTGCAATCGCCCTTGCTTTTACCCCCCTCCTGAAGCCGTTTTCCCGTTTCGTCGAGCGGATAATGCCCGGAAAGGGGGATATTATATCCATGTGGCCGGAATTTCTCGATGAAAGATTCCTGTTGCAAACGGAAACCGCTCTTAACTACGCTCGAAAAGAACTGCGGCGGGAAATAATGCTCGCGCAGAACATGTTCGCCAAGACAATAAATCTTATACGGATTTTCATGGAAAAGAACAGGAAGGATATTTACTACATCGAGCTTGTGGTCGACAACCTGCACAGAGAGATAGGTGATTATCTATACAAGGTTTCCAAAACACCTGTTTCTCCCGAGATGTTCAAGCGGCTGTTTCTGTTCTCCGCTATGGGTGATGATATCGAACGGATAGCGGATCACGCGGTAAATATTTCCGAG
The DNA here is from genome assembly GCA_002327865.1 of Syntrophaceae bacterium UBA2210. Taxonomy (GTDB): domain Bacteria; phylum Desulfobacterota; class Syntrophia; order Syntrophales; family UBA2210; genus UBA2210. The sequence goes on from DCUQ01000009.1 coordinate 289,897, forward strand.
CTTGCAGAACAAAAGCATCGAAGAGAAATCGGATTTTCCGAAGCGGCGTATGAAGATCTGAAAACTATAGAAACGCTGGTGTCCGATAATATCAGGGACGCTGTATCGCTGATCGACAGGAATGACGGGAATCTGATAAACGATATTATACGGCGGGAACAAGAGGTCAATTTCGAGGTAAAGGAGGCCAGAGAACGGCACCTCAAACGGTATTACGAAGAGCTCTGCCACGCGGAGGCAGGCCCGATTTTTGTGGAGATATTAATGAATCTTGAGCGGATTTCCGATCATTGTGAAAATATCGCCGAACATTTTCAGGATATGGAAACCGGTTAATTTCTCGACATCAGGTGATTCGCGGCACCGTCCAGTCCGTCAAGAGTAAGCTCAAACATTGGAAACACATTCCTTATGGCATTGGTGGTCCACATACCTTCCCACGTGTGACCGGAACAGGGATTGATCCAGACAATGTGACGAAAGGTCTGTGCGAGAAACCGGAGATTCTCAATGCTGGGCCTTCGCTTGTTTTCCCCGAAATAGATATACCCTCTCTCAGCCATAAGTTCGTACGGCGCCATGCTGGCATCGCCGACAATAATGATCCGCGTTTCAGGGTCTTTCTTTATAAAATCCGTAATCGATTCCGGGTTCCGGTATCTGGCCGCATCGGACCACACATTGTCGTAAATGGTATTGTGGAAAAAATAGGTCTTGAGGTCCTTGAACTGATTCCTCGCGTAATCGAAAAGAGTCTGCACCAGCGGTATGTAGGGGTCCATAGACCAGCCGCCGTTATCTATCATAAGAATAACTTTCAGCCGGTCCGCGAGGCGACGGTCGAAAACAAGCTCTATCTCGCCGGCATTTCTCGTCGTTTCATAAATCGTTTTCTGCACGTTTACAATGTCCATCGGACCGGAGGGAACCATCCTGCGCAGTCTTTTCAGCGCTTCTCCCATCTGTGACCTGGTCAGGGGACCCTCCTGAGAATAATCTCTGTAACGCCGGTTCAGAGCGACCTTGATCGCGGATTTGTTGCGGGAAACACCACCGACACGCATGCCTCCCGGATGATAACCGGAATGCCCCACTGGTGATGTGCCCCCGGTGCCTATCCATTTACTGCCGCCATGATGGTCACCTGTCTGTTCCCTGAGGCGATCGAGAAAATATTTTTCCAACTCGTCGGGGGTAAGCCTGCTCAGGTCTGCTTCGTCGACGCCGAGGACTCCGGCAACGGCGGAAGAATTCCGTAACCATTCATCCAGGAGCAGCTTTGCCATTTCATCAAGCTGTATCTCTTCCGGATCGGGCAGCTCCCCACCCGCGAAGTGGTGCGCGAACACTTGATCGTATACATCGAAACACCGTTCGCTCTTGACTAATATGGAACGGGCAACGATGTAGAACTCTTTCAGGGAACAGATAAGACCCATGTGAAGGGCACGCTGCAGCCTGAGAAAAGATGTGGGAGTTACCAGGACTCCATGGTCTCTCAGATTATAGAAAAAACCGACAAACAAGATATACCTCCCGCAAATCCCCGGTATCAGCGATGCCGGGAATTTATCTCGCTTGCGACTCGAATGTCCGAACTTTTTTTGTACAAAACTCCCAGACAGGGAACCTCGCCCTGATTAAGAAGCGACAATTTAAAATCGGGGTCCGCCCTCAACGCCCGTATCCAGTTGATGAATTCTCTTGTGGCCGGCTTCTTTTCTATACCATCCATCTTTCTCAGGGAATAGAATGTTTTTATGCAGGCGTCCTTTGTTTCAAGCTCCAGATCAGGAAAGTGAACACCGACAATCATGCGCATGGTATCCTCGTCAGGGAAGGCAATATGATGAAAATTGCAGCGGCCCAGGAAGGGATCGGACAGATCCTTCTTGGCGTTGGAGGTAATGATGATAATCGGACGGTACTTCGCGGAAATCGTCTTGTCTATTTCTATAATATCGAATTCCATCTGATCGAGGACATCCAGCATGTCATCCTGAAAATCCGTATCGGCTTTGTCGATTTCGTCAATCAGCAATACCGTTCTTGTATCCGAGACAAACGCCTGCCCGATCTTTCCCATCCTTATATATTCTTCGATATTGCTGACATCCCGGCTGGAATCACCGAAACGGCTGTCGTTAAGGCGCGTCAGAGTATCATACTGATACAGCGCGTCCACCAGTTTCATGCTCGATTTTACATTCAGGACAATCAGCGGCATATTAAGACTTTCCGCGATGGCGTAAGCCAGCATGGTCTTGCCTGTTCCCGGTTCACCCTTGAGGAGAAGCGGCATCTCCAGCGCTATTGAAACATTAACTATCTCGGCAAGTTCCTCGTCCAGGATGTATCTGCTCGCACCGCGGAACCTGCAAACGTTATCTTGAAGCATAATTGCTGCACCTTTTTCATGCGGTATTGTTTTCGTGGAAAATAGCAGAACATTCCCCAAAAAGGAAATAAAACGATAAAATCATAATTCGATGTAACAGGCTTACGGCTTATCGTAATCCCTGCGTCCCAGTATCTCCGCCGCACCGTCTTCGATATCGTCCTGCCATCCGGAACGCGCATGCTCGTGCAAGTCGAAACGCCTTGAATACGGTTTGATGTCGATCAAGGGTGTCGCGTCCAGTATGTCGACATCCTCAACATGCAGTATGTTGCCGCTTACAGATAATAATCTTACAATGCTGATCCCCAGGGGGTTTGGCCTGCACGGGGCACGGGTAGCGAACAGGCCGCGGTCCGTATCGTCGAGATAGGGTTTGACAATAAGCTTTACATCTTTACATCTATGAAAGTAGTAGATCAGGTATATGTGGGAGAATCCGTCGAGATCCAGCAACCCGTCCGCATACTCCGGGTCGACTGTTACGGTTCCTCTCATGCCCTTAGCGAAAACCGGCTGAATCGGCGTTTTGTGAGGATCTTTATGAGGCGTGTTTATAACACCGATCTGCCGGATAATGAACCCCGGTGTTTGATTGTCGCCGCACCGGTTCGAGGATGTTTCCGGATTATTTGTCTTGCCCTCGCTCATATTTTCATAATCCTCCGTATGGAATCCTTCGCAGATGTCTCACCGCTTTCCGGTATCCGAAACGCACACAACGCGGAACCCGAAACTGCTGTCCCTGGCATCGGGTTCCTTTTTGAAACGGTAAGCAGACCGGGCATTCCACGCTCCAAGGTCCCAGGAACCACCACGAAGTACACGGTACGAACCGGATAACGGACCCTGCGGATCCGTGCTGTCCTCCGGAGAATAACCTCCATACCAATCCTGGCACCATTCCCAGACATTACCGTGCATGTCGTACAATCCCCAGGGGTTGGGTGTAAAGCTGATCACAGGTAATGTTTCCCCCTCGTATCTGCCTTTCGAACAGCTCTTTCCGGGATAGTTTCCGTTATAATTTGCCTGATCCGCATAAATGCAGCTGCCCGTATAAAACGATTTCCTGGTTTTTGCACGGCAGGCATATTCCCACTCGGCTTCCGTGGGAAGACGGTACTTATCCGCACCTTCAAGCTGATTGAGTTTTCGAATAAACTCCTGTGCGTCATTCCAGGATACACGTTCAACGGGGCGGTTATCCCCTTTAAAACGTGACGGATTATCCCCCATAACAGTCTCCCACTGCTTTTGGGTAACCTCGCTGAGCTGCATGTGGAACGAGCGGCTTATCGTCACACGATGCTGCGGATGTTCATGCGCAAAATCCGCCTCCGTACCTCCATACATTTCGGCGGTATCAGCGGCGCTGCGCGCGCTGCCCATCATAAAGGAACCCTTGGGAATAAAGGCAAACTTCATGCCGACAGAGTTTACAAATGTCCTGTCTTTTCCTGTAACAAATGTAATGGCAACAATACATATCAGTACGATCAACGGAAAAATAAACGGTTTTAGACGCATGCCACCTTCTCTTTCTGCTTTCTGTCAGAAGCGTGATAATGTAAAAGGAAATTTTCCGAACAGCACCGGCCAGCACCTGACGGATCCGCCGGACCGCCCCTCTACATCATTCAGTTCCTACCCTCGGGAACCATCCGTCGGAACTATGCATTACATTAAACCATATGTCCATAAAAAAACACCCGGGCGTCTTAATGCCGGGGAGTTCGTATAATAATGTCCGGCAGGCCGGTATAATGAACATCCGACTGTCGATTATACAAGTACCGTATCTCTTTGCTAATCTGCGGTTTAAACATATATCCTGCTTTTTTTCGCCTGGATGCTCTCCCTGGTCTCCTGCTCCATTTCCAGCTTGCGCAGCCAGCTGGCGGACATATCATTGATCTTTAAAACGTTATCCGGGCAATTAGCCACACACGCCAGGCAGGCGATACATTTCCCCCCGTCAACTTTTCCCGATGCGGCGTCCATCGCGCCACCGGGACATATTTCTTCGCACACCAGACACATACTGCACTCTTCACCGTCTCTGGTCGGGAATTGTGTGAGTACGGTGAATCGGAATTTTTCCATGGCATCGAGCTGTTCTTCGGTACGTTCGGTTGCTTCCAGTTCACCCAGTATTTCATCATCTTCGCCCGTGAATCGCTTATACGTGATATCGACATATTGTTTTGCCATTTCAAAATCGGATGCATCGGGTCGGCCTTCCATCGCCCTCCAACCGCCGAGATTGAATGTATGAGCACCCAGGAATTCCGCGGATGATACGACGATAAAGGCTCGCTCCTCCAATATCTGTCTTGTCGAGTAATGAGCCGGATGGACACCAAAACCGCCATACGTGAAGAAAATAGAGGCTTTTTTACGTTGACCATCCAGCGTTTTCAACCATTCTCTCATTACTCTCGGAGCACGGCAGGAGTAAATCGGCGCGCCGAATACCACCGCCTGATATGGTTCAAAATCGATCTCTTTTCGTCTGCCGGCACAGGAGGTAATGTCATACGTGGTGACATCCGCTCCCAACTCTTTGAATCTCGTTTCTGCTGCCTGTGCAATTTTGGCCGTGTTTCCCGTTGCCGAGAAATAGACTATCAACACATTGAATCTCCCCGCAACAAGTTGCGGGGAATCTCCGACTGTTAAGGAATTTTTCATTTTTTATTCGCTCGCTAACCCCGCCGCAAGCAGCGGGNNCCCCCCCCCCCCGCAAGCAGCGGGGAATGCTCTTGCTGTTCAGTTCATAACTATTCTCACTCCCCTGTGCCGCACGGTTTCCGGTAAAAGGTGCGACAATCCGTTCAAGTAAACCTTCGGACAACAATTTTTATTCCCAGGTCATGAGCGGATAAACCGCGCACTAAAACAGATGCTCCGGCAATTTCCTTATATTGTCGATCCTTACGCGGACCATCTGCGCATCGGACAGCATATCACCGGATGAAGTCCCGTCGGGAAGAATACAGCGGTTGAATCCCATCCTGGACGCCTCTTTTATTCTCTCATCCATCCGGCCGACACCGCGTACTTCCCCCGTCAACCCCACTTCACCGCATACAGTGGTTCCGAAATCAATCGGCCTGTCGAGAAAACTTGACATTATAGATGAGATTATTCCGAGGTCAACTGCAGGTTCATCCAGCTTTACACCACCGGCAACGTTAATGAAGATATCGTGATTACCCAGATGAAGTCCGCACACCTTCTCGACGACAGCCGCCAGAAGAGAAACCCTGTTACGGTCCACGCCGATGGTAGTCCGTCTCGGGATGCCGAAGGTGTTTTCACTGACCAGAGCCTGGATCTCTACCAGTACGGGCCTTGTCCCCTCCAGGCTCGGCACGACCACGGAACCGACCGCTTCTTTCGGTCTTTCCATCAGGAAGAGAGCCGACGGATTGGAAACCTCGACGAGACCGCTTTCCCTCATTTCAAACACACCTATTTCATTAGTGGGGCCATATCTGTTCTTTACATTTCTTACGATTCTGAAGGCATGTCCGGAATCTCCCTCGAAATACAGAACGGTGTCGACCATATGTTCCAGTATCTTCGGGCCCGCTATCGCGCCTTCTTTTGTAACATGACCTATCAGGAATATCGGAATCCCCGTCTTTTTTGACATCAGAATAAGCTTTCCCGCCGCTTCCCGTATCTGGCTTACACTGCCGGGCGCCGAAGTAAGAGCCGAGGAGTAAACCGTCTGGATGGAATCGATAACGACTATCCCGGGATTTATTTTCCTGATGTGCTTCAGAATATTTTCGAGTGACACTTCGACAAGCACTATCAGGTTGTTTGAGGAAGCCCCGACACGCCTGCCCCGGAGTTTAATCTGGGTCGCCGATTCCTCTCCCGATACGTAGAGCGCCACCAGCCCTTTATCGGCAAGCTTCTGCATGACCTGCAGAAGTAACGTAGATTTTCCTATTCCGGGATCACCGCCTATCAATACGGCGGAACCTCCGACGATTCCCCCTCCCAGGACCCGGTCTATTTCGGCGATACCGGTCAGGATTCTATCCCGTTCGTCCGCCTCGATAGTGTCGATGGGCATGGGATCTTCATTAAAACATGTCTCCGGAAAGTCTCCCGGAGAAGCTGTTCCCATCTCTTCTTCAACAAACTGGTTCCATTCTCCGCAGGAAGGACATCTACCAAGCCACTTTGCGGATTGATGCCCGCAATTCTGACAGAAAAAAATGGTTTTCGTCTTTTTCATGAAACATGCCCTCCGATCCGGCCGGTCGCTGCCATATAATCGACAGAGCCTAACCAATTTGACCGGTTTGCGCAACCCCAAACACCCGGTCTCATGCACAACATATATACGCATCCCGGGAAATATTCTTTCATCGCGCGGTGCGCGGATACAGCCTGCAAACCGGGTCCTTAAAAAAGATATTTTTTCACTTATAAATGGACACAAAAGTTTAACTCTGGTATGAAATCGGATTGTCAATAAATCAGGGAGATGATTTTTTATGAATAATCCTAACTTCAGTTCCGGTCCCTGCGCCAAGCGACCGGGGTGGGATATCACCGTATTGCAGGACGCGGCTCTGGGCCGTTCTCACCGTAGCGCTCTGGGCAGGGAAAAACTTGCAAAGGCGATACTCGACAGCAAAAAAGTACTCGGCATACCCGAAGAATATCTTCTCGGTATACTGCCGGGGTCAGATACCGGCGCATTCGAAGGAGCAATGTGGTCCATGCTGGGGCCCAGGCCGGTGACCGTTCTCGTTTGGGAAAGTTTCAGCAAAGGATGGGCGACGGATGTTGAAAAGCAATTGAAACTCAGCCCCACAATCCTTGAAGCGGATTACGGAGAAATTCCCGATTTAACCGGGATCGACTGGTCGAATGATGTGATTTTTGTGGCTAACGGAACAACCAGCGGTGTTAAAATACCCGACTGGAAATGGATACCCGGCGACAGGGAAGGGCTTACCCTTTGCGACGCTACCAGCGGGGTTTTTGCCATGAATATAGACTGGTCGAAGGTGGATGTACTCACATATTCCTGGCAGAAATGCCTCGGGGGAGAAGCAGCTCACGGCATGCTGATTTTGAGTCCGCGTGCGGTAGAGCGCATTGAATCGTATGATCCTCCCTGGCCGATGCCGAAAATATTCCGTCTTAAGAAAGGAAATAAACTAAACAGGACTATTTTCAAGGGAGATACGATAAACACTCCTTCAATGCTCTGCGTTGAAGATTATCTGGACTCACTCGCCTGGGCCGGGGAGATCGGACTCCCGGGACTTATAGAAAAAAGCGTGACCAACCTGAAAGTAGTGGAAGAATGGGTGGATCGAACCGACTGGGTGGATTTTCTCGCCGTGTCTAAAGCGATCAGGTCCAGTACGTCCGTCTGCCTGAAGATTACGGATCAGAAATTCCGGTTATTGTCCAAAGAAGATCAATCGGCTTTTATCAAGGACGTTGCCGGTGGTATGAGCAAGACAGGCATCGCCCATGACATAGGCTCCTACAAGGATGCCCCCCCGGGATTTCGCATATGGTGCGGCCCGACGGTGGAAGCATCCGATATCAGGGCAGTCGTCGAAGGGCTGGAATCGGCATGTCTTAACAAGATGAAAACAATGTAAAAAAATCGGTCTAACATATCGTTACGAATATAACAGGAAAGGGACAAACGATTGATGAAAAAGGTTCTGGTAAGCGATACCCTCGCAAAAGAAGGCATTGAGATATTTGAGAATGCTCCGGGCATTGAGGTTGACGTGAAAACCAACCTTACCCCCGATGAACTGAAAGATATAATAAAAAACTATGACGGCCTGGCCATAAGGAGCGCCACCAAGGTCACAAAAGACATAATCGACAATGCCGGCCGCCTCAAAGTTATCGGCAGGGCCGGAATAGGCCTCGACAATGTCGCTGTCGAAGATGCGAGTAAAAAAGGAATTGTCGTAATGAACACGCCCGGGGGAAACACTATCACGACGGCCGAGCATGCCATAGCCATGATGTTTTCTCTGGCCAGAAGGATTCCCCAGGCCACGATTTCTACAAAAGCGGGGAAGTGGGAAAAAAAGAAATTCATGGGCTCCGAGGTCTCGAACAAGACACTGGGCATCATCGGTATCGGACGGGTGGGCTCTATCGTCGCCAACAGGGCGCAGGGACTTAACATGAATGTAATGGCGTATGACCCGTTTATTTCGCGTGAAGCAGCGGAAAAAATGGGCATCTGCCTAGCCTCTTTCGACGAGGTCCTGGAAAAAGCCGATTTCATCTCTCTGCACACTCCTCTGACTAATGAAACAAAAGGACTGATCAACGCCGCCTCTTTCGGAAAGATGAAACCCGGCGTATTTGTAATCAACTGCGCGAGGGGTGGAATAATTGATGAAAATGATCTGTACGATGCGGTAGCTTCCGGAAAGGTTGCAGGGGCGGCTCTCGACGTTTTCGAGGAAGAACCTACTAAAAATATGAAGTTGCTTTCCCTGGACAACGTTATTTGTACGCCGCATCTGGGTGCTTCCACGGACGAAGCCCAGAAAAATGTCGCCATAGCCGTCGCACGGCAGATAGTTGATTGTCTTACGACCGGAGAGATAAAGAATGCCGTTAATTTCCCATCCGTCAGCGCGGAAGAACTCACCCTTATAAGACCCTACCTGGCCCTGGGAGAGAAACTCGGCAATTTCGAGGCGCAGCTTGTCTCCGGGGGGATAAAGGAAGTTGCTATTGAATACAGCGGCGCCATTCTTGATCATAACGTCGCCCCCGTTACCATATCCTTCCTGAAGGGATTACTGACGCCGGTACTGAAAGACAACGTCAATTACATCAACGCCCCTATTATTGCGAAGGACCGTGGCATAAAAATCGTAGAATCAAAAAGCAGCGAGATAAAAGACTACAAAAACATGATTTCGGTCACCGTGAAAACCGACCAGGAAGATTCTTTCGCCGCCGGAGCGATTTTCGGGCGACAGGATATGAGGATAGTGCGCATCAATAAGTTCATGCTGGATGTAATCCCGGAAGGCTACATGCTGGTACTCTACAACTATGACCGGCCCGGTGTTATCGGAAACATAACGACAACGCTTGGAAACGATAATGTTAATATCGCGCGACTTCACCTGGGGCGTGAGCAGGTGGAAGGTAAAGCGCTTGTGGTATTGAGCACGGACAGCCACATCTCCAAAAACACCATGAAAAAACTCAAGGAACTACCTAACATAATATCCGTTGTAAGGATAGAAATGTAAAATCGTTGTGGCGGTAAACGTAAACGCGGAGATAAAAACCATGGCAAATGTAATAATAGTCGGCACCCAGTGGGGCGACGAGGGAAAAGGAAAAATCGTTGACATCTACGCACGCGAGTCGGATGTCATCGCACGTTTTCAGGGCGGCAACAACGCGGGGCACACCCTCGTTGTCAATGGGGAGCAAACTATACTCCACCTGGTACCATCGGGAATTCTTCATAACCGGAAAATATGCATCCTCGGCAACGGCATGGTTATCGATCCTTCAGTATTGATCCTCGAAATCGAAGCCCTCCGGGAGAAGAATCTTTTCCCTCCCGACACAAAGCTGTACATCAGTGAAAATGCGCATATTATCATGCCGTATCACAAAAGTCTGGACGGCGCCCGTGAACTCCGCAAAGGAGCGGTAAAGATCGGAACGACGGGGAGGGGCATCGGTCCCGCTTATGAAGATAAAATCACACGCACGGGGATCAGACTTTCCGATCTTCTTAACGGGGAAACTTTCTGTGAGATGCTGCGAAGAAACGTTGAAGAGAAAAATTTCTATCTGACAAAATTCTATAACGAAAAGCCAGTGGAATACGACGCCATATTCGACGAATACAGCGGGTATGCCGATCGCCTGAGGGAATACGCGGCAAACACCTCTCTCATCATCTACAATGAAATCAAGAAGGGCAGCCACGTTCTCTTTGAAGGCGCGCAGGGCTGCCATCTCGATATCGACTACGGTACATACCCCTTTGTTACCTCTTCGAATACATCCGCGGGGAGCGCCTGTTGCGGATCGGGGATAGGCCCCACAAAGATAGATGCCGTCGTGGGTATCTGCAAGGCATACACAACCAGGGTCGGAGAAGGCCCCTTTGTAACGGAACTGACAGGGGAGACAGGTGAACGGATCCAGAAAGCCGGCGCAGAGTTCGGCGCAACGACAGGGAGAAAACGCCGTTGCGGATGGCTCGATATGGTTCTTGTCAAAGAGTCCATACGAATCTCCGGAATAACCGGCATAGCACTTACCAAACTCGATGTTCTTACCGGGATCGACCCGATAAAAATATGTGTCGCGTATAAAACAGATACGGGAGAATTCACCGAATATACTCCATCCGACATGAAACTGTTCAGTCAATGCCGCCCGGTTTACGAAGAAATGGACGGGTGGTCGGAAGATATAAGCAAGGCAAAAACCATGGATGAGCTTCCGGTAAACACGAGAAAATACATCGAACGGCTGGAAGCGTTGGCAGGAGTCGATATATCCCTTGTTTCGGTAGGTCCGGAAAGAAAAGAGACCATTATGCTGGATAACCCGTTCGCCTGAACGGATACGAGGAAGGTCTGTAACCATTAAGACAATTTCCTGATTTTATTCGTTTGCCATTTGGTTCAAGGAGGATCTCCATCGAAGATACCGCATTAGATTCAAAGGAACTCGTTCTCCGGTGCGTAAACGCCGCGCTGGACAGAAAAGCTGAAGATGTCGTCATAATCAAAGTGAAAGACGTTTCATCCTTTGCCGATTACTTCGTGATATGCAGCGGAAATTCAGAACGGCAGATACAAGGGCTCGCCGAGCATATCGGTCAGAAACTGAAACAATCGGGGATAATCCCCCTCGGGATCGAAGGGGAACATTCCGGAAGCTGGATCCTGATGGATTATGGCGATGTGATAATACACATCTTCTATAAACCCGTGAGAGATTTTTACGATATCGAGGGGCTGTGGTCGGATATGCCCCTTATGTCCGTCGATTCATCCGTACAGGAACTGACTGTCCTCAATGATGATATGTGACGCCAAGAACGTGGTTTCCGGCATCGCCGACATACTGTTTCCCCCGGAGTGCGCGGTATGTGGGGCCATTCTGACCGGCAGCGGAGATGATCTCTTCTGTAGCGGGTGTCTTTCCATGTTCAATCTCATTAGTCCCCCCCTGTGCACAGCCTGCGGGGCTCCGTTTGCGGATACCGGCGGAACTAATCATCTCTGCGAAGACTGTATCGTTTCGCGTCCCCCCTTTTCCATGGCCAGGGCGGTGGGGAGATACGATGCAGCGCTGCTGGACGCTATCCACCTGTTCAAATATCACGGAAAGATATCAATAGGAAAAGCCCTGGGGAAAATGATGGCGCAAATCCGTTACGACTCGCTTGCGATTGAAAATTACTCAACGATTATGCCCGTCCCGCTCCATGCCAGGCGGTTGCGGGAAAGGGGCTTTAATCAGTCTCTCATTCTCGCGAAGCAGATATCGGATATTTTTTCCCTCCCGCTGGACTTCCTGACTCTCCGCAGAAAGACCCGTACCGAGGCGCAGGTCAGCCTGTCGAGAAAGGAAAGGGCGTCAAATGTAAGGGGCGCTTTTGAAGTAACAGATGTAAACGCGGTTGAAAATAAAAGAATATTACTGATAGATGATGTATATACCACGGGGAGCACTGTAAAAGAGTGCTCTAAAACACTAATGAAAAACGGCGCGGCGGAGGTTGCCGTGCTTACCCTGTCACGGGCATGACACAAAAGAGGGAGCCATGGACAAGATACTATCCGGAGAACAGTTGAAAAAACGTATTGAAACGCTCAAAGGCGAGGGGAAAAGGATCGTTTTCACTAACGGCTGTTTCGACATTCTCCACGTCGGCCACGTGAAATATCTCAATCTGGCAAAAGAGCTGGGCGATATCCTGATTCTTGCCCTTAACAGCGACTCGTCGGTGCGATCCATAAAAGGACCGTTAAGACCCGTTGTTCCCCAGGATGAGCGTGCATATATAATGGCGTCACTCGATATGGTGGATTATGTAACCATATTCGACGAAGACACCCCGCTAGCCCTGATAGAATATATCGAACCTGATATTCTGGTTAAGGGGGGAGACTGGAGTGAAAACGATGTTGTCGGGCGTGAATCGGTGGAAAAAAGGGGCGGAAAAGTCGTAATAATCAAACAATTCAATGAATCATCTACGGATCATCCGGCGTCAACAACAAATATAATAAGAAAAATAATAAATGTTTATAAGGGCGATTCGTAGTTTTTTCTTTACAAATACATCTTCATTGTATATATGGTCTCTCTCAATTTAATGAAGCGGAGATGATTGCGATGGAACCTGACAAACTCGAAGCCTTCAGAGAAATGTTCATAAAGCGAATCGAAGGTTTAATGGGAGAAGCGGGGAAAACCGTTTCCGAAATGACCGTAGGGACTGAAAGCTTTCCCGACGTTACAGACAGGGCGTCTCAGGAATCCGACAGAAACTTTGAACTGAGGATGCGGGACAGAGAGAGAAAGCTGGTAAAAAAAATCCGCGAGGCCTTGGAGCGCATCGACGACGGCACCTTTGGAATATGCGAGGTGTGCGGGAAAAATATCTCCGAAAAGAGATTAATGGCTCGCCCGGTTACAACCCTCTGCATAGAATGCAAGACAAAACAGGAAGAGCAGGAAAAGCAGAGAGGCAAGTAAACGCCTGTAAAAAGTTTCAATCGCTCCGAGGGCACAATGATTCTCTTTCGCCCCCCGGAACAGTATCCCGCAGCAGTTTCTAAAACCTTTTCTTCAGGCATGGGGGGGCATGCCTCGAATACCACACCAATCGATATCGAATCGCCAGGCATGGTGATCCGCGTGAAGGTACAACAAGCGAGGAATAACCGATGTTTGTGAACGTAGTTGTAAACATACCATCGGCGCAACCCTTTACCTATGCCGTGCCGGATGGAATGGATCATCAGATAGCCGTCGGCAAGCGGGTGCTCGTGCCGTTCGGCAAGCGGGCCGTAACCGGTTATATCGTCGGAACAACACCCTCGACAACAGTACAATCCGTCAAACACATTATCGAACTACTGGACAATGAACCGCTGTTCAATACGGAGGATCTCGCCTTTTACCGATGGACAGCGGACTATTATATGCACCCGCTGGGGAAAACGCTGAGAACGTCTCTGCCCGGCGGGATAGACGTGGAAAGCAATTCGTGGGTTTCCCTGCTCGACGGCGACACGGCATCTACAGATACCTTGTCGGATGCTCAAAAAAGGATAATCGGTGTATTGCGCGAGTATCCCGGTGGCCTTTCCGCAGTCAGGCTTAAACGTGAAACCGGAATAAAAAACCTTCCCGATGATCTCAAGACGCTTCGATCCCTCAACTGTATAGGATTGGAAAACAGGATCAGAAAAGCCGCCGTACAAAAGAAAACAGAAAAAAGGATAAGGCTGACGTGCACTCTGCCGCCGGACATACGGGTGACTGAAAAACAGCTAAAAATCCTCGATTTCCTCGAGCGGCATGGCGAGATCGACCTTTCGTCGCTTCGTAAAGAATTCGCACATGTACCGGCCACGATCAAGAGTATGGAGAAAAAGGGCCTGGTAGCCATATCCTCACAGGAAGTTTACAGAAGACCGGGCACTCCCCTTCATATCGGGCGGGACACACAGATAATCCTGAATACAGAACAGGAAGCCGCGCTCGATGAAATAATCGCCGGAATGAGATCCCGAAAATATTACCCCTGCCTGCTCCACGGCGTAACCGGAAGCGGAAAGACCGAAGTTTATCTCAGAGCGATAGAAGAAACCGTAGCACTGGGCGGCAGCGTTATCTACCTGGTACCGGAAATAAGCCTGACGCCCCAGCTTTTAAGCAGGATACGAAACAGATTCGACAAGAACGAGATCGCGATACTGCACAGCGGTATCGGAAGGAGCGCGAAATACGATGAATGGCGGAGAATACAGAAAGGAGAGGCACGGGTCGTCGTCGGGGCAAGATCGGCTGTATTCGCGCCGGCCAGAGACCTCCGACTGATCATAGTCGACGAAGAACACGATTCTTCATACAAACAGGACGATCACCTCGCATATAACGCGCGGGATCTGGCGATAGTACGGGCAAAACAGCGGTCCGCAACGGTGGTCCTTGGGTCGGCAACGCCGGGTATACAGACATACTTCAACACAAAGAACAGAGCATTCAAGCTTCTCGAACTGACCCGGAGAGTGGAGGGAAGAGACCTCCCCGGTATCGATATTATCGACATGAAACAGGAAGGGGGACCGGGGAAAAACGCTCCCGTCTTTTCCCGCCAGATGAAAGAAGCAATCCGCGATACACTGGGAGCCGGAAAACAGACGCTTCTCTTTCTGAACAGAAGAGGCTTTCATTCCTTCCTCTATTGTCTCGACTGCGGTTATGTATTCAAGTGCCTTAACTGCTCCGTCTCCATGACGCATCACAGAAACGACAATTCTCTGCGATGCCACTACTGCGATTTCAGGATAAAAGCTCCTCCCGTATGCCCCTCATGCGGAGGGGCACGCGTAAACAGCTACGGTGTCGGCACCGAGAGGGTGGAAGAGGAAATTGCAGCACTGTTCCCCGGCGCGCGGGTAAAAAGAATGGACAGCGATTCCACCGCGAAAAAGGGTTCATCCGAGAAAATTCTCAAATCCCTCGACAACGGTGAGATAGATATTCTCGTGGGAACGCAGATGATTACAAAAGGTCATGATTTCCCCGGGGTCACCCTCGTCGGAGTGGTATCGGCGGACAACTCCCTGAATATCCCGGATTTCAGGGCCGCGGAAAAGACCTTCCAGATATTGACACAGGTTTCGGGCAGAGGGGGCAGGGGGGATTCTCCGGGAAGGGTTATCATACAAACGTTCAACCCGGACAACTACGCCATAAAACACGCCCAAAAACACGATTATATCGGCTTTTACAATGAGGAGATCGAAACGCGTCGCGAGATCGGCTACCCGCCTTTCAGTCGCATGATCAACCTGACAATATCGGCCACACAGAAAGACAGGATCACCGGCTGTGTAAAAAAGCTGAATAGCTTTGCCAGACAACTTGCCGGACAGGCAGGGGGAAATATTTCCGTGCTGGGGCCCGCCGAGGCTCCCCTGTCCAAAGTAAAGGGCCGCTACCGGTGGCAGATGCTGCTCAAGGGTGAGGATACACAAGCCCTGCACACGCTGGCCGGCGCCATAACGGGAAGCATCAAAAGCCCGGGGTTGAGTATCAGGATCGACGTGGACCCTTTAAATTTCATGTAGACCCGGCCGGCTTTTTCCCGCTCCACTCCGCCTTGCGCAGTTCGACACGTTTTATCTTCCCGCTGACGGTCTTGGGCAGATCCGTGACAAACACTATCTTCCGAGGGTACTTATAAGGAGCCGTGGCACCCTTCACATATTCCTGAAGCTCACGGGCCAGTTCATCGCTTCCGGCGAATCCCGGGGCAAGAACTACAAAGGCCTTGACGATCTCGCCGCGCGTTGCATCCGGGCTTGAGACAACCGCCGATTCCGCCACGGCGGGGTGTTCCAGCAGGGCACTTTCCACCTCGAAGGGACCTATACGATACCCGGATGTCAGGATAATGTCATCTGCTCTTCCCACAAACCAGAAATACCCGTCTTCATCGATATAGGCCCTGTCACCCGTGATGTACCAGTCGCCCCTGTATGACGCCGCTGTTTTACCGGGATCTTTCCAGTATTCTTTGAAAAGGCCGAGTGGACGCTTTGGCTTGACCCGGACAGCGATATCTCCTTCAACATTCGGAGGGAGACAGTTTCCCGCTTCATCAATCACCTGGAGATCAAAACCGGGGGTCCGCTTCCCCATGGAACCTAAGCGAGGTTCGATGCACGGGAAGCTGGCACACAGGCATACCGTCTCCGTCTGGCCGTACCCGTCTCGAATGGTTATCCCGGTAGCCCCCTTCCAGATATCTATAATCTCCGCATTAAGAGGCTCTCCGGCGCTGACACAGTGACGAAGAGACGGAAATGCACAGTCGCTCAGATCCTGGAGTACCAACATCCGGTATAGGGTGGGGGCGCCGCACATGGTTGTGACAGGATATCGCCGGAGACACGCCAGGGTCGTCACCGGATCGATCCGGTCGGCGGTATGTACAAATACTGCGGCTCCGCAGTACCACGGGGCAAAATAACTGCTCCATGCCGCCTTTGCCCATCCGGTATCGCTGATGTTCCAGTGGAGATCGTTCGCCGTAAGGTCAAGCCAGTAACGGCCCGTAACCTGGTGTCCGAGAGGGTACGAGGTGTGCGTGTGGAGAGTCATCTTCGGATTCCCGGCTGTGCCGGATGTGAAATAGACTATGGCTCCTTCGTCCCGCTTTGTATCTACCGTCTCGAATTCCTCCGGGGCATCACGAAGCTCTTCATCGTAAGAGATCCATCCTTCCCTCGGCGTCCCGACGATCAGCTTCTTTCTCAGCGTAGGGCACCGCTCCATCACATCCTCCAGCTTCGGGGCATTCGCGTTATCGGTGATGAAGCAAACGGCCCCCGCCGCATTAATCCGGTATTCAAGGTCTTTGGCGGTTAATTGGGTGGTGCCGGGGGTTATGATAACCCCCATACGGATACAGGCGGTGAATATCTCCCACCATGCGGGATTGCGGTTCAGTATGGCCATGACCACATCTCCCCGCCTGATACCCTGGCGGGTAAGAACATTGGCGAGTTTTCTGGAAGCTATACTGAAATCGAGGAAAGTTCGTTTTAATTCGCTGCCGTCGTCTGAGACACACCACATGGCCAGCTTGCCCGGATCTTCAGCCCACTTGTCGACGATATCCTTCGCGAAGTTGAATCTCCCGGGCACCTCCCACGTGAACACGGCATACTCGTTCTCATAGTCGGTCATATTCCGTGCCTTGCGCATAGCTCCTCCGATATGTTTGAGTGCTATCTGTTTGTAAACACCTATAGTAACGGGTATTTCCTGTCAAGAAAATTCCCACTCGATGCCGTTATGATAAAAGATGTCACGCAATCCCCACACGCCGGACTACCGGCGCCTTGTGTGTCGTTCAAAACATATTGACAACTCCGGTACATTCCTTATATTCACAGACATTGAGACTGTGGATTTCCGGCGCGTCAAACAGACGAGGAACAGATCCCTCTCTGCTCCGTTGATATTTCCGATTCCGACAGCATGTGCCGGGATGTCCGAAACGACCGGGTTAATTGCATAGCGCGCAAGAGAAACACGTCTGGATTCGTATTAATTTCTACCATGAAACATTTATCTTTCATATCGACCGTCATTCTCATTATCGCAGGTTGCTCCGCCTGGGATGCCGCCCGTGTGGCCAGGATAGCGGCGACCGGGGATGTCGCCTCCGCCCAGCGGATGGCCGCGGAGAAGGCTGCCGGGTATGCAGCGAACCCGCAAGTCCTGAGTAGAGATATACAGCGCTTTCAGAAAGAGTTCGGGACACTCGTTGAAACTTTCAGAAAATCGGTAGGCGGCGTCTGGGGAACGGAAGAGATAAAAGAACCCGGTCCCAAAGAATATGTTAAATACACGCAGAACTATCTTTCACGCGCCTCGGTCGATTTCGACAGAGGAATAATCACCGTTGAAACTCTGGATCAGAAAGACCCGTTAACAAGCTTAAAGAACGCCATAATCACGACCCTGCTGACACCTGACGATCCCAGGGCCGTCGATATCTACTCCGCCGGAACCGTAAAACTGGGAGAAGTTCCGTTTCTATACGGCGAGGTACGTGACCAGGAGGGTAAAAATATCCGGTGGTCCTGGCGGGCGGGTTATTTCGCCGATTATCTGATTAAGAACAAGTTACAGACCAGACAGATCAAAACCGCCACCGCAACCGGGAATGTGCCCTTCGTGGTTATACGGATGGTCGAAGACCACGACGAAATACGCGCGCTGAAGTACAGACCGTTTGTCGAAGAGTTCGCAAAGCGTTTTTCCATCAGTAAAAATCTTGTCTACGCCATTATCAAGACCGAAAGCGATTTCAATCCATACGCGGTTAGTAAAGCTCCCGCCTTCGGACTCATGCAGATCGTTCCGTCTACCGCGGGACAAGACACGTACAGGTTTTTGAACAATACCGACGGGCTGCCCTCCAGGGAATTTCTATTCAATGCCGAAAACAATATTCAATACGGTACGGCTTACCTTCATCTCCTGCGCTACAAATACCTGGCCGACATTCAAGACCCTTTATCCAGGGAATATTGCGTAATAGCCGCTTACAACACCGGTGCGGGGGATGTACTGCGTACTTTCGACGCCGACAGGAAACGCGCGCCGCAACGGATAAACAGCATCGGGCCCCTTCAGGTATTCAACACTCTTCAGACTGAACTTCCCCGTGACGAGGCGCGAAGATATCTGGGAAAGGTAATGGATGCCAAGAAAAAATTTGTGAACTTCTAGCTTCAAGAAATTCCCGGCACCGGCATAAAAAATCCGTTATCATATTCCAGCTTCGAGCCGATCCCATCGGCGTGGGACACAAAATACAGCATGCGGTTAGTCGAAGAGAGGCGGACCGCTATGCACAATCTTCAGGCCTGTCCTGGCATGCCTTTTCCTTTTCCTTTTCTAAAAGCCTTACCTTTCTTCTTGCCATCGCCTCGCGATTGCGCCGTTCCTGATCTCTGGTCTCCAGAATAAGCGGGGGCAACTCAACCGGTTTATTCTCTCTGTTCAAAGCCACGAAGGTGATATAGGCAGAGGCCGTGTGCCTGACTTCTCCGGTGATCAAGTCTTCCGACTCGACCCGTACACCGATCTCCATTGAGGTTCTTCCGACCAGGTTCAACGAAGCTTTAAGCGTAAGCAGGTTCCCCACATATACGGGATGATGAAAATCCAGCCTGTCGATGGCGGCTGTAACCGTATTGGCACGTGCGTGTTTCGTCGCGACCACACCGGCGATCGTATCGATCAGTTTCATGATTACGCCGCCGTGGACATTCCCGGCCGGATTCGCGTCCTGCGGATTCATTTGCTGTGCCAGTATGACACTGCTTTCTTCGATTTTTTTCCCTTTCATGTTATCCTCCTCTATTGCACAGCATTCTCATCCTGAAGTTTTCATGCAAAACCGGCTGCACGTTCCGGAAGTCTTTCCCGGAATTTACAACAGCAGGGCCGAGTACATCAAGTGAAACATAACTTTGCCGGTGGGCATGGCGGCAGCGCAGTGCCGCCGCATCAAAAGATTTTCCCCGCGAGCCAAAAGAGAAGCATTCCGAATATGACGGTTCCGGCGAGCGATCTCGTCTTGATACCGAAGACGATCGTCGGAATTGCCACGATAAATTCGGGCCGCATAAGATCAATATGCCGCGGATCTCCTGTCGTTATCAGCATCGGGAGTATCAGGGAACTTAATATCGCGGCCGGGATAAGGTCGAGCCATTGCTCAAACCATTCCGGCAGTTTCCGCCGGGACAGCAATACGAGAGGAAGCCACCGCGGCACATAAGTGACAATCCCCATCCCGAGAATAACGTACAGATAATTGTCATGCATCATGTTTCCCGTTCCGTCCGCGCAAAGAACTTCGACCGCTTAAGAAACACCCCGAGAGTCGCCGCGACTACCGAAGCGATAACGATGTATGAATTGCCGGGCAGGAGCAGCGACAAGGTAACCGCCAGAACCCCGGCGATTACGGCAACTGTCACATACAAGCCGCCCCGCAACTGGAAAACAAGCAGGCATAAAAACATGGCGACCAGCGCGTAGTCGATCCCTAACGCACCGGCAGGGATGAACCGTCCGCCCAATCCGCCTGCCACGGTGCTTATAATCCACGTAAGATTCGAGGCATGATTAAGAACGAGGGCGCGCCGCCAGTCCCAGTCTCCCTCCCTGAATTTGACGATATTAAGGGCGAAACTCTCGTCGGTTACCCCGTAAGCAAAGAGCGACAGTTTCCCTGTGCCGAGATTGCGCATGAACGTCGAAAGGGACGAACTCATGAGTATGTGGCGAAGATTGATCGTAAACGTGGTTATAATGATGGGAATAGCCCCCGCGCCGGCACTCAGCATGGATATGCCGATAAACTGGGCGCTGCCAGCATAAACGAGGATGGACATGAGACCTATTTCCAGCGGGCTGAATCCTGCCTTTTGTGCGATTACGCCGAAAGCGAGCCCTATGGCAATGTAGCCGAGACAGACGGGCCACGCTCCGACAATCCCGTCTTTGATTATTACCGCCCAGTCTGGTGTTTTTCCCCTGGAATCAATGATTGCCATCCGTAGAATGCGTGACCCCGTTTCATAATCCTGCGACATCACTGCCGTCGGCATGAAGATTTACTACATTCCAAGCAGTAAGTCAAAAACGCTTCTACCAATCATGCCCCGGAAAGCCGCATTGACATACCGGTGAGGCTCATGTATACGTTTTTCAACGGTCGTTATACGATACTCTTCATGGAAATTGAGATATGCGGAATTTTACATTTCAAAACCAGACAAAAATCATTTTCGGCAAGGGCCAGATACAGAAAACGGGCTGCGAGGTCGCGAGTTTCGGCAAGAAAGTCCTGATGGTATATGGCAAGGGCAGTATAAAACGGAACGGCATTTACGATCAGGTTGTCGCATCTCTGAATGCCGAGCGCCTTACAATTGTCGAGTTTCCCGGAGTCAAGTCGAACCCTGTACTGTCACATACCCGGAAAGGCATAGACCTGGCCAAACGGGAAGGAGTGGATGTGGTGCTCGCGGTCGGAGGAGGCAGTGTCATCGATTCGGCAAAGACAATAGCGGCAGGGGCGAAAACCGAAGATGACGTATGGGATTATTTTTCACAGGGAAAGACTATACAGGACGCTCTCCCTATCCTGACAGTCGTAACCGTCTCGGCCAGCGCGTCGGAGATGAATTCTGCAGCGGTCATTACAAAAGAGGAGGGGGCCAGAAAATTTTCCATCAGGTCGCCCTTTATCCAGCCGAAAACATCCATCCTGGACCCTGAAACGTTATTTACACTCAGCCACGAATACAGCGCGTACAGCGCCGTAGACGCGATAACACACATGCTGGAGGGTTATTTTAACAACAAGGAACCGAACAGCCCACTGCAGGACAGGCTGGTGGAAGGCCTTATAAAAACCATCATGGAAAGCACGGAAACCATTCTGAGAGAACCCGTGAATTATGACGCACGGGCGAATATGATGTGGGCCGCCACGCTCGCTTTTAACGGCCTTACTACGGCGGGAATGGGAAAAGTATCCCTTCCTGCCCACATGATAGAGCACTCGCTGAGCGCGCTGTACGATATAGCGCACGGAGCAGGGCTTTCGATCGTTCTACCGGGGTGGATGATGTATGCCATAGAGAAGAACCCGGCCAGATTCGCGCGTTTAAGCCTGGAGATTTTCGGCATCACTGACAACGATAATTTTAAAGCGGGAGTTGAAGGAATAACCCGTCTGAAAGAATGGTTTTCATCCATCGGAAGTCCCGTATCGCTTCGGGAGGCAGCCATACCGGAAAAGGATATAGACAAAATCGCGCAAAACGCGTACGTCCTGGCGGAAGCCTGGGGGCTCACTGACTATTCCGAAACGGTTATCACCGATATCCTCAGGCGGTGCGACTAAGGCGGTGAACAGCATGACAGGCATCATATTGTGCGGCGGCAGAAACACCAGAATGGGCGAAAACAAGGCCTTTATAGAAATAGGCGGAGAACGTATCATCGAGCGGACGATCCGCATCTTCAGGGATATTTTTCAAGAGATTATACTGGTTACCAACGCCCCGCTCGAATATCTCGATCTGGGGGTCAAGATCGTGACGGACATCGTCAAGGGGAAAGCCGCGCTGGGAGGAATCTACACAGGTCTTTTCCATTCGTCGTTCGATCACGCCTTTGTCTGTCCCTGCGATATGCCCTCCCTGAATCGGGATTTCATACAATACATGGTTCGGAAGGTGAACGGTCATGATATCGTGGTTCCTTCGACACCGCACGGTCTTCAGCCACTCCACGCGATATATTCCAGAAAGTGTATCCCTTCCATAAAAAAGCTCATCGATGAAGATAATCTTAAGATAACCGGCTTTTACAAAGGATCGAGGGTACTCCGGATACCGGCCGATGTAATCGCCAAATTCGGACCGTTTGAAAAGATGTTCGTCAACATCAATTCGCCCGAAGATCTCGCGAAAATATAACCTCTTTCTTCCCGTATCATTCCACATTGTTTTTTCCGGCTCAAAAACATGCCCCATTCACAACACCTTGTATTTTCACGCGATACGGAGTGGCATGGCGAAAAGGTAACACTTCCCGATCCCCTGTTCCAGGAAAAAGTGTATTGACATAGATAAGGCTCCATGATTATTAATGGCAACAAAACGAAGGGAAGATGGATGCGAACAAAATTCATATTTATCACAGGCGGAGTTCTTTCATCCCTCGGCAAAGGGCTGGCGGCCGCTTCCATAGGAGCGCTGCTCGAAAGCCGGGGGCTCAAAATCTCTCATCAGAAGCTGGATCCCTATATCAATGTCGATCCCGGTACAATGAATCCTTTCCAGCACGGGGAAGTTTTCGTAACCGATGACGGTACTGAAACCGACCTGGACCTGGGGCATTACGAACGCTATACCTCGGTCACCCTGGGCCAGGAGCACAACTTCACTTCGGGCCGCATCTATCACAACGTCATCACCAAAGAGCGCCGGGGCGACTATTTGGGCGGCACCGTCCAGGTCATCCCCCACATCACCGACGAAATCAAGCAGGCCATCATGGCCGTGGCCCCCTCGGCGGACGTGGCCATCATCGAGATCGGCNNACCTGGACCTGGGGCATTACGAACGTTTTACGGACAGCAAGCTGTGCAAAGACAATAATCTTACGACGGGACAGGTCTACTTCTCCGTAATATCAAAAGAGCGGAAAGGGGAATATCTCGGCGGTACCGTACAGGTAATTCCACACATCACAAATGAAATAAAAGATAAAATCAAGGCAGCGGCCGACAGCGTCGACGTCGCCATAGTGGAAATCGGAGGCACGGTCGGGGATATCGAGAGCCTTCCGTTCCTGGAAGCCATACGGCAGTTCAAAAACGAGGCTGGAAAGGAAAACGCGATATTCATCCATCTTACCTGGGTCCCCTACCTGAAATCCGCGGGGGAAGTGAAATCGAAGCCCACCCAGCACAGCGTCAAGGCCCTCCGCGAGATAGGCATCCAGCCCGATATCCTCCTGTGCAGGACGGAAGATTTTCTTTCGAAGGAGATCAAGGAAAAGATTTCTCTCTTCTGCAACGTGGAGGTAGGGGCGGTTTTTACCGCCAAGGATGTGGACTGGATCTACGAAGTCCCAATCATATACCACCAGGAAGGTGTCGACAAAAAGATCGTCGATCTTCTTAACATCTGGACGGGACAACCGCACCTTGAAGAGTGGGAAAAGGTCATATGCAAATTAAAGAACCCTGATCACGAGGTTGTTATTGCCATCGTTGGAAAATATGTCGACTGGACGGATTCGTACAAAAGCCTCAATGAAGCACTGGTCCACGGCGGGCTTCCCAGCAACTGCCGCGTCACGCTCCGTTTCGTCGACTCGGAAAAGATAGAGCGCGAGGGAATCGGCAGCCTGCTCGACGATATAGACGGCATACTCGTACCGGGAGGATTCGGAAAGCGCGGTATCGAAGGGATGATTCAGGCGGTTACCCACGCCAGGACACAGGGAATTCCGTTCTTCGGAATCTGTCTGGGTATGCAGATGGCGGTTATCGAATACGCCAGGAATGTCTGCAACCTGGAAAATGCAAACAGTTCCGAGTTTGACGCCGATACACCTTATCCGGTGATCGACTTTCTTCCCGAACAGCGGAATATTTCGGACAAGGGAGGAACCATGAGGCTGGGGGCGTATCCCTGTGTGCTTGAACGGTCTTCTTTCGCGTTCGCGGCGTACGGGCAGCAGAACATCAGTGAACGGCACCGGCACCGGTATGAATTCAACAACGACTACAAAGATATCCTGACCCGGGAAGGGCTGAAGATAAGCGGGGTAGCCCCCGACGGAAGTCTTGTAGAGATAATAGAAATCGCCGATCATCCATGGTTCCTGGGCTGTCAATTTCATCCCGAGTTTAAATCGAAACCGAGAAGGCCCCACCCGCTTTTCTCGGAATTTATACGGGCTTCCCTGGAATACAAGTCTCGAAAGAATTAATTCGTTTTTTTACACGCTGAAAAGATAGCTTATTTTTTTTAAACTCATCACAGGACAACGACTGATGATTGCTATTATAGATTACGGAGCCGGAAATCTAACCTCGGTAGCGCGAGCGCTGGCACATATCGGCGTAAAATGCAATATTACCGACAGGTATGAGGATATCCTTTCATCTGAAAAAATCATATTCCCGGGGGTCGGCGCCGCGGGAAAGGCAATGGAAATTATAAAGGCCCGGGAAATCGACAGGGCTATATATGATGTTATCGCGCAGCGGAAGCCCTTTCTCGGTATCTGCATGGGCGCTCAGATCATATTGGGCCGGAGCGAAGAGAACGATACGACCTGCCTGGGCATCATCCCCGGAGCAGTCAAGAGATTCCCGGAAGGCGACCTGAAAATTCCGCACATGGGGTGGAACAACATATCCTTTGTGCGCAAACATCCGGTGTTCGAAGGGCTGGATGAAAAAGCCCAGTTTTATTTTGTCCACTCCTACTATCTCGCGCCTGAAAAAGATGGCGATATCGTAGCGACGACCGACTATGGAATATCTTTCGCGTCCGTCATCGGACACGATAACGTCGTGGCGACACAGTTTCATCCCGAGAAGAGCGGCAGGCACGGGCTGCAGATACTGAAAAACTTTTGCGACTGGGATGGCAGGGTATAGATATGCTTAGTAAACGGATCATCATCTGTCTTGATGTAAGGGAAGGTAAAACCACCAAAGGAATTAAATTCAAGGGGAATGTCGATATAGGCGATCCGGTAGCCATGGCTGAAGAGTACTACCGGCAGGGTGTGGATGAACTCGTCTTTTACGATATCACCGCCTCATCAGACAAAAGAGATATCATCATCGACGTGGTCGAAGGGGTGGCGAAAAAAATATTCATACCCTTCTCGGTCGGCGGAGGTATCCGTTCCCTAGATGACATGCACCGGGTGCTGGACGCCGGTGCTGAAAAAATCAGTGTCAACTCCGCCGCCGTTCTGGACCCGGATATTATCTACAAGGGCGCCGTGGCCTTCGGCAGCCAGTGCATCGTGCTGGGCATGGACGCGAAACAGGTAGAAAAGACCCCCGCGATGCCTTCCGGTTACGAAATCTATATCAACGGCGGCAGGACACCGATGGGGATCGACGCCCTGGAATGGGCTAAAAGAGCGCAGGACCTTGGGGCCGGTGAAATCTGCCTGAATTCGATCGACGCCGACGGCACGAATACGGGATACGAACTCGCGCTGACGGCGCTTATCTCCAAGAACGTATCCATACCGGTAATCGCATCGGGAGGAGCGGGATTACCCGAACATCTGAGAGATGTATTCCAGACATCGGACGCCGATGCCGCACTCATCGCTTCGATGGTCCACTACCAGCAATACACGGTCGCGCAGATAAAAGAATACCTGTCGAAAGAAGGCGTCCCCGTCCGCACGTTTATCTGATTGAAACGCCGTTTAAATCCACGAGTGACTTGTTCTTAAAGTTCTTTCCTGTAAAAAACAAAACTTGAATCGGAGTATGTGGTGTAGATTATAGATGGCAATCATTAACAAGAGTTAATGGCGACGTTAATCGAATTGTTTTCATGATAAGAATTCAGTCTTATGTCCCCCGAATTCCTACAGCGATTTTCAGCATCGCTACTTCGTCATCTCATCATCCGGCGGAGGTTAGGTCTTATTAGTGGGGTGGTCCCTACTGCATGATATATACCTCTCACGGAGAACATGATGGTGGATTGTTGAGTTATGACTTTTTCAGTAAACCCTAATTAGCACCACCTCAATTCTTTCAAAACATCCTTGTCAAAACCAAGGTTGTTACATTACCTTCGGCGCCGTCTTTAGCACAAAACTCCCACTGACTCCTGAGTGAAACAGAAAGTTTGGCAGGAGGAATAAAAACGCTCACCTCTGGACCGACTGCATAGACCCTGTCATGTACACTTTTGTCCCAGGTAACATCTGAACCACGATCATCGGTTACCTGCCACTGGCAGTATCCGGTCAATCCTACATCCCAGGTTTTAGCTAATGTTTTTCCAATACCCAACTCGAAATGAAAGTTGTCCCCGGGTTTCACGTCAGTTTCATCTTTCTTGCTGTGGATTTCATATCGGCTGAGAATCGATGCCGACCAAGTCTTTTCTACATCGAAATAGTAAGTTCCTCCCACGGTAGCCATGCCCGTCCAGAAGTCTTTGCCCGGAGAAGCCGCTTTATTTTTATCATATTCGCCGGTTGGGACATAAAGTGCTAGGGCAAATGCAGCATCGTAACGGGGACCGTGCCAGGCTAGAACGAATGGTTCCACGGCAATATCGCCCAGATCGAATTTTTCATCGTCAATCCCCGCTGCCTCAATTTCAATATCCGTATAGACAAGGGGAACTACGAGAGAAGCGCCAAAATCAGCCCCCAGAATCTTCATATTGGAGATCCAGACGAATCTATTGACCAAAGCGTAAACATTTAAATCATAGCCCACATCCAATTCATTTCCGTTTTTGTCTTTTAATTTATTAGCCGTATAAAATTGGTTATAAAGACGCCAGTAAAAACCTGGGGGTGGTAAAGTTGCGGCCTTAATCCCTTCACCACCGTTAACATAATGACCTGTTTCACCTGCAGAGACAGTCCCAAACAGCGCTCCCGCAAAACCAAAAACACAAGACAATATCGCTATAGCAATAAATTTGCGCATAACCAGCACCTTTCTTTCTGTAAAAATGATAAATGATAATTGAATGACGAGACAATTTAAGTCAGAGGACTATATCGGATGAGATTTATTTGTCAAGTGATGAAACCTTCTATCGATCCTCCTTCGGTAACATTTTATTATGAGTCAACTAGATAATGCACCGTACCCGTTGCGGTCGTGGCGGTTGCAATTTGTTTGCAGTTTTGATCCTTATAAGATGCGAATCCCCTGTTCCATTTGTTTGCCATTAGAAAGGAAACATATCATGCGCTAGAAAAAGACTCTGTCACGCGCGCGTTATCGTGCAAGAAAACTCTGCTCACACGACATGCAAAAGCTTTTGCACCGAGTGGCTCGGGTAGAGTTCTTCCTGTTACTAATCAACCTTCAACCTTAAATGAATATATACTCTTTCAGATCGCAATCTTTATCTCAGGTGCGAACTGAGCCATGGGAGATTTATGAATCTCCGCGCCCTTAAGGACGGGGATTTCCCGCTGGATTAAATACCTGTTTACACTTTTTAGGTCCTTTATCTTACTCTCAAAATCCTTGACAAAAACCGATTTCTGGAGTAGCGCGTGTAAAGAGTATGGCAGGTTAAAATTTCTTAAGGGAGGAATGATAAAAAGTCATCATAGGCTGTTAACTGGGATATACTGTTCGGAACTTTATAATTTGGGACAGTAAAAGCTAATGTTCACATGTTTACTGGTTTCCGAGACCGGAAGGGGGGGGTATTATGAAATATTCGTGGTATTTGAAATCTGTGAAAAAGTATCTTACGCTATTAGCGATACTATCGGCCCTATTCTTGGTATCATGTTCGGAAGGCGATACCATATATAACACTATTTATGAGGATCAACTCTACACGGCAACATTTGTTCTGGATTTTGACGGCGATGGTCTGGCTCATTACCCCTTTGGCCCGGATATGGACGATGACGATGACGGGCTGCTCGTCCGTTTTGCGGGTGGAAGCGATGTTGATGATCAGGATCCGGATATTGGCGTCACCGGCCTGGGAAATGGATTGTTCAGCACGCCGCATTTCTACTGGGGTTCGGAAGATGACCCGGAAAAGGTGGGGTTCGCTGATTTTAATAACGATGGATGGCTGGACCCCTTCCTCCTGGAATCAAGTATATATGCGATGGGTGTCTATCTGAACCAGGGTAATCAAGTCTTTAATACGGCAGTACACTATGGGATTGAAAGTACCTATGATGATGACACCCCTGCTTTAGGAGATTTTGATGAAGATGGCTTTCTTGACATAGCTGTTGTGGGAGATGGAGTAAAAATACTCTGGGGCAATGGCGATGGATACTTCAGCAGCCATGAGATTCTGACCGTTTTTGGTACGGGCTTGAATTTAACAGGTGCGATATCTGTTGATTTCGACGAGGATGGCCACCTCGATCTTGCCGTTTCAGACACTGACAGTGGCACTGTCATGGTTGCGTTTAATGATGGTAATGGAAATTTTGGATCCCTTCAGACGCTCACCGTGACTAATGCAGATACGGTCTGTGCATTAAAGTTCGGGGATCTTGATGGTGATGGACATTTTGATATTGTTGTCCCGAGAAGCACAACAACAGAGCCATACCAAGGTGTCTCTGTATATTTAGGCGACGGCAACGGAAACTTCTCCTCAGAGATAGTAACTGATTTTGATCTGAGAATTTCTTATGACACTAATGTAGCGCTGGGTGATTTTAACGAAGATGGGGA
The DNA here is from genome assembly GCA_002327865.1 of Syntrophaceae bacterium UBA2210. Taxonomy (GTDB): domain Bacteria; phylum Desulfobacterota; class Syntrophia; order Syntrophales; family UBA2210; genus UBA2210. The sequence continues at coordinate 319,110 of DCUQ01000009.1, forward strand.
CCTCGACATCATAGCAGGGGGTGAAACCTCTGACATAATAATCGCGTTTGGCGATGGGGATGGTACGTTTAGTAACGCCACCAATATTGATACCGATCTAAGCAGTTTTTACCCATATTATGCTTACAATGTCAGCGACATAACAGGAGATGGTCATCTGGATGCCGTTTTAACAGAGGATGGCGATGAGTTGATTGCCATCTTGAAGGGCAACGGTGACGGCACCTTTACCATCGGTGCTCTTGACCTGGGTTACGATGTCGAGATCATGGGCGCGTCCGTTGCGGATTTTAATGGTGACGGAATATTTGATATTGCGGTCAGCAGTGATGAAAGTTCCGAGCCGCAAGCCGGTCTCTACGTTGTATACGGTCAATCGGATACACTGGTAGTGGAATAAGAAACAATGCAGGCATAGAAGAGTCCCGCACCTATTTGATGCGGGGCTCTTTTATTACATTTGTATAAAGACACTTTCGAACAATCGGCAAAAATGCCGCCTGACTCAATTTTTACACTCCTTGGATTCGAAATCAACGGCGAACAAGAAAACCAATTCTCACGCTTTGTAGGTGAAGCCAATAACTACACCAAATGCATTATCTCGAAAAATGAGCGCTTGGTGGGGGCAAAGCCTGCACTCTTGACAAAGCAGGCAAAGACATTAGAAAATACCGGGAGCATTTCATTATTTTTCTAAACTGTACAACTACCCGAGGCCCTTTTCAATCTCCTGCAGGCCTCTTTGAGAACATCGTCTTCCTTGGCGAAACAGAATCTTGCAAGATTTTCACCGCTGTCGTCGTGGTAGAATGCCTCTCCCGGCACGCATGCGACACCGGTCTTTTGAAGCAGATATATGGCACGTTCCAGGCTGTTTTTGCCGGGCAGGGAAGAGATATCCGCCAGTACATAGTAGGCCCCCTGCGGGATATTGGGGGTGAATCCGACAGCTGCAAGGCCGTCGCAGAGGATATCGCGTTTACGGGCGAAATCACGCGCAAGAGCTTCGTAATAATTTCTGCCGAGCTTCGAGAGTCCCTCGGCAACGCCCGCCTGAAGGGGAGCCGGGCCGCACACATAAACAAGGTCATTAAAATAACCTATGCTACGCGCCCAGCGTTTATTACAGATAAGATAACCGATTCTCCATCCGGTGATGCTGAAGGTCTTGGATGGGCCTGATATGGTTATGGTTCGCTCTCTCATTCCGGGAACAGTGGCCGGGGCCGTGTGTTTTCTGCCATCGTACAGAAAATGCTCATATATCTCGTCGGTGAAAACAAAGATATCGTGCCTGGCGGCAAAAGCGGCCAGATGTGCCAGCTCTTCTCCCGTGTAAACCTTTCCAGAGGGATTAGCAGGGGTATTGATCATTATGCCCCTGGTACGAGGAGTAACCGCGGCTTCCAGATCGGCCATGGGAAAAGACCAGTCCGGTGGGGACGTCCTCACATAAACCGGTACGGCTCCCGTGGCGATAAGCGTGCTTAAATGATAGCCGTAATAAGGCTCAAAAAGAATCACCTCGTCTCCCGGATTGAGCAGCGCCAGGCAGGCGCAGTAAAAGGCACCCGTAGCCCCCGCGCTTACAACTATCTCCGAACCGGGATCGACAGACATCCCGGTAAACTTCTCCTGCTTGACGGCGATCGCTTCCAGGAGTCCGGAAATCCCCGCGTAATGCGTGTAAGTATTTATGCCGCTTTCGATTGCCTCCTGCGCTCCCCGTCTTACAGGTACTGGAATCTCCGTATCGCATACTCCCTGAGAAAGGTTGATGCCGCCGAGCCGGGCACACTCTATCGACATATATCTGATCGCGGATTGTTCCACCAGTTTGTGACGTTTACTTAATTCTAAAGGCATAAATCCTCAAAAAACGTTTTCAATGTCGTATCGGGCAACGGGATATCTTTCCCCGGCCCTGATCTCTGCTTGTCGAGCACTTTTTCCACATATATCGTGATTTGTCAATGGATGCGAGACACTTCCCGGAAATCAGAGAGTACTTTATGGTCAGGCCTGCACTCTTGACTGTTTTGTCAAATGTGCAGGTCTGACCCCTCTTCATTTCATTGTTTAAGCGTTACGAAAATAATGCTTGAGAATTGCAAAAAGGGGCGTATAGTGCTTGCGTTTTTCACATATCCGTTGTGTTGCGAGGGAATGGCTTTTATGGAGAATGTCAACCCGTGTCTCACTTGTGGCGCCTGCTGCGCCTTCTACCGTGCCTCATTTTACTGGGCCGAAACCGATGAAGGGACCCCGAACGGCGTTCCCTCGGAATTGACGGAAAAACTCGATGAGTTCCGGGTTTTCATGACAGGAACAAACGGGGCGCATCCACGGTGTATCGCCCTTCAGGGTGCTGTAGGATCGGAGGTCTTTTGTTCCATCTATTCTTCCAGGTCGTCGGTCTGCCGCTCCTTCCCCGTTTCCTGGGAGAACGGCGTGCATAATCCGAGATGCGACAAGGCCCGCGCCGCCTGGGGACTGGCCCCTCTGACACCCGATTCCCAGAACGAACCACATCCTCATCTTCCTAATGCGGCATAATGGTGAGTATACAGGCTCAACTGTTTTATAACCTTCCTTCCGCGGTTCACGGCGATCCGCGTTGTTATAGAATTGTCGAAACCGTTACACACGGCCATCATCAAAAAAACGCCTCTGCAATAAACGATTTATAGGGTTTTTCAGGCCTTTGAAGTTTTGTGCATAGGCAAAATGAGACGATAATGATATAAGGCCGTTCAAGGTTGTGCTGCCGTGTCCCGCCATAACCTGCACAGCAATAACCGCGCCGTTAGCAGGCGAGCACAGTTTCCCCATGTCGTACCGGAATAAGAATCATTTTACACTGTGAGGGAAACAACGCCATGAAGGAACTCATCGTAACAGACAGGTCCCAACAGCGCTGGATACTGATCTGCGCCACTTTCGCAATCTTCATGGCGAACCTGGACATCAGTATAGTAAATATCTCGCTCCCTGTCATCTCCAGGCATTTCAACGTCAGTATCAGCATCGTCTCCCGTGTTGTACTGGTCTATTTTCTGATACTCACGAGTTTTTTGCTCAGCTTCGGCAAACTCGGAGACGTCAAAGGCTTTAAAACGGTGTTCGTCACGGGTTTCTTCGTTTTCATCGCCGGTTCCTTCCTGTGCGGGATATCGACCAGCATAAACATGCTAATAGCGTTCCGTGTCATTCAGGCCCTCGGAGGATCTATCATGACCGCCCTCGCCCCCGCTATCGTTTCGGCGTTACTGCCGACTGAAATGCGGGGCAGATCGCTCGGGATTGTCGGAACGTCCGGGGCTCTCGGAATCACCCTGGGACCGGCCATCGGCGGTTTCATCACCGCTTTTCTGAGCTGGCGATGGATCTTCCTTATCAATGTCCCCCTGGGAATCATCGCCATTCTCATTGGCATGCAAGTTCTTCCACGAAAAAAGGTGCCGGTGGCGGATTCCATGGTCGACACGGCCGGATCCGTCCTGATACTTTTCGCATTGATGACGTTACTGTACGCCATGAATATGGGCCAGGAGAAGGGATGGACGTCATCTCCGATTGTCTTGTCCTTTGCTTTTTCCATTGCCTGTTTCACGGCCTTCTTCCTGAGAGAAAATAAAATCTCATATCCGATCCTCGATCCGGGTCTCTTCCGAAACCGGAACTTCAGCCTGGGAGCAATAGCATCCTTTTTCGTACTCATGGTGTTAAACGGAACTATATTCCTCTTTCCATTTTATCTTGAGATACTGCGCAAACTGGCAACCGACAAGGCTGGGCTCATCCTTGTAGTTCCATCGGCGGTCATGATCTTCATGGGGCCATTGGCGGGCAGTATTTCGGACAAAATAGGATCGCGCTGGCTGTGCGCGATCGGGATGTTTCTCTGTTCCGCTGCTTTCTTAATGCTCAGCTCGCTTCACGGCAACTCGTCCGTCGCTTTTATCGTTCTCTCGCTGGCCTGGTTCGGCTTCACCGCGGGATTTTTCATGGCCCCCAACAGCAGTCTCGTCATGGGAGAAGCACCCGAAGAAAAGCAGGGGATTGCCTCCGGCGTCATGATGCTGGTTCGGAGCGGGGGCGGTGTCATGGGAATCTGTTTTTTCGAAACCGTTTTCTCATCCTCTCTTCCTAAAAACATATCCATGGCAGATATGAACTCGGCTCAATGCGCCATTTCTCCCCACATCCTGGCCGAAGGGTTTCACAACGCATTTCTGTTCGGAGCCGTACTCTGCATTGCCGCAGCTTTGTTTTCCGTCCTGATCAAACAGCGCCACAATCTGCCCGCAAGAAATTGAATGAGGGAAAGAAAGATGAACAATCTATTACGAAAAACGGTTAGTTACGCTGCAATAACAACTGTCCTCTACCTGGCCCTGTTTATTTTCTTCGACAAACCTGTCGATTTGTGGTTTCATAATACTTTTTCGAATACTTGGCTTCCTCATGCAGGTACATACATATCCTCACTGGCCACGGGATCGTACATCGAACTTGGAATAGTCCTTTGTCTTGTTCTGATTATCGTCAGCGATCCCGGAATAAAGAGACGAGGAACAAGGTTCTTGCTTTACATCTGCATCTGCGTAGCCATAGCAATCGTTATCGTTGACGGGTTAAAGTATTTGCTTGGACGCTACCGTCCGATAATGCTGTTCGAGCATAACCTTTACGGGTTGCACTTCTTTTCATCGGATTGGTCTTTGAATTCCACACCCTCCGGTCACACGATACGAGCTTTTTCGCTTCTGACGGCGTTATCGATGTTATACAGACGCTATACGGGTGTGTTTATATCCATAGCGGTATTAATCGGAATCAGCCGGGTGGCGGTAACGGCTCATTACCCCAGTGACGTAGTTTTCGGCGCTTTTATAGGAATATTCACAGCCCTTTGGACGTACAGGTACTTTTTCGGCAGGTACAACGAACCGAAATAAATTTTATTCCGCCGAATGCCATTGAATCCGCACCGGCAAATTCCAGTGTTAAGGGAAAGACCAATATATGAACATCTGCTTAGCCGCGCCAGCCGATACGAAAATAATCTTCCTCACACATAAATCTTCAATTGAGGCTTTATGCGCGGGATACTTCAGCGCGCGGGACATTTAGGAGTGGATAGATGTTCTTTCACCCGGAATCTATGAAAGCGCCATCAGGGGAAAAGGTGCCGACCGGCTCGAATGCATACAAACGCATAAGGCTCGCTGGTAATTCAGGAACTTTTTCCTATGATGTTTTCGGCAGTCTACAGAAAGCAGGAAAGCGCCCCTATAATCACTTACTTCATATGTGGCCATGCATTTAACATTTCTAGCGCTGATCGATAATCTCCCTTGCTCTTTGCTGTTTGTTGATGCAATAAGAACATCATCGATTTGTACAACGACAGGCGCAAAGACAAAATCCGATCTTACAAGGCGGTTCTCATTCAGGAGTAAATTGTGGGGGGGTTAGGCATTAGATTCTGGCTGGGCATGTCGGTCCTGGCAGAATTAATACTTGGTTGCGTCTATCTGGCCCTTTTGGGAATACGGGCCGGAGACGAATCTGGGTCCTGGCTGTTTGGAGCTTTTGGAATCCTGTTCGGTTTACCTTTCCTGGTCAGCATCTTGCGAATTGCATCCGTAAAATTTCCCAGAGTTAAAAGATTTTATAACAAAGTAACCGGCGCTGATCGCCCTGATGTAATCAGGTTTGTTCCTCACCGGTTCATGATGGGTTCTCTTGTTATTATCGGACTTGTACTGCTGTATGGATTCGTCACCTGGATTCTGTCGCTTTGATATATCCTCCCGGAAAGGGAGACTTTTTCATTATAACGAGTAGCACGGTTAAGTAGTCCGAAAGCTCCGGCGTATATCAAAAAGTCTCGTGACGATAAACGTATGCAGGATTGAAGGTAGCTGATATGAACATGAAATACGTGCATGGATACGATCAGAGAGAAAACATACGGCTGCAGGACCAGGCGTCGACTCTTGTCGAATTATTACACTCGGACACGGCCTATCCGGCCGGTAGCAGGGTCCTTGAAGCAGGATGCGGCACGGGTGCGCAAACCGTGACATTGGCCCTCAACAGTCCTCTCGCGCATATCACGTCGATCGACATATCCGAAAGTTCTCTTTCGGAAGCGCGGAAGAAAGTTGAGGATGCGGGAATCGGAAATGTCCGGTTCCGGCAGGGTGATATCTTTCACCTGGCATTTGAGCCGGATTCATTCGACCACGTATTCGTCTGTTTTGTACTCGAACATCTGGAACGGCCGGTTGACGCGCTGCACTGCCTTAAGACCGTGCTCAAGGGAGACGGCACGATTACAGTTATAGAAGGGGACCATGGATCGACGTATTTCTACCCAGACAGCGAAGCAGCTCATAAGGCGATTCAGTGCCAGGTCGAACTGCAGAAAAGAGCTGGCGGCAATGCCAATATAGGCAGGGAACTCTATCCTCTCCTAAAGCGGGCGGGTTTCAGTTCTATCCGGGTGTCGCCCCGGAGCGTTTATGTCGATTATAGCAAACCCCGCCTTGTAGAGGGCTTCACGAAAAACACGTTCACCGCAATGATCGAGGGCGTTCGTCAATCCTCGATTGAAGCCGGATTAATCGAAGAGGAAACCTTCGATGCCGGAATCAAGGGACTGTACAGGACGACGGAGCCGGATGGCGTGTTCTGTTATACGTTTTTCAAGGCGGTTGCCGTAAAGGAATAAACGGCCGGACCAACGTTATGCGGCGAACTTCGGGGTCTGCCCGGCAAATTTTTCTTGACAAAGTTTTTATATTGCATTATGTACGCCGCCGCTGAGGAAACTATTAATTTGTTACAAGAGGTTACAAATGAGCGAAGATTTACCACACCGTCGGCATACCGATTTGGTATGCTGGCTGATTTTCATAGTAGGAACGGTTGTTGTCTTCTCCCTTCCTTTAATAATAAGCAGTTACAACAAACACGCCTCATTGGACCCCGGTTCGAAATCTCAGACAGCTATTTCTAAAAAAATATCTTATTCCGAACATCAAACCGTTTTCGAAGGGACGGAAGATAAGGAGATTTATCCATTCTACACGATTATAGAAGATGCTTCTAATCGCTATCAGGTCGAACCGGAGCTTATCCAGGCGATAATTATGGCGGAATCCAGCTATAATCCCAGGGCCATCTCAAAAAAGGGAGCATGCGGACTAATGCAACTCATGCCCGCAACGGCAGAAGCCCTCGGTGTAGAAGACAGCTTTAATCCGGAGCATAACATATACGGCGGAGTCAAGTATTTTAAACAACTGCTCGACAGATTCGACGGAAACACAAAAATGGCCCTCGCGGCGTATAACGCCGGCAGCACGAAGGTTATACAGTATAACGGGGTGCCTCCCTTCAAGGCGACACGCGTCTATATTGAAAAAGTGTTTTCATATTACAACCGCTACAAACAGGAAACGGATAACGTTTAACAGACGGCGCGTGATCCCCTCCTGTTTCATTAATCCACAGTTATAACCCGATATCTCTCCTGTTTTTTCGTGATTCGTACAGGCTGCTTTACAGGAATATGCCGCGCTTTTCATAAAACGGGTAAAACCTTACAGGTGAAAAAAGGTGTTGATTTCTCGCGCATCTTACATTAGCATGCCCGCGTGTCTTAAAGACAGGACGGAACAACACAGATGATCACACGTTACGATTTCTACCGGTGGTGGCAGTATACAAACAAGGGGTAGAGTTTGTCCGCAGCCTGATTGAAAAAAACGTAAAGATACATCGAGCCGTGGACAGACAATGTTCACGGCTTTTTTGCGCTATTGAGATATATATTGAATCTCCCCGCAACAAGTTGCGGGGACTCTCCGAAGGAGTCTTTTTATGAAACAGACATTCATGCCGAAGTTCAAAACAGAAGATGAACTGCATGCGATCCAGCTTAAGGGATTACAATGGACCGTAGATCATGCGTACAACGGTTCGGAGTTCTACCGACGGCATTTCGACGAGGCGGGGGTGAAGCCTGGAGATATCCAATGCCTCGACGACTTAAAGCGCCTGCCTTTCTTAACCGCACAGGATTTGCAGGATCAGTATCCCTGGCCCCTCAGATCGGTCCCCTTCGACAAGGTCGTGCGTCTCCACGCCTCATCAGGAACAACCGGCAAGCGAAAAGTGATGATTTACACGGCACAGGACATTGATGACTGGGCAAACATGTTCGCCCGCTGCTACGAGATTGCCGGACTTTCCCGGGAGGACAGGATACAGATATGCGTAGGTTACGGAGTCTGGACAGCCGGGGTGGGGTTTCAGCTCGGTTGCGAGAGATTCGGCGCCCTCGCCATTCCCGCCGGTCCGGGAAATCTTGACATGCAGATGCAATTTCTCGAGGATTTTCAGCCGACCGTCATATGCTCGACAGCCTCCATGGGACTCTTAATGGCCGAGGAGGTCGAGAATCGGGGACTCCGGAACAAGATCAACGTGCAAAAGGTCATCTTCGGGGCGGAACGTTCAAACGACGCAATGAGAAGCACTATAAAAAAGCTCCTGGGCGCCGGGCAGACATTCGACATCCCGGGATTGACGGAATTATATGGTCCGGGAACGGGCCTCGACTGCGAATATCACACCGGCATACATTATTGGGCTGATTATTATATCCTTGAATTACTCGACCCCGAAACACTCGAGCCGGTTGCCGACGGAGAAATCGGAGAGATGGTTTACACGACCCTGCGAAAAGAAGGCGCTCCACTGATCAGATATCGCTCGCGCGATCTGACTAGGCACATCACGGGGAATTGTCCATGTGGTTCTCCTTTACCACGGCACGACAGAATTTTGGGGCGGTCCGATGATATGTTCATCATCAGAGGAGTCAACATCTATCCCGGGCATATCGACGAAATCCTTTCCTGTCAGGAAGGAATCGGAAGCGAGTATCAAATACACCTGAACCGGAAAGAAGACGGAAAGGATTACATGACCATGCGGATCGAGAGGGCCGAAGGGGGTGATCCGGTGAACGACGGAAAAATAGCCGCCGCGATTAAGGGCGCAGTGAAAAAGGGCATCATGGTAAGCGGCGACGTGGAAGTTGTCGATTACCATTCGCTCCCCAGGACTGAAAGGAAGTCCAAACGTGTGTTCGACAATCGTGATTAGAAAAAAGCAAAAAAAACTTGCTTTATTCGAAAAATTGCTTTAAAAAACAATTTTTTAGTTCTCAGGTGAGAAAAATGCAAGCGTCTAACAGATTTTCTACAAACTGGTGGTGGTGGCGTCAAATATCAGGGGGAAGTCTGTTCAACGCATAACAGCAAAGAAATATGGAAAAACTGTAAAGGTCGTGAACAGATAAAGTTCACGACCTTTTTTTTTGAAAAAAGTAAACCTGTCGACAGGATGAGACTGCAAAGGAAAGGGTATGGAACAGAAAATCTTAATGGGTAATGAGGCGATTGGACGAGGCCTGGTTGAATCGGGCTGCTCGCTGGTTTCCTCCTATCCGGGAACGCCTGCTTCAGAAATACTGGAGTCGGTCGTCAAATTCACCGGTGAAATGAAAGTACCGATTCATATCGAGTGGTCGGTAAACGAAAAGGTGGCTTACGAGATTGCCCTGGGACACAGCTATACGGGAAAACGTTCCGCCGTTGCCATGAAACAGGTAGGGCTGAACGTGGCATCCGATCCCTTCATGAGATCCGCCTATCTAGGAATTATCGGCGGGCTGGTGGTTATCGTTGCCGATGATCCCGGTCCCCATAGTTCACAGACAGAGCAGGACAGCCGTTCTTTCGCACAATTTGCCAGGGTTCCGGTTTTTGATCCGTCAAACCCGGCGGAGGCAAAGGAAATGGTAGGAAGGGCCTTTGAGCTCTCGGAAAAATACGAAATCCCTGTCATGTTGCGGCCCACGACGCGGGTCTGCCACGCCCGGCAGAACATAAGCTGCCGGTTTCCTGAAATCATTTCCCGCACAGCAAATTTCGCGAAAAATCCGGGCCGCTGGGTTGCCACTCCGCAGTTTCTTACCGATCTTCACCGGCAGCTCAACGATAAAATCGATGAAATCGCCGGACTGCCGGTATTATATCCTTCCTGCTTCAAAGGTGACGGTTCGATGGCTGAATACTGCATCGTATCGTCGGGAGTCGCCTATGCAAACACTTATGAAATTCTGGAAGATATTGGACTACTCGGAAAAATCGATCTGTTTAAAGTCGATGTTCCCTATCCCTTGAACAAAGATTTTGTCAAAAAGGTCAACGCCGATTATGAAAAGATCCTTATTATCGAGGAAACCTACCCCACTATCGAAGCGCAGATGATGAACCCGTCGGTAGCTGGGCGAATCTCGAAAGCCGTTCCCGATCATGGAGAATTAACGCCTGAGATAATAGAAAAAGTTCTGAAGGCCTTTCTGGATATGTCTATAACCGATGAAAGCGATGCGGAAGCGGTGAAGGGAGTCAGGCCCAGTCTGTGTCCGGGATGCCCCCACAGGGCAGCTTTCTATGCGATCAGAAAGACCTTTCCAAAAGGTATCCTTCCCAGTGACATAGGGTGTTATACCCTGGGCATGAACCTCGGCGCCGTCGACACATGCCACTGCATGGGTGGGGGTATCAGCCAGGGAGCCGGCTTCTATCACGCCTACGCCGCGGATGGCTCCGACTACCCCACCATCGTCTCCACGATCGGAGATTCTACCTTCTTTCACGCGGGAATTCCGGGAATCGTAAATGCCGTTTTCACGGGAGCAAGATTTATCATCGTGATTCTGGATAATTCCACTACTGCCATGACGGGAAATCAGCCGACACCACAGGTAGGCATAATGGCTGACGGGGTCCCGGGAAATGCCGTTTACATCCATGATCTTGTTAAGGCGAGCGGGGTCAGATTCTTACGGGAATGCGACCCCTACGATATTGGAAAATTCATATCCACGCTCAGGGAAGCAGACCTGTTCTGCCGGAGTGATGAAGGAGGCATGGCGGTCATAATTTCGAAACATCCCTGCATCATGGATCGTGAAGCGCGAAAAAAACAGCCCGTTTACCGGGTAACAGTAACCGAAGAATGCACGGGCTGCAAGGTGTGCACTAAACAATTCGAGTGTCCCGCCCTCATATTTGATGAAGAATCGGATAAGGTTTTTGTTGATCAGAACACCTGTATCGGATGCGGTGTCTGTGATGCCGTATGTCCTGCGGGAGCTATCGTTGTCGATAAAACCGGAGGTGAAGAGTGAAACAGCAGATCATTATCAGCGGAAGAGGCGGTCAGGGCGTTCTCTTTGCAACGCGCCTTCTTGCAGAGGCGGGTCTGGAAATGGGCCTTGACGTCTTGACATCCGAAACCCACGGAATGGCGATGCGCGGAGGCACCGTAATTTCCCATATAAAGGTCGGTTCTTTCAAGAGCCCCCTGATAAGAAAGGGGCTCGCAGACACCGGTCTCTTTTTTTCAGATTCAAATGTCACCATCCACGGCGGCTATATCAAACCGGATGGATTCCGCGTAGTGAATACGGGTCGCGACGGAGCATATGCAGCGGTAGATGCCACCAGATACGCCAAAGAAACCGGCTCTCTGCTTGTGACAAATCTCGTGCTGCTGGGGTATGCCGTCTCACAGGGCACACTCTTCTGCAATGAGGCGGTGATGAGAAAGGTTATCAAAAAAGCTTCTAATCCCCGGCATGTCGATCTTAATCTTCGGGGATTCGAAAGGGGACTACAACTATAAGGAGGGTTTTCATGAGAAAAAATGTGAGTTTACTAAAAAAAGCAGGCCTATTTATGGCCGCGGTAGCGTTGTGCGCGATCTTCGCCGTGCCGCAGGTTTCGGCAAAATCGACGACACTGTCCTACGCAAACTTTCCCCCGGCGTCTACCTTTCCCTGCGTCCAGATGGAACNNGCGCCGGTCTCGGCGCGGACGACCACGCTGTCCTACGCGAACTTCCCCCCCGCGTCCACCTTCCCCTGCGTCCAGATGGAACGATGGAAAGAAGAGGTCGAACGCCTTACGGGAGGAAAGGTTCTTATCAACACGTTTCCGGGCGGTACACTCCTGGGAGCAAAAAACATGTTTGACGGCGTTGTCTCAGGACAGGCTGATATCGGCTGTTTTGCCATGTCTTATCACCCGGGACGTTTCCCCGTGGTCGAAGCAATCGACCTGCCGTTGGGATGGCCGAATGCGACGGTGGCAAGCATGTCGCTCATCGATTTGTATGAGAAATACCGGCCCGAGTCGTTCAGTAAAGTAAAAGTGCTTACCATGTTTACCTGCCCCCCTGCCAACATCATGTCGATAAAACCCGTACGAACACTGGAAGATCTCAAGGGAATGAGGATACGGGCTGCAGGCACGGGCGTCAAGGTACTGGAACTGCTTGGTGCCGGCCCGGTGGGAATGCCTCAGTCGGACGTTCCCGATGCGCTTCACAAGAAAGTTATCGAGGGAATGACTTCTTCTCTCGAGGTGATGAAGGATTTCAACTATGCCGAGTACTGCAGGTATATTACCATGGCAAATCTCCAGGTGGTGACCTTTGGCGTGGTAATGAATCTCGACCGCTGGAATTCTCTGCCTGCCGATGTGCAAAAAATCTTCGATGATCTGTTCCGCGAGCAGGCACAATGGACGGGACGCTATGTCGACGAGCACGTGAACGAAGCCGTCCGCTGGTCGAAAGATAAGTACAATGTCGAGGTGATCGAGTTTGGGCCCAAAGACAAGGCTGAGATGAATAAACGGCTCGGACCCCTTGTTGAAGGATATATCCAGCGAGCGGGAGCAACGGTGCCCGCAGCTCAAATCATCGATGATATTATGACGTTTAAAAAGACTAACACGGAGAAGTATAAGTAGGTACATTGTAATGACAGATCTGATCGGATACCTGGAGAAAATAAGCCGCATTCTGAATATTTTTCTTGTCGCGATTTCCGGCTTTTTTCTCGTAGCTATGATGGCTCTCGCCTGCGCGAATGTGGCCCTTCGGAGCTTCGGATTTCCCATAAAGGGCACTTTCGAACTCATGGGGCTGTTCGGCGCCGTTGTCGCCGCGTTTGCCCTGGCCAAAACACAGATAAACCGGCAGCACATAGCTGTAGATGTTCTGACCAATATCTTTCCGGCCAGGGTAAAACGTGTTTTGAATACCATCAATTATCTGATCGGTACGCTCTTTTTCGTGCTGGCTGCCTGGCAGACAGGGCGATTGGGAACAAATCTCTGGAATGTCCACGAATTGTCCGAGACCCTGCGTATTATGTATTTCCCCTTTGTATACGCCGTCTCATTCGGTTGCCTGGTGATCGCGCTGATCCTGATGATAGAACTGTTGAAAATCCTCAACGGGGAAGAGGAGAGTGTGTCATGAGCATCACCACCATTGGTTTGCTGGGCATCGTAATATTGCTTTTCATGCTGCTTTTTCTGGGTATGCCTGTCGGTTTTACCATGGCCGTGGTCGGTTTCGGAGGAGTCTGTTATATTATCTCTTTTAATGCTTCACTGGGCATGGTGGGGTCGGAATTGTGGAACACCTTCTCCTCTTACGGCCTCACCATGGTCCCCCTGTTTATCTTTATGGGACAGATCTGTTTTTATTCGGGACTCAATGAAAGGCTTTTTAAAGCAACCCATACGGTGACAGGCCATGTCAGAGGAGGGCTTGCGATGGCCACGATATTCGCCTGTGCGGGATTTGCGGCTATCTGCGGTTCAAACACGGCAACGGCTGCGACCATGACTTCCGTAGCCCTCCCGGAGATGAGGAAATACAGGTATAACCAGGCTCTTGCCGTCGGCTCGATTGCCTGCGGCTCCACGCTCGGAGTGGTAATACCACCGAGCGTGGTACTTATCCTGATCGGTATTTATACGGGACAATCGATAACTAAACTTTTTTACGGCGGCATACTTGCCGGGTTATTCCTTGCCGCTTCATTCATGGTGACAATCGCCGTTCTTTGCTGGTTACATCACGATTGGAGTCCTCTCGGACAGAAAAAAACGTTGGGGGAAAAAATAAGGGCGCTCCCGGGATTTTTCGAAGCGCTGTTTCTTTTCGCCCTTGTCATGGGAGGTCTCTACGCGGGAGTATTCACCCCGACCGAAGCAGGTGCCGTGGGAACCTTTCTGGCCATTGTAATCAGTCTTCTGAGACGGAAATTGACATGGCGGGCATTCATCGCGGCAGTGGTCGACACGCTTCAGGTATCCTGCATGGTGTTTGTTCTGATAGCAGGAGCGGTCATGTTCAGCCGATTTCTGGCACTTACCCGTATTCCTTTTGATATCGCCGACTGGGCCGCAGCTTTGCCCTTTTCACCGACTGTTATTTTGAGTGTGATATTCATTATCTATATTATCGGCGGTGCCTTGGTGGACGCTCTTGCCCTGCTCGTGATTACGATTCCCATCTTTTTCCCCGTCGCCATGCAACTCGGATATGACCCGATCTGGTTCGGAGTAATGATAACGGTTATTACCACGCTTGGCGCCGTGACTCCTCCCGTGGGTGCTTCGACATACGTCGTGGCGGGTATAGCGAAAGATATGGGACTGGGAAGAGTCTTCAAGGGAGTGCTTTATTTTCTGCCCGCGTATATATTCAGTATCATTTTGTTTATGGCTGTTCCACAGATTATCACATACCTGCCGAGCCTGATCAGATAGAAGACAACGGTAAAAAGTTATTGAATTTATGCCCGCTCGGTAAGGAATATGATCATCGTCACTGAAAAAGGTTGTCATGTTTTTGTACACAGCAACCTTCTTCTAAACGTTACTATCCAACTATAATATCCTCGAGCGAGCGCTTCGGCACATAATGAACGCCGGCTGCATCTCTCCGGTAGGTTGTATCCCCGGAGGGCCCTACGGGTTCTATCACGACTTCCTCTTTCGGTCTGCCTAGAGCGATAACAAGCAGAATATTATAATTATCCGGGATGGCGAGTTCCCGTTGAAGCTGTTCACGTTTTACGGAGGCGATCATGCATCCCCCCAGCCCTTTTTCCACCGCCCCCAGCAGTACGTTCTGAGCCGCTATCCCGACATCATATTTCACGTAGGGATTACTCAGTTCCCTGTCTTCCAGTATGATGATATATGCCGACGGTTTTTCTCCTTCGGCAGGCCCGGGCCAATCCTTAAGAGCAGCGGCCCAGGCAAGCGTCGAAAACACAACGGCGTTCCTGCCGGTATCGCAGGATATCATGTATCTCAACGGTTGCTTGTTGCTTGCCGATGCTCCGAGCCTGGCAAGATCGACGAGGTCTCTCACCGTATCAGGCCCAACGGGAAAGTCTTGGTGAAAGCGCCTGTAACTCCTGTTCTTTATTATTAAATCCTTTATCATTTTTGATTCCTCCCATGGATGAGTCCTGCGCATAATAAAAACATAATTACGCCCGCGAGGCAAGAAGGTAAATATCATTTGACTCCGTGTTGCCATCGTGGCAAAAAGTTATTCTCTGCTTTCCCCGTTTATTGAACGATGGGAGTTTAACATGGCGAACTCATCGCAGGAGCATATTGAAACTTACCTGATGCCTACGCACTTCATAGACAGTGATTCACATGCAATAGTAACTTTCGCTCAACAGTGCGCCTGCAGCGCAAAAACCGAGGCAGATCGGGCGATAAGCATCTTTTACGCCGTGCGGGATCAGATCAGATATGACCCGTATCATATCGACCTCTCGCCCGACACTATCAAGGCCAGCATGGTACTGACCAGACAACGCGGATGGTGCGTTGAAAAAGCGCTTCTGCTGGCGGCAGCTGCGCGTGCGCTCGAGATTCCCAGCCGGTTGGGATTCGCGGATATTCGCAACCACCTTGTCCCGGAATCTCTCAAGAAAGTTATCGGAACCGACCTGTTCGTATTTCACGGATATACCGAGATGTTCCTGAATAGCAGGTGGATAAAGGCAACACCCGCTTTCGATCTTTCTCTTTGCACAAGATGGAATTTTGTCCCGGTTGAATTCACCGCCGAACAAAACGCGGTTTTTCATGCATTCGACAAAAAAGGCAATAAACACATAGAATATATTACCGATCACGGCACCTTTGCCGATCTTCCTCTCGGGAAAATCACTGCCGCATTGAGAGCGCTGTATCCCCGGTTGTTCGATGAAAACGAAACCGCTGAAAAATTAAAGAATCAGACAAGGAAGACCCATACGTCTCAAAATAGAGCGAGATAAGTACTATAGAAATTTCAATCGTGTACGCTTTTGTTGTTTGTTGCAGTAACAATTCTTCATGGGAGGACAAATGTATGGCCGTCTTGCTGCGAATATTCAAGGTCTTATGGGCCGGTTTCTGGGTCTGTTTCGCCACACTGTTAATATTCATACCGATCGTGGCAGCCTCGTTTATGAGCCACACCGGCAATCTCCCCTTCACCATTTCAAAGATATGGGCATGGATAATGCTGAAAATAACATGGGTACGTCTTGAGAGCAGCGGTAACGATAATATCAGGAAAGGTCGGTCTTATGTTATTATCTCGAATCACCAGTCGCATTTTGACAGTCTGGCACTTGTAATGAAACTCGGCATACAGTTTCGCTGGATCATTAAAAAGGATCTTCGCAAGATACCGCTCTTTGGATTTGCGCTCTACAGATCACGAAACATCTTTATAGACCGGTCCGACAGGCATAAAGCGGTAGAGAGTATCAGTGAAGGAATGAAAAGGCTTCCCTCCGGTGCCAGCGTCATGTTCTTCGCCGAAGGCACGAGATCATCCGATGGGGAGATTCAGGCCTTCAAAAAGGGCGGATTTGCAACAGCCTTAGAAAGCGGACTTCCCATCCTTCCGGTAACAGTTAACGGAAGCCGAAAGGTTCTTCCCAAGGGATCTCTAGCATTTAACCCGGGCGTCATAGAGGTTGTCATAGGAAAACCTATCAGCACAAAACCGTACTCTCACGATAATCTGGAAGACATTATGGGAAAAACGAGAGAAATCATTGTTTCCAATTTCAACCCCTATTACCCGGAGAAAGACAGGTCATGAAGAAATCAATAAAAGCCGCCCTTATGTCGGGACTTATATTCCCCGGAACAGGGCAGATTCATCTGAAACGATTCCGGAGAGGAATCGTTATAATGCTCCTTGCCTTGTCGGGAATCAGCGCCATTGTCTGGATGATAGCTGTCAGGGCGCTCGCTGTCCTCGAAAATATAGAACGCCTGTTGAATCAGTCAGACATGGTTGTCATGTCTAATCATTCGCTGCTTTCCAGCTCAGGTCATGAGTCAACATATTACAACATCCTGGTATTGTTTATTGTTTGCTGCTGGCTCTTTTCCATAATAGACGCTTACAGGATAGGAGAAAAAGAGGATCTTTCGGCACAGACGAATAAAGTACGATGAAAGGGGTAACCCCATGACGGAGATAGAAAAATACTCATACAAAATCACAAGGAAAATACGGATCCGGATTCCTGACATACCGGGGGCATTCGGACTCATGGCGACGGAACTGGGTAAACATGGAGCCGTACTGGGAGATATCACGAAAGTAAATCTTACCTCTCACTATATCACCCGGGATGTAATAATATTTTTCGACGATGAAAAGCAGTTTTCCGACACGATTTCCGACCTGGAACAGCTTAAGAATTATAAAATAATCTCCATCGAGGATGAGGTGCTTAATATACACCGCGGCGGCAAGATAGCAGTAACACCAACAGTGAAGGTGGATACGCTGAGTGATCTGAGAATGATTTATACTCCCGGAGTGGCTCAGGTATGCAATTATATCGTTGATCACCCTGAAGCGGCCAGGGAATATACCTCCATCGGCAATTCCGTATGCATCGCCACAAACGGTTCCGCCGTACTGGGTCTCGGAAACATAGGCGTCCTTGCGGGAATGCCCGTCATGGAAGGTAAATCGGTCATTCTGAGCAAAATGGCGAATGTGAGCTGCGTTCCGATTCTTATAGAAAGCGACCGCGCGGACATGATCGTCGATACGCTTGCCGCGGTATCAAAAACCTTCGGGGCTGTTATGATAGAAGATATAAAGGCTCCGCTATGTTTTGAGGTGGAAGAAAAGCTCCAGGAAAGAATAAACATGCCCATATTCCATGATGATCAGCACGGAACAGCGACCGTTATCCTGTCCGCCCTGCTTAAGGCACTACAGTTTGTAGACAAAAAGAAAGAAAATGTGCAGATCGTCATCAGCGGTGCGGGCGCAGCCGGAATGGCCACAGCCAGGATGCTTCTTGAATACGGATTCAAGCATATAACCATCTGCGACAGGAAAGGGGCTATTTATAAAGGCCGGCCGGAAAATATGGACGCATACAAGCATTCGATCGCTGAACGTACCAATATAAAAGGAGAAAGAGGAGAGCTGAAAGAGATCATGCGGGGCAAGGATATCTTTATCGGAGTCTCGACAGCAAATCTGGTTTCAAAAGATATGGTGCGCAGCATGAACAACGCCCCTGTCATTTTCGCGCTGGCAAACCCTTTCCCCGAAATACGTCTTGGAGACGCATTGGAAGCAGGGGCGGCTATAGCTCTCGATGGCAGAACGATCAATAATTGCCTGATCTTTCCCGGCATTATACGTGGAACGCTCGATGCGGGCGCCCCGAGAATCACCTATTCCATGAAATTCAGCGCTGCCGAGACCCTTGCTTCTCTGGCAGGAAAACATGATATCGTGCCTGATTTCATGAATCCCGGTGTACACAAAAAGGTGGCGGAAGCTGTAATGCAGACAGCTCTAAAGGATTCCGGGCTCCATGCGGAGGCATAGATCATCTCTCCCCACAGGACCCCATGAGCGCTCCATCTGTATATCGCATTAACCGGAAAAGCATGCCTCCCTTGCATTCATGTCTCTCTGTGTAAATATTTTCCTGCAAAATCACTGGTCTTTTTCAGGTGTATCTGGTAGAGCAGAAAAGCCGCCGGTTGCATGGCAGCTGCCGCTTTTAACAAAACGGAAAGGAATATTGAGATGAGCTGGTGGGGGAAATTGATAGGAGGCTCGGTGGGGTTTCTTTTTGGAGGACCCATTGGCGCGCTCCTGGGAGCCGCGGTGGGACACAGCTTTGACCACGCCAAAATAGTCGGGAGCGGAAATTTCGGATTTGGAAATCCCGAGCGGGTGCAGATCGCCTTTTTTACGGCAACTTTCTCGGTAATGGGTTACCTCGCCGGAGCGGACGGGAAGGTTTCCGATGAAGAGATTGCCGTGGTAGACACTATCATGAGAAACATGCAGCTCACTCCGGAACAGCAGCAGGCTGCCATCAGGCTGTTTAATGAGGGAAGTCGTCCCGATTTTCCATTTGATGAAACCCTGGAACAGTTCAGGCGGGAGTGTCACGGGAGGCGAAGCCTCATACAGATGTTCATTGAAATCCTCCTGGGAACAGCGATGGCTGACGGGAATATTCACGATTCCGAACGCTCTATTCTCTACTACGTCTGCGACCATACAGGGTACCCCCGGGCGGATTTTGAACGCATGGTGCGGATGATGCGGGCGGGACAGCATGCGGGAGGCACCGCAGGGTTTGACCGTAAATACAGCTCGGATGACACCCGCCTCAGGGACGCATACGGGGTACTGGGGCTTTCCATGGAAGCCTCCAACGAGGAAGTCAAAAAATCGTACCGACTACTTATGTCACAGTATCATCCCGACAAACTCGTTTCAAAGGGACTTCCCGATGAAATGATGAAATTTGCCGGCGAGAAGACACAGTCTATCAAGGCGGCGTATGATCTGATACAAAGCTCCCGGAAACTTCATTGACGGTGATGACACAAGCAGGGGAAGGATTAACGTGGAAGAATTCGAAAGCAAATTATTACCGATACTCCGTCAGGGAGTTTCCGTCGTTAAGATGGTATTTTTCAAAACGCTCAAGGAACATCTCCGCGACCGTCATCCCGACAAAGATGTCACGTTTATCAACATGCTAACCGGCGCGGTCGTTAATGATATATTCGGCTCACACAATACAGCGGAGCCCTTTCCGCCTTTCGTCAGTGAAAACAGGTTGTTGATAGAGGAGACGCTGAAAAGAGTCCCCCTCGAACTGGTTGATATGATGGTCCCGCTGACGGACGCGCTTCGAGTCCAGGTCCTGTGTGACAGGCAGGAGGGAATAGACAGTCTGTCAATCCTTGTTCATGCCAATGATCTGAAGCTGTTGCTTGTGCCGAGGGAAGTTCCGCTGCCGGCACATTTTATGAAACTGGCGCGTGAATTGGGAGACAAACACAACCTTCTGCTACCCCCTGAAATCAAAAAACTTGACAGTTGAAAGTTTTCGACGTCTGATATCATCTTTATCACAACTTCTCTTATTTCCGACTAGTTACGCCCGCGTAGCATCCCGTTAGTCGCATTCGGTCTTTACAACCGATATAAAGATAAATCCTCATACCATAAGGGCGATTAGGTTTTCCCCGGCCGTACGACATATCTTACGAGATCGATTTCTTTTTTACAGTATAAACAGCACGCTTTGCACAAAAAATTGACAGTATCATAAAATAAGTGTAACTTTTTTCTTCAAACAAACGTCTCTATATACAAACACAGAAGGGGGTGCCAAAAAATGAAGAAAAGAGCAAACATTGTCTACAGATCGTTTGTCGTGGGACTTGCAGCCCTTTTTATCTGTACTCCTATCCTGGCAGAAAGCGCTTATGCCGGGCCCAGATACCCGGGACCGGTTCCTCATCATAGACCTCCCGTCGTCCATCACCACTATCACCGGCCACATATCAATCCTCTGCTGCCTTTGACGTTCGCGCTGATAACCGTTGCGGGGATGCATTACTATTACAACAGAGGAATATATTACCGGGAACTCCCGGAGAAGCAGTATGTTGTAATAACGCCGCCTGTGGGAGCAGTTATTACCCGACTGCCGAACGGATATGTAACGTTCTGGACCAGGGGAATCGAATATTATTATTACGGCGATGCCTATTATAAAAGGGTGCCGTCGGGATATATTGTCGTAGAGCCTCCCTACGAAGTACCAGCAACCACTTCCATTCAAACATACAAATCGGCTTCACCCGTCATCGAGCAGGTGATAGTGACAACCAATATGTTGAACGTGAGGTCGGGTCCCGGCATGGAACATCCGATTATCTTTCAGATCCCCAACGGAACAGCTCTGGAAACCCATGGAACCGCTCCCGAATGGTTGTTTGTCAAACTACCGTCAGGGGAGTTTGGATGGGTGATGAAAAAATTTACTGTCCCGGAATCTTCCCTGGAACCTGTTTCCGAACCCGTACCTGCCGAAGGGTAGTAGCAAGACGGAGCGAGGCTCCGCGTATGTGTTTCTTTCCCTGAAGTACATATTGCGGAGTCACATATAAACACGACAGATGCGGCGAATCATATGTGTGACGGCAAACGGGTAATTACAATATCATACGATCGGTTATCCCCCGAAGCCCTGGAAGCTGTTATTACGGATTTCGTCACCCGTGATGCCACCGATTACGGAATGACCGAGGTTTCTCTTCAACGCAAGATAGCACAGGTCAGGAAGCAACTTACATCTGACAAAGCTGTTATAGTATTCGATGAATCGAGCCGGACTTGTAATATTATTTCAACAAACGATCCCCTGCTCAGAAACCATAAACGATAACCAATTATCACACATTGACTTGCAACCGCATTTTTGACATACTTGCCCGATATTTTTATATTCGTTTGCCATTGAAAGAGGCCTCTCAGCCGGATCGTGGAGACTGCGGTGCAGCATTCAGAAAAACTGATCATAAATTTCGCTCCCACGGGAATGCTCCCGACTCGTGAGATGTCTCCCCATGTTCCACTGACTCCTCAGGAAATCGTCGAGCAGGTGCTCGATGCTCGTCAGTACGGTATTTCGATCGTACATCTGCATGCACGCGGAGAGGACGGATTGCCGACGTACCGGAAAGAAATATACAAGGAAATCATCGACGGTATTCGTCGGGTCGACGGACTGGGCGAGGATGCGCTCATCCTCTCTGTCTCAACCAGTGGACGCCACTGGAACGAATTTGAAAAAAGATCGGAGTGTCTGGAACTCGATGGTGCCAGCCGGCCCGATATGGCGAGCCTGACATTGAGCAGTGTTAATTTCAACCGTCAGGCCAGTATTAACAGTCCCGATATCATCAAAAGACTTGCCACAATGATGCGGGAAAAGCGTATCAAACCGGAACTCGAAGCATTCGATATCGGCATGATTAACTACGCAAAATATCTCTACAGAAAAGGACTGCTTGAACCGCCATTCTACTTCAATCTTCTGCTTGGCAATATAGCCTGCGCCCAGGCCAATATCCTGAATCTGGGTGTTATGCTTACAGAACTTCCTGAACAGTCGGTATGGGCCGTGGGCGGTATCGGCGATTCCCAGTTAAAAATGAACCTGAACGGGATGATCAACGGAGGGGGTATCCGTGTCGGCCTGGAAGACAATCTCTGGCTCACATCGGAACGCAGGAAGCTTGCATCGAACCGGGATCTTCTGACGCGCGTCCGTTCCGTTGCCGATACTATCAATTTACCCGTCGCGTCCCCACGGGAAGTCCGCCGTCGGCTCGCACTGAAAGGCGCCGGCAGTTGAAAGTCCTCGTTTCCGCGTTTAATCATTACGACTATCTGCATAGCATCGCCCGCAGTTTCAGGGAAATAGGCTGCGAAACCATAGCCTTCGACCACGAAAATGCAACCGTACTGGACTGGGACCATCCTTCTCTCATACGGAGATATCGACGCCGGCGACGCCTGAAAAAAATCAATCAGCGCTTCTCTGACATCGTCGGAAGTTTCTCACCCGATATCGTTTTCTTCGTGAACGGAGAACCTTTTTTCCCGTCGGTACTTCAAAAAATCAGGAACCAGGGGATACGGCTTGTTCTCCGGACAGCCGACACCATCGGCAATGTAAGACGCCCGGAACATTCGTGGACCGATTTTGACCTGATTGTGGTCTTCGAACCTACGGATCTGAAAGATCTCGCGAAGCATCATGCCGTCTACATGCCCTTTGGCTTCGATCCCGTTATGTACCATCCTCTGGAAGAAACCGGGGGGACTTTCGCCTTTGACTCGGTCTTTGTAGGAGGCCCTCATCCCGAGCGGTTTCCCGTCCTCGAGGAGGTTGCCGAATTCTCGGCCCGGGAAGGTCTGCGTTTCGGTATTGCCGGACCGGGCTACTTCAACACCCGCGGTCTTGGCGGCATCGAGCTTCGCAAGGAGTTCCCGTTCCTGGCAAACAGCATTATTCACGATGGTCCTTTGACTCCTCACGAAGTCAACCAACTATACAATCGCAGCAGGTCCGCGATCAATTTTCATCATTCCCAGAGCCGCGAAGGAATCAACATGCGCACGTTTGAAATCCCGGCAAGCGGTACTGTCGAACTGGTAGACTGGCATTCAAAACTTGACTCTTTTTTCCGTATCGGAGAGGAAATTTTATGTTATCGAACCGTTAAGGAACTGTGTGAATCTATCATTACCCTGAGACACAATGATATGCTCCGCAGTAAAATAGCGTCTTCCGGACTCGCACGGGCCCGGAGGGACCACACAATGGTTCATCGCTGTCGTGAAATTCTGAATATGATAAGCAAAACTCCGTCGTGACGTAAAGTAAAAAGGAAAGAAAACATGGGTATACAACTGTTCCGACCGCTGATCTGCGAAGAGGCCATCGATGCCGCGGGTGAAGTATTGCGTTCGGGCTGGATCGGGCTGGGTCCCAAGACACTGGAGTTTGAGAAGCGTTTCGCGGACTTTGTCGGGGCTCCTTTCTGTGTCGGATTGAATTCGTGCACAGCTGCTTTGCATCTCGCCTTGCGAATACTGGATATCTGTCCCGGCAGGGAAGTGATAACTACGCCCCTTACATTTGTGTCCACTAACCATGCGATTCTCTATGAACACCTGAAACCCGTATTCGCCGATATCAATCCCGGCACAGGGAACCTGGATCCGAAATCCATCAGGGAGAAAATAACGGAAAATACAGGTGCCATAATAATCATGCACTTTGCCGGATATCCGGCAGATATGCATGAAATCAATACCATTTCGAAGGAATACAAAATCCCGGTTATCGAAGATTGCGCTCATGCCTGCGGCGCCTCTTATCGAGGGCAACGTATCGGTTCTTCCGCAAACCTGCACGCATTCTCTTTCCAGGCGGTAAAAAACCTTCCCATGGGAGACGGAGGCGCAATAACACTGCATTCAAAAGAGCAAATGGAACGTCTGAGACGGCTGAGGTGGCTGGGAATCGACAAATCGACATTCGACCGGGTCGATATCGGAAACCCTTCGAACTACGAATGGAACTACCAGGTGCGGGAAACCGGATTCAAATACCATATGAACGACATAGCCGCTGTTATCGGACTGCATCAGCTTCCTCTCGTGGAATCTCAGAACGCAAGGCGCAGACAGCTGGCGGCGCTTTATGACCGCAGACTCGCACACATCCCGGGGATTACCTTGCCGCAGTACGAAAACGACCGGGTGAGCAGCCGTCACATATACTTCATCTTAGCCGAAAACCGTAACGCACTGGCTGATAAGCTCAAGCAAGCAGATATCGGAGTGGGTGTGCATTATCGCCGCAACGATCATTATCCGATGTACGAACGAACTATCCTTGAAAAAACCGATTATTTCTGTGAACATACACTGTCACTCCCCATGCACATGATGCTGTCGAAGGAAGATGTGGAAACAATTTGTAAAGTGATTGAAAAAGGATGGTAATGGATAAAAAGAAGATTCTATTGTTGGGAACACGATCACTGGCAGAGGAAATTTGCGATTTTCTTGAAGATTGCCCGGAGTTAAGCGTAACCGGTTTCGTAGAAAACATGAACCGGCGCCTAGAAGGAGAAACTCTCCTGGGGTATCCGATCTACTGGGTAGACGATATCCGCGCAATGATACCCGAAAGCCTGGGTATATGCACCCTTGCCACGACACTGCGGACAAGTTATGTAGAACAGGTCGCAGCAATGGGACTCAGGTTCGCCACGATCGCACATCCGACAGCACGTGTTTCAAAGCGAGCCGTTCTGGGAACAGGCTGCCTGGTAAGTCCCTGTTCTCTCGTATCCGCGAACAGCGTGCTTGGCGATCATGTGTTCCTGAATCGGGGTGTCTTGATCGGACATCATACGCGAATCGACTCTTATGCAACACTTCAACCGGGTGTGAATATCGCCGGATGCTGCGATATCGGAACACAGGTTTTTATCGGCATGGGTGCCACAGTACTGGACAGGATCCGAATCGGCGACGGAGCGATCATCGGCGCGGGCTCGCTCGTCAACAAAGATGTTCCTCCTCGCTCCATGGTGCTGGGAGTGCCGGCTCGCGTTGTAAAAACAGATGTAGATCCCAGGTAACCGATGACGACAGGCTGATTTTTTTGTTCATGTTTTGCAGTTGTCTTAACGGTAACTTTTCCATTGACGCCTATCTGTAAATAATCCATATTAGTGCGCTTGAAAATTACTTTCACATGACGACTTTGTAAATTTCCTGGTAGTAAATCGGTGGTTGTTTGCCAAACCCTGATTTTCTCTTTCAGAAGCGTTCAAAGCGTCTGTTTTGTCACCATGTAGAAACTGTTACTTACAACCATTTGATTACAGATGATATCACTGCAAAACATATCAAAACAGTTCGGCGGGAAATATCTCTTCAGCGATCTCTCGCTTCATATAGAAGACGGGAACCGGATTGCCTTTGTCGGTCGCAACGGCACGGGCAAATCAACGCTGATGAAGATAATCCTGGGAGAAATCGATGCAGATTCGGGCAGCATCATCCAGTCGAAATTTAACAGCGTCGGATATCTGCCCCAGGATAGTGTATATCACACCGGCCGAACCCTTTTTGAAGAAGCGGCAACCGCCTTCGATGATCTGAACCGCCTTCATGAAAGAATCAAAGAGATAAGCGACGAACTTTCGGCTATAACTTCTTCGTCGAAAGATAACCAATTGAAATCAAAGGAAATAATCGAAGAAATGGGCCGGGCCCAGAGTATCCTGGAGCAGCGGGAGGGATACAATATAGAAGTAAAGGTGAAACAGATTCTTTCGGGCCTCGGATTCAAAGAAACGGATCTCCCTCGCATGACGGAGGAATTCAGCGGCGGCTGGCAGATGAGAATAGCCCTGGCAAAATTGCTCCTCCGTGAACCTACCATTCTGCTGCTCGATGAACCTACCAATCATCTCGATATGGAATCGCTGGAATGGATTGAAGGATACCTTAAATCTTACAAGGGTTCGATCGTACTGGTATCCCATGACAGCCGTTTTCTTGACAATCTCGTTGACCGGGTAGTCGAAATATCAGCCGGGAAAGCGACTGAATACACGGGTAATTACTCTTCCTATCTGACTCAGAAGGTACAGCGCCTCGAGATATTGCGTTCTTCCCTTAAAAACCGGCAGCATGCAATCGACAGTTCCACACGTTTTATAGAGCGGTTCCGGTATAAAAGCACCAAAGCAAAACAGGTACAAAGCCGTATAAAAATGCTCGACAAGATGGAACAGATCGAAATCGAAAAGGAGGAACGTTCTATATTTTTCGATTTTCCTGAGCCTCCGCGTGCCGGCAAAGTGATAATGGAGATACATAATCTCACAAAATCATATGACGATAATGCGGTATTGCATGGAATATCCTGCATTATTGAACGTGGCGACCGGATTGCCCTTCTGGGAGTCAACGGCTCCGGAAAGTCGACCCTGGCTCGTATCATAGCGGGAGTCGAACCGTTTCAGAGCGGGCGCAAACAACCGGGGCTCAACACAGTTATTTCGTATTACGCCCAGGACATAGTGAAAACGCTGGACCCGGATAAAACGGTGCTCCAGACACTCGATGCGGTCGCCCCTCTCAAATCTCCAGGTGAATTGCGAACGTTGCTCGGTTGTTTTCTTTTTCAGAACGATGACGTGTTCAAACCGGTCAGCGTACTTTCGGGGGGAGAAAAGAGCCGGCTCGCTCTCGCCAAAATGATCCTGAAACCCGCCAATCTGTTGATAATGGACGAGCCGACTAATCATCTCGATGCACAGTCCAAAGCTATTCTGAAGCGCAGCCTGGAACGCTTTCCGGGAACATATATCATCGTATCGCACGACAGGGATTTTCTTGCGCCACTTATAAACAGGGTAGCGGTAATGACCGACAGCGGGCTGGACATATACCACGGAAATGTTGACGATTACCTGGAAAAACATCACCTGGAACAGGAAAGCGTCACGTCCGGGAAAGAGATTCCGGAAACCGTAACCACGTTGCATAGTAAAAAGATCCGCAGGAAAGCGGAGGCCGAAAACAGGCAGGACTTGTATAAAAAGCTGAAGCCCCTCAGGGAAACGCTGAAAAAGGTCGAAATGGAAATAGCCGTCAATGAGAAGAAAAAACTGGAGCTTGAAGATGCTTTTTCAGATCGGGATACTTATAAGAACGAGTCCTTGATCAGATCTCTTAACATCGAACACTCCCGGATCGTCTCACGGCTGGGCTCTCTTTACGACACATGGGCGGCAACAGAAGAAAAGATAGAGGAGATTACAGGAGGCGAATGATCTGTCTCGCTGTCCGCAATAAAAAGAGCCTGCGCTCAAAGAGTCAAGCAGGTTTCACCACGGATACATATCGTTGCACTCATCTTTAGAAAATCGTACCGACTGTAATCAAATATAGACTTCGCGGGATTTTGCAGGTAATATTAGAAACACCAACGCAGAAAGGAAACTCCATGTTCAAAGCAAACAATATAATGACAAAGAAAGTTATTTCTGTTTCTCCTGAAACGGAAATAACCGCGGCTGCGGAACTGATGTTCAAACACCATTTTAATGGCCTGCCTGTAGTTGATGAGACAGGCAACCTGGTAGGTATTATCTGTCAGGATGATTTGATCATGCAGCAGAAAAAGGTGCCGCTGCCTTCTTTCTTTACTATTCTCGACGGGTTCATTCCCCTGGTTTCTTACAAGAAAATCGAAAAAGAAGTGGAAAAGATGGTTGCAACCACCGTGGAGCAAGCTATGACTACCAATCCGATAACCGTCGAGCCGGAAACCAGCCTGGAAGATATTGCCTCCCTGATGATCAAGCATAACGTGCATACATTGCCTGTTCTTCAGCAGGGTAAACTGGTCGGCATTATCGGGAAAGAGGATATTTTAAGAACTCTTACGTCCGTCGAAGAAAGAGATTGAGGCCGAACCGTTTCGGGGACATAGAAACGGCCCTGCCGGAGTATCATAATTACCGCTGCAGGAATATCGAAGTGTCGGGGATTTCCGATGTGCAATCTCAGACAGTGAAAGGAAATGAGAGCAACCATAACTTTCAGTACGAACTCCCGGGAAGAGATCGTGGATATAACAGCTCAGGTACAAGCTATCGTATCGGCACACGGCCGGGATTGTGAGTTGTGCGCATTGTACGAACTCGGAGCAACAGCCGCGATCATGATCCAGGAAAACTGGGATCCGAATATACGAACCGATGTGCTTTCGTGCCTTCGCACCATAGCGCCGGCGGGACAATGGCTGCACGACAGAATAGACGGAAACGGCGACGCACATATGAAGGCGGGCCTTGTGGGCCCGTCGGAAATTATTCCAGTACAAAACGGGCAACTTCTTCTCAGCACATGGCAGAACATCTTTTTCTGTGAGTTTGACGGCCCTAGAACATCACGAAAAGTAATCCTTACTCTGATATAGCCTCTTCATATTACATGGATCGGGTTTGAAAATATCCACGGCCTGTATCTGCCCCAAACCCTGCTATATGCTTCGGCCCTGTAGCAACCCTTTCCCGATATCCGACAAGTCATCTCTTTGCCGACCATCTCCGCAAACACACCACCGTCTTTTATGATACGGATCCTGCCCGTTTCAGGGATCGCGACATCCAGAGAAGCATCCTCTTTCAGGACAAATTCGTCCCCCATCGTAGCCTCCCGCTCCGAATCTCGCAAAGAAAGAGAAAATCCCCGCGCATCGCGGAAATATTCCATGGCTATATACGCCCGTCCTTTCTTGAGCGTTCTTAAGATGGCACTGATATCTTCTTCAGCGTTTCCTGTCAGGGGGTTATCCAACAACAGATGCGTCCTTACGAACCGGAATGCCTTTTTAAATGGGAAAATTCCCATGGGAATGCCAAACATCTTCCGCTGCGTGTCGTGGTTATCCAATTCACCGATGCCCACAACTTTTCTTTCACGATTCAGCCGGTCCCACCGCTTGAGGGTTACACCCCTGGGGCCGCGTAAAACATACGCGGGAAACAGATACGCGACCAGCGCTCCAGGCATGCTTTTCAGCGCGGATTGCCAGTCGGTCATAAAATCCCACACCCCCATTCCCGTATAGCCGGATACCGACCATTCCTGCCACGGGAAATGTTTCACGTGAAACATTTCCGTACCTTCATGATCCGGATGCGCGATAAATCCGATACCTCCGAGTGCATTCACCCTTTCGATAACATCCTGCGGCCTGCATTCCGTGTCGTTTTCGTCTGCGATGATCTCTTCATCCATGCCGAACGCGAGATAATGGTTGAATCGCGGCGATATTTCCTGACCCACTACAAGAAGAACTTTGTCGTGCCATCGCTCCCATCCGTCTTTTTTTGCGCCTAACGTCGAATGGTCCGTAAGCATCAGCACATCTATGCCGTTTTCGCGGGCTGCCTGTATAATATCCGCGATGGGGACATTTCCATCGAAAGAATAAGAGGAATGAAAATGAATGACTCCCGTATAATCGTATAATTTCACAACGCCCTCGATTAATACGCCCCCGGTTTAATAAAAAATCCGGATCTGACGCTGCTGCGCACCCTGCCGAAATCGAAACTCTTCGCGAATGCCATTTTACGCCGGTTTCAGCCCGTCGAGTGGACAACCGCTGCAAAGCGGCTCTCGCCTGCAGAAATACTTGCCCGTATTTACAAGCAGGGCATGGTATTGATTATACAGGGATGCGTCCCGCGGAAGGTTGTCCATGAAAAGCGACTGTATTTCCTTATAACTCCAGGCCGGCGTAATGATATTATGACGCTCCAGTATTCTGCGGGTATAGGCATCGACGACAAAAACCGGTTTGCCGACACTATAAAGCAGTATGCTGTCCGCCGTTTCCTCTCCGATCCCGCTGACATCCAGTAATTTTCGCCGCAGTGCCCATGGCTCTTCTTCAAACATCCGTTCCATCCTGCCCTCAAACGATTCCTGCAGGAACAGGAGAAACGCCTTCAGCCGCTTTGTCTTTACATTGTAATATCCGGAAGGCCGTATAAGATCGGCAACGATATTATCATCCGCCGCATAAAGCCTAAGCGGGTCGAGGAGATCGGCCGCTTTCAACCGGCTTATGGCAATCTCTACATTTTTCCAGTTTGTATTCTGGGTCAGAATCGCTCCGACGGCAACTTCGAAAGGAGTCTCTCCCGGCCACCAGTTAAGCTCGCCGAAATGCTCATTAAGAATTTCATAAACATTGGACAGTTTCTCATGCAACCGCATTATTAAAAACCACCGGTCAAAAAAGTGAATCCCGCATACAATACGGAGCAATCGCTAATAAATAAAGGGGAAATAGAAGGCATATCCCGTTAAAAATATTACCTTTAAAACATGCACGCGCATATTGATACGCAGCAGGGAGTTCTCTGCTGCGTATCAAAGATATGTTGACTGATTATGGTAAGTTGCAAACCTTATCATGAAAGAATTCTTCAGCGAGTCACGCGTAACAAGAGCCCATCGGATTCTGTCTGTTTAACTTTGATTGCCGGGCCTGGCCCGTTCCTGTCACTGTTTCCTCATTACGGCAAAAGACTTTGCTTTCCCTCGCTGTATAAGCACCAGGACAGTATCCTCGGAATCGGCAACCGCCTTTTCCATGGCTTCCTGATAATCTTTCATCGACGATATTTCCGATTTGTTAATCTGCCGTATGATATCACCCGACCTGATAGACGCCTCATCCGCCGGACTGCCGCTTTGCACCTGCGCAATAATGACTCCTTTCAGATTTGACAGTCCGAAATGTTCTGCAATTTCGGGTGTTATAGCCTGCACCGTCATACCCAGATACTCTTTACCTTCCGGAGTTTCATCCTCTGTCAAGTCTTTGCTCTCCGGGCGCTCCATAACTTTAACCGTAAAAATCTTCTGCTTCCCGTCCCGCAAAACCTTAATTTTCACCCGCTCGCCGACTGTGATTCCGGCAACTATTTTTATAAGTTCATGCGTATTTTTGACGATTTTCCCATCGATTTCGATAATAACGTCTCCGGTCTTCATACCGGCCTTATCGGCAGGATCTCCCTTGAACACGTCGGAGACAAGCGCGCCTTCCGCCTTTTCCAGTTGAAGGTTTTTCGCGATATCTTCCGTTATTGCCTGTACCTGCACACCAAGCCAGCCACGTACAACTTTTCCTTCCGTTCTAAGATCCGACAGAATATCCTTTGCCATGTCGACAGGTATGGCAAAACCTATACCCTGCCCCTGGGCAACAATCGCCGTGTTGATTCCGACAACTTCTCCATCCAGATTAAAAAGTGGCCCCCCGCTGTTTCCGGGATTTATGGAAGCATCCGTCTGGATAAAGTCATCGTAAGGCCCGGCCCCTATGACTCTCCCCTTGGCACTGACAATCCCTGCCGTTACCGTCTGCGAAAGGCCGAAAGGGTTTCCGATGGCGATAACCCAGTCCCCGACGCGTAACTTTGATGAATCGCCGAGAGTGACGACCGGAAGACCGTTATCGGGTTCTATTTTCAGAAGAGCTATATCTGTATTTTTATCCCGGCCCTTTACCGTGGCATTATATTCCTTTCCGTTAGACAATTTGACCACGATCGTATCGGCCTTTTCAACCACATGATTATTAGTGAAAATATAGCCATCCTTGCTGATAATAAAACCGGACCCCAGGCTTCTCTGTTTGAATTCCCGCTCCGGCGTATCTCCGAAAAATCGTCTAAAAAATTCGTCTCCACCAAAAAATCTGTTAAACCGGGGGTCATTGAAAGGAGATTGGAACCCCCCGGAGGTAACCGTTTTTGTCGTGCTTATATTTACAACCGCCGGCTGTAATTTCTCCACGAGATCGGCAAGCGACGACGGGATCCCGTGTATATCCGTACTCGTCGTCGGAGCCGCGATGGCATAACGTGAAGTAACTTTTAAAGATACGTTTGAAAAATGTATGGTGCCGACGAAGGAAATAATAAAAACCGCTATGAGAAACGACACCGAAACCAGTAAAAACTTTTTCCTTTTCTTCGTGCCTTCAGAATTCATCCAAACCCTCCAATTTTTTAACAATCCACTGCAGAGCGAACTGCCTGTTATTCCCCCCTCACCTGATTTGTAAGTTTACCGATATTTTCGATGGAAACGGTGATACTGTCACCATCTTTAAGGAACACCGGCGGAACCCTTGTAAATCCGACTCCTTCCGGCGTCCCCGTTAGAATAACCGTCCCTGGCAACAACGTCATGGAACAACTGAGGTTACTGATTATCGTGGCAATGTCGGCAAGCATGTCCGATGTATTTGAATCCTGCATGACTTTACCATTGAGTATTGAGCGAATCCTCAGGTTGTCCGCATTTTTTACTTCACCTCTTGTTACTATATATGGTCCTATCGGACAAAACGTGTCAAAGCTTTTCCCCCGTGCCCATTGTCCCTTCTGCTTATGAAGCTGCCAGTCACGGGCACTGATATCATTGGCACAGGTGTATCCCAGCACATATTGTTCCGCATCGCCGGGAGAAACATTTTTTGCCTCTTTTCCAATTATTACGGCAAGTTCGGCTTCGTAATCGACTTCGTCCGGACCCGCTGCAGGCAACACGACCGGTTCGCCGTGCCCGATAAGACTGCTTGTAGCCTTAAGAAACATTACCGGCATTTCAGGCTGTTTTACCCCTGTTTCTTCCGCGTGCCTTCCATAATTCAGCCCAAGGGCAATGATATTCGGAGGGGAGACGGGCGGTAAAAACGTTTCTATGCGTTCCACACGTTCCGATATTTTGATATCTCCAAAGATATCACCCGTGATAACCTTTGCCTGATCCGGCACCTCGACGTCAAATGCTCCATACAGCTCTTCGCCGCTTTGCGAGCGAAATCTTATTATCTTCATCTCACACGCTCCAGGGTCCTAAAGATTCCGTTCATTTTTTCTCAGATAATTTATCACATAATCCGAGACCGCGTCTTCAAGCATGGAAAACTGTATGGAATC
Organism: Syntrophaceae bacterium UBA2210; assembly: GCA_002327865.1. Classification (GTDB taxonomy): domain Bacteria; phylum Desulfobacterota; class Syntrophia; order Syntrophales; family UBA2210; genus UBA2210. The sequence continues at coordinate 352,523 of DCUQ01000009.1, forward strand.
GTTAAGTGCGAGCAGTTTATCCATTTTCGCTTCCGTAAAGTACTGATACTGGTTCCTGATTGATTCGGGCATTTCTATATACTCTATTTCGGGCTTTAGGTCCATCGAGGCAAATACCGCTTTCACCAGATCATTCCATGTTCTTGCGTGACCGGTGCCGAGATTGAATATCCCTGTTATTTCTCTGTTGTTAAGAAGCCACCAGATTACCTTCACACAATCTTTCACATAAATGAAATCCCGTTTTTGCTCGCCGTCACGGAAATCGGGCCTGTAGGATTTGAAAAGTTTCACCTTTCCTGTTCTACGAATCTGCTCAAAGGATTTGTGTATAACACTTCTCATGTCCCCCTTGTGATATTCGTTAGGTCCGAATACGTTAAAAAACTTAATCCCGGCAACCTTCTTTTCCAGCCCGTTCCTCAACACCCATAGATCAAACAACTGCTTGGAATAACCGTACATATTGATGGGACGAAGTTCCGAACAGATGCTGTCATCATCTGAGAATCCTCTGGAACCGTCCCCGTATGTCGCCGCACTGCTGGCGTAGATAAACCGGATGTCCTTTTCAACGGCCCATCGGGCGAGCTGTGCAGTGTAACGATAATTGTTCTCCATCAGGTAATCGGCATCACGTTCCGTTGTTGAAGAACATGCGCCCATATGTATTACGGCCTCAACGTCAAACGGCACTTCATCATCCAGAACCAGATCCAGGAAATCGTCTTTGTCAAGATAATCCACAAATTTTCTGTTTACCAGGTTCTTCCATTTCGTGGATGTTCCCAGGCTGTCAACTATAACAATATCATCGATGCCTTTCTCATTAAGTTTCCATACAACAGCGCTTCCTATAAACCCTGCTCCCCCGGTGACTATAATCATATAAATCTCCCGTATGATATGCAGCTATCGACTTAACGAATGCTGCATAATCAGCTTATATTTAAAAAAGCAAATTAAGTTTACGATACGGTAATGTCAAGTTTTTTCTATCGGTTTCCGTGTGGTGTACATTATAAAAGCGCTCGCAGAACGCGGCAAATGACAGCCATAAATTTATTGAGTGACAGAAATGTATCGTGTCCGGTTACGGTTTATCCGATCTTACCTTTTCCATAAAGTTCGACCTGATGACATATGCCGAGGATGATCTTTACATCCTTGGCAAGCAGCTTCGTCCTGGAAAGGAAACGCCGCACATTCGTCATCCAATACTCAGGGTTTTGAGTCTTTATGAAATTTATGCGTAAAAACATCTCCTGCAAATGATCATACATGGCCTCTATTTCCTCCGAAGTGGCAAGCTTCGGGGTAAAAACGGAAGTACATGCTAAGCGTGCGGTAAAAATTTCATAGCAGATTATCATTACCGCGTGAGAAAGATTGATTGATTTCAGGCTTTCCGACGTCGGGATCTTTACCAGTACATCGCAATACGTAAGCTCGCTGTTGGTAAGTCCCCTGTCTTCAGGACCGAAAACCAGAGCTACCTTGTTGTTTTGAGATATATCAACGATATCCTCGGCCATTTTCCCGGGATATACCATAGACCGTTTCAGGCTCGTATCTCCGGATCTTCCGGTTGTTCCGACAACATAATTGAAGGGAGCGAGGGCACGATCCAGGCTGTCGACATATGTAATTTTCTCAACGACATCCAAAGCAAAATGCGTTGCCAGCTGTTCGATCTTTGCCCTGTCGACATCCAGGGGATTCACAACGAAAATACTGCTGATACCCATATTTTTGGCACATCGTGCGACAGATCCGATATTACCCGGATACTTCGGTTTGTTCAGCACTATCGCCAGATTGTCCATTTTTGCCTTTTCCAATTTATTTCCTTTCACCGGTTTATTGTTGCATGAAACCCGTTCTTATTCTAACATGAACAACCGATCGGGCAGTATACCACACCGATCAGGGCCTGTCGACGACAGATAGATGCCTTTCAGGTACCCGGGTTTCAGTTTATAGCTGACCGAATCACCCCAAACCGGTCCGGCACCGTTGTAGTTGCGGAAGCCCGGGCTGATTTCCTGAGAGAAAGCCCTCTTTCAACATACTTTGTCGCATCTCGCATCCCTCCAACAATAAAGGGACGAGACCGTACCAATGCCTCCATCACGTGTATGCGCAGGTTACAATGAAAGAATTCAAACGAATAATCTCCAGAGCCTCTGAAGATATCGGCATAATACTAACCGATCGCGAAATAGAACGTTTAACGACCTATCACAGAGAGCTGCTTTTCTGGAACGAAAAGATGTCGCTTATCTCAATAAAATCTCCGCTTGACGTGCCGAAACACTTCATCGATTCTCTGACCGCCGTAGAATGCATAAAAAACGAGCACGCACGCCTGCTTGACATAGGAACAGGGGCAGGTCTTCCCGGTATTCCTCTGAAGATAAAAATGGAGTCTCTTACGGTAACTCTTATGGATTCATCGCGTAAAAAGACCTCTTTTCTCAAGGGTGTTATACGCAAGCTCGGGCTGAATGACATCTTCGTCGTAAACAGGAGGGCGGAATCACTGACAGATGATAAGCATTACCGGGGATCTTTCGATGTCGTCATATCACGGGCCGCATTCAAAATTCCTTATCTTCTAACTCTCGGAAGTTCCTTCCTGTCCGAAGGCGGGACACTCGTGGCCATGAAAGGGAAAAACGCGGATGTTGAACTTGAAGAATCTGCGAATGCTGTCAGAGAAACGGGTTTCGCACTGTCGGGTTACCACGAAATTAAACTGCCTGTAACCGGTGAATTAAGAAAAATTCTATGCTTTAATAAGATTTCCTTATAAACAATTCGTACTCAGACAAAAGGGGTAAGATCCTAAATTACTGCTTCTAAAAAACCCCTTTGTATGCTATTGTCAGCGGGTCGGATCGCTTTTTTTAATCCTGAGGTATTTTCCTGAAAAAATGAGAAAAATCATATGCATAGCAAATCAAAAAGGGGGGGTGGGTAAAACCACGACTGCTATCAATCTTGCAGCTTCCCTGGCTGTCGCGGAAAAGAAAACTCTTCTGATAGATTCTGATCCTCAGGGTAACGCTACAAGCGGTGTCGGTATAAACCCGGATACGCTGTATGAAAAAAATCTCTACTATGCCATGGTCCGGGACGCTTCATTTGAAGAAGTTGTATTCAATACACAGATTCCTACTCTTGACATTATTCCATCCAACCGGGATCTGATCGGTGTGGAGGTAGAATTCGTATCTCTCAGCAACAGGGAAAAGAAACTTAGAAATTTTCTTAAAACAATTGACACCTCTTACGAATTTATTATAGTTGATTGTCCTCCTTCACTTGGATTTTTGACTGTTAATGCTCTTGTCGCTTCCGATTTACTCATTATTCCACTGCAATGTGAATATTTCGCGCTGGAAGGAGTGGGGAATCTGCTGAACAACATCAAACTCGTACAGACACGGCTCAATCCGTCTCTGTCGCTGGCTGGTATATTACTTACCATGTTTGACCAGAGAAACCGGCTTTCCCATCAGGTTGCTGATGAAGCGAGAGCTTTCTTCGGGTCTAACGTATTTAAAACCATCATCCCGAGAAACGTAAGGCTTTCCGAATGCCCAAGTCACGGATTGCCGATTATACTGTACGATATAAAATCCAGCGGTGCCATTTCATACATGGCACTGGCAAGAGAAATCATGGATAACGGAAGGATATAATGTCTAAGAAAAATGCCTTGGGAAAGGGGCTCGGTGCTATTTTCACCGACCTTATGAATGACCCCTCTGAGAAACCGAAATTCGCCATGTGCGGAATCGAGGAGTTATCTCCAAACAGGTTCCAGCCTCGCAAGATTTTTGACGGAAAAGAACAAAAAAATCTTGTAACTTCCATTAAGAAAAATGGCATGTTGCAACCGATTGTTGTGAGAAAATCCGAATCGGGTTACGAAATTATCGCGGGGGAACGAAGATGGAGAGCCGCACAGGCCGCCGGATTAGCGGATGTTCCGATCGTTATCCGGCATAATACAAAAGATATAGATGTGGCGGAATTGTCCCTTGTTGAAAATATACAACGTGAAGAGTTGAACCCTATAGAAGAATCCGAAGCCTATCACACCCTTATTAAAAATTTTCACCTTTCCCAGGATGAAATATCATCACGTGTCGGAAAGGAACGCTCAACCATAGCAAATTCCCTGCGCCTGATGAATCTTCCCACAGAAGCAAAAAGCGCGCTGATAAAAAAAGATATTTCCGCAGGACATGCAAGAGCTGTTTTATCAATCGATTCGCCGGAAAAGCAGATCTTGTTACTGAGGGAAATTATAAAGAAAAAACTCAGTGTCAGGGAAGCGGAAAAACTGGCTAAAACCATCGATTCCTCTCGCAAAAAGAAACAACCCTTGAAAAAAGATGTTTATATTCAAGCTCTTGAGAATCAAATATCTGAAAGGTTAATGGCAAAAGCACAGATAAAACAATTAAAGAGCGGCGGCATTATAGAAATCAGATTCTCATCCACAGACGACTTAAATCGATTATTGAACATGATTATGAACGAAGGGGTTTAGTAGTCGGTATGATTACATAAATATATGTGCCCAGAAAAATCTTATTAACAGTTGTTGATAACGTTGTTTATAAAGGGTGGTAGAAATTGGAATCGTTTTGGAATGAAAGTGTTAAAATAATTAAAGAAAAAGTCAGACAGCAAAACTTTGAAACATGGATTAAGCCTATCAAGTTTGTCGGGCTGGAAGGGAATAATATCCTTCTCGGGGTACCAAACAAGTTTTTTAAGGACTGGCTTGTAGAAAACTATGTAACTCTTATCAGTAATTCTCTCTCGGAAGTGTCCGGTACTGATGTTGAGATAAAGTTCGTTGTAAACAAATCCGAGGAAACCGATGCGCCACACGATGTAAGTGAAAGACACCCCGTCAAAAGCAGCCCCGTGCGATTGCATTCCTCTCTTAATTTGAACTACACCTTTGAAAGATTTGTTGTGGGTTCATCCAATCAATTCGCTCATGCGGCCGCCCTTTCAGTAGCGGAGCAACCCGCACATAATTACAACCCTCTTTTTATTTACGGTGGTGTAGGTTTGGGAAAGACACATCTGATAAACGCTATCGGTATTCATACGGTTTCTTTATATCCCAAGAAGAACATCTTATATGTGTCGGCTGAGGAATTCATGAATGAAATGATATACTCCATCAGATACGATAAGATGGCTAATTTTCGTGAGAAATACAGAAAAATAGATTCCCTCCTGATCGACGATATTCAGTTCATGGCGGGGAAGGAAAGAACGCAGGAAGAATTTTTTCATACATTCAATACTCTCCACGACTCAGGGAAACAGATAGTTGTTACGAGTGATAAATTTCCAAAAGAAATACAGAATCTTGAAGGACGGCTCAGATCGAGATTTGAGTGGGGCCTGATAGCGGACATTCAACCACCCGACATAGAAACGAGAATAGCGATTACGGAAAAGAAGGCGCAGGAAAGTAATATCGATTTATCTGACGAAGTTATCCGTTATATAGCTTCTGTTGCGGATTCAAATATCAGGGAACTGGAGGGTATATTAACAAGAATAGCTGCATATTCCTCTCTCACAGGAAGGGAAATAGCAATAGATATTGTAAAGGATGTCATAAGAAACCTGGTTCATCATGGGACAAAGAGAGAAATAACTGTTGATGAAATTATAAAGGCTGTGGGGAAAAAATTTAATATTAAGGAAGGAGATATAAGATCTAGAAAGAAGAATAAAAGTCTCGTTCTTTCACGTCAGATCGTTATGTATCTCTCAAGGAAATTTACAAGTAATTCATTCCCGGATATAGGCAATAAAATTGGAGGAAGGGATCATTCGACAGTTATATATTCGAATAATAAGGTAAAAAGTATGATTGAAAGGGATTATAAAATAAAAAAAATCATCGAGGAATTGGAAGGGGCTTTACAAACCGGTCATTAACATTTCATAAAGTGTTTTTTGTGGAAATATAATTAAAGAATAAAGCAAGTTACATATATTTTATCCACAGGTTAACAGGCACTACTATTATTACTATTTTTATTATTAAACTATAAATTAAATAATATGGAGTTGAACACAGGTTTGTAAAAACCAATATTCCAGGCATGAAATCTAATTTACGGTCAGACCCTGCATAAATATTGATTGAATGACACAGAAGGGAAAATCGCTTGATCACGAAAAAATGTAAAAGGGTAGATTTTTTATAACTAAATATTAAAAAATAGGTGAAAAAATGAAATTTTCGATCGAAAGAGGCATTTTTTTGAGTGGCATTCAGAAAACACTGGGAATTGTAGAGAGAAAAACAACTCTGCCGATTCTTAATAATCTTTTAATAAAAACAGAGTCGGAAAAAATCAGAATTGTTGCAACCGACAGGGAAATAGGGCTCATATCGTATTACGGTGCTAAAATTATAACTCCCGGAAGTATAACCGTTGCTGCAAGAAAACTATTCGAGATGGTTCGGGAAATAGAGGGGGATATAGTTGATTTTGAGGTAATGGATAACAACTGGGTAAATGTAACTTGTGGGAAAATTATCTATAAGATACCCGGTATATCGGCTGATGATTTCCCGGAAGTTTCGGATATTGAAGACAGCAATCCCCTTACGATACCATGTGGTGTATTAAAAAATATAATAGAGAAAACATTTTATGCAATTTCCAGCGATGAAATGAGGCCAAACCTGAACGGGATATTTTTCAAGGTAAGTGGTGGTATGATTGACGTGGTTGCCACCGATGGTCACAGATTGTCGCTTGTCAACGTGCCGTTAAAAGACGATTACAGTACTGATGGAGTCATAATACCCAGAAAAGGCGTTTCCGAGATGAGGAAACTGGTTGAAGACGGCGAATCGGTCGACATATGTTTAAAAGATGGCGTGTATGTTGTCCGGAAAAACGATACCACATTACGGATAAGTCTTATTGACGCTGATTATCCTGATTATAATAGAGTAATACCCAAGGAAGGGGGGGTTGAAATACATCTGGATAAGAATCAGATGCTTCATTCTCTCAGGAGAATGAGTGTTATGTCTAACGAAAGATTCAGTGGAGTTAAAATAGAAATCAATGATCGGCGAATGATATTGACTTCTACCAATCCGGACGTCGGTGAAGCAAAAGATGAAATTGATGTATCGTATAACGGAGACCCAATGGAAGTAGGATACAATGTAAGATATCTTATAGATGCAATGGACCCGATCGATGAAAATATTGTCTCTTTTGAAGTAAGAAGTGGTGACGGCCCGGGGGTTATAAAGACTGCGGGGAAAAATGATTATATGTGTATAGTAATGCCTATAAAATTAAGAAGGGATTAATTGAAAAGTAGTGAAAAATTTATACAGCGCGGATAGTATAAAAATTCTTGACGGCCTTGAGGCGGTTAGAAAAAGACCGGCCATGTACATAGGCAGCACAAGCAAGGATGGTCTTCATCATCTCGTGTATGAAGTTGTTGATAACAGTATCGATGAGGCGTCTGCGGGATATTGCGATTCCATCAGTATAAAGATACGGGTGGATAACAGTATTACCGTAGAAGATAACGGGAGGGGTATTCCGGTAGATATACACAAGACGGAAAAAGTGTCTGCAGCGCAAGTCGTGCTTACAAAGCTTCATGCAGGGGGAAAATTCGATAATGAGAGTTATAAAATTTCAGGCGGACTCCATGGCGTAGGAGTCTCGGTGGTTAACGCCCTGTCCGAATACCTGGAACTTGAAGTGAGAAGGGAAGGAAAAGTCTACAGGCAGTCTTATAAAAGAGGAGTTCCAGTTTATCCTCTTGAAGAGGTCGGCAAGACAAAGAGAAATGGAACAAAAATAACGTTTATGCCCGATTGTGAAATATTTGATGAGATTGATTTCAGTTTTGATATTCTTTCAAATAGATTACGGGAACTTGCATTTTTGAATAGAGGAATAAGGATTGTTATCAACGATGAAAGATCCGATCAGGAAAATGAATTTTTTTACAAGGGGGGAATAGTTTCATTTGTTGAGTACATAAACAGAAATAAAAAAAATCTTCACAATAAACCTATATATATCTGTGGAGAAAAAGATGACTGTTCGGTTGAGCTGGCTCTGCAATACAATGAAGGATACATGGAAAATATTTTCTCGTATGCTAACAGCATTAATACAACCGAGGGAGGAACTCATCTTATAGGTTTCAGGTCGGCTCTGACACGGGTAATAAATAATTATCTCTTAAACAGCGGCATCTTGAAAAACGGAAAAACATCCCTGAGGGGAGAAGATGTCAGGGAAGGGTTGGGTTGCGTAATCAGCGTTAAGATCAAACAACCTCAATTTGAAGGGCAGACGAAGACAAAACTTGGCAACAGTGAAGTAAAAGGTCTGGTGGAGACGGTTGTTTACGACAAGCTCGGTAGTTATTTTGAAGAAAACCCTTCCATTGCGCGTCAGATAGTATCAAAGTCGATTGAAGCGGCAAGGGCGAGAGACGCCGCCAGAAGAGCCCGTGAACTTACACGCAGGAAAAGCGCCCTGGAAGTTACCTCACTTCCCGGGAAACTGGCGGATTGCCAGGAAAAAGACCCTGCACGGAGCGAGGTCTATATCGTCGAGGGAGATTCGGCGGGAGGTTCCGCAAAACAGGGCCGGGACCGGAAAAATCAGGCGATTCTGCCTCTGCGGGGCAAGATTTTAAATGTAGAAAAAGCGCGGCTTGACAAGATGCTGAGCAATAATGAAATCAGGGTTATCATTACCGCTCTCGGGGCCGGTATCGGAGAAGAAGATTATGATGTGAATAAACTTCGCTATCACAAGGTTATTATCATGACGGATGCCGATGTGGATGGCGCTCATATCAGAACCTTGCTTTTAACATTCTTTTTCAGGTACATGCGTGAAATGGTGGAAAAGGGCTTTCTTTATATAGCGCAGCCTCCCCTCTTCAGGATAATGGAGAAAAAAAAGGAGTGGTATATCAACACCGAAGATGAGCTGAATGATTACATCCTGAACAGTGGTGTGGAAAAGGTTCAGATTGTTACGGGAGACGGTGATATTATAACGGGGAGTAGACTGCTAGGCCTTATAAAAAAGGCGATAAGAATTGACACCATACTTAAGAAGTTTCAGAAGAGCGGCAAAGATGAAGAGATCATCAGATTGCTCGCGGGAGATCCGGCATTTTCCAAGAGTGATTTTATGGATGACGAGATGCTTTCGAAAGTAGGGAAAAGAATAACCATTGCGGTCGGTAATAGAATTAAATCACACTGGACGGAAGAGGATGTTGAGCACGGCGGATACAAGTTGTTTTTCGGCATGAAAAGTGCCGGTAAGGATCATACGACCTGGATTGACAAGGATATATTCAATATGCCTAAATTTGCCGAGGCCAGATACAATATCAAACAGATAACTCCCCTTGGAGAAGCGCCCTATAAGATAATGGAAAAAGACTCTGATGAAGAAAAGGGTTACCGATCGTTTGAGGACATCAGATCGTTGATAGATTACATATTGCAGACGGGGCAAAAAGGGTTGTCTGTACAGCGTTATAAAGGTCTTGGAGAAATGAATCCCGAGCAGCTCTGGGAGACTACCATGGATCCCGAAAAGAGAACATTGCTCCAGGTAACGGTAGAGGATGCGGTTGCCGCTGATGGAATTTTCACGACACTAATGGGTGATCAGGTGGAACCGCGTAAAGACTTTATATTTGAAAATGCACTCAATGTATCAAATCTGGACGTATAACTTCCAAGATCACTATATTGTTCCTGTCATTAAAAACACGGAGAAAGGTTAAAAAGAGTTATGGATCAGTTGTTCCAGCGGAACATACCGGTAACGATAGAAGCTGAGATGAAGAAATCCTACATGGAATACGCGATGAGCGTCATCGTAGGACGCGCAATTCCGGATATCAGAGATGGCCTGAAACCGGTTCACCGAAGAGCGCTGTACGCCATGTCCGAGCTTGGAAACCGGTGGAACAGGCCCTACAAAAAGTCTGCGAGAATCGTCGGTGATATTATCGGTAAATATCATCCTCATGGTGACTCTGCTGCGTACGATACCGTTGTCAGGATGGCGCAGGATTTCTCTATGAGATATCCGCTTATTGACGGTCAGGGTAACTTCGGGTCTGTTGACGGGGACCCGCCTGCCGCCATGCGTTATACGGAAGTCAGAATGGCCAGGATGGCGGAGGAACTGCTGACGGATCTCGACAAAGATACTGTCGATTTTATTCCGAACTACGACGGATCTCTCGAGGAGCCGGTTGTTTTTCCTGCCAGGATTCCAACACTGCTTCTCAACGGGTCATCGGGAATAGCGGTTGGATTGACAACCAATATTCCCCCTCATAACCTTACCGAACTTGTAGATGGGATAATCGAACTTATCCACAATCCGGAGCTGTCGGTCGATGATCTCATGGCATTCATAAAAGGTCCGGATTTTCCGACTGCCGGGTTTATCAACGGCAGAGAAGGCATTATTTCGGCTTACCGCACCGGTCGCGGAATCATCAGACTCAGAGCGCGTGCCATAATCGAACGAAATGCCAGAAATGACAGGGAGAGCATCATTGTTACGGAATTGCCGTATCTCGTAAACAAGGCAAATCTTATAGAAAAAATATCGGATCTGGTGAAGGAAAAGAAAATAAGCGGCATATCCGACCTGCGCGACGAATCAGACCGTGAAGGGATGAGAATTGTAATCGATCTTAAACGGGACGAAATATCGGGGGTGATTATCAATCAACTCTACAAACATACCCAGATGGAATCGACATTCGGCATCATCATGCTTGCCATTGACGGCGGACAGCCAAGGATTATGAATCTCAAGGAAATCCTTGGTAAGTTTATAGAGTTCAGAAAGGAAATAATTACCAGAAGAACAATGTTTGAACTGTCACGGGCGCGGGAAAGGCTCCATATACTGGAAGGCCTTATCATTGCTCTTGACAATATAGATGAAGTAATCGCCGTTATTAAGAGTTCGAAAAACGCTCAAATGGCATCCGAAGCTTTGATGGCCAGGTTCGGTCTTAGTGAAGAGCAGACAAAGGCAATCCTGGAAATGAGACTGCAGCGGCTGACCGGCCTGGAAAGGGATAAGATACGCGAGGAACATGTAGAAATATCGGCCCTTGTTAAAAAACTGGAAGGCATACTTGCTGATTACCGGAAGGTGTTGAGTATAATCATCGAGGAACTTGAGGACCTGCAGAAACGGTATGGAGATGCCAGAAGAACGGAAATAGTGCTGAACAGCGAAGACATAGGGGTTGAAGATATGATTGTGGAAGAGGATATGGTCGTTACCGTATCACACCAGAATTATATCAAGAGAAATCCGGTGAGTCTGTACAGAAGCCAGCATCGTGGCGGGCGTGGTAAAGTCGGCATGGGTACTAAAGAGGACGATTTTATCGAACGGATGTTTATAGCCTCGACACACAGTCACATCCTGTTTTTTACCGATCTGGGACGTGTATACTGGCTTAAGATATACCAGATTCCTCAGGCCGGAAGGGCTGCAAAAGGGAAAGCGATTGTTAATCTCATCGGCATATCGAAGGACGAGAAAATTACGGCGGTTCTTCCGGTAAAAGAGTTTGTCGAGGATAAATTTATTATCATGGCGACAAGGCGGGGAATTATCAAAAAGACTGATCTTATAGCCTATTCCAACCCCCGGTCGGGCGGAATAATCGCTTTGACTCTCGATGAAGGAGACGAGTTGATTGATGTCAAACAGACAAACGGGAACCAGGATATCTTTCTTGGAGTAAAAAAAGGTAACGCGATACGGTTCAACGAGAAAGATGTACGTGCCATGGGTAGAACGGCCCGTGGCGTTGCAGGGATCCGAATGGCACAAGATGATGCCGTTGTGGGCATGGAGGTGTTGAGCGACAATAATTCCATTCTTACCGTGTCGGAAAACGGATTCGGCAAGAGGACGGAGATTTCGGAATATCGTATTCAGTCGCGTGGCGGGAAAGGCATCATTAATCTCAAGACCACCCCGAAGACCGGTTTCGTTACATGTATCAAACAGGTCACCGGCGATGAGGATATTATGCTGATCAGCAACACAGGGAATATCATAAGACTGGGAGTTAATGAGGTTTCACTGCTGCATCGGAGCACCCAGGGTGTAAAACTGATCGAATTGGGGGATGATGAAACCCTTGTAGGAATGGCAAGGGTGGAGCGTGATGAGGATTCCGGCGTAACCGAGGAATTATCCGGAGAAGAATCGGAAACGTTTGATTTTTGACACGGGGTTACGCGTAAGCAGCGACTGATTTACGGCAACAGGTGAGATATGGAAAGAAACGGCCTGACTGTTTGCGGGGACAGGACAATAATGGGGTAAAAAACATGAAAAAAAGGGTGATGATAATAGCGGGTGTTTTAATTATCGTTATCGCGATTTTCTTTGTTGTTGTTCTATCCAATCTCGGTCCCGTAATAAAAACGGCCGTCAACACGTATGGGCCGAAAATAACAAAAACAAAGGTCCAATTGTCGGATGTCGATGTTTCCCTGCTGTCCGCGCAAGTAAAGCTGAAGGGCTTCTATCTCGGAAATCCGTCTGCGTTCACGTAGGCGGAGGCCATGACGGTAAAATCAATCTACATCGATATGAATGAAAAATCGGTGCTCGAAAATCCTATCGTAATTGAAAAGATAGAAATTGTTGCTCCCGAAATTACATATGAAAAGAAGGGAGAGACAGACAATTTCAAGAGCATACTGAATAATATCAAACGAACGGCAGGGATGGAAAAGGCTACGGGAAAACCCGCAGCAGGAGACGATACTAAGAAAAGGATTATCATAAAAGATTTCGTACTGAGAGACGGGAAAATCAAACTGGTTACATCCATAATCGGAGGGGAGGGAATATCTTCACCATTACCTGATATACATCTTACGAATATAGGCGAAAAAGATAATGGTTCATCTCCGGCGGAGGTGCTGAGTGAGATATTCGGAAAACTTTACGCACAGATCATTTCCCCCGACGTCATGAATACTCTCAACAGCCAGCTCGAGGAGCTGGGGTCAAACATCGATTCAATCGGTAAGGACATCACATCTAAAGCTGAAACCATTGGTTCGGACATTAAGAAAGAAACGGATACCCTGAAAAGCAGGATAAAAGGATTCCTGGGCGATTAAAGCGGGGTGGCATGCGGTTTTATCTAGAGAGCCTTTCATGGATGCTTACTCAATATATCTCTTTTTGTGTTTAACGTTGAATGATTGTGCGAACAAATCATCCTCATCTGTCTGATAAGTGCCTTCCGTAAGCTACGGCTTGGTGCTGCCATATCCAGGCAGCTCTTTTAATAACAATCGTGCAAGCGGGAGCCGGGAATTTTATATGAAGAACGATAGAGATCAAGAGGCCATTCCTTCATACAGCATCTTTGACCATACGGCCGATCTGGGGGTAGAGATATACGGAACGGATGAAAGGGAGCTTTTTTGCAATGCGGCCTTTGTCCTTTTTGATATCATGATCGATATACAGCTTGTACATCCAGTAACAGAAAAAAAGATTTTTGTTGAAGGAAGAGATCTGGAAGAACTCCTGGTGAATTTTCTGAGGGAACTGTTGTATCTGTTCACCGGTGAAAGTTTTTTGTTGATGGAATGCGTGATTGCGGATATGGACGATTTTCACTTAAACGGGATCGTGAAAGGGGAACCGTTTGATCGGGGGAGGCATCATATCAATACCGAAATAAAGGCGGTTACCTACCATCGGGTAGAGATACGGAAAACAGAAGGCGGATTGGCCGGGAGAATTGTTTTTGATGTCTGATATCAGAGTGGAAAGGCTCGACGAGTTTCGCTGGAAAATACCTCCTGTGGGTGACATGCGTGTTCCGGGGATTATCTATGCCGATGAACGGATGATGAACTCTATAAAAAAAGATGAAAGCCTCAGGCAGGTTGCCAATGTTGCGACTCTTCCGGGTATTGTAAAACATTCCCTGGCCATGCCCGATATACACTGGGGATACGGTTTCCCCATAGGAGGTGTCGCGGCCTTTGATATGGAGGAGGGGATCATTTCGCCCGGAGGGGTCGGTTATGACATAAACTGCGGAGTTCGTATGATGGCGACGAAGCTTATGTTTAGCGAAATCAAAAACCGCTTGAATGATCTTGTGATCGCCCTTTTCCGGAATATACCCGCCGGCGTGGGATCCGAAGGCTCCATCACTCTTTCTACGGCTGAAGAGAGAAAGGTATTGCGGGAAGGAGCCGGCTGGGCGGTGGACCGTGGATACGGATCCGGCGCCGACCTGATTACGATTGAGGATCGCGGACGCATGGACGGGGCGGATACCTCATGCGTAAGCGAACGTGCTCTCGAGCGAGGCAGGAAGCAACTGGGAACACTTGGATCAGGGAATCATTTTCTGGAAATAGAGGTTGTGGATAAGATCTTTAACAGAGACATTGCCGCCGTATTCGGATTGACGGAAGAAGGGCAAGTCGCCGTCGTCATTCACACGGGGTCAAGAGGCTTCGGATATCAGGTCTGCGACGACTATCTTGCGAAAATGGTCAGGCGCAGCAGCAAGCTGGATTTTACTTTGCCCGACCGGCAGCTGGCCTGCGCGTATATCGCCTCTGATGAGGGGAAGGAATATATGGCTGCCATGGCATGTGCCGCGAATTATGCCTGGGCGAACAGGCAGATATTGATGCACTGGACCAGACAGACCTTTGAAAAAACGCTGCAGATGTCTCCACGCGAAATAGGGATGAAGCTAGTCTATGACATATGTCACAATATTGCAAAGGTAGAAGAATTCACTGTAGACGGCAGAAAAAAAACGGTATGTGTCCACCGCAAAGGCGCAACGAGAGCATTGCCTCCGGGACATGCTTCCTTGCCGGATATATATCGTGCAGTAGGGCAGCCGGTTCTGATTCCCGGAGATATGGGGGCGGGATCCTATGTGCTCGTGGGTAAGGAAACGGCATTTGAGGATACCTTCGGAAGCAGCTGTCACGGTGCGGGAAGGGTGATGAGTCGCGGCCGGGCGATGAAGGAAAGCAAGAACAGGTCGATAGTGCAGGAAATGGCCGGCAAGGGTATTGTCATTATGGCTGCGGGGAAAAAGACAATTCGTGAAGAGATGCCCGATGCGTACAAGGATATAGAAGACGTTGTTAACGTTGTACACCGGGCCGGCTTGTCCGGAAAGGTCGTGAGGCTCAGGTCTGTCGGGTGTATCAAGGGTTGAGATCAACCTGTGAGGAGAAAAAACCGATTAAAAGCGGCGCATGGCTCGGTTCGTGCTTCACTCTTGACAAAACAGGCAATCTGTTTCATATTGACTGGCAATATAATCGAAGGCAGGTGGATTATTGTGCCCGAATTACAGGGATCGAGTGACACCCTTGATATTATTATAATAGGAGGCGGCCCCGGCGGGCTCACGGCGGGACTTTACGCTTCCAGAGCCGGTATGGAGGTCATGCTCCTGGAGGGCAATGCCCAGACAAGCCAGATAACCATGACGGATATAATAGAAAATTATCCCGGTGTCCCCGGAGTCAGTGGCTGGGAACTGCATGATACGTTCAAAAAACAGGCACGCTCGTTCGGGCTGGAGATCAGGCCCGAACAGGTAAACCGCATAGAAAGGAAAAAATCAGGAGACGTTGAACTCTGGGAAATTATCACCGGTAATGATGTCTATCGGGCGCTTGCCGTTATTATTGCTACCGGGGCAGTCTGGAAACGCCTGGGGGTTCCGGGAGAACAGGAGTTTATCGGCAGAGGGGTATCGTACTGTGCCACCTGTGATGCGCCTTTTTACCGGGGAAGAGAAGTTGCCGTAATCGGCGGTGGTGATACCGCCGTTCAGGAAGCCATTTTTCTGACCAAATTTGCCTCGAAAGTTACCGTTGTTCACAGAAGAGACCGATTGCGGGCGGCGGCAATCCTTCAGCAGAGAGCCTTTGCTAACGGGAAAATCGCATTCGCTTGGGATTCCGTAGTGGAAGAGATTATCGGGAGAGATGGTGTAACCGGTATTCGGATAGGAAATGTAAAAACACCCGGCCGGCATGAGGAAATTCCCGTCGATGGCGTCTTCGTTTTTGTCGGTCTTATTCCCAATACAGATTTTATCAAAGCGGTCGTCGATCTGGATACGGGAGGATATATAATTACCGACAATAATATGCGAACGTCGACCGAAGGTATATTCGCCTGCGGAGATTGCATCAGTAAGTCCCTGAGGCAGGT
Source organism: Syntrophaceae bacterium UBA2210 (assembly GCA_002327865.1). Classification (GTDB taxonomy): domain Bacteria; phylum Desulfobacterota; class Syntrophia; order Syntrophales; family UBA2210; genus UBA2210. Next base: position 368,878 of record DCUQ01000009.1, read on the forward strand.
AGTTACTGCATGCGGCGACGCGGCGACAGCGGCGTACAGCGCTTCCCTTTATGTCGATGAGATAAGAGGACGGGCATACTGATGGAGTATTTCAGGAGGAGAAAATGCCGATTTATGAATATATCTGCAAAAAATGCGGCAATACATTTGAGCTGATCCGGTTTGCGAGCGATAGTGACAGCGATATAGAATGTCCCAAGTGCGGAAGTGAAAAGGTGAAAAGGGCTGTATCTCTCCCTGCCGGTTCACAGAAATCCTGTGAGGGGTGTTCGAGTTCGGGATCATCGTGTGCTACATGAGGGCTGAAATAAGGCCGGCGGTCTGTCGGCTACAAGGACATGCTTATAACTGTTGATAAGTGAGGAGAAAATCATGGGAATCAAGATCGTAGGGATAGCGTGCAGTCCAAGGAGAGAAAAAGCTACAAGATACGCGATTGACAGGTGTCTACTTACCATTGAAGAAACCAGCTCAAAGATAAAGACAGAGCTGATCGATTTGGCTGAATACAATGTAGGCGGTTGTACGGCATGCGGCGATTGTATGGATGTCATGGAATGCAGTCAGGACGATGACTTCAGCAAAATCATACCGTTACTTGCCGATACGGCTGTTGCGGGATTAATCGTGGCTACGCCGGTTTATTTTGGATCGATGAGTTCACAGTGCAAGGCTTTTTTTGACCGTTGTGTTCTGCTCAGAAGAAATGGATTTTTATTGGCCGACAAGATAGGCGGTGCTATCGCTGTAGGAGGAGTCCGAAATGGCGGACAGACGACCGCTATCCAGCAAATTCACGCTGCAATGCTAGTACATGACATGATTATCGTTGGAGACGGGAAACCCGGCGCTCATTTCGGAGGGACGATGTGGAATGACGTTGTCGGCGGTGTTGAAAATGATACTGTGGGGCTCACAACGGTACAGAGCCTCGGGCGCCGTGTCGCCGGGTTAGCAATGAAAGTACACGGATAGGGTTAATACCTTATGTAAGAAACCTGCAATATTGCATTTATCACCTTGACACGTAAAGGTAATTTTGAGATAGTCGCCTGCGCGGTTTTTTATAAGTTCCAACCGCCAGGGGAGTGGTCTGTTTCATGATCATGAAAGGCGAAACCGTGGCAGAACTTATATAGAAAAACATATACGAGTGTGGGGAATTACAAGCTGTTAGTGGTGAAAAAGCTTGGTTCATTGTGAAAGGTATATGGAAATAAATCCAAGAATTATTTGTACTTCCATATGTGGTTTCGGATATGATTTTCCTCTCGCTATGACAGTTGGCCGGTACCCGATTTAATTTTCGGTCGTCAAACGAGCAGGAAACAACGCTGTGACGACCCTTTAGCAGCCGACATTCATGATAATTCCCCTCGGAACAAAAGCAAAAAACGCATTGCCGTGTTTTCTGTCTTACGATCTTAAGGATCGTTAGATACGGAGAGCGGCTGGGTTGTGCAGTGCCTGTTCAACAGGACCAATGCCATGAAAAATATGGCTGAATATATGTTCATAACAACTATACTATGAAAGGGAGATAGCAATGGGAGTTACAGAAGATAAAATCAGAGAGTTTGAAGCGAAAAGAGATAACTTGTTGACCATGGGTGGCGAGAAAAGTGTTCAAAAACAACATGCCCAGGGCAAACTGACGGCCCGTGAAAGGATCGATCTGCTCTTCGACAAAGGCACATTTCAGGAGACACAGTTGTTTGTTAAACATCGCTCAACGTTATTCGGGATGGATAAGAAAGAGATCAAGGCGGACGGTGTTGTTACGGGGTTTGGTCAAGTCAATGGCCGTACCGTTTTTGTAGCCTCTCAGGATTTCACCAGTTCCGGCGGCAGTCTTGGCGAGATGCACGCCAAAAAGATATGGAAAGTCATGGATATGGCGATGGATTCTAAAAAACCATTCGTTGCCCTGAATGATTCGGGTGGAGCGCGTATTCAGGAAGGCGTTCCGTCGCTGGAAGGTTACGGAGGAATTTTTTATCGTAACACAGTCGGTTCGGGGTATATCCCCCAGATAACCGTCATGATGGGTCCGACCGCGGGTGGAGCCGTTTATTCGCCGGCTCTCACGGACTTTGTATTCATGGTTAAGAAAACCAGCCACATGTATATAACCGGACCGGATGTTATTAGAGCGGTCATAGGCGAGCAGGTTACGCATGAAGAACTTGGCGGTGCCGAGGCCCATGCGACAAAAAGCGGTGTTTGCCATGTCGTTGCGGAAAGCGATGAAGACTGTCTTAACAAGGTGAGAAATTTGCTGTCCTATCTTCCCGACAGTTGCCACAGTCCGCTCCCCGTCCAGGAATGTACCGATAGCCCCGACAGAGAATGTCCGGAACTTGATGTTATCGTTCCCGACAGGCCGACGCGTGGTTACGATATGCGCCAGGTTATCATGTCGGTTGCAGATAATAACGAGATGTTTGAATCCCATGAACTCTGGGCACCGAGTATCACGGTGGCCTTTATCAGGATTATGGGGCAGACGGTCGGGGTTATTGCCAATAACCCGAAATATTTCGCGGGGGTATTAAATTACCAGTCTTCCGACAAGGCAGCACGGTTTATCCGGTTCTGCGACGCCTTTAATATCCCGCTTTTAACATTTGCCGATGTCCCGGGATATATGCCCGGAACAGAGCAGGAATGGGCCGGTATTATTACGCACGGGGCCAAGCTCCTGCACGCATACTCCGAAGCCACAGTACCCAAACTCACAGTGGTCGTCCGCAAAGATTACGGCGGAGCATACATCGGCATGTGCTCCAAATCTCTCGGAGCCGACTATGTTATGGCATGGCCTACAGCACAGATAGCCGTCATGGGTGCGGAAGGAGCCTGCAATATAGTTTACCGGAAAGAGATTACCAGTGCCGAGAATCCCGAGGCCAAGCGTAAAGAATTGGTTGATGCCTATGAAAAACAGTTCAATAATCCTTATTTTGCGGCGGAGCTCGGGATTGTCGACGAAGTTATCGCGCCGAGGGAAACCAGGAAAAGGGTTGCGACGCTGATTAATGCATTCAAGGACAAAGAGGAAGTCAGAATAGTCAAAAAACACAATAACATTCCGCTTTAGAATACAAGCGAAAAATGCGGACACGTGCTGCGTGTCTGTGTGTTGACACTATAATGCGGATTGATACGGCCTGCTTCAGGTCGTATCAATCCTTTTTTCATTTGTAACTCTGAACGGGGATTGCATAGGGATACCGGGAAAAGACAATCAGGCCCCCGACCGCATTTCTCTTGCATGACCCGGGGACAATAACGTCCGATTCAGAGTCTAATGTCTGAAATGTCTCGTACCGGTGAAGATCATAGCTATGCCGTGTTCATCCGCGGCCTGTATGGCTTCTTCGTCACGTATCGATCCGCCGGGCTGTACGATGGCGGTGACGCCTGCTTCCGCCGCCATATCTACGCCGTCCCTGAATGGGAAAAAGGCGTCCGAGGCAAGCACTGTTCCCTGTGTAGGCAGATTCGCCTTCATTTTTGCTATGTGTACCGAATCCACTCTGCTCATCTGCCCCGCACCTACTCCGACCAGTTGATCTCTGGTTGCGAAGACTATCGCATTGGATTTCACATTTTTAACAACCCTCCAGGCAAAGTCCAGGGCCTCGTACTCTTCTTTTGAGGGAGTTCTTTTTGTTACTACCCTGGCCTTCATTATATCGTCTCTGCCAGGGTCCCGTTCCTGTACCAGGAGACCGCCCGCCACCCTTCTGAAGTCGAGATCTTCCGCTTGCACTCCGGATGGAGCGGGAATTTCCAGCAGGCGCACATTTTTCTTCGCGGTCAGTATGTCGAGGGCGTCTTTATCGAATCCCGGAGCGATGATAACCTCCACGAACGTTTTCGCAAGTTCCTGTGCCACCTCTTTGTCAACAGGCCGATTGAAGCTGACGATCCCGCCGAAAGCCGATACCGGATCGGTTGCCATTGCTTTCACATAAGCGTCTTTAAGAGAATCGGCGGATGTTGCCGCACCGCAGGGATTTGAATGTTTCATAATAACCGCTGTGGGCAGGTCAAACTCGCATGCCATTAGCCATGCCGCGTCGCTGTCCATTATGTTGTTGTAAGACAGCTCTTTTCCGTGCAGCTGTTTTGCCGATGATATGGATGATACCGGCGCGTTCTTTTCCCTGTAGAAGATCGCATCCTGATGGGGGTTTTCCCCGTACCGAAGGTCCTGAGCCTTGTCGTACTGCATGGTGAACGTGTCGGGGAACTTTTTCATGCCGCCGTTTTTCTCTATGGATCCAAGATAATTTGAGATGGCTCCGTCGTAGCGTGCCGTGAGCTGAAAAGTCTTAGTAGCGAGGGCAAAGTTTGTCGCTTCGGATATCATTCCCCCGGTTTCACTCATTTCCCGTATGATTCTTGGATAATCTTCAGGATCGGTGACAACGGATACGAAGCGGTGATTTTTTGCCGCCGCCCGCAACATGGTGGGGCCTCCTATATCTATGTTCTCCACGGCATCCTCAAGCGTGCATCCCTCCTTTGCCACGGTGTCTTCAAACCGGTATAGATTTATGACGACCATGTCTATCATATCGATACCATGTTTTACGGCCGATTGTACGTGATCTTCGTTATCTCTCAAGGCCAGCAGCCCACCGTGAATCTTCGGATGAAGAGTCTTCAATCTTCCGTCCATCATTTCCGGAAAACCCGTGTACTCAGAGACATCGGTAACATCGATGCCAGCCGCTCTCAATTGTGCGGCCGTTCCCCCTGTCGAGAGTATTTCCACCTCAAACTCTTTCAACTCTCGTGCGAAATCAACGATTCCCTTCTTGTCCGTTACGCTTATCAATACCCTTGTTATCTTATTGCTCATGATTCATTATCCTCGTATATCTTTCATGTGTTTAATTCTCTTATCGATCAGCACCTTTGTTCCTATGTCCGGCCTGTGAGCTATCGGACCCGTCACAGATGCTATCGCATTCTCCGCTATCTTCTCGGCGGCGTCCAGATTGTCGGCTATTCCCACGACAGCTACCGCACGTGATGATGTCATATACAGGCCGTCCTCTCTTTTGTCGACGGAAGAGTAATATAAATTTGCATCCCCCATGTCCGATATGGTGATTTTCGATGAAGTGGAACCCGCGTCGGGATGCTCCACCGGGAGACCGTATCCTTTGGGGACGATGTATTTGCAAACCGTGGCCTTTTCCTCGAATTCCATATTCAGATCTTTCAGTGTTCCGTCGATAATGGCCCTGCATATGTCCACAAAATCCGTTTTCAGTAGGGGGAGAATATTCATGGCTTCCGGATCGCCGAACCTGGCGTTATATTCAAGCAGCCTGACGCCGTCTTTCGTTACGATAAATCCGCCGTACATTACGCCTTTGTAGTATTCACCGGTTTCCTGATAGATCGCCGCCGCGACTTTTCTCGTTATGGATAGAGCTTCCTCGACATCCTCTTTTTTCAGGAAAGGAAGGGTGTGATCCTCGAGGGAATATGAACCCATTCCTCCCGTGTTCGGGCCTCTGTCATCCACGAACCGCCTTTTGTGGTCCTGTACGGGAGGAGTTGCCGCGACAGTGATACCGTCGCACAGGCATTGCAGTGAAAACTCCTCCCCTTCGAACTTTTCTTCAACCATTACCGAAGAGTGATCTCGCAGGATCTTTTCGCAGTGTTCCATAGCTTCATCTTTTGTATGAAAGTGGTCTCCCTGAACTAGGACTCCTTTACCGCCGGTAAGTCCGTCCGGTTTTATTACGATCCCCCCAAGCTCGCCGATGAATGCTTCGATTCCTTCAAGAGAGGCAAAAGTCTTGAACCGGGGATTGCCGGGGATATCATATTTCTCCAGCAGATTTCTTGTGAATGTCTTCGATGTTTCCAGTCTTGCAAGGCTTTTTGTCGGACCCACGGATGGGATGCCTTCTTTTTTCAGTGAATCGACGATGCCGTTATTCAAAGGATCTTCCGGTCCGATTATGGCGAAATCTATACCGTGTTCCCGTGCAAACGCCCCGATTTTCTCCCGGTCATTATAACCTGCTGCCAGGACGGCTTCCGAAAGAGATGCAATGCCGGGATTATTGGATTTCATACAGGAAAAAAGCGCGATGTCGTGGGCCGATCGTTTTACCGTTTCGGCTATTACATGCTCCCTGGCCCCGTTTCCGATTAACAGTACTCTGGTCATAATTCCCTCCCGCTGTTGATGCTGCCATAAGGCGTGAAACTATACTCAAAAAGTATATGTTCGTCAAATATCTTTCGGCCGTTAGCGAACCGGCGTGATCGACATGTCGGGAAAGTGTCGATATTATGTCTTGAGAGAAACGATTGTCGGATTTGCGGCAAGGGTATATGATCGGGTGGAGAACCGGACTTAGAAGTGGATATAAAAACTCTTATCTGGTACAGGTGAACATTGTCGCCGGGTTAAGAGATAGATGATGTAATGCACGACCGGAGATTCTCCGCGACTTTTTACTAGGAGCTTCCATGCCGAAAACATATTGTTTAGGGTCTGTCGATCTCAAAGCAAAACTTATTTGCCTGTTTGTAGTATTTCTGGCCGGGTGCGCACTGACAGGACCAGAGCGGGAGACAATTGTTCCTCTTGCACCGGTCGACTCGCGGGAAATCCCGGAGCTGGCGGACGATCTCGACCAGGCATCCCTGGAGCTTGCCGTCTACAGGAGCATGCAATACTATAACAGGCTGCCGGAGACACGAGAGGTTCGGTTCGGAGACCGGCTTTGCACGGTAGGAGAGTTGAAGGAATCGCTCGACGAGTTTCTGAGCATCATAAGGATGCAAGGTACATCAGGCGATAAAGTAAAAAGGATACAACAGACATTTGACATATACAAAAGCACCGGCAATGAGATGGGAGAGGTCCTGTTTACGGGATATTATGAACCCGTTCTCAATGGTTCACTGGAGAAGACGCCGCTTTATCATTATCCCATCTACCGTACACCTGACGATCACGTTGTAATAGATCTCGGGACGTTCAAGGAGCAATACACCGGAGAACGTATCATTGCGAGAATCGAAGGCGGAAAAGCAGTTCCTTACTACACGCGGGAGGATATCGACATAAAGGGGGCTCTTTCGGAAAGAGGATTGGAACTTCTCTGGCTTGACGATCCGGTTGACATTTTTTTTATGCAGATTCAAGGGTCGGGAGCCGTGAGCCTTCCCAACGGCGACCTCATTCAGGTGAGCTACGATCAATCTAACGGTCATCCCTACCGGAGCGTGGGGAGAATGCTCGTAGAAAAGGGGAAACTGTCCCTGGCAGAGGTGTCTCTCAATGGTATCAAAAAATATCTCAGGGAACATCCCGGGGAAATGTTCGATATATTAAGTTGTAATGAAAGCTATGTGTTTTTCCGTATCGTCGATGCCGGCCCCGTGGGAAGCCTGAATGTACCTGTTACACCGGGAAGATCGATAGCCACGGATTCGTCTGTGTTTCCGAAGGGGGCTCTTGCATTTATCCGGGTGCAAAAACCGGTTATAGACGAATATGGCAACATCGTGTCGTGGAATCCCTTCTCCCGGTTTGTCCTTAATCAGGATACCGGAGGGGCCATCAAGGGCCCCGGAAGGGTTGATCTGTTCTGCGGAAGAGGGAATGATGCGGAAATCATGGCCGGACATATGAAGGAAAAAGGAGAACTGTATTTTCTTTTAAAGAAGAAATAAAAACACCACATTATCAGATATACAACCGCTGGGCCGGCGAAACGAAGATCCCGGATTCACGGGAAATAAACAGCCACAAGGAAGACGGTTCTTATGAGAAGACCTGTAATTCCTCTGCTGACAGCTCTTATCCTGGGAATAACTGCCGGGAACTTTGTCGATATGCAGGCGGCTCCCGTTCTTACAGCGTTTCTTGCAGTCATTGCTGCGTTGATCTTCTCTCTTGTCGCGGGGAAGCAGGGTTTTGCTGTCTGCTTCCTCATTTTGTCCCTGTTCCTGCTGGGTGTCCTGAATATAAATCTCTGTCTTAACCCGCAGAGCGGCGGAGACGATATAACGCTGTACGCCGGGAAGGATAAGCTGACTGTTGAAGGGCTGGTGTGCAGCCCTCCCCGGAACCTGCCTGACAAAACCAGTCTTGTCGTCAACTCCTTAAGCATTATCAGGGATGATCACAGTATCCCGGTGCGCGGGAAAATTCTTCTATCTGTCAAAGATACCGGCAAGTTATTCAAATACGGCAATTATATCAGGGCGAAGGTCAAACTGAAAAGTCCTCGAAACTTCAACAATCCAGGAGGGTTTGACTATGCAAAATATCTTCTGTACAGGGGTATACGTCTGCGCGGGTATGTAAGTAAAGCTTCAGACATTGTTATCATGAGAGAAAGCGCGGGGAATTATTTCAGAACGCGCATGGAGAGGTACCGGTCAAGTCTCAGGAAGAGTATGCTGGGCAATGCCCCCTCCCCTGAGGGCAGTATACTGCAGGCTCTCATACTGGGAGAAAAGGAGGGTATCCCGGAAGACATCATCGAAGGGTTCAACAGAGCGGGGGTCTCTCATATCCTCGCCATATCGGGGCTTCATGTAGGCATAATAGCCTTTATTACGCTTCTTGCTATAAGAACTGTTATTAAATCTTCCGAATATCTCCTGCTGAAATGTAATATTTTTCAGGTGTCCGCCCTCTTTGCCATTATCCCGATAGCGGGTTATGCTTTTATTGCCGGTCTTCGCATATCAACGGTACGGGCCACCATTATGATAATCTGCTTCCTGATAGCCCTTTTTACCGGCAGGGGACGCGATCTGTTAAACGTGCTGGCGTTTGCGGCGTTTGCTATCCTTATCGTAAGTCCGGCGGCCCTCTTTGATGTCTCGTTCCAGCTCTCTTTTATGGCGGTTGCCTCCATTATTCTCATAACCCCGACACTGAGCGCTATGATTCCGAAGGCGGAAGAAGATGGCATCCTCAGAAAAGGAATTGTAGGCATCATTCTATTTATGATGGCAAGCCTCAGCGCCATAATCGGTACCTGTCCACTTGTAGCCTTCTATTTCAACCGGGTCTCAACCGTCGCGCTTATCTCCAATCTGTTCGTCATACCGATAATGGGATTCATTGTCCTGCCTCTGGGTATATTATTCATCATCACAGCTTCCTTTGTTCCTGTTGCAACGGCGCTTATACAGGCTGCTTCATTTTTCATCCGGTTATCGGGTTCCATTGTTGATTTTCTTGCGTCTTTATCTTTTGCAAGTTTCAATGTTGTAACACCGACTATTCCCGAGATTGTTCTCTACTATCTGTTGATTATCACGTTGTTGAAACTGCTGGAAGGAAGGAGGTCGGAAACGGGGAGAACGGAACATGCATCCTCGGCCGGTGCAGTCGATTATTGTTTACCGGTTGCTTTTATGCGGCTTGGGGGCTTGTACAGGGCCAACAGGAACAGGATATTGGTCCTGTGCCTGAGTTCCATACTGTTGTTCTTTATCGTAGATATCTTCCATGCGGGTATTGCGACAAACCGTCAGAGATATCTCTCCGTAACGTTCATTGATGTGGGCCAGGGGAATTCAACACTGGTAACGTTCCCCGGGGGGACTACAATGCTCGTGGATGGCGGGGGGTTTTATGACAGGAGTTTCGATTTGGGGAGATATGTGGTTGCACCGTACCTGTGGCATGAAAAGATAACAGAGGTGGATATCATGGTGCTGACTCATCCCGACCAGGATCATATAGGCGGTCTTCCTTACATAGCTGAAAATTTTACGGTTGGTGAAGTGTGGTCGAATGGTTGCGAATCTGGTAATGAATCCTGCCGGATATTGAAAAAAATTATCAGAGAGAAAGCCATCCGGCACAGGATTGTGGATAAGAATACACCCAGGCGGACGATCGGAGGTGTTTCTGTTGAAATACTGAACCCGGTAAAATCAGCATCGGATGGAAGGCTTCGGTTCCCGGATTTCGATTACAATAATAACGGAGTAGTAATGAAAATGACATTCGGCAAACAGAGCATACTGCTCCCTGCGGATATATCACGGCTTGCCGAAGCCGAACTTGTTGCCTCTGGAACAGATCTGAGGGCGGACATCCTCATGGCCCCTCATCATGGAGCAGGCACATCCAGTACAGTCGCTTTTCTCAAGGCGGTTAGGCCCGCAGTCGTTGTTATAAGCTGTGGTCTGGATAATGTTTTCGGGTTTCCGCATTCCGACGTGCTGGAAAGGTACGGAAGTGCGGGAGCAAAAATACTCAGAACGGACAGTTGCGGCGCAATTACGGTACGGACAGACGGAGAAGAAATAGAAATTAACCGGTACAAGTCGGGAGGCGGGATTCAGGGAACATAAGAAAAATAAAAGGCGACATCCAAAGAAGCATAAAACGGTTCACAATACAATCGAAAGGCTGTTGAAAAATCGGAAAGCCGAAATAGTTATTGCAGAGACGGAAAATTAAGGGTACATTGCCCCTGGCAATAATGTTCAATAGTTATAACAAGTTTGTATGAAGGAGGGAGCCTGAGATGATACCTTATTTACGCATGGAAGAATTTGGCAGACCCCTGAAAGACTATCAAATAAAAAGAATGGAAGAAAGTGCAACCCTGGCAGAAGGTGTTATGAAAGCGGTTGACGAAGAAGTTTCCAGAATAAAAGAGGTTGGCATCCCAGCCGAGAAGATTCATGAGCGCGGCCAGATGACCGTATGGGAGAGGATTGAATATATCGTTGATCCCGGGACTTTCTGCCCTCTCCACACCATTTTTGATCCTGAGCATGAGGAATCGGGAAGTACAGGAGTTGTTGACGGTCTTGCCAGGATCGGCGGCAGGTGGTGTATGTTAATCGGCTTCAACAACAAATGGATAGCCGGTGCGTGGATAGCAGGACAGGCCGAAAACAATCTCCGGGTTACCGATATAGCGAAAATACTGAATATACCTCTCGTCTGGCTGGTGAATTGTTCCGGGGTAAAACTGACCGAGCAGGAAAAAGTCTACGCCAACCGCCGCGGACAGGGAACATGTTTTTCCCGCCACGCGGAACTGGAGAAACTGGGCATTCCCGTTTTAGCAGGTATTTACGGAACCAATCCTGCGGGAGGAGGGTACCAGGGAATAAGCCCAACCATACTGCTGGCCCACAAGAACTGCAATATAGCTGTGGGAGGGGGCGGGATAGTGGGAGGAATGACTCCAAAAGGTTTTTTCGATGAAGATAGCGTGGAGGAATTGATCACGGCCACACGCCATTTCAAGGAAGTTCCTCCGGGAAGCGTGAAGATACATTACGATGAAACGGGTTTTTTCCGGGCTGTTTTCGAGGAAGAAACTCAGGTTCTCGACGCGTTGAAAGAGTATATGTCGGGGCTTCCCGCATATAATCCCGCTTTCTTCCGTCTCGCGGTACCGGCGGAACCAAGATATTCACCGTCGGAACTGCCATATATCATAAGCATGAACCCGAAAGCGGTCTATGATTTCGACAATGCCCTCGCCCGGCTGGTCGACGACAGCAGGCATCTCGAATTCAGACCCGGATACGGCCCGGAGGTTTATACGGGACTTGTCATGATAGACGGATTTCTGGTGGGTGTCATAGGCAACCGCCAGGGTCTGCTTCCCGATTATCCCGAATACACGAATGAATATATCGGTGTGGGCGGTAAGCTTTATCGCCAGGGCCTGATCAAGATGAATGAGTTTGTAACACAATGCGGGCGTGACAGGATCCCTATTATCTGGTTTCAGGACACATCCGGCATCGATGTAGGTGATACCGCGGAGAAGGCGGAGCTCCTCGGCCTGGGACAGTCGCTGATCTACTCGATTGAACAGACTAACCTGCCGATGATGCTGGTTGTTTTACGCAAAGGGGCCGCAGCTGCTCATTATGTGATGGGGGGTCCCACATCGAACAACAATAACGCATTCACACTCGGTACCCCCGCCACGGAGATTTATGTAATGCATGGCGAGACGGCGGCCGCGGCGACTTATTCCAGACGGCTCGTCAAGGAAAAGGATGCCGGACATTCTCTAAAAACGGTGATTGAAAAGATGAATGAAATGGTCAGACATTATGATGATACATCCCGTCCGGTGTATTGCGCGAAAGCGGGACTTGTGGACGAGATAGTGCGTTTCGAAGATATCCGCAGATACATGGTGGCATTTACCGATAGTGTCTATCAGAATCCGAGGTCGATATGTCCAAGGCACCATATGATGCTCCCCCGACTTATAAGATCTCAGATCGTGAAGGGACCCGACCGGCCGAAAAAGAAAAATGAGCACATTGAAACGGGGTAATATACTGTTCTTGAACAATTAATGAAAATTGTGTTAACTGCACATCATAGAAAAAGTGACGCTGGCATTTTGGAGGTTGACATGACGGAAAATAACGGTGAGAAGGGATTTGTTATAAAGGACAAAAGAATGTTCGATGAAGAAGGGAAAACTCGCGCGGATGCGGTGCGGGAAGATGAAACAAAGGGATCCGGACAGCAACAGCAGGCTGAAAAGGAGAATAAAACGACAGGCAAGGAAGATGCGACGGAAAGAAATGAAGAAAAATATCAACTTCCCGAAATAAATTTTCATAACTTTTTGCTTTCTTTGTATACTTCGGTTCTTTTTAGCCTTGGAGAAATAGCCGATCCCGTGTCGGATAAAAAGGAGAAGAACCTCCAGGCGGCGAAGCAGACGATAGATATCCTGGGAATGTTAAAGGAAAAGACGGCGAGAAACCTCGATAGCAACGAGAAGAATCTGCTGGACGGCATACTGTCTGAGTCCAGAATGAAATACGTGAAAGAATCGGAAAAACAATGATTGTCAGGCAGTCTCCCGCAAAGGTAAATCTTTTTCTCAAGGTTTTGAGGAAACGCAATGACGGTTACCACGATATTCTTAGTATCATGCAACGGATAAGCCTTTATGATGAGATGAAGTTCGATCTCAAAGGCACGGGAATCAGGATAATATGTCCCGGGGGAGCGGTTCCGGAGGATAAAAACAACATAGCCTACAAGGCGGCCGAAGCTATTCTCTCCGGTGCTTCCTGCCATTCGGGGGTTGAAATTACGATAGACAAGAAAATTCCCGTCGCGGCGGGACTCGGAGGAGGAAGTTCGAACGCTGCGACTACTCTCTTGACCCTCAATGAGATTACAGGAGCGAAGTACAGTAAGAGCGAACTTATGAAAATCGGGGCAAAACTGGGAGCGGATGTCCCCTTTTTCATCTTTGGAAAGACAGCTCTTGCTTCCGGGATCGGTGATCGCCTCGAACCGGTGAAAGATATTCCCAAATTATGGTTTATACTGGTTAATCCCGGGTTTGAGATATATACAAGAGATATCTATGAAAATTTAAAATTGGGATTGACAAAAGAGCCAATAAAATATAGGATGCCCCGGTTTGCAACGATGTCTCACGTCGCAGAGGGACTTTACAATGATTTGGAGGGAGTATCTTTCCGGTTTTACCCCGTATTATCGGATATCAAGAAGCTCTTGACTGCAAACGGTGCCCTTGGTTCTTTAATGTCGGGAAGTGGCCCCACCGTGTTTGGCCTTTTCAAGAACGAGGTGGAAGCAAGGAAAGCCGAGCAGAACTTGAAAGAAGCTCAAATCGGATCGGTATTCAGAGCGTATTCAATATGATGGGGCGTCGTCAAGCGGTAAGACACAGGATTTTGGTTCCTGCATCCGGAGGTTCGAATCCTCCCGCCCCAACCAGATTGCAAGAAAGAAGCGCGTAGATGTTAGAAAGAATGAGAATATTTTCGGGAAATTCCAGCCGGGTTCTTGCGGGTAATATCTGCAAAAAACTAGGGATCTCCTTGGGTAAGGCAAATGTTTCAACATTCAGCGATGGTGAGACAAGGGTGGAGATCGACGAGAATGTAAGGGGGATGGATGTATTTGTAGTCCAGTCCACCGCTACACCGGTAAATAACAATCTGATGGAGCTTCTCATAATGATAGACGCTTTGAAAAGGGCGTCTGCGGACAGAATAACCGCTGTTGTACCATATTATGGTTATGCCAGGCAGGATCGGAAAGTGCTCCCAAGGGCGCCCATCACTGCAAAACTGGTAGCGGACCTGCTTACTTCAGCAGGTGCAAACCGTGTTATATCGGTGGATCTCCATGCCGGACAGATCCAGGGTTTTTTCAATATTCCCGTTGATAATCTCTATGCAACCCCGATTCTTCTTGAGTATATAAAACGAACTTATAACAGTACTAATTTAGTGATAGTTTCCCCGGATACCGGTGGCGTTGTAAGAGCGAGAGCTTTTGCCAAAAGATTGGGTGCCACGCTGGCGATTGTCGACAAGCGGAGAGATGCCCCTAATGAATCAGAGGTAATGAATGTTATCGGTACCGTGAAGGATAAAGAAGCGATCATTCTTGATGATTTGATCGATACTGCAGGTACGGTGGTACAGGCTGCCGAAGCCATAAAAAACGAAGGAGCTATAGAGGTTTCCGTTTGCTGTACTCATCCCGTGCTCTCGGGGCCGGCGATAGACAGAATACAATCTTCTATTGTAAAAGAGGTTATTGTTACGGATACGATCTCCCTGCATGAAAAAGCGCAGTCTTGTGAAAAAATAAAAGTCCTTTCGATAGCGGGGGTTTTGAGCGAAGCTATAAAAAGGATATATTACAATGAGTCTATAAGCTCACTGTTTATTTAGGAGTTACGAATGAAAACGATTGCATTACATGCTCAGGTACGTGGAGGCCTTGGAAAAGGCAGTTCAAGGAAATTGCGTTCGGGAGGTTTTGTGCCGGCCATATTTTATGGTTATGAGGCCGGGCCTATAACGATAAAGGTCAATACGGCCGAATTGGTCAAAGCATTGGTTAAGGAAAGAGGAGAAACGGTTTTTGTAAAACTTGTCATAGACTCCGGCAAGGGAGGCGGCAAGGTCGAGAAGCTGTCGGTAATCAAAGACATGCAGGTAGATACAGCCAGCAGGAAACCTGTGCATGTGGATTTTTATGCAATACGGGCAGACAGGATCCTTTCCGTCGATGTTCCGCTTATTTTATCAGGTGATCCGGTTGGTGTAGAAAGAGGCGGTGAACTGCAACAGTTGAAGCGGGTCTTAAAAGTGTCGGGGCTTCCCGCTGATCTTCCCGAAACTCTTGAGATAGATGTCAGCGGTCTCGCTATAGGTGATTCCGTCAAGGTTAAAGATATTGTTGTTAAAGGAGAAGCTCAAATTCTTGATCTTGACGATGTGGCCGTTGCGTCTGTTGTGCCGACAAGGGCAAGTCTGATTATGACGGAAGAGCCGGGCGAAAAAGAAAAAGTTACTGCAGAAGCAGCGACTTCCGTATCGGAGGATGAGCAGTAACAGGCCGGGCTAATAATAGTTCTCCAACAGGGGGACAAGTGAAACTTGTAGTTGGACTCGGGAATCCCGGTGTCAGATACTCCTACAGCAGGCATAATATAGGGTTTCTTGTCCTGGATACTCTGTCTCGAAGGGAAGGGATAGGAGTTAACCGCGCGAAGTTCGATTCCCTTATCGGCAGGGGATTCATTTCAGGGACACCGGTTGTATTGGCGAAACCGCAAACCTTTATGAACCTCAGTGGTGTTACTGTAGGGAAATTGGTTGGTTATTTTGGTATCAACACCGAAGATGTAATAGTGATTCATGATGATCTGGATTTTCCGATCGGAGATGTCCGCATAAAGTTGGGTGGTGGCGCGGGCGGTCACAAAGGCGTACAGTCTGTTATTGATCGTCTCGGGGATTCGGAATTTGTCAGAATTCGTTTGGGTATCGGCAGGCCGGTAGCGGGGAAAACAGCGGAAAGTTATGTGCTTGAGCGATTTCCAGAGCCTGCGATGCAGGTCGTGCCCGATGCTGTTGAAAGGGCATGTGATGCTGTAGGTGCAGTCATTTCTTCCGGTGTTCAAGCGGCGATGAACAAATTGAATGTAAGAGTTATAAAAGAATTAAACGTGGAGGTATAAACGGGACCATAGTATTTAGGGTGGGTTTTGCCTGTTATTGACCTGTTTTCGCGTGTCGCGCTTGCAAAAAAGAGATGATTTACGGGCAGGCTATGAATACCGTTTATACAAAACCGTTACTGTCCCTTCCATGTGATTAGTTTTATGCAGGTTTATTATGTAAGCAGTGTTGGGTCAGTAGTAATTTTAAAGAGGAGGTTTAGACACAATGTTTAAGAAAATTTGGTATTTTTTATCAATCGTCTTCATGACGCTCTTTTTGTTTGCTCCGATGGCACAGGCGGGAGAAGCGGACATTAACCTGCCTGACCTGTCCCAGGTTACATTTAATGTCCTGGGAGGAACGGTCGGTGGTCTCTCGCTGATGTACTGGGGACTTGTAGTTTGTGTAATCGGGTTAGGCTTCGGGGTTGTCCAGTATATCCAGACAAAAAACCTGCCTGCCCACCAGGCGATGCTTGAGGTCTCAGAGATAATCTGGCAAACCTGCAAAACGTATGTCTTGCAGCAGGGCAAGTTCCTTATCGGCCTGTGGATTCTTATCGGTATTTGTATTGTGTACTATTTTGCCGGTCTGCAACATATGTCATTTGGAGGAGTTTTCATCATCCTGGTCTGCTCGATCTTTGGAATCCTCGGCTCTTACAGTGTCGCCTGGTTCGGTATCCGGATCAACACGGTGGCAAATTCCAGATCCGCATTTGCATCGCTTCGGGGAAATCCCCTGAATGTTGTAACTATCCCCTTGAGATCGGGAATGAGCGTGGGGTTGCTCCTTGTGAGTGTTGAGCTTTTCTTCATGATTTGCATTCTCTGCTTTATCCCGAAGGAACTGGCCGGTCCCTCTTTTGTGGGGTTTGCGATCGGTGAGTCTCTGGGCGCAACCGCATTGAGGATCTGCGGTGGTATCTTTACCAAGATTGCCGACCTGGGCTCCGACCTTATGAAGATATTCATGAAACTTCCCGAAGATGACCCCAGGAACCCGGGCGTTATCGCGGACTGTACGGGCGACAACGCTGGTGACAGTGTCGGTCCTACCGCGGACGGTTTTGAAACGTACGGCGTAACCGGTGTCGCGTTGATCGCATTCCTGGCGCTTGCCATGGCATTTGCGCCGGCTCTCTGCGGACAGCTGATCATCTGGATATTCGCAATGCGCGTTCTCATGATATTGACCGCGCTGGCGTCGTATTTCCTGACCGGCCGACTGAACCATTCCCTGTATGGTAACAAATCGGATTTCGACTTTGAGGCGCCGTTGACACACCTGATATGGGTAACTTCCATAACTTCAATCATTGTTACGTTTGTCGCAAGTTATTTACTCCTTGCCTCTTTTACCGGGGAATTGTCTTCGCTGTGGTGGGCGCTGTCCATCATTATAAGTTGCGGGACCATTGCGGGTGCCCTCATTCCGGAGATGACGAAGGTGTTTACGAGCACCAATGCTCGTCACGTCAAGGAAATTGTAACCAGCAGCAAGCAGGGTGGTGCTTCACTGAATATCCTTTCGGGACTCGTCGCCGGTAACTTCTCCGCATTCTGGGAAGGCCTGGTTATCATCATTCTGATGTTTATCGCGTACATGGTCTCAAAAAATCCGGCAATTATGTCGCTAATGCCTCCCGAATATGCCTTTGCTGCTCCTGTTTTCGCATTCGGTCTGGTCGCATTCGGTTTTCTAGGAATGGGTCCGGTCACGATAGCCGTAGACAGTTTCGGCCCGGTGGCTGATAACGCGCAGTCGATCTATGAGCTTTCAAGGATCGAAAAACAACCTGATATCGATGAAGATATCAAGAAAAACTTTGGATTTACTCCCGACTGGAAAAAGGCAAAGCACTACCTTGAGGCAACCGACGGTGCGGGAAATACCTTTAAGGCAACCGCAAAACCGGTCCTCATCGGGACCGCGGTAGTGGGTGCCACGACCATGATCTTCGGTATCATTATACTGTTGGAGCATGTGTACGGGAACGTCATTGCCAGCCTGAGTCTGGTCCAGCCGCAGATAATTCTTGGCTTGATTATGGGTGGGGCCGTGATTTACTGGTTTACAGGCGCGTCGATCCAGGCCGTTGTAACAGGCTCTTACAGCGCGGTTGTTTTTATTAAAAACAATACGAACCTGCAGGACGAAGCCGCGTCAATCGAGAGCAGCAAAAAGGTTGTCAAGATCTGTACTATCGCTGCGCAAAAAGGGATGATCAATATTTTTATTGTCATTTTCTTTATGGCTCTCAGCCTTGCCTTTTTTAACGCCCATTTCTTCATCGGGTATCTTGTCGGTATCGCATTTTTCGGTTTGTTCCAGGCGATATTCATGGCCAACGCAGGTGGCGCATGGGATAATGCCAAGAAAATAGTCGAAGTCGATATGAAAGAAGCAGGAACTCCCTTGCATGAAGCGGCGGTTGTCGGCGATACGGTTGGTGATCCCTTCAAAGACACATCTTCGGTATCTCTGAACCCGGTTATCAAGTTTACGACTCTGTTCGGTCTGCTGGCCGTAGAGATAGCCGTGTCGATGCATAGCGCCGGCTTGAAGCTTGTTATTGCCGCTGTGTTCTTCCTGGTAGCGCTGGTTTTTGTCTATCGCTCATTCTATTCATCGCGTATCTCCGAAGAACAGATATAAGATAAATCTGTTATATTTGTAAGCACAAAAAGCGCCCGTATTCCGGGCGCTTTTTGTGCTTTTATTGCTTTCTACCGAATGATCTGCTAAAAGAGGAAACCAAAATGGATAGCGAAGGGGATAAACAACATACGCATTCTCCTTCGTTCCGGAAGGAGCCAGTCTATGGGTTTCAGGTGCGGGATCATTGGTCTCCCTAATGTCGGCAAATCCACCATCTTTAATGCTCTGACAGCTGCCGGTGCCGAGGTGGCTAATTATCCCTTCTGTACTATTAGTCCTAATATCGGCGTTGTTCCTGTTCCTGATCCGCGGCTTGAAAATATCGCGAGAATAATACATCCCCCCAAGTTTACCTATACTACCATAGAATTTCTTGACATTGCCGGGCTGGTGAAAGGTGCGAGCAGAGGAGAAGGTTTGGGAAACAGGTTTCTCGGAAATATACGGGATGTCGATGCGATTGTGCATATCGTGCGTTGTTTCGACAATCCCAATGTCTCTCATGTCCATGGTACCGTGGCCCCCGCGAATGACATCGAGGTCGTCGAGATGGAACTGCTTCTGGCTGATCTTGAGACTGTCGAAAAAAGAATAGATAAGATAGAAAAATCAGCGCGTGCAGGAGATAAATCCCTCCGTGGTGAACAGGATCTATATCATATGATACGGGAATATCTGGGCAAGAATATTCCCGTTCGAAACATCGAACTGAGTCATGAGGCAAAAGCCATTCTGAAAGAACTTAATCTCATTACGGCCAAGAAGGTTCTCTATGTGGCTAATGTCAGCGAATCCGAGCTTAAAGAGAATGGGGAATATACAAAAACCGTCGAGGAAATAGCGAAATCGAAAGCATCGGAAGCGATCGTCATTTGCGGTGACATAGAGTCGGAAATGATGGATCTTCCAGAGGATGACAGAAGGGAATTTCTTGAAGACCTCGGATTAACCGAGTCGGGGCTCCAGAAACTGATAAAGGCCGGTTACCGTATGCTGGATCTGATCACTTTCTATACGGCGGCTGGTACGGAACTTCGTGCCTGGACGATCCCTGCGGGCACGCAGGCTTTGCAAGCAGCCGGAAAGATACACTCTGATATGCAACGGGGTTTTATACGGGCTGAAGTTCTCAATTATGAAGATTTTGTCAAAGCCGGCAGCATACCTGCCGCAAAAGAAAAGGGTCTTATCAGGATAGAGGGCAAAGATCATGTTATCCTTGATGGAGATATAGTATATTTCAGGTTTAATGTTTGATGGTGGGAGAAAATGGCATTATGGATGACTGGAGGTTTTAGCATCTCCAGTCATCCGATATATAAACAGAGAGAAAGCAAATCTCTCAGATTCACAGGGGGGTCGGTGAGTGGAAAGGAGGGAACAACAAAACCACCCACCGACGTATAAAAACTACTTTTGTATCCTCAGGATTTAAGGGGGGGCCGATGAGTGGCAAGGAGAGACTAGAACAACCACCCACCGGCAACTGTTTCAATCGTCAGCTAAATCCGAGAGGAAAAATTTTTCGCTCAATCCGTTAAATTTCGATTTTTTTTCTACAAAATCTTCGACCTCATTATTATCCAATGATGTTGAAATGACCGTTTCCTGCTGGTCATTGTCGGACTCCTTTGAGACCGACGGGTTATCAGTACCAGCTTGTTTTTCCTCTTTTTTCTTTTGGTTGACGTACATGAGAATCTCGTTAACTCTGTTCTATCTTATTGTTTCTATTTCCATGGTCATGT
This sequence comes from Syntrophaceae bacterium UBA2210, assembly GCA_002327865.1. Classification (GTDB taxonomy): domain Bacteria; phylum Desulfobacterota; class Syntrophia; order Syntrophales; family UBA2210; genus UBA2210. Next base: position 389,301 of record DCUQ01000009.1, read on the forward strand.
CTGATACATGTTCTGTGTGCCATTCCGAAAGGAATTTTTATTATATCCGGCGCGGCGGACTTTGCTTATTTAATTCTATCCGACACAACTCTGCACAGTTTTGACAACGCCTACATAGGGGCATGCGTGGGGAAAAAGGGTCTCTCGTCCGGATTCAAATATGCTCTTTCCTTGGAAGGAATTATAAAAACAGGAACCGAACTCATCCGGGCTACCATCTCCGCAACGCTGCCTAACTTCTTCCCATTTGTGCCCATAACAATAAGATCTATGTCGTTTTCCTTGGCGAACCTGATTATCTCGTGGGGCGCATTGCCGGTTTCCATGATCATTTTAAAAGGAACCTGTTCTATATTTTTCGCGTAATGCTCGTGAAAATTTTTAGCCAATCCTCTTTCCGTGGATTTTCTAAGCTCTTTAGCCATCTCCGGGTACGATCCCTCTACAGTGCCCTCGACATATGCCCGGTCTGCGCGGTCAGTTATTACATGCAAAATATAGAGAAGGCTTTCGTCTCTTTTGGCAACCCCGAAAGCGTATTCAAAGGCACCATCTGCGTTATCAGAAAAATCTGTGCAGAAAAGGACTCTTTTATATCTTGGGTATTCTGTCATTTCCGTTTTCCTCCTTTCCTTCATATTGTCTTGCTCGTCACATCATTTTTTCTTCCCGTTTCGCTTCGAAAGTGTTTAAATCCTTTTCGTCTCAACTGGGAAACGGGATATCGATCAAAAGTGTCAAAGCTTTTTGTATGAAAAGATATTTTTATCCGGAAGAACCAGTATTGTTCCTCCGGTGAATAAATATGGTTTCAATGAACTCGCTAGTATGTATCAGCAAAAACAATGCCAAAAGCGAATCAGTCGACGTAATAAGGCCCTATTAAATTGTTAAGCAAATTAAACAGGTTATAGGCTTAACAGTGATAAGATGGGAAGATATGCAATGATAAAGATGTCTGTTAGGGGGGGTATTCGTGGTGGATGCCATCTGAAATCGTGCGATTTTTGAACGAAATCTTGGCCTAAAAGGCCGTTTCAGGGGGTAAATATACACAAATTGTGCGAATACAGAACAGATCGTGCTAAAATAGCACGTTTATGGTATGGCATTTCCGGAAAGGTTGTCTTCCAGCTTTTTAAGTTCGCGTATGAGCGTATAACGTGAAATACCGAGTTGTCGTGCGGTGACTGCCTTGTTGCCGCGGTTAATATCGAGAGCCTTTCCAAGGATTTCTTTCTTGATGTTGTTTGTAAGCTTCTCGACCGTGTTTCTGTAGTCCAGAGGGTACGATTCACTCAGTGAAGAGATTTCATGGGTATGGGTATGTATTGCAACTGATGTGCGAGGCTCTGAAGCTTTGATCTCCGCAGGAATATTATCGGATGTAATTAGAGTGCTTACGCTCTGCAATATCATAATCCTTTCTATGATGTTTCTCAGTTCTCGAACATTTCCGGGCCATGGGTATCTTTTTAGGATTTTCTCCGCGTCGGTTGTAAACCCTTTCACACTTTTGTTCAGTTTCGCATTGAACTCCCCGATATAATAATACGCTAGGGGAATAATATCGTCTACCCTGTCTCTCAAAGGTGGTATGGTAATGGGAATAACACTTATACGGTAGAACAGGTCTTCCCTGAAGGTACCTTTTCCAACCATATCCCATAAATCTTTGTTTGTGGAGAATATGAATCTGACGTCGATGGGAATATCTTGTATGCCTCCGATTCGACGGATATGCTTGTCTTCGAGCATCCTGAGGAACTTTGCCTGTATAGAAGGATTCATCTCACCGACCTCATCCAGGAGCAGTATTCCTCCATTTGCGTGTTCAAGAAGTCCTAATTTTCTTTTCCGTGCGTCGGTAAAGGCACCGGCTTCGTAACCGAACAGTTCACTTTCGAGCAAGGTTCCCGGTATAGCCGCGCAATTTATCTCCACAAAGCGCTTTGATTTTCTGGCGCTTTGCCGGTAAATTGCCCTTGCTATCAGTTCTTTCCCCGTACCGCTTTCACCCTGTATGAGCACACTAGTGTCGTGTTTTGCCACATCGTTTATTATTCGAAATATATCCAACATCTTACTCGAATTTCCGATAATGTTATGGAAACCAAGCAACTTATTTTCCCTTTCTTTAAGCATTTCGAGTTCTGTTTTCAGGGATTTTGCTTCCAGGGAAAGTTGTGAACGCATAATTGCTCTATCGTATGATACGGCGGCATTTATGATGAATATATCCAGGGTTTTCTGCTGCCCTTTTGAATATGTTCCGCGTTTCTTACCGAGATAGAGCACTCCTTTAAATTTATCTTTTATCCGCATTGGAACCGCTATCTCTGAAGGATAACCGTCAAATATGGGTATTGTGCCTGAATCATGGGGAGGAGATTGAACGACAACGGTTTCGGTATCCAGAGCTTTCTTGATGATGCTTTGTTCTATCTTCGGGGAATATATGTTTTTCTCATCAAGAAATACCTGTTCCCCTGTGCTTATCATGCAAGTGTCTTTTTCCGTATCCAGAAAGTAAAGCAACGCCCTGTTCGCTCCTCCTATCAGGAGCGCGTTATTTATAACTGTGTTGTGTATATTATCCGGGGCATAACTTGAGTTGAGCTGGAATACCGCTTCCTGTAATATCATCAGCCGCTTGATCTTCTGACGATTGTCTTCAAACAATCTCAAATTATGTATTACAAGGCTTGCGTGATTTGCAAAGGCCAGGAGCGTGCTTATTACGTCCGGTGGGAATGTGGTTTTTTTATCGTACCACATGGCTATGGTCCCGATAATATCATCCTTTATCTTGAGTGGGCCGAAAAAGGCTGAATAGCAATTATTCCCGATATGATAACGATCGGTTATTTTATGATCAGTAGGAGTAAGCCGAGGGTCTTTCCCTGAATCTTCAAGGACGATATAACTGCCGGTTTTTATAGCTTTTGTCATGAGACAGTCGTGTTTTTCCAGATTCAAATTTTCCGAAAATGCTATTTTTGCTTGTTCCTGGCTGTAATTCTTTACTACTTTGGTAACAAGATTCCTCTTTTCTTCATCCAGCAGACATATTATTCCCATATCAAAACCCATGGTGTCTACCGCTTCATCTAAGATCTTCTGTAATACGTCGTTATCACTGAGTGGCGTCGCGATCAGGGCGCTTATACGGTAGAAGCATTCGAGAATGCGTCCGGTGGAGTAAAAAAAATCAGGACTCATGAAAACTGCCTCGGAGTGTTATACTTTATCATACCTCAAAAATTGCATTGAAAAAGTTCCTCTTCCCTGCGTGACTGAACGCAGGTCTGTCGAATATCCGAACATTTGTTTCAAGGGTACATGAGCAGTTATTTCGCTGACAGGATCTTTGTGTCTTATGCTTTTTACTTCCCCCCTTCTTGCATTGATATTCCCTATGACTTCACCCATAAACTCGGCAGGCGTTATTATGTTCACTGCAACTATGGGTTCCAGCAGGATGGGTTTTGCCCGTAAGCAACCGTTTGAAAAAGCCGTTGAAGCGGCTATCTTGTAGCCTAGTTCTGTTGAATCTGTTTCCCTGAAAGAACCGCCGGTGATTTGTACAAGAATATCTACAACCGGGTAGCCCGCCAGGACGCCGCTTAGAGAGGCATCATGAATGCTTTCTTTTATAATATTGTGAAACTCGAGAGGGATCACTTCTTCATTTATCTCATCAATTAATTCGAGACCACAACCTCTTTCATTGGGCTCCAGATGCAGCACAACATGGCCGAAATGTTTCTTATCTCCAAGTTTTTTATCGAATATCTCTTCGCTGTCCGTTGCTTCTTCGATGGTTTCCCTGTAGACAACCCTGGGTTTGCCTATATTTACATTCGTGTTAAACTCTCTTATAAGTCTGTCGATGATGATCTCGAGATGAAGCTCCCCCATTCCGGAAATGATGGTCTGTGTCGTTTCATCGTCATATCTGATCTTAAGAGTAGGATCTTCACTCGCCAGTTTTTCAAGAGCGGATGAGAGTTTCTCCTGATCCCCAGGTGTCTTGGCCTCGATCGCCTGGCTGATGACCGGTTCGTAGAATTCTATCGGTTCCAGGATGATCGGATGTGATTCATCACATATGGTATCGCCGGTCGATGTATCTTTTAAACCGACAACCGCTATTATATCTCCTGCCAAAGCTTCATTTACGCGCTCTCTCTTATTTGAGTGCATTTTCAGGAGTCTGGAGACCTTTTCTTTCTTTCCTTTGCTTGCGTTATATATATCCTCGCCGGTCTTTATTTTGCCGGAATAGATTCTCAGATAAGTGATTTTTCTCCCTTCATCCAGCATTATTTTGAATGCAAGTGCCGCGAGAGGATCTTTCACCTTACTGTAGCGTTTTTCAACGGCTTTTGTCCCGGGATTGATTCCCTCAACGGGGGGCACATCCTCGGGAGACGGCAGGAAGTCGGTAACGGAATCGAGAATAAGCTGGATTCCTTTATTCCGCAATGCTGTGCCGCACATGACGGGCACGATCTTTAAGATGAGCGTGGCGTTTCTGATCGATTCAATGATATCTTTTTCGGTAATCTCGTTTCCTTCCAGATATTTTTCGGCGATATGATCATCGATCTCCGCGAGTGTTTCGATCATCTGCTCACGATGTTTTTGTGTTTCGGGCAGCATGTCAGAAGGAACGTCGGAAGCGTCATATGACAATCCCAGGCTGCCCTCATCCCAGGTGACCAGCTTTTGCCTGATAAGATCTATCACTCCATAAAATGAATTGTTTTTACTGTAAGGTATCTGAATCGGAAGGGGTATTGAATTGAATCTTTCTTTCATCGTCCCTATGGTGCCTAAATAATCTGCGCCCACCCGGTCCATCTTGTTTATGAACGCTATCTTTGGGACGCGGTATTTATCAGCCTGGTGCCAGACGGTTTCCGATTGCGGTTCCACTCCTCCCACAGCGCAGAATACTGCTACTACTCCGTCCAGGACCCTGAGAGACCGTTCAACCTCTATAGTAAAATCGACATGCCCGGGTGTGTCGATTATATGTATTTCACTGTCTTTCCAGTGGCAGGTGGTAACCGCCGAAGTAATGGTTATTCCCCTTTCCTGCTCCTGCGCCATCCAGTCCATAACCGCCTCACCGTTATGCACCTCGCCCAGCTTGTAGGTTTTGCCGGTGTAATAGAGCATCCGCTCCGTCACGGTTGTTTTCCCCGCGTCGATATGGGCAACTATCCCTATGTTTCTTATTTTTGAAAGTCGTGTAGCAGCCATGGCATTGTTTTGTTAAGAATGATTCCCTACTATTAATTCCTTGTTGACAACGAACGGGCTACTGGTGTCTATGTGTCCCTTTATTGTTTCAAGTTCCGCTCCATTTACCAGAATTTTTACTTTTTTGATGGAGGGCACATTGAGAATGACGGTATTTGTCAGCGAATATATGGTCATCATTTCGCTGGCACTTCCTCCGGGATGCAAGACGATAAGATTCTTATCGAAGTCTATAACGGCTGTTCCATCCTCTATGGTGACTTTTCTGAGAACTGCTTTCTCGGGAAATGTTCTTACCAGATCGGTGGAGTTTGGGCCGCTGATCAACGCTTTTACAAGCTTTTCGATCTTGTCACCGGAGGATTCTATATCAGAGATATATCGTTCTTCGGGGATAAGGAATCGCTCGTTACGGTCGGAGAAATACAACTTTACCTTGTGTTTTTCCTTTGTTGCTGTCGGAGTCACCGGGGCTCTCTTGCCGTCGGCGGGAGGATACACATAATCAAACAGTGAAAGAAAAAAGAAAACAAGAAATCCCACGCAAACCAGGGTGATCAGCGAAAGATAAACTATTCTGGTATTTTTTTTCCTCTGTCTTGCTTTTATCTGTTTGGATTTTGACTTTTTCTTTGATCCCATAATTATATCTGTTCCTCTGTTTAAAAACGCGCCAAATCTAAGGTAAAAATCATGTTCTGTCAAGACAAGAAGATAGTAACCTGTCGTGAAATGTTGAATTGTTGATAGTTTTTCAGGGGTTAGACAATATTGAAACAGCTCATTCAACCATTACGGGTCGCGATATATTTATTTAGAATGGCGCTCTGTCTCGGCACAGGACTACTGCACAATATCGTCCAGTTTTTTCTGTGCTTTTAATCCTAACTCTGATTCCGGGTTGTTTTCAACAACAGCCCGTAGTTCTTCAATTGCCTGTTTTGTGTCGTGTATCTCCAGATAACTCATTCCCAGCCAGTATCGCGATTCGATCATTCCCGGCGCCATTTCTATGGATCTTTTCAGGTGACGTATGGCTTTAACAATGTTGTGATCCGCAAGATATGCGATCCCCATATTTTTCTGAATTATTGGGGCTATCATTGTGCGAGGTTCTCGTTTAAGCGCTGATTCGTATTTTGCCAGAGCTGTTTTACAGTCTCCCTTTTTGTAATATGCCCAGCCGATATTGTTCAGCACTATGGCAGGGGTCTCATAAAATATATTCGCGAGGGCCAGTTCGAATTGTTTTATAGCGTTATCGTAAAGAGATTCTTCCAGGTAGATGGTTCCCAGATAGTTATGTGCCTCCGAATAATCGGGTTTTAACAGCACGGCCGTTTTGAATTCCTTCTTGGCCTTTTCTTTCAAGCCGTTTCCGTAATACGAAACCCCGGTGTAATAATGTATTTCCGGATCATCCTGTGAAAGACTCTGTGCCGCAAGAAATTCCCTCAAGGCGGAAGGGAATTGTCCCGATTTCAGATAGGCATTGCCCATATTGACATGAGTGGAGGCTTTTTCTTTGTTTTGATGATTAGCAGCGCAACCTGCTGACAAGATCATGCAGATTATTATTGACGGGATGATCAAATACTTCGATATGTTGATTTTCATAACATGGCCATTACCGGTCGCTGTTTGCATTTATCCACCAGTCGCCTTTATCTTTAAACCACCACTCGGATGAGTCTGTCTCGGTTATCGTTTCCGCCAGTTTTTTAGCGGTGTTCGTGCAGAGTCTTTTTATGGCGAAATCGATCCATTCTTTGCTGTATTTGTTGCCCAGGTCGCTGTATTCCTTGAGTTGAAGGATCAGTGCCAATTGATCTGCGTCATGCGCTATAATGGATTCCCGGGTCTTTTTTTCGTTGAATTCTTCTATAGCCTGCTTTATGTCTTTTCCGAAAGAAAGAGTATCCGTAAGTTCGTTAACCGCTTTTTTTTCATCTACAGCGACGTATTTTTTATTGACGTAGTTCATGTCGCCGGTCCTTGCCTCCGGTAAATCGTGCACCAGACACAATTTCAGGACCCTCGATTCGTTCACTCCTGGTTCAAGCTTGCACAATGTATAGCCGATAAAAATCGTTCGCAGCACGTGTTCCGCTACCGATTCGCAACCGGATCCCAGAAACTGAAAACCCGACCGGGGTGTTTTTTGCAACATTCCCGCCTCGAATAGAAAATTTACTATATCCTTCATGTTACTTTTTTTTAAGCACCTTAATCCTGTTTTCCATCATATCGGAAAGCTTCCGTATCTCTAACTGAAGGGATGCTATGCCGTCCGGTTTCATGGATATCAGTTTGCCGAGCCGGGCATGCCAGTACTGGATCACGGAGAGCTCGTTTTCCCGTATCTTATCGTCAACCTTCTTTTGAAATTCCTTTACAAATTCAGGGTCAATCATGCCAATCCCCTTTTCTGTTTCAAGATACGGATGCGTCATTATTTATCTTTACTGCCATGAAACATATATCATTTGAGTTTCAGTTGCAACAGTGACTTATCATCCAGAATTCAGTATATATTTCACACCGGCACCGGCGATTTATAAATCGCATGCATAACCGTTCTTTCGGTATCCATGCGCCATGCAATGCGTGCCTTTGATCTTTTCATTGTAAAACCCTCACATTTTTGAATCCTCTTTGATATTTATATGGTTTTGACTTGACTTGACTTTTCGATATCATTATAAAGAAATGTTCGCAGGGTTTATAATTATAAAACGGTAAGGAGGAGAAGGGAAATTATGAAACATTATTCAAGGAACGTCTTTGTCACTGCAATTGTCGTGGCATTTGCAGTATCCATGATACCGGCAGCTGGGCTCGCAGCCGGTGATACGATAAAACTGGGCGTCGCCGGTGCTCACAGCGGAGACCTTGCTTCTTACGGTATACCTTCTGTTAAGGCCGCAGAACTTGTGGTCAAAGACATTAACGCGAAGGGGGGAGTCCTGGGCAAGCAAGTGGTTCTTCTTGTTGAAGACGATGTATGCAAACCGGAAGTCGCCACAAACACGGCCACGAAGCTGCTGTCCGAGGGTGCCGATATCGTGATGGGACACATCTGCAGTGGTGCCACCAAGGCTGCTCTCGGCATATACAAAGATTCAAATATTATCTGCATGTCGCCGTCCGCGACCAATCCTCCATTGACACAGAGCGGTGATTACCCCAATTTTTATCGTACCATCGCTTCGGACGATGCGCAGGCACGACTTGAGGTTGATTATGCTCTTGATGTAGTGAAAGCAAAGAAAATTGCCGTTATACACGACAAGGGAGATTATGGTAAAGGGCTGGCGGAGTTTGCTAAAGATTTTATCGAAAAAGACCCCCGGGCCAAAGTGGTGTTGTATGAAGGTGTCACGCCCGGTGCTGTGGATTATTCCGCTGTAGTTCAGAAAATCAAGCATTCGAAAGCCGATGCGGTGATATTCGGTGGTTATCATCCCGAGGCGTCGAAGATTGTCATGCAGATGCGTAAAAAGAGAATGAAAACGGCCTTTATATCCGATGACGGCGTGAAAGACGATACTTTTATCAAGGTTGCCGGTGAATACGCGGAAGGTGTCTATGCAACCGGCCCCAAGGATACATCTATGAATCCGTTAGCTATCGCCGCTGTCGAAGCGCATAAAAAAGAATACGGTTCAGATCCTGGTGCGTTTTTCCTCAATGCGTATGCCGCGACACAGGCCCTGCTGAACGCGATTGAGAAAGCAGGATCGACCGACTACGATGCAGTGTCAAAGGCCTTGAAGACCGAATATGTTGAAACCCCGCTTGGAAAGATCAAATTTGATGACAAAGGGGATGCAATAGGAATCGGTTTCTCGATATACCAGGTACAAAAGGGCCAGTATGTAGAATTAAAATAACGGGAATAATATAAAAGTATCTGTTTGAACAATCAGGGGGCAGGCGTAAAAACCTGACCCCTGATTTATGATGTTTAGTGACAGGGAAGAGGCGAGATTAGAGGGTAGATTTATTTACGATGGATTATTTTCTGGAGCTGTTTCTGGGCGGTCTTACCCGAGGAAGTATTTACGCTCTTATTGCTCTCGGATACACCATGGTGTATGGCATTATTGAGCTGATAAATTTCGCTCACGGTGAGATTTATATGATCGGTGCATTCACCGCGCTGATCGTGATATCCGTTTTAACGCTTATGGGTATGAATGCCGTTGCCATGCTCGTCATAGCAGGAGCGATTGCCGTTCTCTATTCCTGCGCTTATGGCTATACCGTAGAAAAGATTGCCTACAAGCCGCTGCGCAACGCACCGCGCCTTTCGGCTCTCATCAGTGCCATCGGAATGTCGCTGTTTCTTCAAAACTATGTGCTCCTGGCTCAGACGTCAGATTTTCTCCCTTTCCCCAACTTGATACCCGATTTTGATTTCATGGAGCCGTACGCGCACATTATAGGTTCGACAGAAATTGTTATCCTCATAACGACAGCCATCGTTATGGTTCTTTTGACCATCCTGATAAAATTCACGAAGATAGGTAAGGCGATGCGTGCGACATCACAGGATAAAACGATGGCGATGCTGGTGGGTATTAATGTGAATCGCGTCATTTCCGTCACGTTTATCGTGGGTTCGGCGACGGCTGCGATCGGTGGAGTACTCATAGCTTCTCATGTCGGCATGATTAATTTTTATGTCGGTTTCATAGCGGGAATAAAGGCATTTGTCGCCGCTGTTCTAGGGGGAATAGGGAGCATTCCCGGGGCCGTTCTCGGCAGTTTTGTCCTTGGCTGGACAGAGAGTTTCGCTACCGGATATGTCTCGAGTGATTATGAAGATGTCTTCGCCTTTCTTTTCCTTGTGCTTATTCTGATCTTCAGGCCCGCGGGTATTCTGGGGCGATCTGAAAAACACAAGGTATAGCGGGGGAATCTATTTTTCGCAGGGTTTTGGAAGTTGATTAAATTTAATGAAATAAGAAGAGCCTTTCTGGTGTCCGTATGGTTTATGTTTCTGACGTTTCCCATTATGGTGATCCGCGTTAATCCTGTGGAACATATCGTGGAATGGCGCTGGAAGAACATGATCCTGGTGGGTTTCGGAAGTTTCCTCCTTTCGTTTGTCTGGAATTATCTCATGAAGCGAAAGGAGCTTGGCTTTAAGAAGGCTGAAGCCGGAGAAGAAGGGGGAACGATTCCCCTGGCCCGGAGAATCCTGGGAGAAAAAAAGATATATATACCCGGGCTGGCTGCCATTGGAATATTCACAATAGCCTTCCCTTTCATTTTCTCAATGTATCAGACCACTATCATGGTAACGGCGTTGATCTACGTCATGCTTGGTCTGGGTCTTAACATTGTCGTGGGCCTCGCGGGTCTTCTCGATCTGGGATATGTTGCTTTTTATGCCGTGGGAGCTTATGCCTATGCACTCTTGAATTACCATTTCGGGCTCAGTTTCTGGATGGTTCTTCCTATTGGCGGTGCGTTGGGCGCCATGTTTGGAATACTGCTGGGTTTCCCGGTGCTCCGGCTCCGCGGAGATTATCTTGCCATCGTTACGCTGGGATTCGGTGAAATCATACGTATTATTCTGGAAAACTGGAATGAATTTTCTTTCGGACCCAGCGGTATAGCGAATATTCCGAGACCTTCCCTGCTCGGAATGGATCTGTCGGTCCACAGCTCTACAACATATATCTATTACATTATGATTGCCATGTGCGTTTTTACTATTTTTGTCGTAAACCGTTTGCAGGACTCCAGAATCGGAAGGGCGTGGATCGCGCTCAGGGAGGATGAAATCGCCTGCCAGGCCATGGGGATAGACAAGGCAAAAACCAAACTGACGGCGTTCGCCCTCGGAGCAACGTGGGCCGGTATGAGCGGCGTAGTGTTTGCCGCGAAAACGACGTTCGTAAATCCTGCAAGCTTTACCATATGGGAATCTATAATAATACTGTGTATCGTTGTGCTGGGCGGCATGGGATCTATAATAGGTGTTATAGCCGGAGCACTTGTACTTATACTGACACCCGAATATCTGCGGGCGTTTTCCGAGTACAGAATGCTGGCATTCGGTACCCTGCTCGTTGTGATGATGATATTCCGCCCGGGCGGGATCATACCCAACGTGCGCCGTACCTATAAATTCAAGGGCGTAAAAAATGCTGATAAGGGCTGAGTAAATGGAACCCGTGTTAAAAGTTCAGAACCTTGGAATGAATTTCGGAGGGTTACGAGCTCTCGATGACCTGGATCTGGATGTGTGCAAAGATGAGATAGTCGCCCTTATCGGACCTAACGGTGCCGGAAAGACTACCTTCTTTAACTGCATAACGGGCATATATCCTCCCACGGACGGAGATATTCTCATATTCCCGCGGGGCAGTGACAAACCGGAGCGAATCAACGGTGTAAAACCGAACAAGGTTACGGAAAAAGGCCTGTCGCGCACCTTCCAGAATATCCGTTTGTTTGCCAACATGACAGTGCTCGAGAATGTGATGATCGGGCGTCACTGCCGCATGCACGCGGGTGTATTGGGCGCCATACTGAGAGGCGGATCAACGATACGGGAAGAAAAAAGGGCGGTGGACGACAGCTACGCCATACTGGAAAAGATAGGACTCGCCGAGTTTGTGAATGAGTTTGCAAAAAACCTTCCATATGGGGCGCAGAGGCGCCTTGAGATAGCCCGGGCAATGGCCACGGAACCCTTTCTGCTTCTTCTGGATGAACCTGCCGCAGGCATGAACCCCAATGAGACACATGAGCTTGACGAATTGATAAAAAAGATTCGCGATGAGGAGGGGATCTCGATACTCCTGATCGAGCATGATATGAAGCTTGTCATGAGCCTGTCCGACAGAATATTTGTTGTTGATTACGGCAAGAAAATCGCGCAGGGAACGCCGAAGGAGATACGGAATAATCCCGTTGTGATAAAGGCCTATCTCGGAGAAGATATTGATGCTTAAACTCCAGAAAGTACAGACCTTCTACGGCAACATTCAGGCGTTGAAAGATGTCACCATAGAGATTTCGGAAGGAGAAATAGTCACGCTAATAGGTGCGAACGGTGCCGGGAAAACCACAACACTTATGGCTGTCTGCGGTATTGTTACTCCGAGGTCGGGTGAAATACTTTTTATGGGTAAACCGATAACCGGTATGGAACCGGACAAGATCGTCTCGCTCGGAATCTGCCAGGTTCCTGAAGGCCGCCGTATCTTTCCCTACCTGTCGGTTGCCGAAAATCTCGATATGGGCGCTTTCCTGCGGAAGGACAAAGCGGAAATAAAAAGGGATATGGAGTACGTATTCGATCTTTTCCCGATCCTCGCCGAGAGGCGTCACCAGGCAGGCGGCACACTTAGCGGGGGAGAACAACAGATGCTTGCCATCTCAAGAGCGCTTATGACCAGACCGAGACTGCTTCTCCTTGATGAGCCGTCGCTTGGGCTTGCCCCGCTTATCGTCAAGCGGATATTTGAGATAATAAGCAAGATAAATGCTGAAAACAACACGACAATCTTCCTGGTCGAGCAGAACGCTAATCTTGCACTCAAAGTAGCTGCCAGGGGATATGTCATGGAGAATGGCCGTATAACGCTCACGGACTCTTCAAAAAACCTCCTCGCCAACGAAGCGGTGAGAAAGGCATATCTCGGTCTTTAATGCCGTTTCCTTTCCGCGCTTGCGCCCTTCTTCCTGAAGATCAATCTTACCGGTGTATTTTCAAACCCCAGTTCTTCATGTATTCTGTTGGTGAGATAACGTTCGTATGAGAAATGTATTGCTTTGGGTTCGCGAACAAAAAAGACGAACGTGGGCGGTTTGACGGATATCTGGGTTGCAAAGTTTATCTTATTGGGCCTGTTCCTGTATCGTGGAGGGGATAATTTTTCGGTAAATTCCTCCAGCTTTGTGTTTAAAAGAGAAGTGGGGACCCTTTTTGTATATTGGTCATAGACGTTGTCGATAAGATCGAACACCTTTGTCAATCTCTGTCCCGATAGCGCAGATACGGAGATTATCGGGGCAAAATCGAGATATTTGAGGCTGTCTTTCACGTGCCTTACATATGTGCCGATCGTGGAATTGTCTTTTTCAATAAGATCCCATTTATTCAGGATTATAATACCGGCCACGCCTCTTTCGTAGGCAAGGCCGGCTATTTTTGTGTCCTGTTCCGTGACACCCTCCAGCGCATCTATCATAATAAGCGCTATGTCGCACCGGTCGAGTGTTTTTATCGCCTCTATAACACAGTAACGTTCCAGTTTCAGGCTGACTTTGCTCTTTTTCCTGATCCCGGCGGTGTCTATAAGCAGATATTTCCTGTCATGAAGATCGAAGGCCGTGTCCACGGCGTCTCTCGTGGTCCCGGGTGCGGGATTGACGATCGTGCGTTCATATCCTAGGATTTTGTTGATCAGGGAGGATTTGCCGACATTGGGTTTTCCTATTACAGCTATCCGTATACGGTCTTCGGGTTCTTCCTCTGCGGGGGTTTCCGGAAGACACTCGACGACGTCGTCCAGCAGATCACCGACCCCGAGCCCATGTTGAGACGATATGGCATAGATTTGATCGACACCCAGACGGTAAAAATCAAGAGCAAGTTCTTCCTGGCGGGGATTATCTATTTTATTTACAACATAGAAAACAGGCTTCCTGGTTTTTCTCAGCAGTGTGGTAATCTCCGTGTCCGAAGGAGTGAGTCCTTCCTTTCCATCCAGGAGAAAGATAATGGCATCAGCTTCCTCGATGGCCAGATTTGTCTGCTCACGCATCTGTACAAACATTCTCTCCGTACTCACGGGTTCGAAGCCTCCCGTGTCGATTATCATGAATGCCTTGCCGTTCCATATGGAATCCGTGTAATTTCTGTCTCTTGTGGCGCCGGGTTGGTCGATAACGATAACCTTTCTGGTCTCGGACAGTCGGTTAAACAACGTCGATTTTCCAACATTCGGTCTGCCTACGATTGCTACGATTGGTTTCATCTCTGCCTGCGTCCTCTATTCATCCAAATATCCGAATTCTCCGAGCATTCTCGAATTATGCGTCCAGTCTTTCCGAACCCTGACAAACAGTTCGAGATATACCCCAGTATCGAAAAACCTTTCTATTTCCAGTCGTGCCCCGGATCCTATCTTCTTCAGCATACTGCCTTTCTTGCCGATAATAATGCCCTTCTGAGAATCTTTCTCCACGTTGACAGTGGCATGTATACGTATCAAACCGGTTGCCTCGTTTTCCTTGAAAGACTCTATTGTGATAGCCGTCGAATAGGGCACTTCCTTGTGTGTCAGTATTGTAATCTTTTCCCTGATTATCTCGGCCGCGATAAATCTTTCTGAACGGTCCGTTATCATGTCATCGGGGAAATATTGCGGCCCTTCCGGCAGGATATTCCATATGATGTCCAGAAGTCTGTCAACATTGAACCCCTTCAGCGCGCAGACCGGCACAATCTCTTCAAAATGATGAAGATGTCTGACAGATTCTATCATGGCCAGCAGACTTTCCCTCTTTATCAGATCGATCTTATTAATCACCAGTACTGCGGGAACATTCGATTTTTTGATTGATTGTACAATAAAATTATCGTCTTCATCGATATATGATCCTGCATCGACGAGCAGGAGCAGCAGATTGACGTCACCGAATACACCCATTGCGGCTGATACCATCCGGCGGTTGAGCGGAGTACGCGCCTTGTGAATCCCCGGTGTGTCCAGGAAGATGAACTGGCCCGCTTCGGTATTTCTGATTCCCATAATCCTGTTTCTGGTTGTCTGGGGCTTATGGGTTGTAATCGCTATTTTCCCCCCCACCATGAAATTCATGAGCGTGGATTTCCCCGCGTTCGGCTTCCCGATGATTCCTATAAAACCTGATTTAAACAAATGTAACCCCTTAAACGACAGGGAACAGGGTTAAATGATGCGTAAAGTCCCTCTTTCCTGTGCCGCGTTTTCCCTGACATGTATCTCCGTCAGTTTGAAAGATTCCTGTAATATCTTTATATTCCGTTTTTTCATGCCTCGCAGATTCGATATATCTTTAGAAGCCACTGAAAACACCACAATTTTTTTTTCGGGATCCTCCGCTTTAAGAAGATCCGATGCCATGTCAAGAAAGATCTCTCCTTCCACGAGCGACCGGAATGCCGGATGAAACGGTCCGGCGATTATGTTGTTATCCGATTCCATTTCCCGTGTTGTGTGAAGGCCAAGTCTTATAACAGGTATGCCGGCTTTTTGAAACCTCAAAAGAGCGTGTTTGCACAGGTCGACGGCATCGTCCAGTGTAAGCGGCTGGTACTTACCCTCCAGGTATAACGTTGCCAGTGGAGTATTTTTGAACACGATCGTCGGGTGGATCCTTACCGTATCGGGCCGGAGCCTGATGATCTCTTCCACGGTATATTCAAAACGGCTCCTGGTATCGCCCGGGAGCCCTGCCATCAAATGTACGCCGGTCTCGATCCCCCCTTTTTTTAATAATCGTACCGCGGATCTTACCTCTTCCGCAGAATGTCCCCTGCCGGCGCCGACAAGAACTTCGTCGACCATTGACTGGGCACCTATTTCCACAGTGGAGACACTGTATCTCATGAGAAGCGCAACACGGTCGTCATCTATGTAGTCGGGCCTTGTCGATATCCGTATGGAGCGTACCATCCCCCTGTCCACATAAGACTGCGCGATGTTAAGCAGTTCAATCTGGTAATCTCTGTCTATCCCGGTGAAATTTCCCCCATAAAAAGCGATCTGATCGAATTGCTTCCCGCCTTTTTTAAGATGCCTGTCGCAGATATTCCGTATGGTGTCTTCGGTGAGCCTTTCAGGGTAGTTCCCGGCTGTTATTTTCTCGTTACAGAACACGCAACGATTGGGACATCCTCTGTATATTACAAATATGGGGATTATAAGAGGCTTCATGTATTCTCCAGCTTGTCCAGCGCTTTCCTGGCCGCGTCCTGTTCGGCCTCCTTCTTGTTCTTCCCGGTCCCGGCTGTTATGGTCGTATCGTTGATGGATATCTCTATTGTGAAGGTCTTATCATGATCAGGGCCCGACTCGCTTACAATCTGATATTGTGGTACGAGTTTGAACCTGCTCTGACTTGTCTCCTGGAGCAGTGATTTGTAATCCATATAAAGGGGACATTCAATCCATTCATCGACAAGCGGCTGGAAAGATGTCTCTATGAACCGCAGAGCGCTCTCATATCCTCCGTCGAGATAGATGGAGCCGATAATTGCTTCGATGGCATTTCCCAGGATCGAATCCTTATCCCTTCCTCCGGAATTTTCCTCTCCCTTGCCGAGAAGCATGAAGTCGCCTATCCGGTATTCCCGAGCCAGCCCGGCCAGCGGTTGCTCATTAACCATTGCCGCCCGGACCTTCGAGAGCTGCCCCTCGTTATATTCAGGGAATTTTTTTATAAGTATATCGCTGATACATAGCTGCAGTACTGCATCCCCCAGAAATTCGATTCTTTCGTTATCCTCCCTGACTGTTTCAGGATTTTCATTGGCATAGGAACGATGTGTAAGCGCTGTGTTAAATAAAATAAAGTCGCGGAATGCATGACTCAATTTTTCCGAAAGCTTTTTCAGTTGCTCAATCCTTTTTTCATCCATCGGCATCTATCCTCCCGATGATTTTTTCTTTGATCATGTGTTCACCTATAACCGGTACTATATGATTTGTGAGCGACAGATCACCTTCGGGTATCAGTACCGGTATATAATTATCTGAAAATCCCTTTGTGTAACCTGTTTCCTTATCCTTGTTTCCCTCTACTAGAACGGAGAGTGTTTTTCCTGTAAATCCGCTGTTGAAAGTTATTCTCTTACGGTTACCGATATCCCGCAGTATAGCAGCACGTTCTTTCCTTACCGATTTTTCAACCTGACCGGGAAGCGAGGCGGCCTGTGTCCCGGGACGCTGAGAGTAGGGGAATACGTGGAGATACGCAAGCCGCAGATTCTCAATGAAACCGGCGGTATTCCGGAATTCTTCTTCCCCCTCGCCGGGAAACCCCGTTATTACATCTGTTCCTATTGCAAGTTCCGGGATTGCGGCATTCAGCCTTTTTACAAGATCTTCAAACAACGCCGTATTGTACGGCCGTTTCATTAACTTCATTATATTATCATCGCCGCTCTGGAGCGATATATGGAGATGCCTGCATATTATTTTTGAACTGCGTATATGATCGATCATATCCTCTGATATTTCGGTCGGGTTAATCGAACTTACGCGCAGCCGCTCGAGGGTGGTGTCATTTTCTATCTGTGCCAGCATATTCAGCAGATTCGATGGAGGGGAAAGATCAAGGCCGTATTTGCCGATGTTAATCCCGGTGAGGATAATCTCCCTGTGACCGGCTTTCGTCAAACTCTTTATCTGTCTGATCACATCCTCCTGCGGAAGGCTTCTGCTTCGTCCCCTGGCGTAGGGTATAATGCAGTAACTGCAGAAGGCGTTGCATCCATCCTGTATCTTCAGATATGCCCGGGTTTGCAGGGGAAATGCCGTTACCGGCAGATGAGAGAATGTTTTCTTCATGCTTATATCGCTGACATTAATCTGCTGTTCGCGTGTAATGGTTTTTATTATTGATGGAAGCTTCTCTTTCATCTCCGTCCCCGCTACCAGAGATACCCCGGGAAGCCGGGCAAGTTCCTGCGGTGCGATCTGCGCATAACATCCTGTTACGATAATGGGTGCCGACGGATTTGTCCTGTGAGCTCTTCTTACAAGTTGTCGTGACTGGAAATCGGTTTTTGCGGTTACCGTGCAGGTGTTGACGATGTACAGATCGGCCTTGGAAGTAAATGGAACGACAGAGATCCCCTCCGTCTCCATTTTTTCGATAATGCCTGCCGATTCATAATGATTTACCTTGCACCCGAGCGTAGCCACGGCAACACTAATCATCACGCAGTCTCCTCTCGATCCAGCCGCCGCCTGTGACATATTCCCCCTGATAGAAAACCGCCGCCTGTCCGGGAGCCACTGCTTTTTGCGGTGTCTTGAATCTGACGCGCACCCTTTTGTCCCCC
This sequence comes from Syntrophaceae bacterium UBA2210, assembly GCA_002327865.1. Lineage (GTDB taxonomy): Bacteria > Desulfobacterota > Syntrophia > Syntrophales > UBA2210 > UBA2210. The sequence goes on from DCUQ01000009.1 coordinate 407,650, forward strand.
AGAAAAGTAATCTCGGAATCTACACCCCGGTGGCGGTACCGTATATGTGTCCTGGCTTGAAGTACACCTCGGGGGACGGTATCGGAAGAGACCCAGCAACAATCCGTTGCGATGAGCCCGTGTGTAAATTGATCTTCCTCTCTCCCTACGATCACTTCATTTTTTTGGGTGTCTATCTCCAGCACGTAGTAAGGGCGTTCGGAGGCTATATTCAGTCCCTTCCTCTGCCCTATGGTTACCGAGTGTATCCCCTTGTGCTTTCCCACGACGTTTCCTGCTTCGTCTACTATGTTGCCTGGTTTGGGTAGGGCAACGGGATAATGTTCAAGGAACTCCCTGTAGTTATCATCAGGAACAAAGCAGATCTCCTGACTTTCCCTGCCTGACGGCAACTTCAGATCGGATGCTATTTTTTTGATGTCCTCCTTTGTCTTATCGCCGTTGGGAAATATCAGGCTCCGAAGTTCCTCCTCCCCGAGCTGGAAGAGGAAATAAGATTGATCTTTATCGTTATCGATACCCTTAAGAAGCCGGAAACTGTTTCCTTCTTCCCTTTTTTCTGTGCGTGCGTAATGACCGGTAGCTATATAATCGAACCCTCTTTTCCGTGCCTCTTCCAGTAAGTATCTGAATTTTATCTTTTTGTTACATACAATACATGGATTAGGGGTTCTACCTTTCAGATAGTCACCGACGAAATAATCCACTACATTTTCCCTGAATGAAGATTTGATGTCGAGCGTATGAAGCGGAAAGTGCAGTTTCCCGGCAACGGCTGCCGCGTCCTTCTCGTTTCCCCCGGGAAATCCGTTCTGTATGTACAGGCCTTCTACACGATATCCCCTTTCTTCAAGGATCGCTGCGGCGACGGCACTGTCGATGCCCCCGCTTATGCCTACAAGCGCGCTTTTTGCCAAACCCGTTAGTTCCTCTCAACTATTTGAAGATATTATTATTTTTATATCGATCCAAGATATCCTATTTGCTTGATAATTTCAAGTGCAAGTAATAACGATATTCCTTTGGTACAGGAAAAATATGAGTTGAATCACGGGTGAGATTAAGGTAGACAAATTACCGTGGAAAGATAGCTTTCTGGTATTGTAACCGTTTCTGGTACCTTACGGAGAATAATCGGGAATTATGATCAAAAGGAAGGAAGCGGTGAGTCATATGGCATGTACCGTCCCGGATGTCAGGGTGGAGGAAGATTATATTACGGTCTCCGACGGTGTTGCGCTAAGGACGATTGATTTTGTACCACCGTGTGACACACCCGAAAGCCCGATGGTTGTCTTTATAGCCGGATGGATTTCGCACATCGACGGCTGGAAGGGTGTTCTGCGGAAACTCACCCCTCGTTACAGGACGCTTTATGTGGAAACAAGGGAAAAAGTCAGCACCAGGCTTCCGGGGCACACATGTGTGGATTTTTCCATGCCCCGTATGAGCCGTGATATCGGCGAGGTTCTTGGAGATAAGGTTTCGCAGGAGAAGCCATTCTGCTTTGCAGGCAGTTCACTGGGATCGACTGTTATTTTAGACTACCTGAGCATGGGATTGAGACAGCCGGAATATTCTTTTCTGATAGCTCCAATATGTGAACTGACCTACCCTTTCTGGCTTCCTCTGTTGCTCAGGCCATTGCCGACTTCCCTGTATACCGCGATCAAGCCTTTTTTAAAATGGTATTTGCGCAATATCAGACTGGATAAGCACAGAGAACCGGAACAGGTAAAAAAGTACGAAAGCACTCTGGACGCCGCCGAACCCGGGAGGCTGAAAGCCAACGCATTCGCTATAAAGGATTACAGCCTGTGGGAAAAACTGCCGGATGTCAGATCTCCGGTGCTGATAATCGGTGCAAAGAGTGATACACTGCATGGACCGGACGTTATGAACAGGATGCTGAAACTGATATCCGATGCGGATATGGAAATGATGTCCAGTAACAGAGAAACACACAGTGAAAAGATGGGGGAATTGATCGTTGATCGCATCAACGGGTTAACTATACGCAAGGGATGATATATGGCTTCGGATGTTAATGAAATTACGATAAGTTATGAAGAAGATGGCGTTGTATTAGTTAAAGAACTGGACAAGGTGATCCTGTCAAAAGGCGCATGGGCTACAATCATATTCAGATATCGGGACTGGAACCGTGCGAAGGGTGAGTATGGTCCCGAACGGTTTACAATCCGCCGGTACCGCAAGTTCGACAATGAATATCGTCAGCAGAGCAAATTCAATATTTCGAGTACGGATCAGGCCGCGAAACTTGTCGATGCACTCAGCCGATGGATTGAAGCATAAGAGGTATATATGGTGACGTCGGCTCTTCGAGAGACTGTATATCCCGGGAGGTTTTAACTATGGATAGTTTTGTTAATTATATATTATCTCATCCGATAGCCCTTATCATACTTGCCGTCGTTACACTTTTACTGGTCTATTTTGTCGTCAAAGGCCTGCTCAAATTGATGCTGATAACGGGCTTGGTTCTTATTGCTCTGTGCGGATACTATTATTATAAGGCGCCCGACGAATTCCCCGGTAACCTGAGGGAAATGGCCAGTCAGGTCGGTGATCACGGTGAAGGGATGATAGAATCGGGGAAGAAGATAATAGAGAAGGGGAAGACCCTGGTCGATACGGTCGGCGAATCGGTTACAAAGTAAAAATAATCCCATGCGGATTATAATTTACAGCAGGTTGATTTCCATCGCTCTCGCCGGGCAGGCCTTGACGCACAATGCGCAACCGTTGCATTTTTCGGGATTGAACAGAACCTGCATGGTGTTCTTGTCGATATACAGAGCACCGGTTGTGCAGAAGGCCAGACAGGCGCCGCAATGTACGCATCTGTCCACATTCTGAATGACACTTTTTGAGAGGGGTTCGACATGGAGCCCCAGATCCTTCATATAGCGGATGGCCTGGTCGAAGTTCTTCTTCTTGCCGGTAAGGTCGAGGACCACCAGCCCCTCTCTGCGCGGTGACACGCGCGCCCTCATGATATTGAAAGCAAGGTCAAAATCTTTTACGAGGGTATATACTACCGGCTTGTCGACAATATCCGCCTCATAGCGAATGACTATCTTTTTTGAATACATTTCGAAACCAACCTCCAATTACCCGATTATCCTAATTTCACAGGAGAGTCAAGCAGCTAATCGCCGAGCAATGTGTCCCAGTCAAAGGACGTAAACGTCTCGCTGAGTGAGTGGTCATCATCCACGATATTATATCGCAGGTTTTGAAAAACCTCTTCGGCAATGTCGTGAACCGGGTCTGGCGGCACGATATCATCCCGGCTGCCATGATACAGTATAACGGGCGACTTGATTGCCGTTGACCGATACGGGCTGAAATCTTCCAGATTGAGGGCCGGAGCCAGAAGGATAAGCCGTTTTATCCGATCTTCATTGTTGCAGGCATAGATCGCCGCCATCAGACCTCCATAGCTTGAGCCTACCAATATGATATCCTTTTTATCTGCAAGTATTCTGCAGAGTTTGGACATCCTGTTTTCCAGGTCCCCGGGATAATCCTCTATGATCATATCGGGATACTTTTCCCTGAAAAAAGTCCCCTTGTTTCCCCGACTGCTGCTATCGAGTCCATGCACAAAAACCCTGGTCACCATATCCTTATCATCTCCCTTTTTCCGGTTAACGGAATTCATACTATCCAGATAAGATTTTTGCAAGGATTCGTGATGGCAGACCTTGTCGGAGGCGGACGAAAAGAAGGTGGATGCCCGGCAAAGATATTGCTTTGATATTGCTTATTGTGCTACAAGCCCTCCGAATATAAGGAGGCGGTTACAATGATCAAAGTGACTCCATTCAGAGCCGTTAGGCCGGTAAAACAATATGTGAAAGATGTTGCTTCGTATCCGTACGATGTTATTGATTCACGGGAGGCTAGAATACTGACCCGCGATAACGCGAAAAGCTTTCTGCGAGTTGTTAAATCGGAGGTTGATTTTCCTGATGATAACGTCGATTATGAAAAAGTGTATGAGAAAGCACGGGAAAATCTGTATGATTTTCTAGGAAACGGCATTTTATTTCAGGATGATAAGGAGAAATTTTATATCTATCGCCAGGCGATGGGCGGTCATGTCCAGTACGGGGTGGTCGCCTGTGTCGATGTTGCCGATTATGAATCGGGCCGTATCAAGAAACATGAACTGACACGGAAGGACAAGGAGCTCGACAGAACAAGACATATAGACAGAGTAAATGCGCAGACCGGACCCGTATTTCTGACATATAAGGCTTCGAGCGCCATTGATATGACCGTCGAGTCTATCGTCAGAGAGCATCCCGAGTACGACTTTACGGCCGATGATGGAATCGCGCACAGCGTCTGGGTTGTGAATGACGAAAATCTTATTGAAACGGTAAAACGGCAATTCGGGGAACTGGATTCGCTTTATATAGCCGATGGTCACCACAGAGCGGCATCGGCGGCAGCGGTTGCCGGCATTCGCAGGAAAGATGATGCCGATCCAGGTCGGGAGAAGGAATACAACCGTATAATGGTCGTTATATTTCCCCATGACCAGCTTAATGTTATGGATTACAATAGGTTAATCAGCGATCTGGGGGGGCTTGACGAAGAAACATTCATCAGGAGAGTTCGGGAAAGATTTATCATTACGGATGATTTCCGGGAAAGATCGCCTCAGCGGAAAGGCGAGTTCGGAATGTATATGAACGGTGTCTGGCGCAGGCTGCAGGCGGCGGAAGGCGATGCGGATGAGAATGATCCTGTCGCTATGCTGGATGTATCCATACTTCAGAATCGCCTGTTGAAGCCGGTGCTGGGTATCGATGATCCGACCACCGATGACAGGATACGTTTCGTCGGCGGCATACGAGGGATGACCGAACTGGAAAAGCTCGTGGATTCGGGTAATTGTGCGGTGGCGTTTTCGATGTATCCCACAACAGTGGAGCAGCTTATGGCGGTTGCGGACGAGGGGAAAATCATGCCGCCTAAATCTACCTGGTTCGAGCCGAAGCTCCGCAGCGGAATATTTGTGCATCTGCTGGATTGACCGGTGTCGGCGCTCCGTATGCGGCTTGAGCTCTAAAAAGATAAGAGCTCCGTGGGGATAGCGATGATTCGGGCGCATCTGATACAACTGATAGCTCTGACGGTGTTGCTTTTATGCGCATCTGCGCCGGTACTGCATGCGGACATCTATATGTATGTCGATAAAGACGGTAATACCTGTTTTACAAATCTCGTGCCTCAAACCCCCCGATATAAGGTGATCATAAAGGAGAGAAAACGATTCTTCGGACCGCGTTCGACAAGCATGTATGATACATACATCAGAGAAGCGTCTAGGATACATGATGTTTCCTTTTTGCTCTTGAAGGCCATCGTAAAGGTAGAATCGAATTTTAATCCGAAAGCGGTATCGAAAAAGGGTGCGAAAGGACTCATGCAGATAATGCCCTCCAATTTCAGGGAGCTTGGGATAAAAGACCCTTTCGACCCCAGGGAAAACATTATGGGAGGAGCACGTTACTTCAGGCAGCTATTAGACCGTTTCAACAATAATATTCATCTGGCACTTGCGGCTTATAATGCCGGTCCCGACAGCATCGAACCTTCCGGTGGCATCCCCCGGATACCTGAGACGGAAGACTACGTAAGGAAAGTGATGGCATATTACGAGATGCTGCAGGAGGGATAATGTTTCCGGAGCGTCAAGATTCCTGGGGAGTATGCGTGACGGTAGCCGACATTTCTTTTCGCAATCGGCTCATCTCGATCTTTATCCAGAGAAATATGATAGAAAACGATATAATGTTTGATACGGGTTGCGCCATCCAGACACCGTCCAGACCGAAATAGCGGGGCATTATGTGGATCAGCGGCACCACAAACAGGAGTTGGCGGCCGAGCATAAGTATCATGGAAGCCACCCCTTTCCCCATGCCGAGCAGTATATTGATCCATACTATCATCGGACCCGCGAGTATCTGAGTGGCGACATATATTCGCAATGCCGGGACGGCGATGGCCAGGAGTTCGGGGTCTACAGTGAAGATTGTCAGAAGGGGGCGGGCAAAGATTTCAATAAGCAGAAAACTGATACCTCCTATAATCGATGAAAAGATAGTGGCCACACGCGCTATTTCACTAATGCGGATGTAATTACGCGCACCGTAATTAAACCCAGTCAGGGGCATCACCGCGTGCCCTATACCGAAAAGGAACATCATGAATATCCCGTTTATCCGGAATCCCAGCCCCATTGCAGCAATTGCCAGATGATTGAAGCTTCCCAGTTTGTGGTTGTAAATCATAAGCACCGAGCTCATGGCTATATTGGTGATAAGCGATGGAAGACCTACGTGATAAATCGGAATTATGATCGAATATTGCGGGATTATATCCCTGAAGCTTATATGATATTCGGAGTGCTGAGAGAAAAGAAAATAGAGGGACAGGAAGAAGGTCGAGAATTGGGCTGTCACGGTCGCAATGGCGGCTCCCCGGATTCCCATTTCCGGGAAGGGGCCCCATCCGAAAATAAAAAGCGGGTCGAGAACGGCGTTCAACAAGGCCGATGTTATGATGACGAACATAGGGATATTAGGGTTTCCCTCCGCTCGGAATAGGTAATCCGACATCATCGTGAAAAAAAGGAAGGGAGACCCGAAGACAACGACGACCAGATACTGCCTTGAAAGCGGTAGAATAATTTCCGTGGCGCCGAAGAAATTCAGTATAGGTTCGCAGAATATGGTACATGAAAAAATGATAATCATTCCCAGAAACGCGGACAGAAAAATTATCTGACCCGCCGCCCCGTTCACCCGTGATTTTTCCCCCGCCCCCAGCATGCGGGATGCGAAAGAACCAGCGCCCACACCAGTTCCGATCCCTATGCCTCCGAGGAGTATCTGTATGGGGAAACAGATGGTGAGTGCGGCGATGGACTCCGGGTTTATCTTGCTTACCCAGAACGTGTCCACCACGTTGTACATCGCCATGACAAGCATCGCCGTGACCGATGGAAGACTCATTTTAAAAAGTAGAGAGCCTATCGAAGATTGTCCAAGGTCGAGGAGCTTTTTTTCTTTATTTGTCTTCATATGTTATATAGTAACAGTTCAATATCGGGGATGTCGCAGGGGGAACCGGGTGAAACGGGTTCACCGGATTTCAACTGGTGGCTAAGTAATACATGAAAAAAATTGATTCGTAAACACATGAAAAATGAACGATACAATCTTATTATTATATTGGGGCCCACCGCGTCCGGCAAGACGAGAATTGCCGCCAGGCTCGCCAGGGATATTGCCTCGGAAGTAATCTCCGCCGATTCGCGCCAGGTTTACAAGGGAATGGATCTGGGGACGGGCAAGGATGTCGAAGAATTTCTGGTGGACGGCATCGAGGTCACCTGTCACCTGATAGATATTGTTGATACGGATCATGAATTTAACGTGTTCGAATATCAAAAGGAATTTTACCGTTGTTTCTCGGATATTTCAGAGCGAGGCATGATCCCCGTACTGGTAGGCGGAACGGGGCTCTATCTGGAATCCGTCATCAGGAATTACCGCATGCACGCGGTCCCGGAAGATCCAGTCCTGCGAGAGAAACTTTGCGGCATGGATCTGGATGCGATGATGGAACATCTGCGCACCATCAAGCCGGAGGTGCACAATACGACGGATACATTGGACAGAGATCGCCTGGTTCGCGCCATCGAGATCGCGGAATACGCAAAAACTCATGAGTTTGCCGGGGAGCCCGGGCATCCGGTGATAAAGCCCTTTATTGTCGGTATTCGATGGGAAAGAAGCAAGCTGCGCGAAAAAATTACGACACGTCTCAGAAAGCGGATCGATGCGGGAATGATCGAGGAAGTTCAGGGATTGCACGATAAGGGCATCAGCTGGGAAAGGCTGGACGCTTTCGGGTTGGAATACCGCTACATAAACCGTTATCTCCGGGGAAAAATCGATTTCGATGAAATGTTCGAACAATTGAACACGCGGATACATCAATTCTCCAAGCGGCAGATGACATGGTTCAGACGTATGGAGAGAAATGGGATAGTCATCCACTGGGTGAATAACGACGATTATGGCGCCGTCAAAAGATTGATCGAGGAGCAGGTCTGATGACTGCACGGGGAGCGATTGAAAAATATCTGGAACATTATTCCGTCGGCGACAGATGGAAGATCGCAGTGGAATCTCTTGATGGTATCGATAACGTTGTGGTAATTCCCGCTCTCGCCGAATCGGATCATATCTTCAAGACGCTTTCCAGTCTCTCGGAAAATCCGCCGTCCGAACTTTTCCGCACGCTGGTCGTCGTCGTAATAAACAATGGAAGCGCGGACATAGTATCACCGGATAATTTTGCCGACAACCAATACACGTTGAAAGTGTTGAGTAACCGGGAACCGTGGCCGGTCGTGTACGACGATGTGCGGCAAAACGGCCTGAGGGTCGCGTATGTGGACGCCTCCTCTCACGGATTGGAACTTCCGGATAAGACCGCCGGCGTGGGATACGCGAGAAAGATAGGAATGGATCTCGCTCTCGAGGTATTCGACTACGGGAAAGAGTGTCCCAAGCTGCTTTTCTGCCTGGATTCAGACACGCTGGTCGAACGGAATTATCTCGAGGCCGTCCGCGATTCATTCGAAAAAGGAACGTTCGCCTCGTCCGTCATCGCATTCGCGCACCAGGATGCGGAATCTGTCGATGAACAGGCCGCGATCTGCTGTTACGAAATATTTCTCCGCTATTATGTTCTCGCACTGCGGTGGGCCGGATCGCCGTACGCCTTTCATTCCATAGGTTCTACCATGGCATGCACCGCCACGGCATACGCGGGCGTTAGAGGCATGAACAAAAGAAAGGCGGGAGAGGATTTCTATTTCCTTGACAAGCTCGCGAAGACCGGCAGGATGGGAAGAATAAATACAACCACTGTTTATCCCGCTTCACGACGGTCCGCGCGGGTTCCGTTCGGAACAGGTAAACGAATCATCAGTTTTACCGAAAATCATGAAAAATATTACACTTTGTTCAATCTGGAAACCTTTTCGGTACTTAAAAAGTGGCTCGCATATATCACATCCGCTCCCGATACCGACCCGGAAATTGTTCTGGCACAGGCGAAAAGGATACATCCGTCTCTCGACATGTTTCTCCGTATGAATCATTTCGACCGGACGTGGAGCCGGCTAGTAGAGAACAGTGGCGATATCGTCCATCTCCGGGATCATGTTTCGCGCTGGTTCGACGGGTTCAAAACCTTCAAACTGATACGTTACTTGACGAACAACGGCCTGCCTCCGGCTTATATGTTTGATGCCCTGAAAGAAGTCATGGACATGATGGGGAAAGAACTTCCTGTCCGGGTTGAACCCGGTTCCGTTCCCCCGATAAGAGATATGATGCATATACTTGACCGCCTCAGGGAAATTGACCGATAAGGATCCCGGGACACGGATTGTCCAGGGTAATGCGGGTTAAGATATATCCGTAAAGCAAACATTTATAACGGATTGAACGTGATCTTATGATTCTCCACGTGGACATGGACGCATTCTACGCGTCCGTAGAAGAACTGGATAACCCGCGGTTGAAAGGCAGGTGTGTCATTGTCGGGGGACAATCCGGCCGCGGCGTTGTATCCGCTGCCAATTATGAGGCCAGAAAGCACGGTGTACATTCTGCCATGCCTGTTTTTCAGGCACAGCAGAGATGCCCGGATGCGGTTTTTCTCAAACCCAGGATGTCCCGCTATAAAGAAATTTCAGATAAGATCATGTCCATACTCAGCGAATTCTCTCCACTTGTCGAACAGGTTTCGATCGACGAAGCCTATATCGATATTACCGGTTGTGAAAGACTTTTGGGCCGGGTGGAGGAAATCGCCATCGGTATCAAAAAGAAGATAAGGCAAAAACTGGGCCTGGCCTGTTCTCTGGGCGCCGCGCCGAACAGATTTCTGGCAAAGATCGCGTCTGATATGAATAAACCCGATGGATTGAAAATCATCATGCCGGAGGATGTCGAACAGCTTATACGGTCGCTCCCTGTCCATAAAGTGCCGGGTGTAGGAAAGAATGCGCATGAGGCGTTAAGGCGTATGGGAGTCAAGACCCTCGGGGATGTCAAAAAATACCCCGAAAAAATACTGGTGAAGAAATTCGGGGCATTCGGCAACAGGCTGGCGAAGCTCGCCGCCGGTATCGACAGCTCGGTTGTGACCCCTGTTTCGGAAACGAAATCGGTAAGTGCCGAAGAGACCCTTTCCGAAGATACCGACGATAAAGCCATACTCGGAAGATATATCCTTAAACAATCCGAGAAAATCTGCAGAACACTGAGAAAATCAGGGCTGAATGCCAGAACAGTCAGCATAAAAATAAAGCACTCCGATTTCAAACAGGTTACACGAAGCGTTACAATTCAGAAACCTACGCAATCTTCCGAAGTAGTCATCGAGGAAGCCCTTCGGCTGCTTGAGCAATACAAGATGCCGGGCAGGGCGAGACTTGTCGGTGTCGGTGTGTCCAATCTTCTTTCCTGTGCGGTTCAGGTGCAGGCGGATATCTTTGAAAATGAAGATGAAAAAAGGTTTCACTGGAGGAAACTGGACAAGGCAGTCGATACGATAACGGATAAGTTCGGCCCCGACATTATCAAGCGCGCTACCCTGAAGGATCGGGAATGAACATCCCGTAACATTCTGCTCCGGGTGCGCAAACACCCGGCGCTTCTTCCTGCTTGACATGTAAACGCCTTGTTCTTATAGTTGGCCTATCCAAAAAGGAAGATAACAACAATGCCGGGAAATCTTTCATTCCTCGCCGGGAAAAACGCGTTGTCGATGATCAGGGACGGCGGTCTCAACCCCGATCAGGTCAGTGTTGTTACCGGTGCGGCAGGCGGCCCTAAATGTCTTATTCTCAATCATCTGGACGGCGCCATATTCTCAACGTGGTTTGCGGACAGGGAAAAACCGCTGTTTCTCCTGGGTTCTTCCGCGGGAGCATGGAGATTCGCGGCCGTTTCTCAGAAAAAACCGCTGGATGCCATCGACAGGTTTCGAACCACGTACGTACATCAGGACTATTCGCTTAAACCTTCGCGCGAAGAGATTACCAGTAAAAGCATCGATTTTCTAAACACCTTTCTCGGCGACACGGGAGCAAGCGAAATATTGAATCACCCGTGTTTCAGGCTTAATATGATGAGCGTCAGGTGCAGGGGTTGTACGGCAAGTGATGCGACGGGTGTACTGGTGACCGGGTTGATGCTTGCCGCTCTGTTCAATGCCGTCAGCAGAAGGTCCCTGCGGTTTTTCTTCGAGAGGACACTGCTGTACGACGGGCGGGATATCCCTCCTTTCTTTGACATGAACGGTTTTCCAATCCAGCATGTACCTCTCACCGAAGAAAATTTCAAGCAGGCCCTGCTGGCATCAGGGTCCATTCCTCTGATCATGTCCCGTGTAACCGACGTGCCGGGAGCCCGGAACGGTTCCTACAGGGACGGAGGTGTTTTGGACTATCACATGGACATACCGTTCGTGAAAGCCGGCGACGATATCATATTGTTTCCACACTATACGGATCGCATCGTTCCGGGGTGGTTCGACAAGCGGTTGCCGTGGAGAAAACCGTATTTTTCGAATCTGGACAATCTGCTTCTCCTGCATCCTTCCGAAGCATTCGTAAAACGGCTCCCATATGGAAAGATTCCCGACCGGAGCGATTTTAAACGCTTCAACGGCAGAAGGTATGAGCGTATGAATTACTGGAACAAGGCCATTCAGGAAAGCAGGCGGCTGGGAGAGGAATTTCTCGAGGCCGTTAATACCGGGAAAATCCGCGAACGGGTCAGGCCTTTATCCTTGTGAGAAAGAGAAAAGTATTTCAAGATTTTGTCATGTCCTTTGCCTGTACAGTTTCCCTCCATGTCAAAATATGTTGAGGATGGACAATGAATAAAGAATCGAACGACTCATCCGGCGGGAGAAGTAATCCGGCCATTGAAATTTTCAACCGGCAGAAGACGGCCTTTTTGAAAAAACCTTACCTGTCATTGAACGAACGCCTGGATGTGCTCCAGAGACTAGAGAAACTGATTGTGGACAATCAGGAGAAAATAACCGATGCGATATCTGAGGACTTTGGCAACCGCTCGCACCAAGAGACCAGGATACTTGAGATTTTCCCCTCTGTTTCAGGCATACGTCACGCGCGGCGGAAACTGAAAAAATGGATGAAGACGCAGCGCAGGCATGTGGCAATGACATTCCCGGGAGCACGCAACCGGGTTATCCCGCAACCCAAAGGGGTGGTTGGGATCATTGTGCCCTGGAATTATCCTCTCTTCCTGGTGATCAGTCCACTGACGGGAGCACTGGCCGCCGGAAACCGCTGCATGATAAAGATGGCGTCGAATTCACAGAGGCTTTGCACCCTGCTCCATCGTCTGTTTTCCGAAACGTTCGACGAGGACGTTGTCACGGTACTTCCGGGGGTATCCTACAACGATTTCACGCCTCTTCCCTTCGATCATCTCATCTTTACGGGCTCACCTTCGTCCGGGCGAACCGTGATGGAAACCGCCGCGAAAAATCTGACACCCGTGACGCTGGAACTCGGAGGAAAATCCCCAGTCATATTGTGTGAAGATTTCGATATTAAAAAGGCGGCGGAGCGTATTTTGTTCGCGAAATTCATGAATGCCGGTCAGACCTGCATAGCGCCGGACTACCTGCTTGTCCCCGAACGGATGATGAATGATTTCGTTGAGGCCTCTAAAAATATTATGCCTGAACGTTACGGCATGCTCGGTTCTCCCGATTATACTTCGATAATAGACGAGAAAGGTTACCGTCGCCTTATCGCAGTCCTGAATGACGCCGGTTTGAAAGGGGCCGAATTGATTAATTTAATCCCCGGCAGCGAATCGGATGAAAAGTTCAGGAAAATCCGGCCCACCATGGTTCTCAATGTCAAGGAAGACATGGAATTGATGCAACGGGAGATCTTCGGTCCGATACTCCCGGTTAAGACCTACAAGGACATCGACGAATGTGTCACATACATCAACGCACATGAAAGGCCGCTTGCTCTCTATATTTTCACGAATGACAAGATGGTTCAGAGAAGGATTTTCATGAATACCATGTCGGGCGGTGTGTGCATAAACGATTGCACTATGCACATCGCACAGCACGATATGCCCTACGGTGGGACAGGTAACAGCGGTATGGGTCAGTATCACGGCTATGAAGGATTTCTGGAATTTTCCAAGCTGCGTCCGATATTCATCCAGGCCGGCAAACCATTGAGCGAATATTTTCTTTATCCCCCCTATGGCAGGATATTTGAGTTTATGTATAACATGCTGATCAAGATCAGGTGGTTTTAAACGGATAAAAAAACAGATACGGGCCGTAGACAGCTATCCCTCGGATAGATATTCCTTTATCTGCCCGGAGACACGATCGATGAGATCGCGGCATGAAGTGTTGTCTTTGCCGGAAAGAACGAACGGTATCACGTACACCGGAACGGTGAATACACTCTTCAGAAGATCGACAGTAGCATGTTTTCTCTTATCCACCTTATGCTGATCCGCGTAAGTGTCCTCCGCTTTTTCATTGGCCCCGAAATCATCGATTATCAGGACGCTGTCGATTGCGTTAAGATTCAGGACACTTTTAATCTTTTCCCAGAAACCGGGATCGGCCTTGTGAAAACCCATATCGGCGGAATTCGCAACGATAAATTTCCGGGATGACGTCGCACCCGGCGGACCCGTCAGCGATGTTGCGGCCGCACCCATTTCTTCCAAAAATCCGATAATATAACCGGTGGCTTCGGCATAATGGTCGGTGGCGATCACCGTTATGACAGATGTATTTTTGTCCAGATCTTCAAGAGTGGTACGCCATAGACCGTTTATGCGGGAGAATGTAAGATAGCTGTCCACAAAACGCTCGGCACTCTGTCGTATGCGACCGTTCTGGACCGCGGGTGAGAACTTGTTTTTGACTTGCCGGGCAATCACCTCAACGTAGCCGATCGATGTCGTGCTTCCCTCTTCCCAGGAAGGGTTGACGATTTCTTCCCAGAACACCTTCGTATCCGCTATGCCCAGTTCCGTAAGGCCGCTTCGTTTCAGTGTTTCCATCAGGCTGTCGTCTTCCCCGAACCGTACGGCATCCGTACTGAGAGTTCCCGAATAATCAAATATGACGAGTTTTTCAAACATGAGTTTTAATTATGTCAACCAGTTTCCTTGATTCGGCTTCGGGGTCGGGCGCGGCGCATACGGCTGAAACTACGGCTACGCAATCGGCGCCTGACTTTACCACATCCGCGGCATTGGAGACGTTTATTCCCCCGATGGCAACAAGCGGGTGCCGTGAAAAGGCCTTGATCCTGGCCAGTCCGTCAAGCCCCCAGGCACCTTTTGTATCTGTCTTTGTCGGGGTCTCAAAAACAGGACTTACGCCGATATAATCACAGTCGAATCCCTCGGCCTCCTCGACATCCTCCCATGTCTCCACCGACAGGCCGATAACGGCACCCGGACCCATGAGAGACCGCGCCATCCGGTACGGCATATCGTTCTGTCCCACGTGTACACCTTCCGCTTTCACCGCGATCGCCACATCGACACGATCGTTTATGATCAGAGGCACGTCGAAGGGTTTCAGAATATTTTTGATTCTCAGGGCTTCTTCGATGAAATCACGTGTCGATTGATCCTTTTCCCGTATCTGAACATAGCGGGCACCCCCCCTGACCGATCGCAGTATGACATCTTCAAGTGATCTTTCGCCGCACAACCCGCGATCGGTTACCAGGTACAGACCCTTCATCTTCATTGGTTTTCTCCTATGTTAACGCGGCAGGTTATGTCGTCACGGGACAGGCAGAAAAGGGTGTCCAGAAAAACGATCTGCAGGCTGGAAGGCCCTTTGCAGTTCTCGGCGGCAATTTCTCCGGCAATTCCCATAACCGTCATGGCCTCAGCGGCCGCGACCGGAAAGGAGGGATTAACGGCGGCAAAAGCGCCGCACAATGCGCTAGCCGTACAACCCATGCCGGTAACGCTCGCCATCATAGGATGCCCGTTCTCAACATATATCACCCTGTCGCCATCCACGATATAATCCACCGCCCCGCTTATGCAGACGGTACTGCCTGTATTCCTGTTCAGCAGTTTCGCCGCTTCCAGCGCGGCATCCGAAGGATCGGAACTGTCCACACCCTTCGTTTTAGCTTCTCCCGTTGCAAGGGCCATGATCTCGGAGGCGTTTCCACGGATAATAGCGGGAGTGCATACATCGAGCAGATCATGACAGGTCTTCGTCCGGTAGGATGTGGCGCCGGCTCCCACCGGGTCCAGCACAACGGGTATGCCCAGTTTGTCGGCCTTCCCGGCGGCACACAGCATCGCCTTTACCCATCGCTCGCTCAACGTGCCGATATTGATAACCAGGGCGTGGGCGATACTCGTCATCTCTTCAACTTCCTCCACGGCATGCGCCATGACCGGAGAGGCACCTATCGCGAGAAGCGCGTTGGCTGTCGTGTTCATCACGACGTAATTGGTTATATTGTGGACCAGGGGAGACACTTTCCTGATCTTTTCAAGATCCAGCCAGATATCCCTCGCTCTAATCTTCATATAAATCCTTTCATAATCAGTCAGGTTGTTCAGGCTATAGGCTGAAGGCATTCAGGTTACAAGTCTCGACCCCTTGACCCCTTGACCCCTTGGCCCCTCGAATCCTCGAATCCTTTACCCCTTGAGTCCTTATTTTTCAAGTATGGTTGTCACATCTACCTTTTTCTCAATTAGCCCGTAACGAAGTGCGAAATCGGCGAAATCCTGCCATTTTTTCGTGTCGCATGTTTGATTGTGGGCGTACAGGGGAAGCGTTATTTCGAACGCCTTCGATTCCATTTCCCTTGGGGCTTCCGGCAGGGCACTGAAGTAGGTTTCAAGCGCACGCCGGGGATCTTTCCTTGCCCTGGCGATGGCACGGTCTATCGCGCGGATAAAGCCTTCGGTAGCCCTTCGTTTTTCTTCCGACACCTGTTTCCCGCTGATAAAGACCAGTTCGTCATAATCCGGGATTCCCCAGTCGCTCAACTCAAAATACCCGGGTTTGTACCCCTTTTCTTCAAGTTCTATGGTTTCGTAGTTTTTATACGGCCCCATTACGGCGTCGACCGTGCCGGAGACGAGAGACTGCACAATAGCAAAACCAACGTTGATCGGTGTATATTCTTTTATCCCGTTGATCCCGGCAAACGCCTCCATCAGCACATCCATCATTCCCGGAACGGTGTAGCCGACGGTTTTACCCTCGAGGTCTTCCGGGCTATTGATACCCTTTCCCTTCAGAAAGAGCAGAACGCTGAGAGGTCGTTCGACGAGTCTCCCGACTACCTTGAACGGAAGGCCGGCCGAGGCGCCGATAATTACCTGCGGTTCATACGAGACGGCGATGTCGACGTTGTTGGATGCGACGAGCTTCAGCGCGTCCGTGGTCGAAGAAGGCGTCAGTATCGTAACATCGAGGCCCTCTTCGCTGAAAAGACCCTCCTGTTGCGCAACATAAATGGGAAGATGATCTATGTTGGGAAACCAGTCCAGCATTACCCTGATGTTCTGCCCGGCATTAGCGGATGATGGCGTAAGCAGAAAAAATAACGCGGACATGGTCGCTATAAATATTCCAAATCCTTTTTTCATATGCTTTCCTTTCCTTATTTCCAGTCAATAATCTTTTTCTCCAGGAACCCCACGAACGCCCACATGGCAAGTCCCATTAAGGATAGACAGAGTATCGCCGCAAAGACCAGCGATACCTGCAACCTCGCGTTTGCCTGTATCATAAGGTATCCAAGACCCTTTTGCGCTCCTACCCACTCTCCGATGACAGCTCCTATAGTGGCGACGGTAACCCCCACCTTCAGTCCGGAAAAGAAATAGGGAAGAGCCCATGGCCAGTAGAGGAGACGCAGTTTTTGCAGGAATCCGGCCCCCATCAGGTCGAAGAAAACCGTATATTCACGGTCACAGTTTTTATACCCCTCGATCAGACTGATTGTTATCGGGAAAAAGATGATAATCCCCGCCATCAGGACCTTGCTGGCAAGGCCGTATCCGAGCCATATAACCAGAAGAGGGGCAAGGGCGAAAACCGGCACCGCCTGAGATGCAACGAGGAATGGGGACAGGGCGCGCCCTATAGAAGGGAAGGCGAACATGAGCGTCGCGAGCGGCACAGCGACCATCAGCGACAGCAATATTCCCATGATTATTTCCAATGCGGTAATCCCGGCATGCGACAGGAGGAGAGACGCCTTGGATACCGTTACCCGTAATATGGCGCTGGGAGCGGGGAGAATGAAATCGGGAACGGAAAACCACCCGCAGGTGAATTCCCAGGTGGCTATTACTGCCATCGCAATCAAAAGTGCAATCCAGTTAGAGCGTCTCATCCGTATCCCCTTCAAGTTCTTCAAGCACGTGATCCTTTATGCCGAGCAGTTCAGGGTCACGGCTCCTCCCGCGTTTCGGGGTTTTCAACTCGAACCTTTCTCTTATCCGCATAGGCATGGGTGTCAGTACCAGCAGTTCATCGGACAGGAGCAGGGCCTCTTCTATGTCGTGCGTTATCATCAGTATGGTCTTGTTAAATTCACTCTGGAGCAACAGAAGCAGGTTCTGGAGGCCGCTTCGAGTTATGGCGTCGAGAGAGGAAAGAGGTTCGTCAAGCAGCACCAGTTCATGATCGAACATCAAGGTTCTTACCAGCGCGCAACGCTGGCGCATACCGCCGGATACCTTTCGCGGCATGTAATGTTCGAAATCTTGCAGCCCCAGACGTCTGAACAGGCCCGACGCCTTCTCCAGCGTTTCTTTCTTGTCTGTCCCGGCTATCCGTGCGGGAAGTATGGCATTATCAATAAGTGAAAGCCATGGGAGCAGCAGGTCTTTCTGCTGCATGTACGCCGCCCGCCTCATCAGGTCGGGGACATCCTCTCCGAGCCAGGATATCCTGCCGTCATCCCTGGGAAAAACACCGGTCAATACATCGAAAAATGTGCTCTTACCGCAACCGGACGGTCCGATAAGGGTTGTAAATCCCCCCCTGGGTACTGTTAGATCGAACCCTTCCATAACGGTAAGATCCTCAAACTTTTTTGTCAAACCCGACACTGAAAGCACGATAACCTCTATTGTACTGCCCGGCGCTTATGCGGAAATATTGTCTTTCCTGCCCAGTTTTATTGCGCAGAATTCTCCGCACATGGTGCAACCTTCTTCTCCGGCGCTTTCGCTTCTCTCAAGAAACATTCCTGCCTTCTCCGGATCGATAGATATATCTACCTGTCCTTCCCAGTTGAACATTTTTCTGTACTCGGCCATAAGCAGGTTTCTACTGCGGGTGCCTGGAATATTTTTGGCGATATCGGCGATATGAGCGGCAATCCTGGAAGCGATAATGCCGTCCTTTACATCCTCCAGCGTCGGGAGTCTCAAATGTTCCGCGGGTGTAACATAACACAGAAAATCCGCGCCTGCCGATCCTGCGATGGCACCGCCGATGGCCGCCGTTATATGATCGTACCCGGGCGCAATGTCCGTCGGCAGGGGACCGAGGACGTAAAACGGCGCGCCGTGGCACAGGTTCTTTTGCATCTTGACATTCGCCTCGATATCTTTAATGGGAACGTGGCCCGGCCCTTCAATCATGACCTGAACGCCATAATCCCTCGCCCTTTTGGTTAATTCACCCAAAGTAACAAGTTCTTCGATCTGTCCTCTATCGGTGGCGTCGGCAAGACACCCCGGTCTCAGGCCGTCACCGAGGCTCAGGACCATATCGTATCTTCCGGCAATCTCGAGCAACCTGTCGAAACGTTCATAGAGAGGATTTTCTTTTCCGTTATAGGACATCCATCTTTCAAGAATCGAACCTCCCCTGCTGACAATGCCGAGCACACGCCCCTCTTTATTAATGCGGCCCACACTACTCAGCGTTACACCGCAGTGAACCGTAATAAAATCAACGCCGTCCTCGCCGTTTTCTTCTATGGCATCGAACATGTCGTCTTCGGTCATTTCCATGATCGATTTCCGGCTGTTCAGCATCTTTGTGGCAACCTGATATATGGGCACGGTTCCGACAATGAGAGATGTAGCCCCTATGATTTCCTTTCTGATCGCGCTTACGTCACCACCGGTTGATAAATCCATGATCGTATCGGCTTTTGCAGCTTCCGATACTTTGATTTTTTCCAACTCCAGGTCCGGATCCGAATGATCCCTGGACGTTCCGATATTGGCGTTGACTTTTGTCCTTAGCCCTTTCTCCTATGGCGAGAGGCGAGACGGAGGTATGCCTGTTGTTGCGCACCAGTGCGATGGTTCCCTCTTCGATTCCTTTCCGGATAAACTCCGGGGTTACCCCCTCATTCCCGGCGCATATTTCCATCTCTTCCGATATCTCGCCTTTACGGGCTGTTTCCAGTTGTGTCATTTTTAGATCTCCTCCGCAACAGTTCTTAACCGGCAGCAATAATAAGCTCTGCCGCTTTTTTCCCGGAAAGCAGCATTCCTCCGAATACGGGGCCCATCCTGGGGCCGCCGAACGCCGCATTGGCCGCCATCCCTGAAACGAATACGCCGGGGCAGATTTCCTTCGTATTCTCGATCGTCAACCGCTCCGCTTTATCGGCCCACATGGAACGCTCGCCCATTATCTTCCCGGTCTTCGTATTCAGCGCAACATCGGCCTTCCGTTCGATTACACGAAGCACTTCGGTGGCATGTCCCGTAGCGTCGATTATGTGTTTCGCGGAGATCGAAAGGGGGTCTACATGCAGACCAGCCATCTCCACAGGAGACCATATAACAACCAGACCGGTCACCCGTCCCTCACGCATGATTACATCCTCCACGCTTATACAATTAAAGACCCGGGCGCCGGCCTTCATGGCATGAGAACAGATTGTGGTTGCCGACTCTACGGCGTCAGCCGTGTAATAGCCCGGTTCATATTCTCTCGTATCGATACCGAACACGTCGAGGATTTCCTTACCTTCTTCCTGGACTACGATCTCGTTAAACATCATGCCGCCTCCCCACATGCCTCCTCCGATACTCAGCTTGCGCTCGAAGATTGCAACCTTTATGCCTGCCTTTGCCAGAAAATAGGCCGCCACAAGGCCGGAGGGTCCCGCACCTACGATGGCGGTATCGACCTCGGTATATTCCAGGAATTTCTGCGAGAATCTCTCGACAATTGCTTTTGTTATAATTACTTCATTCAACGACATGTTGCTTCCCCCATTCATTTATTAATTTTCAGATGCTTCGCGCAATTTCCTTGATATATTAAGAACTTTATCGACAACTTGGGCGGGTGTCTGTCCCAGAATCCTGACCACGGGTTCTTTCCCAACTTCACCACGATCGAATATTGCGTCCGGGATCGTGTGACGCCTTGACAGGACGGAATTTGTGCCCCATTCGAGGGAAGAGCCCTCTTTCCTTTTTATCTCCCCGGGTTCATCGGACCGGCTGAAGGAGTCGACATCATAACCCAGTTCCCCGCATATCCTGACGATGTCTTCTGAAAACCGTATATCCATGGCGGAGCGGAAGGTTTCATCGTACCGCATGACCGTGAGCACGATTCCGGCAACGTGACTCGAAGCACCGAATTCGGGATCGTGTAGGGTTTCGGCATTCTCGCCTACTCTTATGATCCTGCCCGGAACAGCCGCCACATCGTCGGCTTCAAGGGCATACGGCAGAGCGTAAGCAAGATTCGACTGTATTTCAGGAATGATATTGCCGCACTTTTCATTTTCTAAAATTCGCACGGCGGATTTCAGTTCTTTTATACATCCGTATCGTTCGCATTCCCTGAGCACATAGGCCATATGGTTGGTGGGACCATGTCCTCCGCCTATACGGAATGCCCCTTTAATTGCTGTCGTTATATATTCCTTTGCGCGTTTGACCGCTTCATACACAACCATTCCCTGAGCGACTCCCGTGGCGATAGCGGCGGAGGTGGTGCATCCGGTGCCATGCGTGTTTTTAGTATCTATCCTCTCGGAGACGAACCGGTGGAAATCCCTGCCGTCATAGAGAATATCCAGGGCATCCCCCGCCATATGTCCCCCTTTGAGAAAAACATTTTCAGCTCCCATCCGATGTATAATATAGGCCGCTTTTTCCATGTCTTCAACCGTTGTGATCTTTATTCCGGCCAATTCTTCCGCCTCAGGAACATTGGGGGTTATCACAAAGGCAAGAGGCAGCAGTTCTTCTATCAGGGTTTTCTTGGCATCCTGCCTTATCAGCATGGCGCCTCCCTTGGCCACCATGACGGGGTCTACAACAAGTTTTTTTACACCGTACTGTCGTAACTTTTCCGCAACAACCGTCATAATTTCCGAACTGGAAAGCATGCCCGTCTTTGCGGCATCGATACCGATATCGGTAGCCACGGCGTCGAATTGCTTTCCGATGAAATCGACGGGTACTTCATGAATCCCGTGTACCCCCAGTGTATTCTGAGCGGTAAGAGCGGTGATAACACTCATGCCGAAACCGCCTAGAGCGGTAACCGTTTTCAGATCCGCCTGTATGCCGGCTCCACCACCCGAGTCCGATCCGGCTATAGTCAGCACTTTTTTGGTTTCCATGTGTTATTTACCTCTCTTCTATACGGCAAACTGTCTTATAACCAGCAGATAACCGGACTCCAGTGATATGTTCCCCTGCGCCCCTGTAAGGAGGTTACTGATTCCGTACGGCGCTCCTATCTCCATCACCGCGCCGGAAAGGGGGTAGCGAAATCCTTCCAGCGTAATTCCACGTACGTCCGAAGACATGGGGAGAAGGGATACAGTATCCCCATCCCTGCCGTCGATAGTGCATGCCCGGTCTATTACGAACAGTTCGCAATCCTTATCCACTATTTTTGCATCGATTCCTTTTTTAACACACGCGACCAGGAGAGATATGTTTGCCAGTGCATGGTCGATTCTCCCTCCAAGGGCGCCGAATATGCGTATCTCGTCCGGATGCATCCCGAACGCGTATTCGAGTGCGAGTTGCGTGTCTGTCTCATCCTTGTCTTCGGGATATCTGATAATACGGCTCCCCTTTGTTTCGAAATATGCGAGGGTTTCCATGTCGATGGAATCCATATCGCCCACGATATAATCGGGAATTACACCGCAACTTTTCATCCGTTGAGCCGCTCCGTCGGCGCAGATAATCACCGGTTTGCCTGCGCCCCTGATCTCACCGCAAAGAAAGCGGGTATCATTAATGACGCCGTCCGATATGACAAAAATCTTCTTTTTCATGCGATGAGTCACTCCTCGCGGTAAAAACAAAAAAAGGCATACCCTGCATCGGATATGCCTTCAAAAGATATCAAAAGTTATCTCCCTACACTGGCATTACCCAGATCAGGTTCAAAGGGTATTATCTCAGCCCGGAACGGTTATGTCCCGAAAGCACCCCTGAATATTTAACATTTACCTTCTATTCCAGATCCCCGTTATAATCAAGATAAATTTATAACGGCTATTTGAAAAGGTTGTATAATTTGTCGACGATCCCCTCCCTCTTTGGAAGATCCTGCATTTCTTCAGCCTGCTCGGTCTGAGATTCCACGATGTCTGATTCATCTTCCGTTTCGGTTTCGGCCGATGAGGCATCTTTTCCGGGTATTGCGGGTTTTTTGGAAAATCCGGGCCTTGCCTGTCGGGGTCTCCTTCTCCGTTTCGCCGGTTTGTTGCTGACCGGTTTTGCTTCAATCACCGCTTCTGCACTTTCGTCCGCCACATCGGCGTCCGGCTCCTTTTTCTTGACTTTATCGATATGAAATTCTCCCCACAGCAGATCGGCATCTCCCGAAATGCTCACGGATATATCGTGAAGATTCTCGAGTTTGGCCAACTGGCTCCTCTTCTGATTGAGGAGGTAGCCGGTTACCTCGGGTGGAAGGGTAATTACAATTTCTGAAAACCTTTCTTTCACTGCTTCGGACTTGATTTTTCTCAGTGCCCTGATCGCCATGTATTCAACGGAGGGTCTGACGCCGTTTCCCCTGCAATAAGGGCACATTGCGTAACTGATTTCATGTATTGTGGATTGCTTTTTCTGCCTGGAGAGTTCGAGCATGCCGAATCTGGATATCTTTGCCAGTTGTATTCTGGACCGGTCCACTTTCAATGCGTCCCGAAAGGTCTTTTCCACCTGAGTAATGTGATTCTTGTCTATCATGTCGATGAAATCGACCACGATAAGCCCTCCGAGGTCTCTTAAGCGGAGTTGTCTCGCTATTTCTCCGGCAGCTTCCATGTTTGTCTTATATGCGGTTTCTTCCGCGTTACGCCTGTTCAAGCGACCCGAATTCACATCTATGGTTATGCACGCCTCAGTCGGTTCTATGACGATGGAACCGCCCGATTTAAGATTAACGAGCGGTTGATATATCTCGTTTATCTGATCCTCGATAGCGTAGCGATCGAACAGCGGCACCTCTTCCCTGTACCACTTTATCATTCTTACGTTTCTCGGTGAAACAGCCCTGCAGTATGTCCTCATCTTCCGGGCGGTTTCCGGATCGTCGACCAGTATCTCTTTTATATCCGATGTGTAATAATCTCTGAAGGCGCGCACGGCAAAATCGGTTTCCTGATATATCAACCCGGCTGCCGCAGTTTTTTCCGATTTCGCCTTTATATCTTTCCACAGCCTCGACAACATCTGATAGTCCCGGATAAGCTCCTGTTTTGTCCTGTTCAACCCGGCTGTGCGAACGATAAATCCCATGCCCTCCTTTTCGGTTATCTGCTCCATAACCCCCTTGAGCTTTTCCCTGTCCACCTCATTCTCTATTTTTCGTGAGATCCCGGCACCTTGCCTGTTCGGCATAAGGACAAGATACCGGCCTGGCAGCGAAATATATGTTGTCAGCATCGCACCCTTCGATCCTTTTGCTTCTCTGACGACCTGTACGGGAAGTTTTTGTCCTATCAGCAGGCCCTTGTTTCCGCTGAAGTATTCCGAAGCCACGTCGCGCAGCGGCAAAAAACCGCTTTTGCCGACGCCGTATTCCACAAAGGCCGCCCGCAGCCCCTGCTGTACGTTTTGCACTAAGCCGTTGTATATGTTTCCGGATGTAGGCTCCTTGACCGACATCCTTACATTGTATTCAACCAGGTTGCCGTCTTCTATGACGGCCATCCTGCTTTCCTCTTCATCTATTGTATTTATAAGCATTTTTCTAGTCATTACAATCCTCTTCCATATAATCCGGATTCCATATTCATTAGTAGTAGCCGGATCTTTGCTTTTGAATCCTTCGATCTGCCGTTATTTTCCTTTCATACACATCAGAATACGTTCGGGTCCCCTTTCCCCGTTCTGACTATTTCAGCGGTATCATCCGTAAGATTCACAACCGTCGACAATTCCGGAGGCAGAATACCTCCATCGATAATCAGGTCTATACGGTTTCCGAACTCCTCCTCTATTATGTCGGGGTCTGTTATTATCTCATCGCTGCGTGATTTTACTGTGGTGCTGATTATCGGGCTCCCGAATTCCCTGACGAGAGCAAGACATATATTATTATCCGGGATCCTTATCCCCACCTCTTTTCTCTTTGGCAGCAGGATCTTCGGAACAAGTCTGGATGCCCCCAGTATAAAGGTATAGGGTCCAGGCAGCAAACGTTTCATGATTTTATACGAATAGTTAGTTACAACGGCGTAATTGCTTATATCACTAAGATCGGCGCATATAAAGCTGAAAGGCTGCGATTTGCTCCTCTTCTTGAGATCGTATACCTTTTCGATGCTTCGTTTGTTGAACAGGTCGCACCCCATTCCATAAGCCGTGTCGGTAGGGTATGCCACGATACCCCCCTCATGCAGAACCTCGACGGCCTTTCTTATAAGCCGTACCTGAGGATTTTTGACATTTAGCTTGAGTAACATACAATCTATCCGTTCTTGATTCTCAGAAGGGTTTTTACCTCGGTGCTGCCAAGGATAATTGAACTCAGGGCGAACACGATCAGTCCCACAACGATCGAGACCACCAGGAACAACAGACGTTCCCCTAAGGTTCCTTCACTGTTCCACTCTAATATCCGGTTTACCGCATTTATCGACAACCACATAATGACGGATGCCAGCGTAGTTTTCAAAATAGATAGCCAGAAATTCTTTCCGATAAATGTTCCCACTTTTCTTTTCAATATGACGGCCAGGATAATTAAATTGACCGAGGAGGCGATTGATGTGGCGAGGGCGAGCCCGCCGTGTTTCAGTGGGAACATCAATGTGACGCTCATTATAACATTTACAAGTAGCGCTGCAATCGCAATCTTTACAGGGGTTCTGGTATCCTGCATGGCGTAAAATGCTGATACGATAACCCTTATGCATGAAAAGGCCCACAACCCGACGGCATAGTAAAGCAGGGCCTGAGCGGTAAAGACCGTTGATACTGCATCGAATTTCCCGCGCTGGAAAAGCACGGATATTATCGGTACCCGCAGGGCAATTAAGGCAACCGCTGCCGGTATAGTTACAAAAAGGATCAACCTCAGCGAGAATGATATCGTATTTTTTAATCCCTCATAATTCCCTCCCACCATCTGTTCTGAAAAGCTGGGAAGTGAAGCTGTTCCCACCGCAATCGCGAACACACCGAGCGGAAGCTGCACGACCCTGTCGGCATAGTAGAGATACGACACGCTTCCTTCAGGAAGAAAAGATGCCAGGATGGTATTTATGAATATGCTGGCCTGATAGACAGCGGCGCCGAACAACGCCGGAAGCATCAGGCCTCCTATCTTTTTTATGCCCGGATGATCGAAATGAAAGTTTGGCTTCAGCCTCGCGCCCACCTTGATCAGAAACGGAAATTGCATGGCAAGCTGCAATACTCCTCCAGCGAGAACCCCCACTGCCAGGGATAATACCGGAGTATAGAAATAATCTTTCAGAAGAAATGCGGCGGCTATTATGGAAATATTGAGAATTACAGGAGCCAGGGCAGGCGCCGCGAAGTGTCTGAAGGAATTGAGAATGCCCATGCACAGGGCGACCAGGGATATAAATATTATATATGGAAACATCAGACGGGTAAGGAATACGGTAAGTGCATATTTATCGGGAATATCGGCGAACCCCGGCGCAATAATCCTGATGATCCATGGTGCCAGCAATATGCCCACGAGGGAGACCGCTACAAGAATAATTGAGAGAAGCGTAAAGGCTATCCCCGCAAATTCGACGGCTTGATTTTTCGATTTTTTGAGGTATCCGGTAAAAACCGGTATAAAGGCTATGGTAAGAGAACCTTCCGCGAACAGACTGCGAAGCAGGTTCGGGATTCTGAAGGCCACAAAGAACGCGTCCGCAGATAGCCCGGCACCGAAGAATCCCGCGACCACCATATCCCTGATAAAGCCGAATATTCTGCTCAGCAGTGTCGCGAGTCCGACAACCCACGCCGCTTTCACTACACGGGTGTTCTCTGTTTCTTTACGTGGAATCAAGCCTTATTCTTCCACCCTGCTGTCATCTATAGTTGTTGGGTACCCGGCCTCGTTAAGAACCTCGCAGAGTTCTTCTATGTTATAAGTGCCGACTCTCACAAGCGTTGGGCGAACGTTACTGTCATCTTTGTCTATTGTGGAGAGTATCGACACTATTCTCAGTCCCATACCGTTTATGATACTCGCTACTTTTGTTATTTCACCGATGTTGCTTGAGAGCTTGATTTCCACGCGGCGGGTTGGTGTATCATGCACACCCATAACATCAAGCAATACGTTCAGAAGGTCACAGGTAGTAATCAAGCCGACCAGTTCGTCGCCATCTACAACCGGCAGGCTGTTAACGTGTTTATCATGGATCAGCTTCGCCGCTTCTTCTATCGTAGATCCGGGAGTTGTCGTAAATACCTTTCTTGTCATGGCATCCGCTGTTTTCATCTCTGAAAGCAGATAGTTAAGCTCGTGGACGGAAAGTGTGTTGGCCGGAGAAGGGGAATTATCTCTGATGTCCCTGTCCGTAATAATACCCACCAGCTTTTTACCCTTTACTACGGGAAGCTGGTCTATTTTGTGTTCTTTTAGAAGATTCTTTACCTTGAGAATGCTCGTATCTTCGGTTACCGTTACAAGATTTCTCGTCATTCTTTTTCCTACGAACATACCATGACCTCCAGTGTTATCCTTGCCTGGCCGTCCTTGCCAGTTTTCGAGTTTTCTTTTTAAGCCTGCTTATCCTTTTCCTGAGACGGGCCATGATCACTTTGTTCCCGTCTTTCTGCAACTCCGCCTTTTCCTGTCTGAGTAATCCGGTCATTTTTTTCAGGGAAGCCGCGGTTTCCGGAGGCTTCCCTGGTTTTTTTGACGCCTTCTTTTCTGGTTTGATTTTCATTGGTTCGGACACGGCATCTTCCGTCGTCTCCATACCTTCGTCCTGCAAAGATCTGATAGCCTGTATCAAGTCATCTTTTTTCATAGAGGTGAATCCGACTATCTTTCCGGTGTCGCGGGCAATCTCTTTCAGCTTTGCTACCGTATATTTCTCCAGAGCCTTTTCATCCGTCATGTTTCTCCCTCCCTTTTTATTTGTCGGTTTATAACACAATGAGTCTTATAAAATCAAACCGTATCAGATGGTTGAAGCAGGAAAAGAGTTCGAATATCCGAATTCATTCGCTTGATCCATCGATTATATACTGCCTTTACGCGTGTGCAATAATACCGGCCAACCGGGAATGTACCGCTGAGACCCATTAACATTGCATGAAAAAGAATATGCTTCCGTGAAGCCGCCCGCGGGTGGATTCGAAGGATGCCGAGACGATAATAAAAGATTTTTATACTGCCACTTCGCTCCAAATTCGATTCGCCATATTTGATTTGCTATTATCGTAAGAAAATGCATAAATTGTAACCAGACGGCATAACCGGCCTGAAAATACCGCAAATCCTGAATTCTAAGCGCGAAAATGACATTATCCGACATAAAAACACTGCAAAAAAGAATAAACTCCGGCGTAAAGAGGGTGATTCTTTTGGACAGGCTCATCATCAATAAAGAGTTGCAGTTCATAAACAACAATATCCGGAAAGGCAGAGGCGATGAAGAGACGCTGGCAAAGCTCCGGAAGTTGGAAAAGCGACTGAAAACATTCATCAGAAAGAGGGAAACCCGCCGGAATCATCTGCCGGAAATCACCTATCCGGGAAATCTTCCTATCGCACAGAAAAAAGATAAGATCATCGAAGCCATAAAAAATAATCAGGTTATCATCGTTACCGGTGAGACCGGTTCCGGAAAGACTACACAGATCCCCAAGATGTGTATCGAAGCGGGAAGGGGTATAGACGGCATTATAGGGTGTACCCAGCCACGCCGGATCGCGGCGGTGACAGTTGCCCACCGCATCGCCGACGAACTGAAGGAAGATGTGGGGATCTCAGTCGGCTACAAGATACGATTCAAGGACAAAACCAACAAGGATATAAACATAAAGCTGATGACCGACGGTATCCTTCTAATGGAGACGCAGTCAGACCCCTGCCTGAATCAGTACGATACGTTGATCATCGACGAAGCCCATGAGCGGAGCATCAATATAGATTTTATCCTGGGTATTCTTAAAGATCTTCTGCGCAGGCGAAAAAACCTGAAGCTTGTCATAACATCCGCGACCATAGACCCCGGGAAATTCTCAAAGGCGTTCGATGACGCGCCCATCATAGAAGTGTCGGGGCGTCTGTATCCCGTGGAGACCCGGTACCGGCCGATCGATCCGGATCCGCAGGAGGAGGATGAATTGTCCTATGTGGATACAGCTGTAAGGGCGGTGGATGAACTTGTCAGAGAAGGACCCGGAGATATCCTTGTCTTTATGCCGACGCAGCAGGATATCATGGATACCTGCGCTATGCTGACCGCGGGTAAAGACGGAAATACAACAGTACTCCCCCTCTTCGGCCGTTTGTCTTATTCCGAACAGCAGCGTGTGTTTGCGCGAACAAAAAAAAGAAAGATTGTCGTGGCTACCAATGTGGCTGAAACATCCATTACCATTCCCGGTATTCGCTATGTGATCGATACGGGTCTTGCAAGAATATCCGAATATAACCCGGGTACGAGGACCCGACGGCTCCCGGTCAAGGCAATATCAAAAAGCAATGCCATTCAGAGAAAGGGGCGGTGCGGACGGGTACAGAACGGCGTATGCGTCCGTCTATACGCTGAAGAAGACTATGAAAAACGTCCCTTCTTCACACCCCCGGAGATACTCCGTTCCAACCTTGCGGAAGTTATCCTGAGAATGATCGCGCTGGGAATAGAAAATGTCGCTTCGTTTCCCTTTATTGATTCGCCTTCTCCGGGAAATATCAAGGACGGGTTCGCCCTGCTCCGGGAGCTTTCCGCCATAAAGACAGCGGGCAGGAAAGTTCTTTTGACGGATAAAGGGGTTGCCATGTCGCGCCTGCCGATAGACCCCAGGATTTCCCGCATGATCATCGATGCCGAACGATACGGATGCATGGAAGAGGTGATTATCATTGCCTCCGCTCTATCCGTTCAGGATCCGAGGGAACGGCCTGTCGGAAAAGAACAGGAAGCCGACATGGTTCACAGATCTTTCGTCAATCCCTCATCTGATTTCATAACTCTTCTCAATATCTGGAACCGTTACCACGAAAGCAGGAAAGAGTTGAAGGCGCAAAACAAAATACGCGGATTCTGCAGGGAACATTTCCTGTCCTACAGAAGAATAAGAGAATGGAGTGATGTGTATGAACAGTTGTCGAACATTCTCGAAGAGGCCGGGTACAGGAAAGCGAGGAAAACATTGCAGGGGGAGGCCCTCTACGAAGGGATACACAAGGCGGTTCTCGGAGGTTACATTTCAAACATCGGTGTAAAAAAGGGAAAGAACGTGTACCTTATGGCGAAGGGCAGGGAGGTGATGGTCTTTCCCGGGTCGGGAATTTTTAATCATGGCGGAGAATGGATCGTCTCCGCGGAGGTAGTCGAAACATCGAGAAACTTCGCCAGGATCAACGCGGTCATAAATCCGGAATGGCTGGAAGAGATCGGTGGCGATCTTTGTCGCCGCAACTACCTGGAAGCGCATTGGGAAAAGAATAGAGGCGAAGTAGTAGCGAGCGAACAGGTGAAGCTTTTCGGAATGGTAATCGTACCGGGGAGATCCGTTTCTTACGGGAGTATCGACCCCGTTGAGTCCGCCGCGATATTCATCAGGAGTGCTCTTGTAGAAGGTGATGTCGATGCTGCCTTTCCTTTTCTAAACCACAACCGGGATTTGATTACGGCAGTTACCGGAATGGAAGACAAGATACGAAAGAGAAATATTCTGGTAAGCGAGGATGTCCTCACCGAGTTCTACGAGGAACGTGTCGGCACCGTCTATGACATCAGAACGCTTAAGAAACTTATAAAGGACAGGGGAACTGATGATTTTCTACGGATGAAACAAGAAGATATAATGAAATATTATCCGGAAGAAGAGCTCTCCATGTACCCGGATGAAATTACATTAGGGAGCAGGGTGTTGCCCTGTTCATACCGCTTCGATCCCGGAGGGCAGAATGACGGCGTAACGGTACACGTTCCTTCAGATGCGGCTTCAACACTGCCGCTTGAATCGGCCGACTGGGAAATCGCGGCTCTCCGTCGGGAGAAGATAACGGCTCTCATAAAAGGACTGCCTAAACAGTACAGGAAAAAACTTGTACCCATTTCACAGACAGTGGACACCATAGTACGCGAAATCGAACCCGGTGACATATCGCTTATAACAGCCATGGCAAGGTTCATATACGAAAGATTCAACGTCGATATACCTGCCTCGGCATGGCCGGTGGAGAGCCTCCCCGATTATTTGAAGATGCGCTTTTCCATAGTTAATGAAAAAGGGGGGGAAATAAGCTCCGGCCGCGATATCCGCGCGTTGCGGGAAAACATTCCCGATAATAGTAAATCCACCGCTTTCAAAGAGGCAGAGAAGCAGTGGGAAAAAGAAGGAATAACTCTCGAAAATTTCGAGGATCTTCCCGAAAGCATTTTTCTGCGGGGGAAAAGCGGAAACGAGGGGACGGCGTACCCGGCACTGAAAAAGGAGACAGACGGCAGAGTGCATGTACGTCTTTTCAGAGATGAAAAGACAGCGAAAACATCGCAACGGGAAGGGATTGCCGCTCTATACGAAATGCAGTTCAAGAAGGACATGAAATTTCTAAAAAGTTGCCTTGTGCTGCCGCAGGAGGCAACAAGCGGGGCACACTGTTGCGGGGGCACGAAACATGTTGAAAAAACTCTTTACCGGAAGATACTAAGCACCCTTTTTGAACGAAGCATAAAAAAAAGGGAAGAATTTTTCGAATACTCGAAATCCGCGGGCAGCGCTATTCTTCGTGAAGGGCAGAAACTGTTGCAGAGTGTCATACCGGCACTGAAAATGCGTGGAGAAGCGGAAGCGGTTCTCCGCAGGCTGGGGACCGCGCATATCGGCAACAGATCTGCGAACAGTTTCATTTCCGGTCTCAGAGAGGATATCAAACAGCTGATGCCGGACGATTTTGTGGAAATCTATGAAGAAGAAAGGCTGACCGATATACCCCGGCATCTTCGAGCCGTCATTATCCGGGCGGAAAGAGGAATGGCACACCTGGAAAAAGACATGGCCAAGGCCTGTAAACTCAAACCCTTTGAAGATAAAGTAAAAGCAATGCTGAAAGAAACCGCCTCTTCATCCGAAGAAAAAAAACGGGCCGTGGAGGAATACACGTGGATGGTGAGAGAATATTCAATATCGGTTTTCGCACCGGAGTTAAAGGCCCGGGGGGGTGTGTCTTCAAAAAAACTGCAGGAAAAGGCGGCGGATATCGAAAGGCAGGTGTGAACATTTCCTGTTTAGCGGGAAGTAGACAACCGTACTTTAAGGACCAGGGAGAAACGGCATGTACGACCGAAGACTTGAACGGCTGGCGCTGAAACATGACCTTTCCATTGATCTTTTGCGGGAATACCTTGAAATATTCAGAAAAAACGGGGTACCCGTTTCTTTGAGAACGAGGAGGGCAGCAAAATACGCGCGGCGGATTGTTATGGTCTCAACTCACGGCCACTGGGGCGATCCTCCTCCCGCCGGCGTCCCCGACACCGGGGGGCAGACATACTACGTGCTGGAAGTATCGAAGGCATGGGCCCGGCAGGGGAGAAAAGTGATAATTGTCGCCCGTTATTTCAAGCCGTATCCTCGTGTGGAGCGGTTTGCGGAAAACCTGTGGCTTGTCCGGGTTCCCGCCGGCGGAGACGGGTTCGTACGCAAGGAGGATATCTATCCCCTTGTTCCCGAATTGTCTGAAGGTGTGGTTGCCGTTTCCGCGCTCTTTGGATCCCATGCCGTGATGGGACATTATGCTGACGGGATGACCTGCGCGTTGGAAACCGGGGAGCGGCTCGGGGTACCGGTGGTGGCAGTGCCTCATTCGATGGGGATAAACAAGGCGGTTTCCCTTGGTCTGAATCCCGGCGATCCGGGTGTATGGTTCGGCAGGCAATATAATTTCGGAACACGGGAAGATTTTGAACTGGCATCCCTGAGGGGAGCCGATTTCGAGATCGCAAATACATCCGCGGAACCCGCTGCCTTGAAAAAATATTATGGATATGAGTTTCCAAACGTTGTCATGCCGGCCGGTGCCGGAAAGGCCTTTTTCGATATCGGCCTTAATCCCCGTGCGGAAGCACTGAGAAGATACAAACTGGTTCCAGGCCGCTATCTTATTTATTTCGGCCGTTTTTCCGAAGCGAAAAACGTGCCCGGGGTGGTAAAACTTTTCGGTGAGGCAAAACGCCTGGCTCCCCCTCTTATGGAAGGGGTAAAACTCGTGCTTGCAGGGGGGTCTCCCCGAAACCCTATACCCGAAGAGATGTCTGTTGAAAAACATGTGGCCGATGTCATGGCGGAATACGAATTAACATCCGACGATGTCGTACGACTTCCCAGCCAGTCGTGGGCTCTCCTGGCGATTCTCGCGCATCACAGCCTGTCTTATATCGGAATGCAGTTTGTAGAGCCGTTCGGTATGGGTGTCGCGGAGGCCATGGCGGCATCGGCCCCTGTCGTTGTTTCCAGAGATGCGGGAATAACCGGATGGATGAAAGATGGCCGGGACGCTCTCGTCGTTGACCCTGAAGATCCCCGCGGAGCCGCTCGAAAATTAACAACGGCAATGCGGAAAAACGGTGTGCTGGAAAATATTGCTTCCAGCGGGCGTGTTCTGGCGCTGAACACCTTCAACTGGGATGCTATTGTTTTACGGCAGGGACAAATCATAGATTCTCTCTGCCGGGGTGAAGCTCCCCAGGGAGTTGCAGGAGGAAACTTCCAGCGTTGGAAACGGGGAGAACGCGCCTATCACAGGGCGGTTTCAGCCTGGCGGGGAGATCCTCCCGAAATCAGACCGTGGCATGAAAAAGCCTCGAAAGGACTGCTTCACGCCATTGTCGAACATGCAGGCAGGCTGCGGCGCAGGGGAAAACGTGCGGTCATTGTGATCGGGGGAGAATCGGGAGCGGGGAAAACGGAAATATCGGAATACCTGCGATATCTGCTACGGGGTAAAAACATGCGGGGCGTTACGATAGCCGGAGACGCATTTTTCAGGCTGGCTCCGGAGGCGAATTATCTGGCGCGTCTTAATGCATTCGCGCGGGGATCATTACGGGAGTATGTGGGACCGGGGGAAGTTGATCTCGAAAGGCTGGATTCCATACTTGAAGATGCCGCCGACAGAAACGTAACAGAGGTCTTTGTGCCGTCGGACTGCAGGCGACTCGGTTCAAGAAGATATACAAGGGTGCCGGTTGTGCTTGCGGAAGCGGATGTTGTCCTTGTCGATCTGACATACGGGCTCGCCCTGAAAAACGTCACTATGAAGGTCTTTCTTGAGTCGGATTACCGGGAACGTGTGGAAGAGGTGAAAAAGAGAAACCTGACCCGTGACCCGGGCCAGGATTTTGATTTCATATTACAGGTTCTGGAGATAGAGCACAGTATAGTACAGCGATTCAAGAAACAGGCCGATATAATCGTCACCGGTGATTACAAGACAAGACCTCAATAAATGATCTTTAATCGGCTTCGTAGTCCCTTAATTGTTTTTGATTAAGCATTAAATATTCAAAGCTAAACATTGCTTCTGTATTTATTCCGTGTTTCTGCAGGTGGTTCCACGTGACACCCAGACCAGGATGGAAATGACGAGGATTAAAAGAATCTCCATTCCTCCTGCGAAGAAATAAACCGCGCTGAGACTCCATATTCCCTTGATCCAACCCACGATATGAACGGAAAGCGACCCGATCCCGAAGACCAGAATGAATTTTATGCCGTACCCGGTACTCCTCCATCGTTTCGGTGTGTATTTTGCGACAAGGCTGTTTTCAATGGGTTGCACGCCCAGGGCGAAAAATATGTACATGGCGGCCGATATCACTAGCAGTACCTGGCTTGTTAAGGCCATCAGGATGAGAAACGGGAAGGCCAGGCTGTAAAATAACAGATACATCCACCTGAGATCGCACCTGTCCGCGATTTTTCCTCCCACGATCTGGCCGATGACGGCAATCGTATAGACGAGCGAGGCCAGCATTGCCGCGGCTGCCGTCTTCGCTCCGGTCAGATTGGGCGGATCCATGTCCCTGAGAAAATCCCAGAGAAAAGAGGCCTTGAGCTCAAGATACGCAGGGAGGACGATACTGTTGCCCCGGTAGATCAAACCGGCGATGGTCACGACGACGCACAGGATAATAAAGTATTTCATGGTATTGTTGCTGTTTAGGGTATCCGGTACATATATTTTCTCTTCCGCATGGATCGGTGTTTCGTCGATTGCTACCATGAACAGCATAACGCCCCATATAATGCTGAAGAAGCCGATCATCATATAGGTGGCTTCCCATCCGATCAGCCAGTTCAGAAGACCGGCCGCGAACGGCGCGCTGACCATCCCCAGATTCCCGGCGATGCCGTTAATGCCGAGCGCCATGCCCCGGTTTTTCATGCCGAGCGATATTAATCCTATCCCGGCGGGATGATAAATACTGGCGAAAAAGCCTATGACAGCCAGGGAAAACATCATTGATGTCCGGGTAGTCGCAAAAGCGGTTAATATGGCGCCCAGTCCGGTACCCGCGAAGAAGATTATAAGGGTTATACGGTTATTGAATCGGTCTGCGATCATCCCCCAGGGAAGAGCGGTGAGTCCGTACAGGAGATACATGAGAAAGCTCAATTTAAGCACATCTCCCAGGTTCATGTTCAACGAAATCATGAGAGGTATTGCAAGTGCCGGAAATATCAGCTCGTAAAAATGTGTTAAGAAATGGGCGACACAGGTAAAAATCATTATCTTGTTCTGATTGCTCATAAATAATATGCTTCGATTACCGATCGGGTCACCGGTTCATTCTTCGATTTTATACCTGAATTTTGCCACTATATTGAGTTTTGACAGTTCGAGTTCTTCCGGAAAGGGTGAAAACGGAGCGGCCGATCTTATGGCGTGCAAAGATTCCGCATCGAGCAACCCGTATCCCGATGAAGTAATAATTCGGGAACCCGCGAGCATGCCCTCTTTCACTATTGAAAACTCGACGACGGTTGTTCCCCCTTCCCCCCGGTTGAATGCGTCGTCGGGATATGACCACTTTCCATCTATGCTTTTCTTTACCTTGAGCAGGTATGGATAGTATCGCGTATCCGTGCTGTCAAGGTCTATTGTATCCACGGCGTTAATTTTGTTTAGTTGAGAGATATGCTGTTCCGCCGCGCCGTGCGTGGCATCTTTTTCGCCTGCCGGTGTTTTTTCGAATTTCTCCGGATGACTCTCCAGGCTTACGGAAAAAACATCTTCCCCGGCCGGGAATCCGCCGTTAATAAGACCGGAAAGGGCGACGACAGCGATATGACCCGCAAGCGAGATGGCTATGGCTGTTAAGAAGATCTTTCTTGAAAGCATGTCTCTCACCGTTTGGCATATTATATACGGTACTTTTCGTATAGTTTCCATCCAGAAATGGTCTTTTACTTTTTATTGTGGTACTATTTTCCGATGCGAGACGACGAGTATTTTATGAAAATAGCCCTCGAGGAGGCCGTGGCGGCCATGGAATCGGGAGAAGTTCCCGTAGGCGCGGTGATAACCATGGAAGGGAAGGAGCTCGCGAGGGCTCATAACAGTCCTGTTCAGATGAAAGATCCTACCGCCCATGCCGAGATTCTCGCGATTCGAAAGGTTGCCGATATAACAGGAAATTACAGGCTTACGGGAACTACTATCTATGTAACCATCGAACCCTGTATAATGTGCGCCGGGGCGATCAGTCACGCGAGAATCTCAAGACTTGTATTCGGCGCCACGGATCCGAAAGGGGGAGCCCTTTCTCTCTACGGCATGTTGGGTGATAAAAAGCTCAATCATAGTGTCGCGGTAACGGGTGGAATACTCGAAGAAGAATGCGGTAAAATTTTGAGTAGATTTTTCCGCGAAAAAAGGATATGAGGGCACGTTCCGTAAAAGCGGATGAGAGATTTATCTTTACGCGGAGAGGTACCGAAGTGGTCG
>DCUQ01000009.1:444507-455976 GCA_002327865.1 Syntrophaceae bacterium UBA2210
GGCTTAAGGAGCACGACTGGAAATCGTGTGTATGCCCACAAAGGTGTACCGGGGGTTCAAATCCCCCTCTCTCCGCCATATGTGTTCGATATGACAGCCGGGCCCCGTGGAACGGCGGGTTGTGAACTCCGTCAGGTCCGGGAGGAAGCAGCGGCAGCAATTCCGACGTTAGCTACGGTATCCCCCGGCTGTCAGTTTGACGGCTTTGTAAAAAGTCCAACTTCTGCGTTTCGCTGCATCCTTCGTCACTGCGGCGTACCGTAAGTACTCCTCATTCCTCAGGATTTTTAAGCCTTGGATCTGGAGCTTTTTACTTTGCCGTCCAACTCTGGTTTTTACGAGAGTATCAGTTTTTAATGACTTCAAACAGGTGTGTCCGTGGAATACCTCGTCCTTGCAAGAAAATGGAGACCCCAGACATTCGAAGACGTTGTCGGGCAGGATCATGTTGTTCGGACGCTCAGAAACGCAGTCAGGCTTGATCGTATAGCCCACGCTTATATCTTCAGCGGTCCCAGGGGAACGGGTAAGACATCGGTGGCGCGAATACTTGCCAAGGCGCTCAACTGTGAAAACGGTCCGACGGAAAAGCCGTGCAACCAGTGTACGAGCTGTATAGAGATCACGAGAGGAACGTCGCTCGATGTTCGTGAAATAGACGGAGCGTCCAACAGGGGAATAGACGAGATACGGGAACTCCGTGAAAACATTAGATTCTCTCCAACATCTTCGCGTTACAAACTATATATTATCGATGAAGTCCATATGCTGACTCCTCCGGCCTTCAACGCCCTTCTCAAGACACTGGAGGAGCCTCCTGCTCATGTGGTTTTTGTGTTCGCCACGACGGAGATATATAAAGTACCTGCAACAATTCTCTCAAGGTGCCAGCATTTCGACTTCAAGAGAATATCTGTCAGGCAGATAGCGGACAACCTCGGTTACATAGCAGATAAAGAAGGGATAAAAATAAGCAATGTAGGCCTGTCCTGGATTGCCCGGGAAGGTGAGGGAAGTCTGCGGGACGCGCAGAGCATTTTTGATCAGGTTATCTCGTATTCCGGCACAGATATCAAAGACAGCGATGTGGAAGATCTTCTCAATCTTGCGGACAGGCGACTTGTATTTGAAATGTCCAGTGCTATTCTTGGGAAGAATGCCGGTGCCTGTCTGAAAATTATCGATGAAGCCTATTATTCCGGGGTCGATGTAAAGCATTTTTATCAGATGCTGTTGGGATATTTCATGAATCTGCTTGCGATCAAGATAACTGATGGTGATTGCGTGTCGGATGATATCTCCGACCATGAAACAGAAGACCTGAAAAAACTGGCACAGGGGGCATCACGCGACACAATACAACGCCTGCTCGATATACTTATGGCGGAAGAAGATGATATACGCAGAAGTATGGAGCCGCGCATAAATCTGGAATACGCTGTAGTAAAGATGTCTTATCTTGAACCGCTTATACCTGTCGATGAAATTCTTTCGAGGATGGAGCATCTCGAAAAGAGACTTGGCGGCGGGGCGCAGCGCATATCTGAAACACAACATCTCGGGAATGACAGGGATACTGGCTTTACCGAAGGCGACCCGGTCAAGGCGGATGAAAGAAAAGATGGCTATCATCTCTGGCAGGATTTGAAACGTTTTATACAAGAAAAAAGTCCGCCGTTAAGTTCAAAAATAGGTGGTGGTGACCTTATGGATTATGAGGGTGATTGTCTTACGATAGGATTCCCGGGCGATTACGTTTTTCTTGATGATATCAAGAGCGTACCGCAGATGGATCTCTTGACTCGCATAGCAACGGAGTTTTTCGGAAAAAAAACTATAATAAATGTTGTACCGCTGACGGAAAACGGGCGTAACACAAAGAAAAAGGTGTCGAATAGTGCCGCGGGGACGGCAAACAACATAAGGAACGAAGCCTTAAGGCATCCTCTTGTACAAAAAATCATGGATGTGTTTGAAGGTGCGGAAATAGTTAATGTCAAGGTAAACGGTTCAAGGAGGTAACGGCATTGGGGAACAACATAGGGAAAATAATGAAACAGGCCCAGCAGATGCAGGCTAGAATGATGCAGGCACAGGAAGAGCTGGAAAAGAAAACGGTCGAGGCGACGTCCGGCGGGGGAATGGTAACCGCCGTAGTGAACGGAAAATATGAGCTGGTATCGCTGAAGATCGAAAAAGAGGTGGTCGATCCTGAAGATATCGAAATGTTGCAGGATCTTATTGTTGCAGCGATCAATGAAGGAGTGCGCAAGGCTCAGGATATGGCCAGGGAGGAAATGTCGAAGATAACCGGCGGTCTTAATATACCCGGTCTGGCATAGGAGGTTTTTGTTTCTTGTTTAATGACCGGTCTCGCAATAAACTGCGCAATAACTGAAAGGCCCGTCGATTGGAGTATTTATTGATCTTGATTTCCTGTTTTTCCGACGGCATCCGTAAAAGGTATGTGAGTTCGTTTCAGATGGCTGTGTTGCGTTGATTTTCCCGGCAACCGTCATCCGATTAATTTTGTGATAAGTGAAGGGTTCTGAAATATGACAGGTTATGCGCCCCCTATACGGCGTCTCATAAAAGAGTTGTCACGGTTTCCCGGGATAGGTGAAAAAACGGCCACGCGTCTGGCCACTTTTATACTGTATTCTTCTGAGAGAGACGCTGCAAAACTTGCCGAAAGTATTATGGAAGTCAAAAAAAAGATACGATTCTGCTCCGGTTGCTTTAATCTTACGGAAGATGAAGTGTGCGAGATATGCGGTGATCCCACGAGAGACAAGGGCGTCATATGCGTTGTGGAAGATCCCGATTCCCTCGTTGCCATAGAAGAAAGCGGAAGTTTCAAGGGCACGTACCACGTGCTTCATGGTGTGCTGTCGCCGGCTGACGGTATCGGCCCGGAGTCGCTGAGACTTCGGGAATTATTGGACAGAGTATCCGGCGGAAACGTCAGGGAGGTTATCCTGGCAACCAATCCCAGCGTCCAGGGAGAATCTACGGCACTCCTTATTACGAAACTTCTCGGGGAGACGGATGTAAAGATAACCCGAATAGCCTTCGGTATTCCAATCGGAGGTGACTTGAAATATGCAGACAGGATGACCATGGCACAGTCCATGAAGTTCCGCCGGGGAGTATGAGGTTGCCTAATGAATACTATCAGAGAAATTTCGTGTGACCGTATCACTCGTACTGTAAAAGAACTTTTTATCAAGGCGAACACGGATCTTGGCGAAGATGTTCTCTCCGCCATAAAACGATTTGCTGAATCGGAAGATTCGGAACTCGGCAGATATGCCATGGATGCGATTATTAAAAACGCGCGAATCGCAAAAGATGCCTCTCTGCCCCTTTGTCAGGACACAGGGCTTGCCGTTGTGTTTGTGGAATTGGGACAGGACGTTCACATTAAGGGTGATTTCAATGAAGCCATCCAGGAGGGTGTCCGAAGGGCCTACAGAGACGGGTACCTGAGAAAATCCGTATGTGATCCCATATCGAGAGAAAATACCGGGGATAATACCCCCGCGGTTCTTCTTACGGATATCGTTCCGGGAGACAAGATGCGTATTGTCGCCATGCCGAAGGGTGGTGGGAGCGAGAATGTGAGCAGCGCGACCATGCTGCTTCCTTCGGCGGGGGTTGAAGGAATCAAGAAGCATATTATAGATATGGTGAAAAAGGCCGGGCCCAACCCGTGTCCGCCGATAATCGTGGGGGCGGGCGTCGGTGGGTCGATTGAAAAATCGGCCATACTTGCCAAAAAGGCACTGCTGCGTCCTCTGGGAGAGCCCAATGCGGTGGATCCTCGCCTGTCAAAACTTGAGAGAGAAACGCTGGAAGAAATAAACAAGCTTGGCACAGGTCCGCTGGGATACGGAGGAAACACGACCGCTCTTGCCGTCCATATAGAAATGATGCCCTGCCATATCGCAAGCCTGCCGGTGACGGTTAATATACAATGCCACGTTGCACGCCACAGAGAAGCGATAATCTGAAATCAATGAAGAATCCAATAAATATTCACACACCGATTACAAAAGATATATGTGAGGAACTGAACGTTGGCGATATGGTGCTGTTGAGCGGGAGCATTATAACTGGCAGGGATGTGGCTCATAAGAGATTTTCCAGGCTCATTGCCGAAGGAAGAGATTTCCCCGTAGAAATCGACGGTGCAACAATCTTTTACGCGGCACCCACGCCCGCGCGGCCGGGGCGGGTTATCGGCTCCATAGGTCCTACTACAAGTTACAGGATGGATGAATATGCTCCCGACCTGATGCGGCTGGGACTACGGGGCATGATCGGAAAGGGGAAAAGATCTCCCGAAGTCAGAGCCGCCATAATGAAATACAAGGCTGTCTATTTCGGGGCTATGGGGGGTGTCGCGGCCCTGATGGCAGGGTGTGTGCGGCGGGCCGAAGTTATTGCCTATGAGGATCTCGGACCTGAAGCAATCATGCGCCTGGAGATAGAAAAATTTCCCCTGATTGTTATAAACGATACACGAGGAAGAGATTTGTATGAAGAAGTGGCGAAATGCCGCACAGACGCATATAACAGGTAGAAACTGCCTTAATTGTTTGAAAGGACGAAAAAAGATTGAAACCTCTGCTGTTAATTATTTAATGTGAAATCAATGTGATATCACTATAACATTACAGTTGTATGCGTAGTAATTCGTCTTGGGGAAGAGATTTTTTAAAAAGTTTATTGACAGAAGATAGTTTGTTAACTATAGATTAAACTTTTTTCAATTTAAAAAAGGGAGAATTTCCTGATGGTTGAAATAAGGTGGCATGGAAGGGGTGGCCAGGGAGCCGTTACATCTGTCGAAATGCTCGCGCTGGCCGCAATTGAGGAAGGACAGTATGCCCAGGGGTTTCCAAGTTTCGGTCCCGAGCGGAGAGGTGCTCCCGTGGCTGCGTTTAACCGTGT
Organism: Syntrophaceae bacterium UBA2210; assembly: GCA_002327865.1. GTDB lineage: Bacteria > Desulfobacterota > Syntrophia > Syntrophales > UBA2210 > UBA2210. The sequence continues at coordinate 449,464 of DCUQ01000009.1, forward strand.
CGACAACAAGCAGATAAAGGTAAGATCGGGAGTCTATAACCCTGATGTCGTGGTAGTGCTCGATCCGAGTCTTGTCGGCCTGATAAACGTTACCGAAGGACTGAAGTCGGACGGCATCCTTATCGTCAATACGGGCAAATCTCCGGAAGAAATCAAAGATGCGATCGACTTTGGCGGTACGGTGGCGACTGTCGATGCATCGAGAATAGCCCGGGATGAACTGGGTGTTCCTATAACAAACACGACGATGCTCGGAGCTTTAATCAAGGCAACCGGGCTCGTGGCGATCGATTCGGCGAAAGCCCCGCTGAAACACAGATTCGGAAAAATAGCCCAGAAAAACATAAAAGCCATGGAACGGGCTTATAACGAGTTGAACATCGCTAAAGCAAGCTGAATTGTTTGAGGTTAATGTCTTATGAAAAAAGCTAAGAAATGGCCGGAAGAGTGGCAGGAAATAATCCCCGGCTGTATGGTATTCGAGCCGGGGAGTACCCGGGATTATCATACCGGGAGCTGGAGAGCCCAGAAACCTGTGTACGACAACAGCAAATGCATAAAGTGCGGCATTTGTTACATCTTTTGTCCAGAGGGGTGCATCTCTCAGGATGCCGATGGCTACTTCGTAGCTGACCTTGATTACTGCAAGGGATGCGGGATATGTGCTCATGAATGCTGGCCCGGCGCAATAACGATGGTAGAGGAGGGATAGGTTATGTCTGAAAGAGTTGGTATGGAAATAGCCCTTGCCGCCGCAGAAGTAGTCGCGTTGTGCAGGCCTGACGTAATAGCGGCATATCCTATTACTCCGAATACACACATACCGGAACACCTGTCGGATATTGTTGCGGAAGGACGGCTTGACGCTGATTTCATCTGTGTGGAGTCGGAACATTCCGCCCTGAGCGCCTGTTGTGGCGCGTCCGGTGCCGGCGCTAGGTCTTTCACGGCAACGAGTTCGCAGGGTCTCTTGTATATGGCTGAGATTGTTCCGATTGTTTCGGCCATGCGTCTCCCGGTTGTCATGATTATTGGTAATCGCGCCCTGTCCGGTCCTATCAATATATGGAACGATCATAGTGATATCATGTCGCAACGGGATGTCGGCTGGATCTCGATGTTCGCCGCGAACGGGCAGGAAGTTATCGACATGACAGTCCAATCCTTTAAGATAGCCGAACACCGGGATGTTATGCTTCCTGTCAATCTGAACCTTGACGGGTTCCAGCTCACCCATGTGGTCGAACCGATGATGTTTCCAAGCCAGGAAGAAGTCGACGCGTTTCTTCCCGATTACAAACCGTATGCCGCGGTTCACCCCGATAACATAGTTTCCATGGGAACGCTCGCCCTTCCCGAGATATTCAACGAAGTTATGAAAGCCAAGGATGAAGCGCTCAAAGAGTCCAAAAAGATCATACTGGAAGTGTGGAAAGAATGGGAAGAAAAATTCGGACGCAGTTACAAACCGGTGGAATCCTACAGAACGGAGGATGCCGAAGTGTTGCTTCTTGCCATAGGGTCCATGGCAGAGACGGCCGAAGTCGCCGTTGATCAGCTTCGCGACAGGGGTATGAAGGTTGGACTACTGAAATTGAGACTCTGGAGGCCGTTTCCATTTGATGAAATCAGAGATGCCGTGAAGGGTGCCAAAGTTGTAGCCGTATTAGACAGAGCGGTTTCCTTCGGTGGCCCGGGAGGTCCCGTGTTTTCGGAGGTAAGATCGGCACTCTATAACGAGCAGGTGCGTCCCGCCGTTATCAGTGAGATTATAGGCCTTGGCGGCCGGGATGTTCCTGTAGGCGATTTTATCAAGATAGCAGAAAAAGCTGCTGAAGTCGCGAAGACAGGGACGATGGAAGAATATGAAATCTTTGGAGTGAGGGGATCATGAATATAGTAGAGAATTTTGACCTGTATGCCCCACGGCTGGTTGATAAAGAAGAGCATTTCGGTGCCGGGCACCGCGCGTGCCAGGGGTGTGGAGAGGCCCTCGCTATTCGTCTGATGTGCAAGGCCCTCGGCAAAGACACTGTTATCGTAAATGCAACAGGCTGCATGGAGGTCGTATCAGCCATGTATCCCACAACCGCATGGAACCTGCCCTGGATTCACGTGGCGTTTCCGAATTCCGCATCAGTCGGTGCGGGTGTTGAAGCTGGGCTGAAAGTTCTTCGGCGCAAGGGAAAGATAGCAGACCGTGATGTAAAAACCGTCTGCATCGGCGGGGACGGCGGTACGTTCGATATCGGTTTGCAGGCTCTTTCCGGCGCCATGGANNATACCGGGATACAGCGTTCCGGCGCTACGCCTTTCGGGGCGTCGACGACGACTGCTCCTGCCGGGGTCGCGAGTACAGGGAAAAGCGAATGGAAAAAGAATCTTGCTGAAATCATAGCGGCACACAACGTACCCTATGTCGCGACGGCGTGTCACAGTTATCCTTTTGATTTTATGAACAAGGTGAAAAAAGCCAGAAAGATCAAGGGACCCACATTCATACACTGTATGTCTGTTTGTCCCACGGGATGGAGAACGGCTTCCGAAGACACGATCAAGATGGGGCGTCTGGCTGTTGAAACAGGTGTTTTCCCGCTTTACGAGATAGAAAACGGGAAGTACACGATGAATGTAAAGCAGGACACTTTGAGACCCATAGAAGATTATCTGAAACTTCAAGGACGATTCCGGCACCTTACCCCGTCTGACATAAAAACCATTCAGGCAAGGGTGAATCTGGAATACAACAAATTACTGAATAAAGTTGAAGCGTTGAAATCCTGGGAAGACCTGGGTTAAGGGAGAAACGTGGAATCAAACGAATCTCATTGATTTCCGGACAGGCTGAAAAAGACGAAGCGTGAGTCGAGGTGTTTAAAAAATGGATGAAGCAAATAATGTGGGCAACATGGAAATAGAGGTGAAGAATATTATCGGGAAATACGATTCGGATAAATCGTTTCTGGTTTCTATCCTTCAGGACATACAAGAGCAGCTGCATTACCTGCCGCGCGAGGCACTCGATGCGGTTAGCCGCTACCTGTCTATTCCCATAAGCCGGATATACGAGGTAGCCACCTTTTATAAGGCATTCAGCCTGTTGCCCCGAGGCAAACACCAGCTCAGCCTGTGCATGGGAACAGCGTGCTATGTTCGTGGAGCGGGATTGATCTCAAATAACATTGAGCGGTTGCTCGGGATACAAGCCGGGAAAACGACCCCCGGTCTGGAATTCTCCTTCGATACGGTTAATTGTCTGGGGGCATGCGCGTTAGGCCCCATTCTGGTAGTTGATGGTGAGTATAATGGTAACATGACCATTAACAAGTGTAACAAGATCCTGAAAAAACTTGGTAAAAAGGTAGAGATTGATGAAGAAAATTAAATCACCTGAAGAACTGGAACAACTCCAAAAAGATATTCAGGCCAAACGTGATCCGAAGCAGACATGTATTGCCATTTGTGCGGGTACGGGTTGTCTTGCCCTTGGCTCAGATAAGATCATCGCCGCTTTCAAAGAGGAAATTGCCAGGCAAGGCCTGGAGGCGAATGTTACAACGATACGGGAGACGGGTTGCCCCGGTTTTTGCGAACAAGGGCCGATAGTCGTTATTTATCCCGAAGAAATCTGTTACTTACGGGTAACCGTCAAGGACGTTCCGGAAATTGTTTCAAAAACCGTCATCAACAAGGAAGTAATAGAACGGCTTGTCTATAAGGATCCGGTGACAAATGAAAGAATCGTCAAGGATTCCGATATACCGTTTTACAAAAAACAGCGACGTTATGTTATCGGCAACAACATCCATATCGATCCACGCAGCATTGAAGATTATATGGCGACCGGCGGTTACAGCGCGCTTGCGAAGGTTTTCAGGGGAATGAGCCCGGAATCGATCATTGAAGAAATAAAGACTGCAAACCTTCGCGGCCGTGGCGGCGGAGGCTTTCCCTCCGGATGGAAATGGGAATCGACCCGCAACGCGAAGGGAACGCCGAAATATATTGTCTGTAATGCCGATGAAGGCGATCCCGGAGCGTTTATGGACCGTGCCCTGCTCGAAGGCACTCCCCACTCGGTTATCGAAGGAATGATCATCGGTGCGTATGCCATTGGATCCAACCATGGATACATCTATGTCCGACATGAATACCCTCTCGCGGTGGAAAACGCGACCCTTGCCATTGAAACGGCGCGTAGCCTCGGATTGCTGGGAGACAATATTCTAGGTTCCGGCTTCAGCTTTGATATACAGATAAACCGCGGCGGCGGAGCGTTTGTCTGCGGTGAATCATCGGCCCTGTTCGCTTCCATCGAAGGTCGCATCGGGGAACCCCGGGCCAAGTACATTCACGGAACCGACAAGGGGCTTTACAACAAACCGACTGCCCTGAACAATGTTGAAACGTGGGCCAATGTTCCCCTTATCATCAACAAGGGATCGGATTGGTATCGGGAAATCGGGACGGAAAACAGCAAAGGAACAAAAATATTTTCCCTTGTAGGCAAGATAAACAATACCGGACTTGTTGAAGTCCCCATGGGCATGACCCTTAGAGAGATCATAGAAGGTATCGGAGGAGGTATTCCAAACGGCAGGAAATTCAAGGCAGTACAGACAGGGGGACCTTCAGGCGGATGTATCCCTGAGCAGTTTCTCGATATGAAAATAGATTTCGACGAACTTGCAGATATCGGATCCATGATGGGTTCCGGAGGCATGATCGTTATGGACGACCGGACATGCATGGTCGATGTAGCCAGGTATTTTCTCAAATTTCTCGAAGGCGAATCCTGTGGTAAATGTGTTCCCTGTCGGGAAGGTGTCCGGAGAATGCGGCAGATACTGGACGATATCTGTGAGGGAAGAGGCCAGGAGGGCGATGTAGAGCTCCTGGAGAGCATGTCTGAAGGAATAATGGACGGGTCCCTGTGCGCCCTGGGATCGACGGCGCCCAACCCCGTTATGAGCACCATCAAGTATTTCCGTGAAGAGTATGATGCCCATATCCGGGACAAGAAATGTCCTGCCGGCATCTGCAAGCAACTCATCCGGTATACTATCGATCCGGAAAAATGTACCGGCTGCGGTGTGTGTCTCAAAGTGTGTCCCTCGGAGTGTATAACCGGCGAGAGAAAACAGCCCCATGTTATTAACCGGGAAAAATGTATAAAGTGCGGGGCCTGCATGGAAAGCTGTAAATTTGATGCGGTAACAGTAGACTAAACAGAATAAGGTAAAAGACATGGTGAATTTAGTAATAGATGACAAAAAGATCCAGGCTGAGCAGGGTTCCACAATCCTGCAGGCGGCACAGGAAAATGGAATACAGATTCCTACCTTATGCCATCATGAAGAACTGACCTCGTCCGGCGCGTGCCGGATATGTTCGGTTGAAATACAAAAGGGCAGACGGACAAAGATTGTTACCTCCTGCATCTACCAGGTCGAAGAAGGGCTTGTTGTTAATACCCGCAGCGATCGGGTATTGAATGTACGTAAGCTGGTTTTGCAGCTGCTTATGGCGCGATGTCCCCAGTCGGATGTTGTTAAAGAGATTGCGCAGGCAATGGATGTGCACCCGCAGCCCAGGTTCCAGCTTGATCAAGACAAGGGAAAATGCATACTGTGCCGCAAGTGTGTCGAAGTTTGCGAGGAAGTGGTCGGAGTCAGCGCTATCGGTTTTTCATACCGCGGCGCGGATAAAGTAGTAGGCCCTCCCTTTATGGAACCATCCCAGGCCTGCATCGGTTGCGGCGCTTGCGCTTATGTCTGCCCGACCGGACATATAATGATGGAGGAGCGTGGTGACGAGCGAATTATATGGGATAAGCACTTCAAAATGGTAAAATGCAAGGTATGCGGAAGGATGTTCGCCCCCGAAGACCAGCTCAGATGGATCAGCGAAACTACCGGAGTGCCGTTCGATAAACTTACAACCTGCGTGGATTGTCGATAGGATTTATTGAAAATCAGTATTGTAATAGATTATAAACTCTGATAGAAGCTCCCTTGGATTTTGCAATACAGATATTCCCCAGTAGCTCAGTCGGTNNAGAATGGTTATGAAGAGGGTTGCACACGGGGAGCCAACAAAAACAAGGGGTTTGGAAATATTAGCCAAGCCCCTTTTTCTTATTAAAATCGACTTTGTACCCACCTTTTTCTCTATAATAAACACTCCGAAGTCCTTATCGTGAATTCCCTGCACTCTATAATTCTTTTCATTATTCCATACGAAGGCCTCAGGCGGCTGAGATATCTCACGAAATGCAAATATTTTCTTGACAACTCAGACAGAGCCGGAGATAGTAACACATTACTATTGGTAGTAACACATGCGTATTTATCTATGGCCGGGGGGAGGCTCATAGTTTGATAATCGAAAGCCCTGTTTCTCAAAATGAGAGATAGGGCTTTTCACTTAAAGTATTCTTCATCCCCCTTTCAGGCTTCGCTTCGCCCGGTTTCCGGCATAACAAGTTGTATGAGGTCGGTTGTCAATAGTGGA
>DCUQ01000008.1 GCA_002327865.1 Syntrophaceae bacterium UBA2210
TCGCGCGACATAACCGAGCGCAAGCGTATGGAGGATGCGCTGAAAAAAAGCGAAAAGCGGTACCGGGAACTCAGCACAGTCGATAATCTCACGCAGCTGTACAATCTCCGGCAGTTTTATGCTCAGCTCAAGGTAGAGACAGATCGTTCAAACCGCTATGGACACCCGCTGACTCTTCTCTTCCTCGATCTCGATGATTTCAAGGCATTCAACGACACGTACGGTCATATAGAGGGGGACAAAGTATTACAGCGAATCGGCCGGATCATAAAAGACTGTCTGCGCGAGACGGATTTCGCTTACCGTTATGGAGGTGAAGAATTCACCATCATACTTCCCATGACGACGGAAGCGGAGGGGAGCATCACGGCGGAAAGGATCAACGCGAAAATAAGGACGACCCCTTTCTCTCCGCCGCCGGATCGGGATGTTTATGTAACGGTAAGCACAGGCGTGGCACAATACAGGCCAAAGGAGTGTATAAGGTCCTTCGTTAACCGGGCCGACCAGCTCATGTACGAAGGTAAAAAGAGAGGAAAAAACAGAGTCTTTCGCGAGAGTATATCGCTCATGACAAAAGTAGAAACCGCTAACGCCCCCGCATCTCAAGGAGAAACCTCAAAAAATTTGTTAGGAAAGGGTTCCATGTCTCAATTCTTATGATTATAATCCTCGACTAAAATATCGGTTCATTTTTGAAGCTTTACAAAAACAACGTACAGACAACTCAATCATGGCGCTTGATCCGAAACTTGTATTTTCAGAAATGCAGGTAGTAAGCAAGCGGCGCTGCTATTAAAATTCGTGCAGATTAATTATTAAAAACACAAAAAAAACTTGACTTAGGCAAAAAACATTATATTATTGCGTCCATGCTAATAAAAAGCATCTTGGTTGACAGGCAGTCAGCGGGGTGCGATAAAGTTAGGATTGAAACATTTTTAATTACGAATTTGGACATCTGGATTTTTTCACTTCGATTTCCTTTAGTAGACATGTAGGCGATCCTGCTTTAGAAAACTCAGGAAAGGAGGGTTGCCATAATGCCTGAAGGTACCGTGAAGTGGTTTAATTCAAGCAAGGGGTTTGGCTTCATCGAAAACGATGAAGGTGGGGATGTATTCGTTCATTATAGTGCTATACAATCCGAAGGTTTCAGGACATTGGAGGAAAACCAACGCGTTACGTTTGACATCGAGCAGGGCAACAAAGGTCCGGCGGCTGCAAATGTGAAAGTTATATAAATTCACTCAAATATCACTCTTAATCAATAAAAGCGCTCCGTGATTGTGTTCGGAGCGCTTTTTATTTTTCCGATATTCTCCCTTCTTCTCCTCAAAAACTAACCCATGCCTGGACAGCGATTCATCAGGCCAGTGGGTGTTCCGCCATAATCACCGGCCACTATTAAGTACATTCTATTTAAAATTACATTTATACTGAGTAATCATTAATATATCGCCGTTTCAGACCGATGTTGTTTTAAAGACCTTGACTATCAGTTTTACAATGGTATTATTTTTTATAACTGGTTATATTTATGGCAGAGAGGAGGGGTGAAAAATGCAAGGATATAAACCGATTATTATCACAGCGTTATTGATGGTTATCGTATACGGATGCTCCGGGGTTAAGGTCAGCCAGGATTACGACCCCGCAAGAGATTTCTCAGGTCTGAAGACATACTCCTGGCAATCCGAAACACAATCTGCAACCGGCGATGTAAGGGTCGACAATCCCCTGCTAAATACCCGCATCCGTGCAGCAATCGAACGTTCCGTCGTTCAGAAAGGCTATACGAAGGTCCCCTATGCCGTGGCTGATTTTCGTATAAATTATCAGTATACAATTCGTAGAACAATCGGATCGGATGAAGTCAGCACCGGGATCGGATTCGGGATCGGAGGCTTCGGGCACCGCAGCGGTGCCGCCGGAGGAATCGGCATCGGTACCGGCAACAGCATCAATGAATATGATGAAAGCATGCTGGTAATCGATTTCATCCATGCCGGGAGCGGTGATCTGGCATGGCGCGGCATCGGCACCCGACGGTTGTCGACACAGTCGGACCCGGAAAAGACAATAGCGGAGATTAACGAAATCGTTGATGAAATCATGGCTCAGTTTCCGCCGAAATAAAAAATAAGGGTATTATCTTGACCTTTCCGCCCTGAAGATTTTTATGTAAGGGTAGTATTGTATTCTGCCTCTGCGCGCAAAAACAGTTCTTTGTCCTTGACAGGTACCCTCGTTATTTTTTATATTTATCCTAACCGAAAGTAGCATTTCCAGAAAACCTTACCAAAGGAGGTGAAACATGACTGAGAATGTTTACAAGTTCATAGAGCTGGTCGGCACAAGTGCGGTCTCTTGGGAGGATGCTGCTAAGAAAGCTGTGGAAACTGCAGGCAAGAGCCTCACAGGGTTGAGAGTTGCCGAAATCGTTAAACTCGATATGACCGTTGAAGACGGGGAAGTAAAAAATTACAGGGCAAGAGTCAGCGTATCGTTTAAACTGGAAGAATAGTTACGGACATACGCCGGCAGTAAATGTCCATTCAAAAACCAAATCAAGGCTTTTAAGGGGATGAGACACCCATAGTTAATTAAACACGCCTTTCACTGCGAAGGAGACTGCCCCTGGTTTCCTTCGCAGCTATAAATAATCGAAGAAAAATCAGGATCTCGGAGTGTCATCGGAAATTTACCATTCATCCGTAAGCAAGGAACCGGGACCTCCATAGGCTGGCACATGTTATGGTTTGCCGGTACCACTTTTTACTAATCGTATGCAACGTTCAAGACTTTTACGGGTATTTTCATCACCGGGATACAACTTCAACACCTCAGAAAAATGTTTGACAGCTTCCTCATAGTTACCCATACGCTCCATTGCGATTCCCAGGTTACCATGCACTGTTGCAAAATCAGGTTTGATACGCAATGCCTCGCCATAATGAGAAACGGCTTCAGCAAAATTACCTTGAAGAGACAGGGCATTCCCCATGTTATTATGCGCCATCGCATTGTAAGGATTCATCCGGAGCGACTCGGCAAAGCAGGAAATTGCTTCATCGAAACGTCTTTTTTTAAGCAGGGCGTTCCCCATGTTATAATAAGCCGAATAATCGGGCCTCCTTCGCAATACCTCGGAAAACTGAAGGATTGCTTCATCAATACGTCCGCGGGTCAGCAACACATCCCCCAGTTTGTTACGGGCTATTACATCACCGGAATCTATAACAACCGCCGCATGGAGATGTCGTATAGCTTCATCATAACGCCCCTGGGATAACAGAATTCCTCCCAGATCTCTGTGCGCTCTTTCAAAATCAGGTTTGATACTGAGTGCCCTGGAATATCGAAAGGCTGCCTCTTCTGTTTTGCCCTGGCGCATAAACACCAATCCCAGGTTATATTGGGTTACCGCGTTGTCGGGATTAATGTTTACCGCAGCAGAGAGGCTGGAAGCGGCCTTGTCAGTGTTTCCTTTATCCAGATATGCTGTTCCCAGATTATTATACGCTTTGAGATTGTTGGAAGTCACGGCGACTGCATGACTGAAAAGGGTAATACTATTTTGCCAGTGCCGGACCTGATTCCAGGAACATATCATCATAGCCAGAATAACCGTTCCCGCGAACAGTGCAAGGATGGTGGAAGACCGGCGCCATCTTGCCGTAATTTCCGGTACGCCCCACGCTACAATGACAAATAATCCTATAAACGGAACATAAGTATATCTGTCTGCCATTGCATGAGACCCCAATTGTACCAGTCCGATAACCGGCACCAGCGTTCCAATATACCAGAGCCATCCTACAATAAGGTACGGCCTCCTTCGCGCTTCGCGGATAGAAAACACCGATACGCAAACAAGCAATAATCCGGCCCCGATAGCCTGCCAGAGTTGGAGCACTCTCGGATGGGGATAATAAACCGCGAGATTGTGCGGTAGGATCATTTTCCAAATGTATACGGCATAAGAAACAAGCGCGTTAGTAATCCTTACACCAAACGGATAAAGCTCCAGGGAGCCGGTCGCACCGCCTTTCTGCTGGGCAAGGAAAGCTACCACGCAGAATACGGCGGTTATAATAAAAAGCGGAATTTTTTCCATGATCAGCATACGCGCCGTCTGTTCAGGTTGCGAAACGTCGGCAGGCATATCCAGTCGCCCTGAACCAATCCGGTTTAGCGGCCAGTAATCCAGAAGGAGCAACACGAAAGGCAGCGTTACCAGCATCGGTTTGGCCAGAAGGCCCATGAAAAAAAAGAAGAAAAACGGCAGATACCGCTTAATGCCGGGATGTTTGACATACCAGAGATAGCTTCCCATCGTAAGCAACCAGAAAGAAGTGCTCAACAGGTCCTTTCTTTCCGATACCCACGCCACCGATTCCACATGCAGTGGGTGCAATGCGAATAAAACCGCTACAAAAGCACTGCTCCATAAGGAACCGGTCATAACCCTGAAAACCAGAAACAGCAGGATACTGTTAAAGATATGTATCATCAGGTTGCTCAGATGGTGCATTCCCGGGTTCAGGCCGAACAATCGACAGTCCAGCATGTGCGAAAGCCAGGTCAACGGGTGCCAGAAATTAGCGTAAGTTGTTGTAAATGCCCATGCGACATGCTTCGGACCAAGACCCGCCTGCACGTTCGCATTTTCGGTCACATATGTGTTGTCATCATAGTTTACAAAATCATGGTTCCGTACCTGGCCAAAGACGGAAAGTGTCGCTATAATCAGGAAAAAACAGACCAGGATTTCACGCCGGTAAAGCCGCATATTGTTCTCCTAGGCGGTAACAACATTTTTCTTCAGAGAGGGTTTGATCTTGTTGAACACGGATGAGGGAGTTATAACCCGCATGCAGACGTTGTCCCTGCATGGTGTTTTACGATGGTTCGCGGCACTGACGCAGGGAGAGCACGCAAGTCCGGCATAAATCGGGGAGGAATTCCCCAGGGATCCGTATAGCAGCGGAGTTTCAGGCCCGAAAAGAACAAAGGTTAGCAGATCGGTCACAGAAGCGAAATGTGCCGGCCCGGAATCATTCGTTACCATCAGGGTAGAAATCGAATAAAGTGCCGGCAATTCCCGAAACGCCACCTTACCGCAAAAATTCACGCATCGCCTCATCCCTGTCATCGCCACTATTTCCTGAGATCCCTCATATTCGGACCGGGAACCGGTCAGCAATACGACAGCGGTATCATCATATTCCAGAATCATCCGTATCAGGGCGGAAAAATGTTCACGGGGCCACCTGCGCTGTGGAAGCAGATCACTGGCATTGGGATTCATCAGTACCAGATGATCGAGATGTTTTTTCAGCGACTTGTATTCCTGTTTTACTCTCTTCCACATCTCGCTTTTTTCCTCGGCGGACGTGGAAGCCTTGGCAAGCACCAGCTCACTATCGGCAATTATCGTCTTGGAGTAAGGAACTTCACCGTTATCCGATATCAACGCGTTCACAAGAGAAATAAAATTTTTTGAGATATGGATATGGGGGTTGTAGGCAACTTTGTGCGTAAGCATGTTTCCACGATACAGGCCTTCATTGTGGTACGCAAAGAAACCTACACGGAATGTCGCTCCCGATAGTCCGGTCAACAGTGCCGTGAAACGGGCAAACAGTTCAAGATCGATAACCGTATCGATATTGTTTCTCCTGGCCCATAAGAGAAACCTCAGGCTGTCGACTGTCAGAGTCAGGAAACCGTCTCCCCGGATTGAAAAGATATGATCTTCATCCACGGTATTCAGCAGTAAAAGGCTCTCTCTGTTACCCGAGAAGATGCAGAAGTATAAAGATGCGCCGAGCGCGGTCTTCGCTTTTCGCATGGCGGGGTCCGCGAGAATCGCGCTTCCCATCTCTGATAATTCCATAAATAGAATATTCCGGGGTTTCCCGACAGTGGCAGGAAATAATAAAGATATGATCTTCGACACCCAGGTCACAAGAAAACAAAGCGGTACGCCGATGTAATAATCTATATGCCGCATCAGATCGACACGCACGGTCGTTTCCCTCAAAATCTTTTTTATGAACACCGGTCATTACATAACACCACCGGCAAAGAATAGCAACGGGGTAAGTTCCTGCCTCTACCGGTTATTGCAGGCAGCACTTGACAGAATCTCCTCACTGCTATATTTTCAGTTCATTTTCCGAGGGCAAGTTCTTCCGAACAATAACACTCGGCTTGTGATTTCAGCATGCAAGCATTACAGACAATGCCACACCCGGCTGCCATGCAAAAAGATGGACAAAAAAAGATTCTGGCAAACAATCCTCTTCTCGGCGCCTGTGTTATTATCCTGATAACATTTATCGTATACATCCCGGCCATGCGGGGAGGGTTTGTCTGGGACGATGACTCTTTCCTTACGAATAACCCGCTCATAAAGGCCGACGACGGATTGTATCGCTTCTGGTTTACAACCGAGGCACCGGATTATTTCCCATTGACCTCATCGACCCTTTGGCTGGAGTGGCGCATCTGGGGAATGAACGCCTTCGGCTATCATGTGGTAAACATACTTTTACACATCTTAAGCTCACTTCTCATATGGTTGATTCTGAAGAGACTGAAGATCCCGGGAGCATGGCTGGCAGCCCTGATCTTTGCCATTCATCCGGTAAATGTTGAATCGGTCGCCTGGATTACCCAGCGGAAGAGTACCCTGCCGATGGCCTTCTACCTGCTCAGTATTTTCTTGTACCTGAAGTTCGAAGAAACGGGACTACGCCGGACATACGGATTTTCTCTCGGATCTTTTCTGCTGGCCCTGCTGAGCAAAACCTCGGTGGTCATGGGACCGTTCGTGCTGCTCGGCTGTGCGTGGTGGCAACGCGGGAAAATCACCATAAAGGACATGATCCGTAGTATCCCATTTTTCGTGCTGTCCGGATTTCTGAGCCTGACAACAATCTGGTTTCAATACAACCGCTCCATCGGTGATGATATCGTTCGAACCGACGGTTTCCTCTCCCGCTTGGCCGGAGCCGGTTGGGCTGTCTGGTTTTACCTATACAAGGCGATCCTTCCGCTGAAACTGAGTTTCGTCTATCCCCGCTGGAGCATCGATGCGTCTTCTTTCGTTTCTTTTATTCCAGGGTTGTTTCTTGTCGTCCTGATTGTTCTTTTCTGGTGGTATAGAAAAAGCTGGGGACGTCCTTTCCTGTTCGGACTGGGATACTTCATCGTGGTTCTCTTCCCGGTACTCGGATTTTTCAATATTTATTTCATGCGATATTCCCTGGTAGCGGATCACTGGCAGTATCAATCCATAATAGGGATAATCGCCCTCATTACAGGAGTGGGATGGCACCTTTTCGCCGGCAGGCCGGAAAAAACCCGGCAGGCCGCGCTGGCAGTTCTGGTGGTAGTCATCGGTCTGCTCGGCATACAGACCTGGCAACAGGGACATATATATGAAAATCAGGAAACTTTGTTCCTCGATACGATCGCCAAGGATCCCGGGTGCTGGATGGCTCACTACAACCTTGGACACACGGCACAGGATCAGGAAAGATTCAGCGAAGCACTTAGTTATTATGCCCAGGCACAGCGCATTCAGCCCGATAATCCGGACCCCTTCAATAACATGGGGAACGTACTGCTGAAACAGGGAAAGGTAGACGAGGCAATCGACAGCTTCTCAAAAGCGCTGCGTATCAAGCCCGATTTCGCGGACGCGCATTATAACCTTGGAATCGCTCTGGAGCGCAAGGGAAACCCTCATCAGGCGATCGCTCATTTCTATGAAGCCCTGCGTATCAGGCCCACTTTCGCAGAGGTGCACAACAATATGGGAAATATCTTGGCAATTAATGGAAGACCCCACCAGGCCGTTGTTCATTTTTACCAGGCCCTGCGTATAAAACCCAGATTCGCGGACGCGCATTATAATCTTGGACTCGTTCTGAAACGCCTCGGAAAATTAGAGGAGGCGGCCGATCATTTTCGTGAAGTACTCCGCATCCGGCCCGATTATCCGAAAGCGCGTCAGCATCTCGAAAACATTCTGCAAGTGATGAACTCGCACCCGCAAAAACCTTGAGTAATTGTATATTGTACAATTACTGAATTACTACTTTACAACATGCGGTCTCATATAATGCAGAAATATGGTGAGCCGGCATATGCATCAGGCCCGCAAGAAATTGCCGGAACATTCGACTCAGAAAAAGTGGCATCGACGGCCACTGTATTTCATCGATCCTTCGCAGAGCGAAGGCTAATAGAATTTAAAGGTATTTAACAAATTACCTCTATGTAAATAATTTTAGCTCCGCTTAAAAAGCCGAAGATAGATATCCATACATCGCCGTTAAAGAACCAGAACAATAATGTTACGTTCAAAAATTATGCGTGAATTTTTCTCTTTTCTCTTGCACTAAATTTACATATACGATAGTAATTTAGCGTCGAAATTGCAGGTCTGGAAGAAAAACCTGCAATCAGTTTTTTATGCTACTTTTTTACACTGGTTGAGTCTATCGTTCTTTAAAAACCTAAAGCGGCTACGGCCCTTAATCACAAAAATAAAGCAGGGAGCAGCTGTTTTCTCTTGTTTTATTAATGCTATTCGTAACCGAACAGTTTTGTTTGTATTTGTATATTTTAATGTTCGAAGGAAGATGTCGTGCACTGCTACAACGTGCGTGGATCAAGTTAGTATAACCGGATTAAAAAAACAACGAGCATTGGGGGGAGGTGCTATGAACAGAAAGGGCCTTATCACATTTCTGGAGTGCTTTATACTGGTGTTGTTCCTGGCGATAACAGTTCCCGTCTATGGAGCAACTGTTGCCAATGACACCGATATAGGCACCCAATCAACTCCGTACAGCGGAGATGGAATTTCTCAGGATAGCGGTGCATCGACTGTTTTAACAGACGATGACAACGACATCACCAACAACGCGGATATTTACGCGACACATTTCGGTATCCACACACCGAGTGGAAGCGTCATCAACAACGGCACAATCTTTTCCGAAACTTCTTCCGCCGTGTTAACGGAGGACGGCGATGACACCTTCGAAAACTACGGGATCATCACGGTCGAAAATTCGGACAATTTCGGCATCGGCATGGGTTCGGGCGCCGATACATTCATCAATGCCGCTGGCGGGATAATCAACATGTCTTTTACCACTGATCGCGCCATCAGCATGGTTGACAACTGTGACTCAGGCGATGATGATGATACCTTCATCAACGCCGGCACCATCATAATCGAAAATTCCCAGTCCCACGGCATCCAGATGGGCTCCGGTAATGACAGCTTTACCAACTCAGGCACGATCGATATCGAGTATGCATATTACAATGCCATCTCCTTGTGCTCCGGCGCCGACACCTTTGATAATTCCGGCGCGATCACCATCGACAGTGCCGATTGCAACGGCATAAGTATGGGGTCCGGTGACAATGCCGATGATACTTTTACCAACTCGGGAGATATATCTATCGGGTATGCCAACTGCAACGGTATCCGTTTCGACTCCGGCGACGACAGTTTTACCAACTCCGGCACGATCAATATCGGAGATGTAGGTTACAACGGCATCTCCATGTGCACCGGCGCCGACACCTTCGACAACTCCGGTTCTATTACAATCGACAGCGCTGATTGCAACGGCATCAGCATGGGGTTCGGCGACGATGCCGATGACACTTTTACCAACTCGGGAGATATAACTATCGGGTATGCTGGTTGCAACGGTATCCGTTTCGACTCCGGCGACGACAGTTTTACCAACTCCGGCACGATCGATATCGGGTATACGAATGCCGGAGGCATCAACATGTGTTCCGGCACCGATTCCTTTGACAATTCCGGCACGATCAATATCGGATATACTAACTGCACAGGTATCAGTACGGGTTGGAACGATTCCGATACCGATACTACATTCAACAATTCCGGCACCATTAATATCGCATACGCCAACTGTCATGCCATATTTATGGGCTACGGTGACGATACCTTCACCAACTCCGGAGACATCAATATCAATTATACGTATTACTCCGGCATCGCCATGTGCTCCGGCGATGACACTTTCAACAACTCCGGGAATATCACCATCGAATTCGCCGATTGCCCTGCTATCAATCTGGGTTCAGACGGCAACGACACATTTATTAATTCCGGGACTATAACCATTAAAAAATCCAACGCCTCCGGGATAAACATGGGATATTACGGAAACGATATCTTTACCAATACAGGAACAATCGATATTGGATATGCTAATTGTCACGGCATCTACATGGGCTCCGGCGACGACTCCTTCACCAACTCCGGAACCATCAATATCGGATACGCCAATAATGCAGGTATCAACATGTGCTCCGGCGATGACACGTTCAACAACTCCGGAACGATTACCATCGGATTCGCCTATTGCCCCGCCATAGGTATGTCAGAAGGGAACGATACATTTATCAATTCGGGAACCATCGATATCGCATATGCCAACTGTCATGCCATATACATGGGCAGCAGCGGTAACAAATCTTTCACCAACTCTGGAGATATCACTGTCGCATACGGTTATTATGATGTAGTCAGCATGGGTTCAGGAAACGACTCTTTTAACAACTCCGGAACCATCACTGCCGGATATGTCGACGACTCCATAATATACATGGGCAGCGGCGATGATACCTTCATTAATACCGGAACGATATCTGTTGGCAACGTAGGAGATGGCGGCATAGCCATGTGCTCCGGTGCCGACACTTTCGACAACTCCGGAACAATCGATATCGAATATGCAAACTGCAAAGCCATCACCATGGGCTCCAGCGATGACGCCGACTCTTTTACTAATTCCGGCACCATCAATGTCGGATACTCTAACTATGAAGCCATATACATGGGGAGCGGCAATGACTCCTTTAACAATTCCGGCACTATCGATATCGGATACGCTAACTGCCACGGTATTTACACGGGCTCCGGTGAGGACTCCTTCACAAATACCGAAGACGGGGAGATTAATATAAGCTACTCATATTACAACGGCATCGCCACGTGTTCCGGTGCCGACACCTTCGAAAATTCCGGGACAATAGAAATCATGTATGCCGATTGTAACGGTATAAGTATGGGTACCGCCGACGACGCCGACTCTTTCACTAATTCCGGCACCATCAACATCGGATACGCTAACTGTCACGGTATTTACACGGGCTCCGGTGATGACTCCTTCGTAAATTCCGGCGACATCAGCATAAGCTCTTACTATACCGCTATCGCTATGTGCTCCGGTGCCGACACCTTCGATAATTCCGGGACAATAGAAATCGCATATGCCGATTGTAGCGGTATAAGTATGGGCTCCCAAGATGACGCCGACTCTTTCACTAATTCCGGGACAATCAATATGGTCTATGCCGCTTGCTACGGTATTCACACGGGCTCCGGTGATGACTCCTTCACCAATACCGAAGACGGGGAGATTAATATCAACTATGCCGGTTATAATGGCATCTCGATGTGTTACGGCGCCGACACTTTCGACAATTCCGGGACAATAGAAATCGTATATGCCGATTGTCACGGTATAAGTATGGGTTCCAGCGATGACGCCGACTCTTTCACTAATTCCGGCACTATCGATATAGGATACGCTAACTGCAACGGTATCTATACAGGCGGTGGCGATGATACCTTCACCAATTCCGGAATCATCGATATAGGATATGCCAGCAACCAGGGTATAACGCTTTGCAGTGGCGATGACATTTTCAACAACTCCGGAACTATCACTATCGATGCTGCCAATAAGCATGGTATTAACATGGGCTCCGGAAGCGATTCATTTACTAATTCGGGAACAATCGATATCGGATACGCCTACTGTACCGGTATCAAGATGGGCTATGCTGACGGGCCGGAGATATTTATCAATTCCGGAACGATCACCATCGGGACGGTCGGTAACCACGGCATCGATTTCGGGAGCGGAGGAGAAGAAGGCGGTACCGACGATACCTTTGACAACTCCGGAACGCTTACCATAGGAAGCACCACATCGAACGGTATAAATATGAGGGATGGCGACGACACCTTCACAAACTCCGGTACGATCACGATCGGGTACGCCCCCAATAACGGGATCTGCATGGGCTCCGGTGACGACTCCTTCAACAACTCCGGCACGATCAATATCACAGTTGCTCCCGGCTACGCCATCAACATGGCCTATGGCGACGATACCTTTACCAGCAGTGGAGCCCTTAATTTCACCGGCGTTATTGACGGTGGTGGCGGCACCGATACCCTTACGCTCGAGGGAACTCAGATGCTGTCATTCGACGGTGATTTTGTGAGCTTCAATGAGTTCACCAAGGACGGCACCGGGACATGGGTACTGAACGGTGACGTTGAGGTGGCAGATACCGCTACCATCGAGGCCGGCACCCTGCTGATCAACGGGACCATGGGAACCGGATCTCTGGATGTTACTGTTGACCCTGCAGGTACACTGGGGGGTAATGGCACAATAGACGGCAATGTTACCAACAACGGAACCGTCGCTCCCGGCAACTCTATCGGCACGTTTACGATCAGCGGTGACTATACCCAGGAAAGCGGAGCCGCCTTCAGCGTGGAAGTGGATAGAGCCCGTGCCGATTTGCTTGACGTGACCGGTACGGCAACCATAAATGGAGGGACCGTGGATGTTACGCCCGTCGGTCTTGTCGAGGACGGACATACATACGATATTATAACCGCGGGTAATGTGCTCGCCGGTGACGGATTTGACAGTGATGAGGTCTATGTCTCTCCGGTGCTGACCTTCCTTATTGATACAGCTCCCGAAACTGATCCCGACACCGTTCAGCTGACCGTGGAGCGTACATCGTACGCGGATGCGCTCGGCGGCGGGACATCTAATCAGTTCAATATAGCAGGCGCGCTCCAGGGTGTCCTGGACGACCCGGGTGACATGGAAGATCTCCTGCTCCAGCTGGATACCCTTCCCGACGAGGACGCGCTCGGCGAAGCTATCAATGGGCTGTCACCCGAGCACTATGCGGCCCTTTCCGGCGCGATCATCGAGGGAGGCAATCTCTTCAGGGGTGTTCTGCTCGACAGGCTGGGCGCTTTCCACAGGGGTGGTTTAGCTTCTCTCGAACCAGACAGAAGTTCGGCTAATGCCTCTAACGCCCTGACTGATTCCGGCCCGATACTCGCGAATGTCCCCGCTCCCCGGACAAATTCCGGCGGCGGCATATGGATACGCGGCTTCGGCGGTTTCGCGGATCAGAATAACGTGGACGACAAGGCGGGTTACAACTACAACACGTACGGCGCGGCAATCGGTATCGACGGTGCCCTGACCGACAACCTGATCGTAGGTATCGGCGGCGGATACGAAGCAACCGACCTGGATCATGACACCATAGACGCGGAAACCGATATCAGCACCATCCTCGCCAGCCTCTACGGAAGCTATGTCCGTGACCGCTATTACATCGATGCGTCATTTACGTACGGGTGGAATGAGTTTGATTCGGACCGTTACGTATCGCTGGTCGACAAGGTCGCGAAGAGCGATCACAGCGGTAATTATTATTCCGCATACATCGGAGCGGGCTACAATATCGGCAAGGAAGGAGGATGGATGTTCGTTCCGACCGCGTCCCTGCAATATGCTCACTTCGAGGAGGATTCATTCACGGAATCCGGGGCGGACAGCGCCAATCTCACGGTGGCGGAGTCCGATGTGGATTCATGGGTAAGCAAACTGGGGTTCCGCCTCGGCCACATGACACAAATGGGCAACGCGAAAGTGCTGCCTGAGATCAGTCTGGAATGGGCGCATGAACTGGGAGACAACGATCGTGAGGTCTCGGCCCGGTTCTCGGCAGGCGACAGCTTCACCGTGACGGGAATCGATCCTGAGCGTAACAGCGCGCTTTTCGGATTCGCTCTCACCGTGTACGCGTCTGACAGCGTTACCATGTATCTCAACTACGACCTGGAACTGCGGAACGACTTTGACGCGCATGCCGTAAGCGCCGGTCTGAGGTATAATTTCTAAGAAACCGTAACTTTTCGAAAGCCGCGGTCATCAATGGCCGCGGCTTTTTTATGTGAACCGCCGTGCCATAAACAGTCCTAAGATGGTTTGGATATGATAAAGAAAAGGCTGCCATGCATCCTTTCCTGCCTGGCTTTAATAGCCGTTATGACCGGGTGCGGTATGAGAACCGCCGGTTTCTCAGAACCCTCAACACCCTGGTCGGAGGCGTTCGTCTGTCACACAGATCATTACACGGTACACACCGACACCTCACTCGAAACAGCCGCTCGTATCGGAGCGTTCATGGAAAAAGCGCTCACAGAGTATCGCGCCCTGACGGGATTTGAAGATGCTCCTTCGTCCCGTTTTGTCGTTAACGCCTATGCTGCGAGAGACAGGTACGAGGATATCGTCCGGAGCCTGGGGCTTTCAGAAAACTCAACCGCCGGCCTGTATACCCCCGTTCCACCCGCAGCGATTCACCTCCCCTGCCTCCGTGTCTCCGGGGTTTATCCCTCGGCCACACTGCTACATGAAGGAACTCATCAATTCATCGATCAGGTAATCAGTTTCCGCCCGCCTCCGTGCAATTATAATATCGACCCGACACAGCAAAACAGGTTGATGAGCGTACCAGTATGGTTGAACGAAGGATTAGCAACCTACATGGAAGGAGCAGTCACGGCAGAGGACAGTATTGAAACCGGACGGATAAACCGCAACCGACTCGTCCACCTGAAGAAACTGATTCGATCCGGCACATGTCCGTCATTGAAGGAAGTCCTTGAACGACGTTATGGCGAACCGTTTACGGCCGAAGATTACGCCGTGGCCTGGGGTATCGTCTATTCTCTGCGGCATGCGCCGGGTGTTGAAGATCAGGAAAACCGGCGAACCCACCTTGCAAGATACCTGGCGTCATGTCGCAGGGCATTCTACGCCGACCCGGATGCTGAATTCACACGAGATTTTCTTTCAGGGGGAAAACCGCAGGAAGATCTCAGAAAGCGATTCGCGGTTCATATAGCAAGGCGTTCCAGAGAGGTTTTCGAAGAAATCGTGGTTGGGAAAGATTCCACTCTCTATGCCTGGGAAGAAGACTGGAAGGCCCGTATCCTGAAGATTGAACCGTAAATCTGCTTCATGACCCAAACCAAAAACAGTATGGTATTTCCGTATTGCCTGTGATAAAAATTCCAGTGGTTTTTGAAAAAGATGAAGGAGCATCACAATAGAAGATACATTAAACAAGAACTGCCGTAAGCCCGTTATCGAATATCCCTGCCGGTGGATTTATAAAATAATCGGTCCGGATAAGCGGGCAATAAAAAGTGCCGCAGAAGAAATCGTCGGGGGATGTGATTATACGATCACGCTGTCCAATGTCAGCAGAACCGGCAAATATCATAGTCTGAATCTCGAAGTGCTGGTTAATAACGAGAAGCATCGTACAGACATATACGACAAGCTGAAAAGTCACCCGGCGGTCAAGATAATACTGTGACCGCTTCTGAAAACTCCTGCAAAAACAGCACAAGTAACAGCAACGTTTTAACGGTAGCATTACTCCGGAAACAATACATGCCAAAGCCGGGCTGGATGCCCCCGTACTCGATACGGTAAAATCCAGGAACTGCCTGATAACACTGGATTCCGTGTCGTGCTTCGCGTGCACGGAATGACAAAAAGGCTTGTTTTATGAGGTTATGCGAACCTTTTTAATTACCGTAGTAATAATCAAACATTCAACATTGCACCCTGCTTATAGGGGTCCGGCATGACATTTATATGTTTATATTGCCGTAGTAATGATGCCGGTCCGCATCAGCTACATGGTACTTCCACAATCCGTCGATACGAATCCGGGTCGGTATCCGCTTCCGTGCTTATTATAAGTGCCCGTGCGTCATCGGGCAGATGCAACCCCTTACTCAGAAATCCCGGCTTTTTTCTGGAAAGCGCGATAAGGGAGGCGAGTCCGGCGGCACCTGATTCTCCGGACACGACACCGGCGGCAGCGAGATGTCGCATCGCCTCCTTTGCCCAGTGATCCTCCATCGAAACAAACAGGTCAAAACGTTTATACACGGCCGGCCACGCCGTAAGCGACGGCGTTCCACAATTAAGTCCTGCCATGATAGTGTTCTTCCCGTAAGAAACGGTTCGGGGTATGCCGTCACCGGCCTTCGCGGATCGGAAGAGACAATCGGCAGCTCGAGGTTCGACGCAGACCAGCCGTACACCGTCCGACGGATCATTGAAAAACATTGCCGCCGCCGAGGCGAAAGCCCCTACACCTGCCTGTATAAAAACAACGTCGGGGGATTTCTCCCCCGCCTTTTTCAGCTGACAGGAAATCTCGCTGAATATCGTCAGATACCCTTGCTGAATATACCAGGGAATCGTTGTGTATCCTGAATACCCGGTATCGGCTATGACCACACGCTTGTTTTTAGCTTCATCCGCGGCATGCCGTACAGCTTCATCATAATCGCCGTCAATCACGACAACCCGGGCACCTTCCGACTGTATCGCCGCGATACGAGCGGGCACAGTCCCACGGGGCACATAAATAACCGATGGTATCTCGAGTAACCGGGCAATCCAGGCCACGGCCCGTCCGTGATTACCATCGGTGGCGCAGGACAGTGTCAGACCGTCCGCCAGCTCCCGCCCTTTCGTACCGATGAACTCTTCCGGCTCAAGGCGGCCGCCGCTTTTTTCACGCAGTACACGGTACACGGCATAAGATGCCCCGAGCGCCTTGAATGCCTTCAGACCGAAGCGCATTCCTTCGTCCTTTAACAACAAACTCTTAACCCCAAGGCTACCGGCGATCCCGTCCAAGGAAAGGAGGGGGGTGGGTGCATACCCGGGAAGCGCTCTGTGAACCCGTAGAACATCGTCGAGCGTGCCCTCCGGACATCCCCGGATTCCGGAGGAATTATGATTCTGAAAAAGTTCCAAGCCCGATCACCTCCACCACGGTCTTTAAGAAACGGCCATGCGGCACCCTTATAAAAACACTGTTTCTATTGTACTTTATATGCTATGCGTTTAAAAAACATGTAAGGAGAAAGGATATACCACATGCTCGCGACAGAAAACAGCATATTGATCGTTATCGATGTGCAGGACAGACTTGTGCGGGTAATGCATCGACGGGAATCTCTCGTGGAAAATCTCCGCAGGCTTATCGGTGGAGCCGTAGTCCTGGATATCCCCACGATTGTAACTGAACAGGATCCCGAAAAACTGGGCGCCACGATCCCGGAGATATCCTCACTGCTGGAAAACGTCTGTCCCATTCATAAATCGAGTTTCAGCTGCTGCAAAACCGAAGCCTTCACGGAAGAACTGGGGCGTATGAAGCGCGGACAGATTATAATTGCCGGCGTAGAAGCACACGTATGCGTCTACCAGACAGTGGTCGATCTGATCCACGAAGGATATGAAGTACACATAGTTACCGATTGCACGTCATCAAGGACAGCAGATAACAGAAACCTTGCAATCGAGCGGATGAGAGACGAAGGGGTAAAACTTACGGGCACCGAGATGGCACTGTTTGAACTGCTGAAGATCGCGAGAGGAGAGAGGTTCAGGAAAATTTCCCGGCTGGTCAAATAAAAACCCGCGGCGGCGAGACAACCTGGTATCAGTCTCGACCACCGCGGGGATATTGGAACAGTCATATATCTTCAGGACGGGGTTAATACTTCATATATTCTTTCGGGGTATTCTCCGCTATATACTTGACGGCATTGTACATGCAGGTTCGTATGGCTTTTTCCATGGGGGTCTTGGCAAAACCGCCCAGGCCACCCGCCATGCCCATACCGCCACCGAATCCTCCCAGAAAACCGCCGAGGTTCACATCTTTGGCTTCGCCTTCAACACGTGTCGCCGCCAGCACTTCCGACGTGTGAGTGTCGACTATTCTTATGTCCATGGCCATCGACGATTTTTTCAATGCACCCTTGATACCACCGAAAATAGCACCCGCCGAGCCGAGAATGCCTGTGCCCAAGCCTCCCCCGGTGCCGGACGTGGCGGGGTCCCACCCCGTAATCGCACCCATGATAAGGAGATCAGCTCCCTTGATGCCGCCTTTCTGGATACCGCTCTTATCCGCATAACCCTGCTGACTCAGAGCCATTTCCTGTTTTAGGGCTCCAAGATTCTGCCGTTCCAGAACACGGTATCGTTTGCTTTGCACCATGGCGGTCGTCAACATGTCTCTCAGACCCGTACTGTATCCGGCGTGCGTGGAACTGCTGATCGATATGTCCTGCTGACCCAGTCCCGAAATCGTTGTCGTGCTCCCGCTTCCCCCAACTTTCCATTCAAAATCGGCAACCGCGACCTTCGCCTTAGGGCCGTCGTACGGAGGAAGTTGCATTGCTTCCCCGGTATCTGTCTTGGCAGTCGGTTCAACCATTTGTTCCATGCATCCAACAGTCGTAAAAACCGCCAGAACAAGCAACACGGCCATAAATATTTTTCTATTCATCAGACCTCCTCCTTTACGTTGACGTGCAAACCTACAATACCTGAAAATCCGATAATTACGAATTCCGTTATTGTGTTGAAACCGGTATCTGCATCCGGGAAGGTTTATCCCTGACGGTTCCCGAACCCGGCGTATCTAACGATTCCAATAATTCGGAACTCCAAACCTGTCGAATTTTTATACTTGCCCACCCCTATATTGTCAAGAGAAATTACCCCTGAAGATATCGCCGTACCAATTGCGAATACAGCGGTTTCACAAGGAAACACTTTCGTGGAATAATGTATGAAAATTACAGGAGATGCGGACAGCATTCCTGAAAGCTCGGCATGCGCCGTCCATCAAGACAGGCAACTTCGACGGTGTGCATTTCGAAAACCATACAATTTCCGGAAGAATCGTAAAAAATAGGCGGCAGGAACAAAAAAGCGGTGCTGATAACTTTCAGTCCTCACCCACGGGAAATCCTGCACCCCGAAAGAAGATCTTTCTTTATGCCTGCCTGCTGACCCACCCGGATAAAAAACCGGATCTTATCAAATACTGCGGTATCGATTTTTCGGAGGGCACATATGGATACATGAGTTTCCGAACGGATTCCTGACCACGCCTATTCAGGTCGTTGTTTGTTAGACCTTGTCCCCCCCGGGGGGAGGGGGGGACAAGGTCTCTCCGAGGGCTATTCACCCTCCTTGTAGGCTTTGTTCAATTCTTTAACGACCTTGTCGGTAATGTCCACCAGACTCTCTTAAAATAAAGGGCCTGAGGAAACGCCGAGGCTATGATCAAGGCGTATCCGTCGCACTCGCCGATTGCTCTCTGATAACACTGGCGATCTCGGCCATAAGCTTCTGAACGGATTCCTGGTCCCACCTTTTCAGGTCGTTGTTGTAGTCGCTCACCATGGTCTTAAGATCGCGGATTATTTTCTCGTATCTCCCTGTAACATTATCATCATTGCCGACAGGTTAAGGAGACTCCAATGAGAATCCCCGCCTGGGAGATCAAGACCCTTTTAATGTAATGTTACGTAGAAGTTTAGACAGTACAGCGCCGAAAAACAACGCTTGAAAAATACTAAATAAATACCTAAGGTAACCAAGTATACAAAGGAGGGATATCATTCGCCAGGAAATTACGGGAATGTTGTTCACTTACTACATTAGTCCTGGCAGGCAGGATTAATCGAGGTAACCATTGTGAGAAGAAAAAACTGAATGACTAGATTCCGTGTCGTGCTTCGCGTGCACGGAATGACAAAAAGGGCATGTTTTATGAGGTTATGCAAATCTCTTTACTTACAGTAGTAATAATCAAAAATTAAACATTCAACATTAAACGTTAAGAATTCAACATTGCACCCTGCTTATCGGCCCCGGCATGACATCTGATGTGTTTAACTGCCGTAGTAATAAAAGCGAGATCCGCCCCTTACCGATGGAAGCATGCAGATACCTCAAGATTCCTTGAAACACTGCTGTTCATAAGACTCTTAAAGACATAGCCGGTGAGTGATCATCAATTGGAGGCGGCTTTCATGAACAGGAGTAAATGGACAAAACCACCCGATCATTCCCATAAAATCATTTAAAGATGTCCTGATGGCTAAGAACAAAAGTCCTGAGGTTGATTTTGTTGTTTGCAATACCCAGTTTCTTCCGGATGCTGTTGCGATGAAAATCAATCGTACGGCTGGATGTGTTAAGCATAAGTGCAACATCCTTTGTCGAATGGCCTTCCTTGATGAAAATCAGTATCTCGATCTCCCGGGGAGTCAGCTTCGGATATTTGGCTGCCACGCTTTTCAGGAACGGAGACATGACTTTTTTCAGATTGTTTTCCATCAAGGTAAGAATTTGCATTTGCGGTTGATCGAGTATATGCGATTTGAGCTTGTCCAGAAAAGGAAATACTCCTTCCTGAAGGTTTGTCATAACGTTCCTTTCCATCTCGGCTTCATCCTCTTCCTTGTGCCTCAGTATAACTCTTAGTGCCGTATTCGCCTCTTCCAGATTGATCGATTTTATGCGAAGCTCTTCCTGAATATGTTTGAGGTTTGTGATGTCCACGATGGAAGCGACGCTTTTTGTTGTCCCAGGAATCATGCCGACGGTCGCGAAAGCGCTCCCTGTATCCCCGTCGGAACGGATGTACCGGAATTCATAACTGCCCGGCGCATATCCCGCATCCCTTCTCCTATTCCGGTGATAATTCATCACCATTCGCCGGTCTTCAGGATGAACCAGGGAGTGAAACTTTTGTTTCGTCTCGCGCTGATACCCGCTGAAACGGTAAAACTCTTCATTGGCGAAGGATATGGTCATGTCCGCCTCAATAAGAATTGTCGCCGTACCCGTGGAATTAAAGAGGGCACGGTACCGCCCTTCCGATTCTTCGAGTCTCGTCACCATCTCCTTCTGAAGGGTAATGTCGGCCACGACGCCACGGATACCGATGCAGACATCGTCTTTGACGACGGCATTCGCCACTATCAGGGTGGGAAAAACGGAGCCGTCCTTTCGGATACAGGCATACTCTTCCGATCCGACTTTCTTTCCGGACAGGAGACATTCGAGCATGTTGACGATCCTGTCGCGCTCCTCCGGCATCACTATATCGGCGATGGTAAAACCTTTGCAAAGATACCCAGGGGTAACGCCGTACATATCCAGAGCGCTCCGATTCGCGTATGTGATACGCCCCTCCCCGTCCGCCTCGAAAATACCCTGGGGAAGGAGTTCCGCGAGATCCCTGTATTTTTTCTCGCTTTCCCTGAGGGCGATCTCAGAGATTTTCCTTTCGGTGATATCCACGAAGGCGGTCTGCACGGCGGGCCTACCTCTGTATTCGATCCTTGCCCCGTAATCGGACACCCATTTCAGCTCGGGTCCGTCTTTCCCACTGATGAACACCCGGTATTCCATCAGCGGGGCGCGCTGCAGCCTGCCTGACAGGAGATTGTGATGCATCTTCATCACCGCCTCCCTGTCTTCGGGATGGATCATCTGCCACATCGCTTCGCTCGGCAGCAAAAGGAGCTCTTCCCTTGTCAAGCCGGACTCGTTCACTAAATAATCGTTGACGAATACAGGCCGTTCGTCCTGTATGATGATGAGGGCCTGGAGCGAATGATCCACCAGAGCTTTATAGGCTTCTTCGACTTCTTTCTTTTCGGTGATGTCGGCAATAACCACCCGAACGCCCCAGGGCTCGCCTTCAGACATGATGAGGTTCGCGTATACGATAGCAGGGAAAGTAGTCCCGTCCTTGCGGACGGCGGTGATCTCCGGGGGGCGGGCATTACCACCGGAGAAAAGCTTTGCCATGCGTTTGATAATCACCTCGTGATCCGAAGGGTGTATATGCTCCAGAACGTTTTTTGAGCCCGTTATCTCTTCATCGATATTGTAGCCGAAAAGCTTTTTGCAATGCCAATTTGCGAAGAAAATGATACCGTCGAACCGTACCTCTAGAACGGCCTGGGGCAGCAGGTTGACGAGTTCCTCGAAGCGGTTATACCGGGCCTCCGGCATTTCGAGAGATTTCGCCGTTACGATGTTCTTCATATCGATCATAATGCACACCTCTTATCCGGGTAAGCGTAATATCGAACATAAAAAACATGTCCTTATTTCTTTATTGGCCGGCTATCAGCAAACATCCTCAGCGTGTCACTTCGGAAGACCGGTCAATGTTTACCTCCCCGGCACTTGCCGAACGACTTTCCCGACAGTCGCCTATGCGAAATACAGATTAAAGTATTAATTTTAAAAAGCGGAGAAATCTATGGCAGAATCATTTTACTTCCCGGATCAGAAGGAGTATCGAATGTATTATACAGATTCTTTAATAATAAACAACACTTAAAACAACCAGATGATTACCTGGTAAAAAACAGGTATAAATTACCTGCATGGATACCACATCAGGTCAAGAACGGACGGGATGTGAAGCTAACCGGGCAGGTTCCCGCCAATAAAAAAGGGGAGAAGTGTCCCCGAAAATTTGAAC
>DCUQ01000033.1:0-648 GCA_002327865.1 Syntrophaceae bacterium UBA2210
CCTGCCTGGAAAACGTAATGGCGGGTCAGCATTCCCGTACCTCGGCGGGACTGTGGGGAGCAATATTTCGAACGACTCATCAGAAGAGCGAGGAAAACCGCGCCCTCGAAATCGCCGAATCCAGGGTCAGGCAGGTGGGGCTCTGGGAGTCGCGTAATGAACTCTCTAAAAATATCGCCTACGGCAGTCAGCGCATGCTTGAGATCGCGCGGGCACTCGCCACCGAACCGACTCTGCTGGTTCTGGACGAACCCAGCAGCGGTCTTAACCCCAGGGAGACACAAGATCTCATGGACTTTCTGAAAGACCTTATACGTCATGAGAATCTCACCATTCTGCTTATCGAACATGATATGAACGTGGTCATGGGGATATCGGACTGGGTAACCGTCATGGACGGAGGAAAGAAGATCGCCGAAGGAACCCCGGAGGAGGTTTATAATAATCCCCGAGTCATCGAAGCGTATCTCGGAACCGATGACGACGACGTCGATAAGGAGTGATAATCCATGAAACCGTTGCTCGTTGTGGAAAATCTGCATGTATCTTACGGATCGGTCGATGCGCTTAAAGGGATATCACTCCATCTTGAAGAGGGGGAGATCGCGACCGTTCTAGGAGCGAACGGTGCCGGCAAAACGACTCTCC
>DCUQ01000033.1:726-85626 GCA_002327865.1 Syntrophaceae bacterium UBA2210
ACCGTGGAGGAAAACCTCAACCTGGGAGCATACACGAGGCAGAAATACAAAACCGAAATAGCCGAAGCGAAAGAACGTGTATTTTCCCTCTTCCCGATTCTGAAAGCGCGAAGAAAGCAACTTTCAGGGACGCTTTCGGGGGGCGANNGAACAACAAATGCTGGCCATCGGTCGCGCATTGATGAGTTCGCCACGTCTCCTCCTCCTGGACGAGCCCTCGCTCGGACTCGCACCTATTCTTGTCAAGCAGATTTTCAACATTATCAGGGAGATCAACCGGCAGGGCACTTCCATACTACTGGTGGAGCAGAACGCTCACAAGGCCCTCGGGATCGCGACCACGGGATACGTATTGGAAAACGGACGCATCTCTACAAGCGGAAGCGCTTCCGAACTGAAATCCGATGAAAAGGTCCAGGAAGCCTATCTGGGTGGAGCAGCCTTGAAAAAATCAGGCAAATCTTCATAACAGCATCCCTTAAACATTCCCCGGGAATCCATAAATAAAATATCTGGAAGTAAAAGGCGATTTGCACTATAGGTAATCGAAACAGCGTGTAACATTCAGGAGGTATCATGAGCAGTTTCCAGGATCGTATTATTCGAGCCGCAAAGCTGGACGCAAGTCTGTACGAAGAAGTCGAGGCCGACAAGGGAGCGATGTGGCAGGCGATGGCGGTTGTTGTTATTTCGAGCCTGGCGGCAGGTATAGGGGGCATCCGCGCTGGAGGATTAAGCGGAATCGTGGTGGGAACGATTCTGGCCCTGACCGGCTGGTACATCTGGGCCTATCTCACTTATTTCATAGGCACAAAACTCCTTCCGGAACCACAGACTCAATCGAACCCCGGCGAGTTGCTGCGAACAATAGGCTTTTCGAGTTCTCCCGGACTGATTCGAATAGCGGCTATCATCCCTGGACTGGAAAGTGCGGTCTTTCTTCTGGCCTCGATCTGGATGCTTGTTGCAATGGTAATAGCGGTCAGGCAGGCCCTCGATTATCAAAGCACACTGCGCGCTGCCGGTGTGTGCGCGATCGGATGGGCGATACAGATTGTGATACTCGGGCTCTTCTTTGCCATCTTCACCGGGAGTGCGCCATCGATCTAGTTTGCTGCTTCAACCGATTGTGATGACACTTTCCTGTTATACCCGGGGCCGGACGCAGGAGAACACGGATATAACGATGAGCAGACATATGTATCGTAAAAAGCGCTCGTTCAAAAAATCTTAACCTTTTACAGCGAACAAAATTCGCCGCACAAGGAGGCTATCGCCGACAATGATCATCGACTGCCATGTTCACTGCGGGGAGCTGGATAATTCGGCGCCGCAGACTTATGAAGACATCGCGCCGAGACTCGATGAAGCGGGGGTAGACGGCGCTGTCTGTTTCTCCCCGGTCATGGAAATTTACGATCGTTTCGACCCGGACTTTCAGGACAACAAGTACTGGCAGAAACGCCGCGAACATTCCCGCGAATATTTGTGTTCCCTCAGAAACAGAACCAATCATCGCATTTACCCGTTTCATTTTGTCTGGAATGATTTCGACACATCAAATCTTGAACGGTACTGCGGAATCAAATGGCATCGCCACGCAAACGAACCCGAATATAATTATGACTCCCCTGAATGTGCCGGGATGTTGGATGCCATCAGGGAACAGGGATTTGTCATCCTGCTCGAGGAAACATACGGGAATACGCTTCGCCTTGTTGACGGAATCGGCAAGGGAATACCTTTCATCATCCCGCACCTGGGCTACCTGAACGGTGGAATCCGCCGGTTGCTGAACGAGGATTTCTGGAAAAGAGAGAATACATATGCCGACATGTCTTCAGAAACATCGAGCGCGGCTGAAATCAAAGAATTCATCGACCGGTACGGCCCGCACAGGCTGCTGTATGGAAGTGATTATCCGTTTTCGACATCACTGGCACGCAAGAAGGTTATAGAGGAGTTAAACCTGCCGGCAGCGGATGAAGAACTTATTTTCTCCGGCAATATCATGAGACTGCTGAAGAATGTCCGACAGGCAAAGCCGAAGGTTTCCACGAACGACAAGGTAATCCCCCGAACATGACAGTGATGAAAAGGTGATACCATGTATAAGCGCGATGAGACAAACAGGAGGGAGAGGGGAAAGAGCGGCACTTCCGGCGCCGGTCTGCCTGCAATCCGGCCACACGCCGGTGGCTTAAAGCTTATCGGGATCGTGATTATCGCGACAATTATCTTGACACTGGCTGTAGTATGGATCGTTGCGGCTTATATCTTTACCTCGGAACTAAAACCGGTAACGTTGAGCGCCCGTGAAGAAAAGGTTCTTACCGCGAAGATAAACAAGCTGGATATTATATCACGGCAACCGGAAGCGGAAGGTAAAAAGAAATCACAACCGGCCGGGGAAACGCCGCTGAAGCCCGAACGCTACAGTGAAGACGCCTCCAGGCGGGAAATTGTTCTGAGTGAAAGGGAACTCAACGCCCTGCTGGCAAAGAATACGAACCTCGCGAAGAAACTGGCGATCGATCTTTCCGGCGATCTGGCCAGCATGAAGCTGATCATACCCCTGGACAAAGACCTTCCCGTATTCGGCGGTAAAACGCTTAAAGTGACCGCGGGACTGGAGCTTGCCTATGCCGGTGGCAGACCGGTCATGGCATTAAAAGGGATCAGTGTCTGGGGGGTCCCGCTACCTAACGCCTGGTTAGGTAATCTTAAAAACGTCGATCTCGTAAAAGAGTTCGGCGACGGGGAGGGCCTCTGGAGTTCCTTCGCGGCCGGCATCGACGAGATCAAGGTGGAAGAAGGATCGCTTCGTATCAGGCTCAAGGAATAAAAACCGGGGATGACGGGGCATACCTTCCTCAATCACCGTTCGACATATAATTCCTGTTTCCCGGCGCGTTTGTCAAGGCAAGCGCTTGCTTCTGCTTTTCTTGAATATCATATATATACCAAGCACTATCATCAGCGCCGGAAGAACATATTTCCCAAGATCTTCAATACCGGGGAAGAAATTTTTCATTACGAAAAATCCCGCCCCGACGATACCGATGAACCATGCTCCGACATCTCCGGTACGCTGGACAAGCATGGAAACAGCCATGACAATGAGGAGTATGGGCCAGCTTTTATCGAATTCATAGGTACCGCTGTTGCTCAAAATTATGAGTATTCCGAGAGCAATAAGTATCGCAGCCCCAACAAAACTCTTCGTTCTTCCATCGGCTCTCACATAAGTCTCCTTTGTTTCCCTTGGATTTAACTGAGTTATTTATTCTTCTTTTTCGCAAATTCTATAAATGGTTCGAACAGATCGATCGGTATGGGGAAGAGTGTCGTCGAATTATTTTCCGCTGCAACGAGCGCAAGTGTCTGGAGATAGCGAAGCTGCAGCGCTATCGGCTGCTCCGCCATCATTTTGCCCGCTTCGGTAAGCCGTTTCGCGGCCTGGAATTCGCCCTCCGCATTTATGACCTTCGCCCTTCTCTCTCTTTCGGCCTCCGCCTGTTTCGCCATCGCACGCTGCATTTCCTGCGGGAGATCGATATGCTTCACTTCAACCGTGGTTACCTTTATCCCCCAGGGATCGGTACTTCGGTCGAGTATCTCCTGCAGTTGAGTGTTTATCTTCTCCCGCTCGGCGAGGATTTCATCCAGTTCGACCTGCCCGCAGACACTTCTCAGAGTGGTCTGCGCGAGCTGTGAGGTGGCGTAGAGAAAGTTCTCGACCTCGATAACGGCACTGTTGGCATCCATGACCCTGAAATAGATCACCGCGTTTACCTTGATGGAGACATTGTCACGCGTTATGACATCCTGCGGGGGGACATCCATCGTGATGATCCTCATATCCACCTTTACCATCCGGTCTATAACAGGTATCAGGATGATGAGACCGGGCCCCTTGGTAGCAATGATTCTTCCCAGGCGGAAGATTACCCCCCGCTCGTACTCGTTGAGGATCCGTATAGCGGACGCCAGGAACATCACCACCAGGACAACCAATGTGATTATTGCGTACATAAACATGATTTATTCCTCCTGTATGTCTATATTTTTTCCACCTCAACCTTTAAACCATTTACATTGATTACTACTATCTCCGTTCCTTCCTCTATTAATTCCCTGCTGAAGGCATTCCAGAGCTCTCCCTTGACGAGAACCTTTCCATCGGTATAAACGGGTGTCACTGTTTTCCCCCTCCGGCCGATCATGCCTCCCGCGCCCGTGGAAGGTTTTTTCATCTGAGCCTTTACGGCAAGCGATACGACCACGATAAAAAAGATTGATACGATAATGATTGTGGGGATCATTACGCTCATGGAAACCCTGATGGCCGGGGCGGAAGACTCGAACAGCATGACGGAACCCAGAGCGAGCGAAATAACACCCGCAACGCTGAGCATCCCGTGACTGACTATCTTTATCTCCGCGATAAAAAGAATTATTCCGAAGATTATCAGCGCTATTCCGGCATAATTGACAGGGAGCGTCTGCATGGCGAAGAAGGCCAGTATAAGTGAAATACCTCCGACAACACCGGGCAGGATCGCCCCGGGATTGGAAAATTCGAAATATAGACCGGCAAGTCCTATCATCATTAAAATATAAGCGATATTGGGGTCGCTGAGCGTTACAAGGATCTTTTCCCGCAGCCCCATATCCATTTCATTTATGACTGCTCCTTTCGTCTTAAGGATTACATCCCCGGAGAGGAGTGATACCGTACAGCCGTCAATCTTGTTAAGCAGTTCATCCACATCGGATGCGATGACATCGATAACATTTTTCTTAAGCGCCTCTTCAGCCGTGATGGAGACACTTTCCTTCACAGCCTGTTCGATCCACTCGGCATTGCGTCCTCTTTTTTTCGCGATTCCCGAGGCATAGGCGACCGCATCATTTTCCACCTTTT
Source organism: Syntrophaceae bacterium UBA2210 (assembly GCA_002327865.1). Taxonomy (GTDB): domain Bacteria; phylum Desulfobacterota; class Syntrophia; order Syntrophales; family UBA2210; genus UBA2210. The sequence goes on from DCUQ01000033.1 coordinate 5,654, forward strand.
TCGCCATTGTCTCGTCCATTTTACCTCCGACACCGATAGCCACCGGGTGGGCGGCACCGATATTCGTACCCGGTGCCATGGCAGCTACCGGAGCGGCCATGGTTATCATGACCCCGGCCGATGCCGCTCTTGCACCTGAGGGATAGACGTAAACGATTACGGGAAGCGTCGGGTTCAGGAGCTCTTTGACGATATCTCTCATGGCCAGATCGAGTCCGCCCGGTGTGTCCAGAAGAATAATGATTCCGGCCGATCCTTTTGTCTGAGCTTGATCTATCGCCTTCGTAATATACTTGGCGACTGCGGGAGTAATAGCGGAATCGACAGTAATCACGTCGAAAACACGCTTACCGTCTTCACAGTGAGACTGTACCGCCACGCCGACTATACAAAGTACGATAAACATCGATAAAAGAACGTATTTCAGGATTTTGTTTTTCATGGGGTTCACCTGACAATATCTTTTTCCAGCCTTTACGAAAGTTATCTGTTTTATGTTATTAAGTCGCCTGTGATGCCTGTTTTAACTCTTCCATAATAATCTGAACATCCTGCCAGACCTGTTTCTTGGCGCCCGGATTCCTCAGGAGGTAAGCGGGATGGTATGTGGGCATGAGTTTTATCCCGTGATACGAGTGAAATCGGCCGCGAAGCAGGGAAATGGCCGTGTCTGTCTTTAGAAGTGTCTGCGCCGCGAATTTACCCATGGCGCAAATAACCACGGGGTTCAAAACTTCAAGCTGTCTGATCAAAAAGGGCTCACACGCGGCGATCTCGTCGGGCTCGGGATTACGGTTATTCGGAGGGCGGCATTTCAGTATGTTGCATATGTACACATCCCTTCTCTCCAATCCCATGGCTTTTATGATGTCGGTAAGCAATTGCCCCGCCCGGCCCACGAAAGGTTTCCCCTGAATATCTTCGTCTCTTCCCGGGGCTTCGCCCACGAATACAAGATCGGCGGAGGGGTTTCCCTCTCCGAATACTATATGGCTTCTACCGCCGTGCAATTTGCACCGACTGCAGTCCCCGAGCTCCTTTTTTATGTCGGGGAGCGTAACGGAAGGAACATGGATAATCCTGTCGCCGGTTGCGTCATGAACAGATGGGGATGATATCGCGCCGGGTTCTCCCTTTATGTACAAACCGGTGTAAAGTCCGCTCCTCGATTCTTTTTCGGACAGTATACGATTTTTCAAGGCACTTGTCAGTTCCAGGAGCTCTTTTCTCATCCTTCGCTCTTCCCGCCGGAGATTTCCAGGACCCTGTCCAGTATCCTGTACGCCACTTCTTTCTTGTCCATAATCGGCAATTCTTCGATTCCACCCGACCTGTCCAGTATCTTTACAACATTTGTATCATGCTGGAATCCGGAGCCGGGACTGCCGAGTTCATTAGCCACGATCAGGTCCATATCCCTGGCAATCAGCTTTTCCCGTGCGTTTTTAATGAGATTTTCCGTTTCCATGGCAAATCCCACGAGTATACGATTACCCTTTCTCCTGCCTATTTCGGATATTATATCGGGTGTTCTCTCGAGCGAGATACTGAGGCTTCCGTCTTTCTTCTTTATCTTCGTATCCGAGGCAACGGATGGCCGGTAATCTGCTACCGCAGCAGCCTTGATAATGACCGTTGAATCTTCGAGGTGTTTCATCACGGCATCTCTCATCTCCCCGGCGCTGGATACCCCTGCGAATTTCACTCCGGCCGGGACGGGAAGAGAGCTGGGTCCGCTTATCAATGTGACATCGGCGCCTCTCCTCCTCGCAACAACAGCCAGTGCATAACCCATCTTTCCGGATGAATGATTGGATATGTATCTCACCGGATCGAAAGCCTCTCTGGTAGGACCCGCCGTTATCAATATCCTTTCTCCTGCCAGGTCTTTTACCGTGAGGGCTGTCTCGACCTCTTCGACGATATATCCGGCGTCATGAAATCTTCCCGGGCCTTGTGATTTGCAGGCAAGATCTCCATACGCCGGTTCCACAAAAAGGTAGCCCAGCGAAGAGAGTTTGTCGATATTTGCCTGCAGAACCGGGTTGTTATACATGTTTGAATTCATGGCGGGACATATAAGCACGGGAGATCTGGCGGCCATTATTGTCGTGGAAAGGAGATCGTCGGCGATACCCGACGCGATCTTGCCGATTATATTTGCCGTTGCCGGCGCGACAACGATTATATCGGCGTTTCGCGCCAGGGATATGTGCGGAATGCTGTCATCACCTACAGGAGAAAACATGTCACGGTAGACGTGGTTGCCGGAAAGGACCTGCAAGGTAAGCGGGGTTATGAATTTGGCCGCGTTCTCCGTCATGACAACCCTGACTGTCGCACCCTGTTTGATAAATTCTCTCGTCAGTTCCGCCGCTTTGTAAGCCGCGACGCCGCCCGTTATTCCCAGAACGATATTCTTGTTGTCAAGCATGGCGATGTCCCTGCATTCGCATATTATATGGAAAAATAATCTGCATCATCAGAATCTTATTGGAAATCGAAAGGTTTGCCAAAATAGTTTGAAAAATATAACAGTTATTGTATATAAGGTCAACTGCGAAAGGAATGGGCAAAATCCGTAAGATCCGTTGAAACGATGAAAGAGAGTGTTACATGAAAAAATCCTTGAAGTATCTGTCTGCTGTTGTGCTTATCGCGCTGGTGTGTCTGGGAATATGGGCTTTTATGGTTTATTGCGAGGGAGAAGACCCGGCGATACTGCTGAACCGGGATGTCATCATGATAGGACAGAAAACGACTTTCGATATTACCGCTATCGACAAAAAAAGCGGCATACGGAATGTCTATGTCGATATATCTCAGGACGGGAAGAAACACACGGTAAACGCGCTGAACCTGCCGGAGAAGGGAATCAACAGGGAAACCCTTAATGTTAATATCGTGCCGGAAGATCTGGGGCTTCACGATGGAACCGCTACGTTCGGAATATCCGTTACGGATTATTCTCTCAGGAAAAATACAACAACCAGTGAATTTGAAGTGGTTGTAGATACCGTTCCGCCACGGATATCCCCGTTGAGTTTTTCCAATTATATAAATCCGGGGGGATCGTGTGTCGTAACCTATCGCCTGTCGGAGGAGGTATCCCGAAGCGGCGTCGAGGTTAACAGCACCTTTTTCCCTTCGTACACGGAAAATACGGCGGGGGGTACACGCAATATATCATATTTTGCGATACCGGTGGATGCCTCGAATAAAAACCTGGCCATACGTATCCTGGCCGAGGACAATGCCGGGAACAGCTCTCTCTACCCGGTTTCATTTCATATAAGAGACAAACAGTTCCGCAGGGACAAGATGAATATCAGTCAGCGGTTCCTGGAAATAAAGATGCCTGAATTTCAACAAATGTATAAATATCTGCGGGAGATCTCCCTTCTCGAAGCCTTCTCACGCATAAATACCGAAATTAGAGAGCAGAATTTAAAAACGATCGAGACGATCTGCGAAAACACACATCCGGAACAACTCTGGGAGGGAAGTTTCCTGCGGATGAAAAACGCCGCGACAATGGCAACCTTCGGAGACAGGAGAACTTATTATTATGAGGGCAAGGAGATAAGCAAAAGCGTGCATATGGGAGTCGATCTGGCCTCTACGAAAAACGCTCCGGTTGAAGCATCGAACGCGGGTATTGTCGTCTTCACGGGGTATCTCGGAATTTACGGAAATACTATAATCATCGATCATGGCATGGGAACTTTCAGCCTGTACGCACATCTTTCATCAATCGACGTGCAAAAGGAACAGACGGTCGGAAAAGGAGAGATGATCGGTCACACCGGCAACACCGGTATGGCGGGAGGAGATCACCTCCATTTCAGCATGCTGGCGGGTGGCAAGTTCGTAAACCCCCTGGAATGGTGGGATCCACACTGGATGAATGATAATATAACCGAAAAACTGGCTGTTTCGCAATAGTCTGGAGGAGAAGCAACAAGCTCACTTTTTATTTATATCCCGGTGGCTTAGATTGATCGTATAGTTCCTGTCCGAAAAGTATTCAGCCAACTGGTTGAGTATGACGACGGATCGGTGTCTCCCTCCTGTACATCCGATCGCGATATTCAGGTATGATTTTCCCTCCTTTTCATACAAAGGAGTCAGAAATCCCATCATATTAAACAAGTTTGTCAGAAACTGTTTCGTATCATCCCACCGCATGACATATTTTTTCACATTCTCTTCATTGCCATCGTGACTTCTGAGATCACTGACGAAATAGGGATTGGGGAGAAACCTGACATCCATAACAATATCAGCGTCCGGCGGAAGGCCGAAACGGTACCCGAACGATGTCAGATTTATCAGAAGCTTTCTGGTCTTGCCGGGAGCGAGATAGAGACTCTGAACATGTTCCTTCAACTGGTGGACGCTGTAATTCGACGTATCGATGACATTACCGGCCATTTCCTTTAATTCCATCAGTTTTTCGCGTTCCAGTTTTATACTTTCGGGAATGGTCCTCCCCTCCGACAAGGGATGCACTCTCCTTGTTTCGCTGAACCTTCGCATCAGGAACTCGTCGCTAGTATCAAGAAAAAGTATCTCGATATCATACTTCTTTTTTTTGAGCTTGGAGAGAACGGCTATATGATTCTCGAGGAAATGCTTCTCTCGCAGGTCCATAACCAGTGCTATCTTCGAAACTTCCGAGGAGGCTCCGGTCTGCAGATCCAGCAATTTGGGGAGAAGCATGATCGGAAGATTATCCACACAGAAAAAACCTATATCCTCGAGAGCTTTCAAGGCCGTGCTCTTTCCGGAACCCGACAGGCCGGTTACGATAACGATACGAAGGTTCTCCATCACTTTTCCGTCCTTTTTATCTTATCGGAAACTTTTTTTATCAGTTCCATTGAAGCGTTATAGCCTTCCCTCTTCAATATGTGATTTCTCGCCACCATTTCTATGACAGTGGCCATATTTCCCCCGGATCGTATCGGCAGCCTGACCATCGGCACGTCGACACCAAGAATGGAACAGTATCGTTCCTCCGAACCTAATCTGTCCGTATCCGCCCAGTCTTCCCACCTGACCAGATCGGCAATGATATCGATCGACACTCCGTCACTTACGGCATCCCGGCCGAAGAGATTTCTCACATTGACAACGCCGATTCCCCTGATCTCCATGAAATATTTCGTCACATCGGGGCACTTGCCGTAGAGCGTGTCGCCGGAAGTTTTTATTATATCTACTGAATCGTCAGCGACGAGCCGATGGCCTCTCGTTATCAATTCCAGACCGCATTCGCTCTTGCCGATGCTGCTTTCACCGGTCATGATAATCCCCATACCGAACAGCTCTATCAGCACACCCTGCATACTTGTCGTTTTTTCCGCATTGCTACTGTTCGACATGATAACTTTGCCTTTAATTTATCGTTAAAAATTTGAATACGGTATAGTAAAAAGGATAATGATCTTCACTGTGGTAAATCCTAAAAGTAACGATCTGAAAACCATCATGAAAACACTGCGGGGTAAGAAAAGAAAAAAGATTGAGCCAGAGTTCGCGTTGCCCGTGTTTTCATGTGTTGCGAAACCGGTTTTTTCGCTTAAAGATACCGCTGCTGCAGATAAGGATTTTAAACGTATGTTTTACTTTTTTCAATGATAAGGTTGTATGCTTCTTCGGATGTCTTAATGTTCATCAGAGACTCTCTGAAAGAAACATCTTTCAGCATCCGGGATATCTTGGCCAGAGCCTTCAGATGTTGTCCCGCTGAATTCTCCGGGGCAAGAATCAGAAAGAAGATATACACCGGGTTGCCGTCAAGGGAGTCGAAATCGACACCTGTCATGCTTCTCCCGAACGATATTACAAGTTTTTCAAGGCCGGCAAGTTTCCCATGAGGAATGGCAATGCCTTCACCGATCCCCGTGCTGCCGAGTTTTTCTCTCTCCAGCAATACCTCTATCAGGGAATCACGATTAACAGCTGTTATGGAATTCATAAAAACATCGGATAATTCGATGAGGACTTCTTTTTTCGTCCTGGATTTCAGATTCTCGATGATAAATTCTTTTTCAAGCATATCTTCAATATTCATCATAAGTTACCTTCCATCTCAGCTGTTGGTCTCGATCAGGACATAATTTCCGTCATCACGGCGGTAAATAACGCATACATTTTCAGAGGAAGAGTCACGGTAAATGACAAACATATTCCTGGACTCATCCATTTCCAGTGTCGCATCTTCCAGAGACATCGGTTTGAGTACGACTTTTCTGGTCTCTACCACTTCAGGATCTCCACTGTATTCCTCGTACTCTTCGGCAGGTAACTCCTCAGGCACAATGTTTTCGCCGATCGACGTTACATCCTTGTGATTCTTTATTTTTCCCTTATATTTTTTCATCTGCCGCTCTATCTTGTCGATAACGTTATCGACGGCAAGCGTCATTTCCTTCGCCTCTTCCTTTCCCTGAAGGGCTATATTTTTGGCAGACAGTTTTATTTCGGCAATATTTCTGAATTTATCCACGGACAATATCACATTGACACTTACAGGTTTATCCATATATCTTTCGATTCTGGCAAGTTTTTTGTTGACATAATCCTTCAACCATTCACCAGTTTCCATATTCCTAAAGGTAAAAGAAGTTTGCATGCACTTTCCTCCTCTGCGGCAGAATACAGTGTCTGTCACTCATCCCACCTGTTTTTGCTGTCAGATTCTTTAAAATGGTTTCACCAATACGATGAAACTTCGCCTTATATTTGAGCCTATTATAAAAGTCAACCGGTATTTCGCCTGGCTCAGGAATACCTCCTTCTCTTTGACGAGGACAACATTCCCATCGACTCTCTGTATTTCGCTACCGTTCTTCTCGCTATCGATATATCGGAATCCCTAAGTAAATCAACTATATCCTCGTCACTATACGGCTTTCTACTGTCTTCTCCTCTTATTATCTGCCGTATTTTTTCCTTGACACTCTGCGACGCTATCTGAGGAGTATCACCGACCCTGTTTATACCGCTGTTAAAGAAGAACTTGAGTTCGAAGATGCCCCTCGGTGTATGCATGTATTTGTTTGTGGTAACCCTGCTTATCGTCGATTCATGCATCTCGACATCATCGGCAATGTCCCGCAGAACCATAGGTTTTAAATAATAAATACCCTTATCGAAAAACTCGATCTGGTGTTCCACGATGCTTTCAGCTACCCTGGCGATCGTCTTCTGGCGCTGCTGAATGCTCTTTATCAACCAGGTAGCGGACTGCAACTTATCCTTGATATAGGTTTTACATTCTTCTCCTTCCTTGTCTTTCATGCCGCCCATGATTTCCTTGTAGAGATTGTTTATCCTCAGTCTAGGCATACCGTCGTCGTTCAGAACAACTTTGTATGCATCTCCGATCTTAAAAACGAATACATCCGGTATTATATACTGAGGGGGTTCCTCATTGTAACAGAGTCCCGGTTTGGGATTCAGGCTGCTTATTACTAAAACCGCCTGTTTGATATCATCGATGGAGACCTTTTCTTTTTTTGCTATGTTATTGTAGTTTCTCGTCTCAAGATCTTTCAGATGGTCTTCGATTATCTTTTCCGGAAGTGATGAATCGATATCCAGCATCCTGACCTGTAAAAGCAGGCATTCCTTCAAATCTCTCGCTGCGACACCCGGAGGATCAAATTGTTGCACCTTTTTGAGAACGTTTTCGGCAAAAGCCGGTTCCACGTCTTCCAGGGAGGCAATCTCCTCGGGAGTTGCCATGATATATCCTTCGTTGTTCAGGTTGCCGATGATCTGTTCACCGACACGTCTTTCCTCATCGGTAAACCGCGAAAGGTTAAGCTGCCACAACAGGTGATCCGAGAGAGAGGCCGTTTTGGTAAGCATGTTCTCGAAAGACGGCGTATCCACATTCTCGTGGGAATGCGGAACACCCATCGGGCCGAAATCTTCGATATAGCTGTTCCAGTCGAAATCCTCTTTACCGTCTCCCTCACCGGTAATCTCCTTCGTTTTCATTTCGACCTTCATATCTTCGAGTTCCGGAGCAATCTCTGTCTCCGGATCACTGTCGACAACCCGGTCTTCGAGAAGAGGATTTTCCTCAAGCTCCTGATTTATGGTATCTACCAGCTCCAGTCGCGAAAGCTGCAGGAGCTTTATCGACTGCTGCAACTGCGGCGTCATAACCAGCTGCTGGGTAAGCTTGAGGTTTTGTTTGAGCTCGAAAACCATTATTACTATTCCTGTCTATTGTCCTTGAATTATCTTCACTCCCCGGAAATCAATCCCCCGGGAAGATATTCCTTACAGATCAAAATCCTTACCTAGGTAAAATTTACGCGCAATCTCACTGCCGGAGATATGGTCGGGATTACCTTCAACCAGAACTGCACCCTCGTTAACAATATATGCCCTGTCGCAGACCTTGAGTGTTTCTCTTACGTTATGATCGGAAATAAGCACGCCTATACCCCTTGACCGCAATCTGCGTATGATATCCTGGATATCGGCAACCGCTATCGGATCTATACCGGCAAAAGGTTCATCAAGAAGCATGTAGCGCGGTGATGTAACCAGCGCCCTTGTAATTTCCACCCGCCTGCGTTCGCCTCCCGAAAGTGAATACGCCATATTTTTCGCGAGACCCGAAAGGTCGAGTTCCTCCAGATGATTGCGCAGCCTTTCGACCCTTTCTTCCCTGCTTATATCGAGTGTTTCCAGGATGGCCATTATGTTTTCTTCTACGGTAAGTTTTCTGAATACGGATGCTTCCTGCGGGAGATAATTTATCCCTTTACGGGCCCTCATATACATCGGATCATGGCTGATATCCTCACCATTCAACAGGATACTCCCGCCATCCGGGCGTATCAGTCCCACGATTATATAAAAAGTGGTCGTCTTACCAGCACCGTTAGGTCCCAACAGGCCGACTACTTCTCCCCTGTGAACTTCCAGGTTAACCCTGTTCACTACATTGCGCCCGTTATAGGTTTTAACCAGTTCTTCAGCAATCAGTTTTTCCAAGAATTAACATTACCCCGTCTATTATAAATCACTATCATTCTCTATTCGGAATCACCGGGATAGATAGTGGCGGTAACCCGCTCTCCTCCGGAGCCATCTACGACCCCCCTGTTTTCAAGCAGGAAAACGGTAATCCTGTCTCCCTTGATCACGTTCTCTCCTTCCATCATCACGGCATTCCCGGTCATGACGATTTTCTGCTCGGTGTTATAGAAGATTGCAGTGCCTCCGGTAACCGTCCTTTCGTTCAGCTTCACAATGACATTGCCCTGCAGTTCTATCTTATCTATATTTCCCGTACCTTCCGCCACCCCGGAGATGACATTTCCCCCGCCGGCTTCCCTGTTATAGTAAATATACAGATTGTCGGCATGTATTACCGTATCCCCCTGGACGGCTTCGACATTTCCGGAAAACAGGACAAGACTTCTGTCGTCGTAAGCATCCAGACGGTCTGATGTTATCCGTATCGGATTTTTCTCCCCATATACGCCACTCATCGTGACAAGAAGAAAAATCACTGCGATTGCCGGTATCATGGAGAAAAATTTTTTCATTTATCACGAGTATCCGTTCAAGTTTATTCTTTCTGTATTATCGCGCTCACGCCGGACAAAAGTGTTATTTTCCTGTCCTTCAGCGAGATGGTCATACCGGTACCTTTTACGGCGGTTCCGGGACGTATCATATTCACGACATCTTCCGTATGAATTCTTCCGTCATTGTGCGAATAATGCAGGGCGTCCGTTTCAAAACGTTCCTTACTGTTCGAAACGGCGACGACATTTCCGCATATATCAATATTCCCCGTATCGGTATGCAGCGAACCCCTCTCACCCGTCATCGTATATATTCCACCATTGGAAAGCACCAGTTTAACCGCAACATTTTCAAACCGGGTAATATCATCTTCCCTGAAGTACCTGGCGGTATCCGCGTTAACCTCCCATACCAGTCCTGATTTATCTACCTCGGTATAGTGAAAATCTTTTATTTGAAGATCTACCCGTTCCGAAATGACTTTCAGAACGCCATGATCCTCTTTGTCGACAACGCAGATTGCATACAGCAAAAAAGCGCCGGCCAAAAGAACGAATCCGGCAATAAACAGTTTCCTGGCTGATATCTTCTTTAGCAATGGTGTAATCCAGGGAGTTTTACAGAAACGTAAAAGGTATGATTTTGAGCAACTTATCAAGTCCGCGCGCATCGCGATAGGTAAATTCGCTGGAAAATCATACCATAAGAGCTCTCCCTCGCAATTTTAGCAAGAAGTGTACCACCTAACTGAATTCGTGTAAAGGGAAAGTCTCATCAGTCGGTCTTGAGACCATATCTTGACGTTACATCGTTCCATTTCCCACGGGCTTTGAGGATCATTTCGCAGATTTCTCTGACCGCTCCTTCTCCTCCGTTTTTCCCGGAGACATAATCGACATATTCCTTGACATAATCCATGGCATCGGCAACGGACGCCGAGAACCCCACCATCCTGAACACGGGGATATCAACAATATCGTCCCCTATATACGCGACACACTCACCGGGCAATCCTTTCACGGCAAGTATTTCGCCCATGATCGCCTCCTTGTTCCGTACTCCCTGGTAGACATCCCTGATTCCGAGCTCATCCGCGCGTAGTTTCACTACCTTCGACTCCCTGCCCGTCAGGAGGGCGACTTCCATGCCGCCTCTCATCAGCAGTTTTAAACCATGCCCGTCCCTGACATTGAAGTTCTTGGATTCGTTTCCAAGGTCATCGATAATTATTTTTCCATCGGTCAGCACACCGTCGACATCCAGCACCAGGAGCTTGATTATCTTCATCTTTTCAAAAAGAGATTTATCCATAATTTTCCTTCTCATGTGATATCGGGTTTAACGATCCGGTCTATTTTTTTCAGCATTCCGAGAAGATCCGGAAGCGAATCGAGGCAGAGAGAATTGGGACCGTCGCACAGCGCGCACTCGGGATCGGGATGAACCTCGAGAAACAATCCGTCTATTCCCGTGGCAACCGCCGCGCGCGACAGATAAATCGCCATTTTTCTGTCGCCCCCCGATGAACCTCCCGCCTTACCCGGAAGTTGTACACTGTGCGTGGCATCAAAAATCACCGGATAGCCCATCTCCCGTAATATGGGAATAGATCTCATGTCGACGATCAGGTTGTTGTAGCCGAAGCTTATTCCTCTCTCCGTAATCATTATATTCTTGTTGCCCGTAGAGGTTATCTTGTCGATGATATTCGAAACATCCCACGGAGCGATAAACTGCCCTTTTTTGACATTGACTATCCCGGCGGACCTGCCGACCTCAACGATAAAATCCGTCTGCCGGCACAGAAACGCCGGTATCTGCATAACATCCAACACCTTCGAAGCAGCCTCAATCTCTTCAAACCTGTGGACATCGGAAAGAACCGGGATCGAGAGCCCGTCCCTGATCCCACCGAGTATATCGAGCCCTTCTTTCAGACCCGGTCCCCTGAAAGAGCTTATGGAACTTCGATTCGCCTTATCGTAGGATGCCTTGAAGATAAAGGGTATATCGAGTTCTTCCGTCAGATTTTTCAGGTACAGAGCTATTTTCTCCGTCTTTAATCCATCTTCGATAACGCATGGGCCTGCAATCAACACAAAGGGGGCACTCCCACCGATAACCATGTCCCTCAGCACTATTTGTTTCATCGTATTGCCCCTTCCCTCCGGTATTCCATACATGCTTTGTCAGATCGAATCGGAAAATATCCTTTAAAAGCAGACACAAAATCTACTGATGTTTTTTCTGCAATATCCTGACCTTGATGCGCGGTATCTTGCGGGCAGCTTCGTTCGAATCGGGATTCAACTCATACGCAGTCGTATATTCCCTTAGAGCCTCTTCGTACATCTCTTTTTTCTCGTAAGCTTCCCCCAGCCGGCAGTGCACGATATCGTCTTCGTTGTCATAACGGATGGAAGCCTTATAGTTTGCTATCGCCTTGTCCGTATCTCCGCTGAGATTGTAGGCGTAACCTATACCTGAATATAATCCGGCCTCACGCGGATCGATTTTGATCATCTTTTGATAGGCACGTATGGCTTTATCATACTGCTTCCCTTCCATATAATAATTCGCCAGTATGGTCAGCACCTCCATGGTCGGTTTGCTCGAAGCAAACGCTTCATACTCGGCGATTGCCTTCTTTTTCTTGCCTATCCTGTCATACGCGAAGGCAAGATTGTAGTGAATAAATTCACTCTTCGATCCATATTCCAGGGCCTTTTCGTAACTGTCGGCAGAACTTTTGTATTTCTTCAGTTCACCATACGCGAACCCGGCCTTTTCGTACAAAGACGCGTCTTTTGATCCTGATTTTATGAACTTTTCATACATTATCAACGCGTTATCATAATCTTTCTTCGAAAGATAATAATCGGCAAGACGCAAACCGGCATCGGCATCACCGGGTTTGAGTTCCATAACCTTTCGATATTCCTCGGCGGCTTTGTCGTACATTTTTCCCTTGTCGTATGCCACGGCAAGATTGAAATGAATGACCGGGTCCTTCGGCATGAGAGAGATAGCTTTCTGATAGTTGGCTATCTCTTTTTCCAGCATGTCTTTGTTCCCGTACGCGAGCCCTATATTGGCATACGCAGTGGCATTCCGGGGCTGTTTTTTTATAAGATCTCTATACAATTCTATCGCATCGTCATATCTGCCTGTTCTCAGATAGGCATCCGAGAGAACGGCAATAACGTTTGCATCACCGGGCATCTTTTTCATGACTTGCTCGTACTCGGCGATAGCTTCTTTGTCCCTTCCCAGCCTTTCATACGCTTCGGCCAGGTTATATCGAACGGTGGTACTGTCGGGGTTGAACTTCAGTGAAGCCTTAAAGTTGGCGGCAGCCCGATGCCAGTTTCCAAGTCTCGCGTAGCAGTAAGCGATATTTGCGTAAGCTACATCGTCTTTGGGATTGATTTTGATGATCTCCCTGTGAATTGTTATAGCTTTCTCATACTGTTTCTTGCTCATATATATTTTTGAAAGCTCGACAAGGGAAATCAGATCATCGGGTTTCTGTCTTAAAACCCTTCTGTATTCCATAATCCCTTTATTGATCATGCCGTCTTTTACATACAGGTTTGCCAGCATCTTGCGTGCGTTTATGTCATCCTTTTTCATGCTTACAGCACGTTCGAGATACTCTATCCTGGATTTATCGGTTTGAGATCCCTTGGCAAACCTCAGCCAGTCCTGAGGCGTGATTATTACATCTATCGGAATGGATGTAATAACATTACCTCGATACAACACATTGATTCCAAAAGTCTCTTTGTCATTACCTATCTTCCGGTCGACCAGTTCGATGCCATTTAAAAGAACCTCCAGGTCGTTCGAGGTTCCTGTTCCTTCGATATCGACCGTGATACCCCGATTGAGGAAAGAATTTGTTTCCACCCTCCTTATTACAAATTCATCACGGTACGAAATTTCGAACCGGTCTCCTTCCGTCAGGATATAGTCTTTGCCGTTCTTTTCAATATTGATGGAGTAGGTTCGAGGAGTTTCTCCGGCAACAGAGACAAGAATGGTGTCCTTTATCCTCGATAACCGGGAGGAAGCTTCCGTATTGATTACAAACAAACTGACCGCGATGCCGATGATAAAGGATACCAGCACGATAAGCACTACCACCCAGAAGGCAGAACCGATTCCCCCGGCCCCGGGTTCTCTCGTTTTTTTCTTCTTTTCTATTGAACCGCGATAATAGTCCATCACTATCCTCTAGGGTGATATTTCCGGTGGATCTCCTTCAACCTCTCACGTGTTACATGTGTGTAGATCTGCGTAGTGGATATATCGGCATGACCGAGCATCACTTGTACGGAACGCAAATCAGCCCCTCCCTCCAGAAGATGTGTCGCAAAAGAATGTCTGAACGTATGGGGATACACTTTTTTCCGCAATCCGGCCTTTCTAACATATTTTTTGATAATCTTCCAGAACCCCTGACGTGTCAGGCCTGTTCCGGATCTGTTCAGAAAGATGGTATTTACAGGTCCATCTTTAGATAATTTCGGTCTCGAGTATTCGATATACCGGTTAAGACAGGAAAAAGCCTCTCTTCCTATCGGAACGATTCTTTCCTTGTTCCCCTTCCCCACTACAATGAGATAACTCGCCTGCCAGTTTACATTGCTCATGTTCAGAGAGACCACCTCTGAAACGCGGATTCCGGTCGCATACAGAAGTTCGAGCATGGCGGTATCCCTGACAGCGAGCGGCGTCTTCGTGCCCGGCTGTTTCAGGAGAAGATTCATCTCTTCCCGGCTCAGTGTGTCGGGAAGATGCATCCACACCTTGGCCAATTCTATGTTGGCCAAAGGATTTTCATCAATAATTTTCTCGGTCAGTAGATACCGGTAAAACCCTCTGACAGCCGCAAGCGACCGGTTAATGGAACTGGCTATCAGTCCGCCGGCCTTCAGGTCTCCGAGAAACGAGATGACGTCGTCTGAAGAGGCATCTCTGATATGCGTAATCCCCCTTTGCTCCAGAAACGCCACATACCTGATCAGGTCCCTGCCGTACGCCTCCAGCGTATTCAGCGAAACGCCTTTTTCAACCGCTAGAAAATTAAGATATATATCGACATGATGATACATTTATTCCATCCCGTAGGTACCTCCGAAAGTCTAAAAGATACCTTACAGGATTGCAAGCATCATCTTTCGGAAACTGCCCGATGCTACTGCGGAACCGATTAATACCATTACACCCTGGGCAGATGGAACATTACGGTTTCTTCTTCGTGAAGCAGGCGATCATAACGAAGGCACCGCCCGTAAAGTACTTACGTGTGATGCTTTCGATTACGGCCGACGAATTGGAATTTCTCTCTCAGAATTTCAAAAGGATTTTTCCCGTGAAGCCCTCTGAGGGGTTGCGGAAGTTCTCCCGTTCAGCCTGTCTTCCGTTTAAATCTACATACGTTGTACAAGCGAGGAACTGATAGCGTTCCCGCTCATCGGTACCATGTGATCGCTCGACCTTACCGTTAAGGTCGAGGATGCGTGGTTTAATTTAGACATGTCGAATGCCCTTATCTTCGAAATGCCGGTAAAACCGGGTTTGGAGCTTATGAACGTTGTCTTTGCGCACGGTATGGGTTCGAAGTCTAAGTATTGATATCCATACTCGATTAATCCCACAACTACCTGCTCACCATCAGCAATAATTCAGTTATTTTCAAGCATTGCTATTCCTCCAAAAATCGTTACTTATAGTACATTCTCTTTATCAGGAAAGGTTCAGGCTTAATTTTGAAAATGGACCAGTTTCCGGGAGGAGATTACTCACAAAATAAAAAGGAGGTAAAAGGATGAAAAAATCGATCAAGGTTGTACTGGTAACAGCGTTTGTATTTTTCTCTGTTGTATTGCTTCCCAACTCACAGGTGTGGGCGGAAATATCCCCGCTTACGGAAAATTTATTTGAGGACATATGTCCTCAAATAAACGACAACGGGTATGTCGTATGGGTTGGATTTGACGGCGAGGATAACGAGATCTTTTTACACGACGGCACAACCGCCACGCAGCTTACAAACAATTCATATGAAGACACACTGCCTCAGATAAACGCGGGCGGGTATGTCGTATGGGTTGGATTTGACGGCGAGGATAACGAGATCTTTTTATATACACCCGATGCCGAAGATGATGATAGTGGTGCCAGTGGTGGTGGTAGTGGATGTTTCATCTCAACGGTCTCCATATTTAAATAGATAGAATAGATAGAATAAACTTTAAAGAGGCAGAGTCGTTAACCCGGCTTTGCCTCTCTTTTATTCCGGAACGGTTGAAAATTCGACCCTCACCCCAAAATAACCCGATTTTTTCGGGCATCATCCACAATGAACATTTACGCCTTTATCTTAAGGTGGTTGTCGTACTGAAAGCTTCTGACTTTGCCGAAAGCCCTGTGGCCGGGGCTCAGGACCTGCGCAAAGGAACGGATAAACGAGCTAAAATTGCCATGCTCACGCATCACGGGAAAGGGTGCCGTACTCGCAAATTTAATTTCCTCGACGGTATAGACAGCCCTGGGATTAAACTTCTTTATTATCTCGACAACGGCTTTATATTCCTTCCGCCTGATAATCGTAAATATTACATCGACAGGTCCGTAAGCGCCGTCGCCCTTTATATCGGTAACACCATAACCGGCAGCTTTTAGAAATTCTACCAGATCGCCCGCCTTTTTCTTGGTAATGATCCTCAGCATTATGGTTCCCAGCGATAACTTTTCTTCAACGTAAATCCCCACATAATTACCTGCAGCGTAACCCGTTGCATACGCGACATAATTAGCGATATTTGTCAGGTTCTGCATTATCTGCCCGATGGCGAACAACCAGATCAGGATTTCGAAAAAACCGAGAGCGGTAGCCAGCGACTTCATTCCCTTTGAAACGGTTATTATCCGGACAGTTCCGATAGAGACATCACAGATACGGGCCAGACAAATAAGGGCAGGAATTATAAAATAATTAAGAATAACCTGATTTTCAAAAATTTCATTAAACATGATCAGTAATTTAAACCTCTTTGTTGTAAACAACATTCAGCCTTCAGTCTTGCCGACTGGAGGCTCGGTCTGGA
Source organism: Syntrophaceae bacterium UBA2210 (assembly GCA_002327865.1). GTDB lineage: Bacteria > Desulfobacterota > Syntrophia > Syntrophales > UBA2210 > UBA2210. The sequence goes on from DCUQ01000033.1 coordinate 22,333, forward strand.
CGGCTCCGTCCTAAACCTTTATCCTCCCGGAAGCGCGGAGAACAAATGACGCGTTTTGACATTCGACTCTAATCATCCAATATCTCATATGTTTCTACAGCAATCGTCTTGTTACCTTCTTCATCTTTACCTGGGATCCCGGTAACTTTCACGCCCCTGTCCAAAAGTTCGCGCAATTTTTCTCCTGCAGCATTTTCGGAAACGTAATATAATTCACTGTCCGTTTCTATGGAAACGGCAACAACATTATCTTTGTCATCCCAATCCATAGCCACCACCACTCCGGTGATCGTTATCTTATCGGCACAAACCCCGACGGCAGCCGCAAAAATAATAATCACACACACAAACAAACAACTTCCTGTAGATACTTTCCTTTTTCCCATCTACCTATTTCTCCGTCCCGTATGTCAGGCTTCTTTTAAAACGCTCAAAATCCGCAACATGGGTCTGAACGTATGTTAATATCATTAACATCATACCCGTCATATCAAACTGTATTCGTTGACCTTAATGATAAAGTTATCATATTCATCTTCCCGGATCATACCACTTACCTCAACTTCCTGCTCGATAAGGTCCAGCAACTCTCTCCCTTTCTTGTTTCCGTCAACACGATACTCTTCCTCGTCAGAGGTTTGTATGGCGACACCGATGACATCGTCATCATCATCCCACTCGACCGGGATTACGATTCCGCTGATTGTGTCTTCAATGCCTCGATCTTTGCTCACAATTACACCTCCTTGTTCATTACTTATCTGCACTGCGCACCGGACCGATTCCGCCCGATGACGCCAGTGTAGAAAGCATTAAATATGCCATACATTTAACCTACTGATATTTATAGATATAGCGTTAAAGGCCATCCGATTACCGGAATTCCAGGTTCTGATAATCGGATAAAGATATCAGGCCTCTTCCGGTTGAGAAAAGGTGTTAAACGGTTAACATCTTTAAATCGTTGATGAATAAGAAAAAAAGGAACTTTATATTCCGATTATTTACCTGGCAGGAATATAAAGTTCTGATGCGTTATCAGGAAGAAGAGAGTTTGAAATCTTCTTTTTTGATACCGTACCTGGTCAACAACTTGTGTAATTGACGGGTACTGATTCCGGCTGTATCCGCCGATTTCCGGATGTGTCCCTTGTGTACGGCTAGAAGCCGCTTTAAATAGTTTCTTTCCGCGACTTCGATATTCTTGCGTCTCGCGTCGGACAGGCTTGGTAATGAAGTCGATGAACGCGTGGGATGTGAAAAATCTGATAAGAACAGCTCGGACGGAAAACTTTCGGGACCGAGCACTGAAGAATTTTCAAGGATATAAGCGCGTTCCATGAGGTTTTCCAGTTCGCGAATGTTACCCGGCCAAGAGTATCGGGCAAAAGCCTCCAGAACGTACGGATGGATACTGTTGATTTCCTTCGAATAGGTCTCGTTCAGGTTTCTCAGGAAAACGCCCGCGAGTTGAGGGATGTCTTCGGTTCTTTCTCTAAGGGGTGGAATATCGACGGGAAAAACATTTAATCGATAATAAAGATCTTTCCTGAAGGTACCGTTCGCTACCAGTTGTTTTAAATTGATATTTGTTGCAGCGATAATTCGCACGTCCGATTTTATGTTTGCTTCTCCTCCAACCCGCTGAAAGGTCCTATCCTGCAATACTTCCAGAAACTTGATCTGTGCGGAGGGTGTCATCGTGCCTATCTCGTCGAGAAAGAGCGTACCGCCTTGAGCTATTTCAAACTTCCCCAGCTTTCTCCGGTCGGCGCCCGTGAAAGCGCCTTTTTCGTGACCGAACAGTTCACTTTCCAGAAGAGTATCGGGGATTGCCCCGCAGTGTACCGTAATGAACTGGTCTCTTCCACGGTTACTGTGGCGATGAATGAGTTTTGCCAGTAACCCTTTCCCGGTACCTGTTTCGCCGGTCAGGAGAACCGTTGTCTTTGTGGGCGAAACCGAGCGAATCCTTTCGAAAACCTTTCTCATCTCCGGGCTCTCCGTACTGACTACTTCGATCGAATCTATCTGCCAGAATTTATCCCGGAGATAATCCAACTCCGATTGCATTATCGTCGATTCATATATACTTTCGGTCACAAATTTCAGTTCATCCTTGTCGACAGGATATGTAATATAGTTACTTGCCCCGGCTTTAACGGCCATAACGGCTTCCCTGATTTTTTCCTGCGACGACATGACGATTATTTCGGCGTTAGGGAACATATGCCAGAACGGCTGAAAAGAGTCTTTATAACTGACCCGTTCACCGGCAGGTGGCGATTCGGGTTGAAGAAGCTCTATATCGATAAAGAGAAACTCATAACGTTTCTTTCTGAAGAGATTCAGACACGATTTATAACTGGTCGCGATATCGATTTTATATTCCGACCCGAAGCATGCATTGATCGGTTCGTAAACAACCGTGTTTTTCGAAGCGACAAGAAGCGCTTTCATCTGGCTTTTTCCTTAATATATCTATAAACTGTCGAAACATTCAGCTCGGACAGCGTGCCGCGATCGGTTCCCGACATCCTTAACAGATGCATATTCGCGTCGAATCCGTTGTAAAGAAGTGTAGCAATCCTTATGCATATTGTAAAGCGGCGAAAAATATGACATGTCCGAATTGAACACGGCGGCTTATTACTCACGCCGTCCGGCTCAGACAGTTGTGTTCTGTCGAAATATCTAATACTTATAATCGTGCGAGCGCTTCGAGGAGGCGGAAGAATGATGCTATCTGTTGCGGGTATGAAATCCGGCGTAATGGAAAGTTTTGTCGGGGTTTTTTTTGATATCGACGATACCCTGACTACCGGCGGCAAGATTCCGGCATGTGCTTTCGACGCGCTGTGGAAGATAAAGGAATACGGCATGAAGGTGGTTCCGATAACCGGCAGACCGGCCGGATGGTGCGATCATATAGCAAGAATGTGGCCGGTGGACGGTGTCGTCGGGGAAAATGGAGCCTTCTGTTTCTGGCTTGACGAGAAAGAGAAAAAATTGAAGAAACTTTTTTTCGATCCACAGGAAATCAGGGATGACAAACGCAAACGCCTGTCGCGGATCGGCGAGGAAATACTCGCGAAGGTTCCGGGAGCGGCAATCGCAAGCGATCAGCCTTACCGGGAAACCGATCTCGCGGTGGATTACTGTGAGGACGTGGCTACGCTGGGTCCTGGAGACATCGAAAAAATCTGCCGGATTTTCAACAGACATGGAGCGAAATGCAAAGTGTCTTCGATTCATGTCAACGGGTGGTTCGGAGATTACGACAAGCTGGGTATGACAAAGATCCTGGCACGGGAACGCTGGGGAATGGATCTGGATGACAATAAAGATCGCTTTCTGTTCTGCGGCGATTCACCCAATGACGAACCCATGTTCGCATATTTTACTCATTCGGCGGGAGTAGGAAATGTGCTTCGTTTTAAGGACAGGATTGCACATCTGCCCGAGTTTGTGGCGAGTAAGGATGGCGGCGAAGGGTTCGCCGAGATTATGGAAGTGATACTCAGGCACAGATCGTACAGAGACGGGTAGCAGGCTACCCAGAGATAATGGATAGAATCAAATCAATGAATTCCGTACCTGCCATAGTTTTAGACTCGATTATTACGCAGCAGGAGATCCAGAAAAATCTCTCTTCAGGCGCTATCGGGATATTCACATAAAGCACAGACTTTCAGCTTATATTATAAAGGGTTAGATAAAAAAAACCAGTGGTGATAATAGTGACATATATTAGCATTGACAAAGGTTGAATGTTTATCTATTCTACGAAAAATTATATCATATTGGTTCGAATTAAAATACATGAGAGAAAGAAGGAGGTGGTGCAAGCTAAACTTTGATGGCTGAGTATCGGATTGTAGCCTGAGGGGGGGAAATTTTTACGGCTGGAGATGCTTGAGGATAAAGAAATCTTTATTTTTTCAAGTGTGACAATGTCACCAGAAAGGAGTTTAAGATGAGAAAGAGAATCTTAACCGCAACAATCTTCACTGTTATTTCAATGGCGCTGATGCTCACACCGGTTTTCACTGCCAAGACACAGGCGGCAGATAAAATCGGCTGGGTCGGTCCCGTTTACAAGGAGTTGTCCGACAGTTTGGAGAGAGGTTTCAAGGCATACTATAAAAAGACCTATGGTAAGGACATAGACATAACGTTTGTGCGGCCGGGCGGATGGCCGGTCTGCGTAGACAAAGTAAGACTATGGGGCGGCAAACCGGACGCGGACATATTCCTGGGCGCAGGCGCTCCGGCGCATGAAGTTCTGATGAAAGAAGGATTGCTGGTTCCCTACAGGCCGAAGGACTGGGATCAGATTCCAGCCGAATGGCACGGCATGAAGGTAAAAGATAAAGATTTTTACTGGACCTGCTTCGCACCCTGGATCGTTACCAACCTGTACAACGAGAAGGTTCTGAAAGCACTGAGACTGCCTCCGCCCAAAACCTGGAACGATCTGCTCAATCCCATTTACAGAGATAACATCATATATACGCTGCCATACGCTTCCGGCACAATGCATGAAACCGTGGAAATCCTCCTGCAGGCATTCGGAGAAAAGGAAGCCTGGAGATATCTCAGATTACTGGCTGCACAGATACCCCGCTTCTCTACCGGCAGCACGGATACGACACAATTAGTGGCTCGTGGCGAAGTTCCCATCGGAGTCGCGCAACCGCAGATGAACGCGATGGCTGCTCGTAAAGACGGCTATCCCGTGCGCGATCTGCTCCCGGAAAAAACGATCCTGGTTCCTGAGGCAGTAGCATTGCTCAAGGGCGCGCCCAACGAAGCCACTGGGAAAATTTTCCTTGACTGGCTGTTCAGTATGGACGGACAAAAACACGTATTGGAAGGCCGTTACTTCGCAGCCAGAATGGACATCAAATTCTCCGAGTGGGAAAAAGAAGGCTTTGAAATGGCCACGCACGCCAAAAACGCACTGGGGGTCGATTCCTTCTGGGATCTGGATGTAGGTTTCATCGAGTACGATCTGGAGCTCGCAACAAAGAGGTGGGACGAAGTCAACAAATACTATGAATACGAGATCTACAGGAAGTTGGATAAGTTAAAAAGCAGTCTGGCCCTGATAGAGGAAGTCGAGGAAGAAATCAAAGCATCGAAAGCCAAAAAAATGGACGTGAAGAAAGCCGAGGCGGAAATAAAAGAAGCCAGGAAGCTCTTTGAGGAAGATGGTGCGTATGCGGAAGCCCGCCTGTCCGCTGCCAAGGCACGCTCTCTGATTTTCGCGAAGTAGCGACAACCTGAACTCAGAATACTTTCCGGACCTGATGCGCGGCGGGTCGCGGCCCGCCCGCACATCGGGTATAAAAAGGATATGATATGTCGCGCAGTAATATCTCTCTGGCAGCACTTCTGTGGTTGGTCATCGCCTTACTCGTGCTTTATCCGATGTCGATTCTGGTATTGCAAAGTTTCAAAATAGCCGGAACAGACACCTGGGGAATAAGCAATTACCTGGGATTCTTCCAGGATACATATTATCTCAAAACCTTCGGGAATACCCTGCTCCTTAGCGTGCTGGTACTACTTACAACCACCCTGCTCGGGATACCCCTGGCATATATTCTGGCGAGATACAGACATAAGGGTAAAACGATTTTCACAGCCCTGATGCTCTTGCCGATTGTCTTGCCCGCTTATGCCGGCGTATTTGCATTCATCATCTTTTTCGGCAAGTACGGAACCCTGAATCTGCTTCTGCTGAATACGGGGTTGATCGAAAAATCCATAAATTTCATCTACGGACTGCACGGGCTGGTATTCATTCAATCCCTGCACATGCTCCCTTTTATAGTCCTTGGTCTTTCCGCAGGTTTCACCAACATAGATCCCTGCTTTGAAGAAGCCGCCGAAGTCGAGGGAGCGAGCAGCTTTCGCAGATTCATTACGGTAACTTTACCTCTCTGCACTCCAAGTTATATGGCGGGCGCAGTCATCGTATTTCTCTGGCCCTTTACGGACTGGCTGACACCGATGATTCTGGGGCAGGTGGATTTTCTCCCTACGGTTGCCTACATCAACATCGCCTACCACTTCACCGATGTTCATCGCAAGTACATGGGAATCGTGGCGGTGATCATTTCCGCCGTCATTTGCATCAGTCTCTTTTTGCTGGTCAGGTGGTGGGTTGAAAGGAAAAAGTATACCGGTCTCTCCAAAGGGACAACTTCCGAAGGCAGAGTAATCGAGCCGGGTCCGGTGGTGAAATTGGGGTCGTACCTGTACATGATTTTTATAGCGAGCATAGTCCTCCTGATTCCGATCGTGCTTGGGCTATCCGCTTTCTCCAGAAGGTGGGTCTTTGAACCGTTTCCGTCGTATTGGACCCTCGAAAACTTCAAGGTGATTTTCATGGAAGCTCCGCTCCTGATACAGAATTCCTTCGTCTTCAGCGGGATAGCCCTGCTTTTCGGGATCGCCTTCGGTCTGCCGGCCGCCTATATAATAGTCCGCACCCGTGTCCCGGGGAGAAACGCTCTCGATTTCGTGATTACACTCATGCTGGCCTTTCCAGGTATAGCGGTCGGCGTGGGTTATCTGCTGGGATTCTGGAAAGGCATACCACTGGCTCATTTCTGGATCATCATGCCGCTGGCCCTGTTTGCACGGCGTCTCCCCTATTTTTTGCGGATGGCTCACTCCTCTTATCTGCAATTGGATATTTCCCTCGAGGAGGCTTCGGAAGTGGCCGGAGCGAGCAAACTCAAAACTTTTATGAATATATCTCTGCCCTTGCTGGTTAAAGGAATACTCGTCGGGGTAGTGATGTTTTTCATCATGGCGTTCCAGGAGATCTCTACCGCCATATTCCTTTATAGGGGAGGATGGGAGACACTGCCCATAGGAATCTATTTGAACTGGCACCGCGGCATGGAGTTCGGAATCGCCGCAGCCATGGCTTTTCTGATGATTGTGATTGCCTTTATCCTTCTGATGATCATATCTAGAATCGCCGGAGGTATCCTCAAAGCCGCCTGGGGTCCCGGCGGCGCATAGGAACTCAGGGGTCAGGGGTTTAAGGTTTAACGCTGAAGGAGGCAAATTCAATGGCATTCATAGAGATTCAAAACCTGTTCAAGCGCTTTAAGAAGGTAGTAGCAGTAAATCACATACAGCTCGAAGTGAACGAGGGAGAAATGCTGACGCTTCTCGGCCCCAGCGGATGCGGTAAAACAACCACCTTGCGCTGCATCGCCGGATTGGAAAGACCGGAAGAGGGGGACATCCTTATCGATGGCAAGCCGATGTTTTCCAAAGGCTTTATCCAGCCATCAAAAAGGGGAATCGGCATGGTATTCCAAAACTATGCCGTATGGCCTCATATGAAGGTATTTAATAATATTGTTTACGGCTTGAAAATTAAGAAGATACCCAAACAGGCTATCCAGGAAAAAGCGCGACAGGTATTGGCATTAACTGGTCTGACCGGCCTGGAGGAGAGATACCCGTCCCAGTTGAGTGGCGGACAGCAGCAAAGGGTGGCCCTTGCGCGGGCCCTCGTGAGTAATCCCAAAGTGCTGCTGTTGGATGAACCGCTGAGCAACCTGGATGCGAAGCTCAGAGAAGAATTAAGATTTGAAATCAAGAGCCTGGTAAAACGTATGGGCATCACATCGGTCTACGTCACCCATGACCAGGCGGAAGCGATGGTCATCTCAGACAGGATCGCCATTATGGAATCGGGAAACGTGGTACAAATCGGTACTGCCGAGGAGATATATGAAAAGCCCGCCAATAGATTTGTCGCCGATTTTATCGGCACAATGAACTTCATATCCGGGGAAGTCGTCCATATCCTGCAGGACAGGAATGAGGCTTACGTACACACAGGTTTCAGTGAGAAGATGCTGTGTACGATGCCCGGCACCGAATCGATAACGCCGGGACAGAAAGTATACGCATCCATACGTCCTGAAAATGTGGAAGTATTCACAGACCCGCCTCAAGACAGAGAGAACCTGTTCAAGGGTACTATTGCCCATAAGGCTTATCTGGGCAATTTTCTATACTTTTTCATAAATATAGACGGTACCATGATCAGGGTACAGATCCCTCATCAAATGCCGCAGGAAGAAGGACAGGAACTCTACCTGTTTCTGGATCCGCAAAAATGTTCGATCCTGCTCTGACCACGAAATATTTATTGTCAGGTTCCCGATAACCTGTGCCGTAACTGCGGCCGCACTCCCGATGAAAGACTTCTATGCCGCTGATTCCATAAGTGTAAAACCCGTCTTACCGGAACGAGGTACTCCTTGCCCGTTATGCTGTCTCACGTCCTCGCAGTGTTATTCATGCAGCGATGCTTTGTAAAGGAGCTTGTCCGGCCTGATAGACAGATCTTTCGCGCTAATCTTTTTTCGTAAGTCTTTTTTCGGCATCGGGCATGTCCAGCGCGAGCGTTCCCCCGGGATTCATGATGTTGCTGGGATCGAAATGTTTCTTAAGCGCCTTGAAGACGTTCAACTCATTTGTTCCGATCTGGCCTTCAAGCCATGGAGCGAACAACTTGCCGATGCCGTGGTGATGGCTCATGGCCGCACCTGAGCTCTGAATGGCATCGAGAATGCCCTTGTGGTAGCCGATAAACTCGTCCTTATCCATCCTGCCGATGAATATAAAATACAGATTTGCTCCCTGAGGATAGAAGTGTGATCCGTGTGTCATACATACCGTCCGGGGTCTGCTTTTGCAGTATGCCCTCACGCAACTGTGAACATGCTTGATCTGCTCCCAGTTTACGGCACACTCGAGCGTGTCTATTATAACGCCGAAATCCTGCAGGTCTTCTCTCAGGTAAGGATCGGTGAATCTCCCCTGCTCCCATTTTCCGGCGATTAATCCCGTCGTATACATGGCCCCGTATATTCTGCATATCCTGCGTATATTACGTTTTACAAGCCCGGTAAATTCCCTGCTGCCGTCGGCGGTCCCCAGCAAAAGACATTTTTTGCCCGGTTTATATCCGCGCAACTTCAGCATCCTGTCGATGACGGTACCCTCGACCCCGTAAAGCTTCATTGCGACATCGGTTTCTTCGGGGTCCGACAACCGAAACGCGGAGGGATAACCGAACTCTCCCTGCATTACCTCCCGCGTAGCGTCTACGGCGTCGTTCCAGTTTTTGAAGATAAAACTGAAACGCCTGGTGTTTCCGGGATTATAACGGCACACCTTCAGCGTCACGGAAACGAGAACTCCATACGCCCCTTCACTGCCTATCATTATCTGGTCGATCGAGGGACCGGTCGCGGATGCCGGGTATTCTCCGGTCTTTATTGTTCCGATGGGAGTGACATATTCCTGACACACGACCATATCTTCTATCTTTCCGTAATAGGTAGAGTTCTGGCCCGCCCCTCTCGTTACGACCCACCCCCCGACCGAAGAATATTCAAAGGATTGCGGGAAATGGCCGCACGTGTAGGCGTGCTGTGTCCCGAACAGTTCGGGCGCCCTGTTCAAACTGTTTTCCAGCTCCGGCCCGAAGATCCCCGGTTCCACGGTAATCGTCTGGTTTTTCTCACTCAACTTCAATATGCGCTTCATGTGAGTTCTCATATCGAGGGTAATCCCTCCCTTCACACACTCGACCCCCCTGGTAACCGACGAACCTCCCCCAAACACATACACGGGGATTTTCTCCTTGTTACAGTATGTTATTATCTCCGAAATATCCTCCTTGTCCCTCGGACAAATCACAGCTCCGGGTAGATTCTCCGCGACCTTTTCTCTGAGCCGGAAAATATCGTACGTGGTTTTCCCGTACGCGACTTCGAGCCGTGAAAAATCATCGATTTTGACGTTTTCATTTCCGACTATCTTTTTGAATGTAGCGATATTTTCATTTGAGACCGTCGGGGGAACATTATAAGACACCTCCTCCAGGCCCGGGTTATGAAGCTCCCTGAAATCTTCATCCTTCATGGCAAACGTTTCTTTTATGAATTCGTACAGCCTTCTGTTGGGATGCTTGAATTTGTCTATCCCCCCCCATTTAAAAATTCTTCTATATGATGCGGCCGGGGGAATATCTTCATACCAGCCGGGGCAAAAAGAATCTTTCCTGCTCATCGGGTTTCTCCCCTTACGTTAAACGATTATTTACTTTAAATTTTCTATGAAAATATACTGAGATTATCCGGTTGTAAAGACATAAAACCATGACACACGTTGAAAACAAGGCGACAGCCTCATCACATGTCAAATTAATCCAGGGACTTTTCAAGAGACAGGCTGCAGTACGATGGCCGTTCGCGTCGGGATATACAGGCTCAGAAAATGCCTGCTTCCGTTTTTCGAAACATCGAAAAGGGTCAGATGAGACTGGCCCGGATGTAACCGTCCCTGGCCGCCGTATGCCGGAGCGTCACTGTCAAAAATCATCCCGTATTTACCGGGTGCCGCTTCGAAGCGATAATCGACGTAAGATTTCGTGGGGTGCAGGTTGAAAACGAACAGGAGCCCGGCCCGCCGGAATACGAGGACCTTGTCATCCGAATGTTCGTGCAACAGCTCGATTTCCTGAGATTCCAGGATCCGGAAACGCTTTGCGAGCGCGATCATCTCGCGGTCAAAAAGGTCGAGAAAACGATACTTGAGATCGGGATCGTCCACAAGGTGCCACTGGCGTCGTGCGTAGTGATAAGACCACGCGTTCCCCTCCCGGGGGAAATCCACCCATTCGGGATGTCCGAATTCGTTGCCCATGAAATTCAGGTAGCCATTGCCGGCTGTCGTCAATGTTATGAAGCGTATCAGTTTGTGCAGCGCGATACCCCGGTCGACGTTAATATCCGTATCGCCGATACGCATGTGATGATACATCTGCGAATCGATGAGACGGAAGATAAGTGTCTTATCTCCCACGAGAGCCTGATCGTGAGACTCCGCGTAGCCGATCGTTTTCTCGTCCGTTCTCCGGTTCGTCAGTTCATACCAGAGATTCCCCAGTTGCCAGTTCTCGTCCGAAACCTCTTTTACGAGCCGTATCCAGTAATCGGGGACCCCCATAGCCAGGCGGTAGTCGAAACCGAAACCGCCCTCCTCGCGCCGGACGGCCAGTCCGGGCATACCGCTTATGTCTTCGGCTACGGTAACGGCGTCCGGACGCAGATCGTGTATAACTTTATTGGCCAGTCCCAGATAGATAAGAGCGTCTTCGTCGACGGTGTCGTCATAATAATATTCGTAAGACGTGAACGCCCTTCCCAGACCGTGATGGCTGTAGAGCATGCTGGTAACACCATCGAAACGAAACCCGTCGAATCGGTACTCGTCAAGCCAGAAACGACAATTGGAAAGCAGGAAATGGATAACCGGAATCTTACCGTAATCGAAACACCGCGAATCCCATGCCTCGTGACGCCCCCGCGGGCCGTCATGAAAATACTGGTAAGGCGTTCCGTCGAAGCGACTCAGGCCCTCGACCTCGTTATTCACCGCATGGGAATGGATCAGGTCCATAATGACCCTCAAACCGGCGGAGTGCGCGGTATCCACCAGTTCCTTGAGCTCCTCCGGAGTTCCAAACCGGGAAGAAGCGGCGAAAAAATTCGAAACATGGTATCCGAAGGATGCGTAATAGGGATGTTCCGGTATCCCCATCAGTTGAACGGTATCATACCCGCTCGCAATAATCCGCGGGAGAATCTTCAGTTTAAACTCCAGGTAGGAACCGATCTTTTCTTCTTCCTGGGCCATACCGACGTGTGCTTCATATATGAAAGGAGGTGTCGCGGGTGACTTGAAATCATTGCACTTCCATTCGTAAGGGGAAGGCGGATGCCAGACCTGGGCGTTGAATATCAGGGTCCGGGGATCCTGTACTACGCGCCTCGCATATGCCGGGATACGGTCTCCTCCGCCGGTATTCCAGTAAACCCGGAGCCTGTAAAGATCCCCATGCCCCAGCACCTTCCGGGGAAGACGGATTTCCCATACCCCCTGATCATTAATACGCTCTAGGGCGAACGAGGGTTTCTCCTGCCAGCCGGTCATATCCCCGATAAGAAAAAGAGCTGTTGCATTGGGGGCCCATTCGCGAAAGATCCACTCATCCTCACAACTCTTCAGGCCGAAATACTCATGCCCCGAGGCAAACGTAACAAGACCGGTTTCATCCGGGGCAAGTTTCTTTTCCATTTCGATCAGGCGCGAAAACCGCCTTTTTATTACACGCTCATATGGACGCAGATAGGAATCTCTCTCGAAAAGAAGATCGAGAGGGTCGGAAACAGGACCAGGATATTTATGCGAATTCCGCGAAGTGGACATTCATGAAGTCTCTTCATCTTTGATTAACGGTCGTTGTAGCATCTTCTCATACAAATCGATATAATGCTTTGCCGTAACGGCGTGACTGAAAACATCGACACTCTCGGTCATGATCCGTTTTATATGGCGTTCCCTGACCTCCCGGGGAAGTTCATAAAAAAGCATGGCTTCATTAATAGCCCAGAAAAAGCCGTTGGGATCATAGACATTAAAAAGAAATCCGTTTCCCCTGTCCTTATCCGCATCCATATGGACAACCGTGTCGTGAATCCCTCCCGTATCGTTTGCTATAGGGAGCGACCCGTAGATCGGTCCTATCATCTGGGGAAGACCGCAGGGCTCGAAAAGGGACGGCATCAATACAAAATCGGAGGCTCCATAGGCCAGGCGCGACAGGGACTCATCAAAGTCGCATATCGCTACCCGGTCATGCAGGTTATGAAATTGAACAATTTCCTTGAAATACACCTGGAAATCACCATTAGCCACAAAGACGATCTCGAGGTTCCTGTTCCAGTAACGGGATAGAACCGCATAAAGAATTTCGGCGAGCAACTGGCAGCCCTTCTGCAACTGGTCGAGACGGGAGGGCCAGAACAGCAGGGGAGCCTTGTCGTCCCGGATAAGCCCCAACCTCTCCTGAAGGGATTTTTTATTCTTCATTTTTCCTTCGACACAATTTTCAGGGCCGTACTGGTATGACAGATCCTTATCCGTTGACGGATTGAACGAAGGGTCTGGCGCATTCAGGATTCCCACCGCACAACCGGCATTCCATTTGTTCGCCAGTTCCCGCCTCAGTGGTTCCTGTACGAACACATGCTGACCCCGGATTACCTCCTGCAGAAAGGTGTGGCTGACCGTATTGACAAAATGAGCGGCGAAGACCCCGCTCGTTAGAAAATCCACAGGGACGTTCCCACGTGCATATTCATAGTTGAACGGAATGCGCTCGAAGAAGAGATACGACCAGAACGATGCGGCATCGATTCCTACATCCTCCACATACGAGAGCAAAGCCATCACCGTATGAATGTTATGAATCGTAAAAAGAGATGGGATGCCCATCTGCCGGGTCACTGCGGGGATCAACCCGGTCATCCAGTCGTTGCAATGGATAAGATCCGGCTTTACACGAGGGATGATATTATTTATAACCTCCCGTTGAAACGCAAGGGCGACTTTGATGTTTTTATCACTGTAACTGGAATAGACCTGCCTTTTATAAAAAAAGGCCCTGTCTTCCGCAAGGTGGATTCTCTCATCCGGCATACTCTCTCTGATGGTTTTTATCTCCTTCCTCAAAACCGGGTCGAGATTATCTCTGAAGATAGCACGGTAATCGGGCAACGCCACATGCACATCGGCGCCTTCGTCAAACAGGGTGCTGATAAGGGCGGCCGAGACATCGGCCAACCCTCCAGCCTTGGCGGCGAGGTTGTTGGCGAGATTACCCATGCCATTGGGCAGATATGTGACTTCAGGTGTCACAATGAGAACGCGCGGGTTTTGTCGATGATATGTCATTTTCATCTCCTCATGACAGGGAGAAATCAGCAAGAGACAACTCAATGAAAAGAACGTCGGTCACTGTTTCAAATAAATTTTACAATCATGGGCATCCAGTATTATTTTTCTGGATGCCGGCTTGGTCATCATCCCGGACTCCGATCCGGGACCGAATGGCGGGCCTGAGTGACGGGCCTGAGTGACGGCTTGGACATATATTGCTGCCGGATTAATAAGCAATCTGCCGGATCCGCTTATCTCATGCCGGCAAAAATGTAAAAACGCAGGCATCGCTTCACGCCCAGGTAATCAGTCCGGGGGCGAATCTGATCAGGTCATCCCCCCGCGGCCTCACACGTGCCGTAAAACCGTATCGTCCCGAATTACTACAGGTTATCTGACACCCATAGAGATACCTTCCGTCTCCAAGTCCCTCCAGTACTTTCATTTCCTCAGTCATGCTTTCGGTCAGGGTTTCCACGGACTTCATGTGCCCATAGTAAAGCTGCACTTCCACTTCGTCGGGGCTCAGTTTTCCAAGCGTCACTTCCGTAGTCACACGAAAAGTCTGTCCTACACGAACCGAACTGTCCGAATCTCTTACAGGCGATCCGACCCGAATGCCGCCCCAAAGCTTCAGGAACCGTTCGCGCTGAACCACAAGGCTCCTTGCTTCCGCGGCATCGTTTTCCAGGAGAGAGCCCAACCGTTTTACCGCCGGCGTATAGAATCTCTGATCGTATTCGCGGACCATTCTCTGACTGCAGAAACTCTGCATGGCCATTTTCATCGACTCCTTCATCATCTTTACCCACCGTGTAGGAGTACTGCCGTTTTTCCTTTTATAATAGCAAGGTATCACATCGTTCTCCAGCACGTTATAAAGGGCCTGGCTCTCGACGGCATCCTGGTAAACCGGATCCGCGTACTCCTCCCCGTTACCTATCTGCCACCCCCTGTCTTCGGAATATCCTTCGCTCCACCATCCATCAAGAATGCTCAGATTGAGCACCCCGTTAATCGCCGCTTTCATGCCTGAAGTACTGCACGCCTCGAGAGGCCGCCTGGGGGTACTGAGCCAGACATCCGCTCCCTGTACCAGGTGTCGGGCTATATTTATGTTGTAATCTTCGAGAAATATTATCCGATGGCGTACGCTCGGCCTTTTGGCAAACTGGATCAGACGTTTGATCACTTCCTTACCTTCATTATCCTGAGGGTGAGCCTTGCCCGAAAAAATAAACTGCACCGGGTATACCTCGGAATTAAGTATAGCCTCGAAACGCTTTGGATCCTGGAGCAGAAGATTGGCACGCTTGTAAGTGGCAAAACGACGGGCAAAAACAACGGTCAGTATATCGGGGTCCAGAACGGATTCGGCTTCCCTCATTACCGATTTCGGAGAGTTGCGGCGCTGATGCTGTTCCACCATGCATCTTCGGCAGTGGCGGATAAGGCGGGAATTGCTCATTTCATGGGCACGCATAAGATCCTCATCGTAAATCTCATCTATACTGTCAGCAAGATCCGGATTCGATATCTGCAAATGCCAGTCAGGGCCAAGGGCGTTTTCGAAAAGAAGAAAATTTTCATGAGAGATCCATGAAAGAAGATGTACGCCGTTCGTTACATGCGTGATGGGAACTTCATCTTCGGGTCTCCCCGGCCAGACATGCGACCACATGCGCCGTGCCACGCTGCCGTGCAGTTCGCTGACACCATTGCAGTATTGTGACATACGCAACCCCAGGGCGAACATGGAAAACGATCCGTCCGTATCCGTATTTTCCACGGTGCCCCATGATAAAATTTCGCTGACATTAGTACCCAGTTTCTCTTCGAACGGAATGAGACAGGGCCTTACGAGATCGACGGGAAATTTATCGTAACCGGCCCGGACGGGCGTATGCGTTGTAAATACCGAGGTTCGGGGCACAATTTCCAGAGCGGTCTTCAAATCGACATTATGCCTGGAGATGATCTGCGCAAGCCGTTCCATACTTGAAAAAGCGGAGTGTCCTTCGTTCATATGACATACCGATGGGGAAATCCCCATGGCCTCAAGTGCGCGGATGCCGCCGATTCCCAGCAGTATTTCCTGGCTTAATCTTTTTTCCGGATCCCCCTCATACAACCGCGAGGTGATATCCCGGATATTGGGCGCGTTTTCCGGCAGGTTCGCGTCGAGAAGGTACAAAGGAATACACCCGACATTAATTTTCCAGACCATTGCCTTAATGTCACCGACCGGGCCTGCAACGACGACCCGTATTTCATTACCCGAACTATCACGGGCTTTCTCCACGGGGAGGTTAAAGATATCGGTTTCGGGATATTCTTCCTGTTGCCATCCATCCTGATTGAGAAACTGATGAAAATAGCCCTGCCGATAGAGAAGCCCTACGCCTATCAGCGGTAAGGACATGTCCGAAGCTGCCTTCAGGTGATCACCCGCAAGGACCCCGAGTCCCCCTGCAAAGAACGGGAGGCTTTCGTGAATGCCGAACTCCATGGAGAAATATGCTATCGTTCGATTCTCCGCTTTGGGATAATCGGCGATATTGGGGCCGAGTTTTTCAAAGTTTTCACGTACTTTTTCCAGGTGGGCGAGAAAGCCATCATCCTCCGTCAGCTCTTCATAACGTTCCTGGGAAATGCGGGCCAGGAAAACGATGGGACTCCGTTCGCATTCGATCCACAGGGAAGGATTTATGCGACGGAAAAGTTCTATGGCGTCTTTCTGCCAGCACCACCAGAGATTGCGCGATAATACCTCTAGAAAAGACAGAGATTCGGGAATGTTGGGAAACACCTGAAAGGTTTTCAGATTACTCATCGTGTAAGCCCCCGGAACGTTTATACAACAACAACTGAATTCTCACAGTTACCGAACTGGGACGGCAGATATTTGTCGGCATTCCAGTCGTTTTCCCAGTTCTTTTCATTTATGAGATAACGGAACTGGTATTCCGCCCCCTGTTCAAGGTCGACGGTTACCATAAAGGATCCGTCCTTTAAACATTTCATAGGTGTCGCATAAATGTCCCAGTTGTTAAATTCTCCTACGACATGAACCGTATGGGCTTCCCTTGCCGCTTCTTTGGGAAATCTGAAAGTTACCTTGCATACAGGTTTGTTTTTTAGAAATTGTTTCTTGAGACTCATAATAATACCCCCCTTCCTGTCATCGATAAAAAAGCCAAAAAGCAAACTTCGGATGAAGTTTAATTGACCGGTTTCAAATAGTCAATCCGAATTTACGTGCCCGTTAATTCACAAAAAACCCGGAGTAATTCACTAGCTCCCCATGCCTGCGCATCACAACCGCGCTGCCTGTGGGGAAAATCTCCGTCCAGGATCTCCGGCACGTGGCCGGCACACCCCTTGTTAATAAGAAAAGTACTGCTTGCGAGCCATGCCAAAGCGGTTTCTCTGCCTTCAATGCCGTATGCCCTAACCCACGCCTCGCAAAAAGCGGGGAAAAGCCAGGTCCAGGCCGTTCCGTTGTGATATGCGGGTTTTCGCCGCGAATCTTCATCCCCCTCGTATCTCCCCTGATAGGGATTACAGGGGTCGTTAATCACTTTCTGCCGGCAAACGGCAGGAAGGGCACGGCGAACGGCTTTGTCCGCCAGGCTTCGAACGGCGCCGGGAACCAGGAGTGTTTCACACGCTTTTACTATCCTGCGGGAGATATCACTGTCGGTAACAGCTCCCAGTGTCAGCGCGAAAAGCTGATTAGGCCTGAGCGCGTCGTCCTTCTCTGCCCGGCTCGCAGGCGTTCCGGGACGGGCGTGGAGGCAGTCCGAAAGATATCCTTCTTCCTCGAGAACAAAGAATTTCAGAATCGATGACTGCACTTGCAACGATATCTCTTCCCAGTCTCTTTTGTTTTCACCGGGACCGATACTCGCCAGAAATGAAAGCGCGGCATACCAGAGCGCCTGAATTTCTATCGGGTATCCCTCGCGCGGCGTCCCTGCAGGATAATTCGTATCCATCCAGGTAAAATGGGCGGGGCTGAAAATCAGGCCCGATTCCGTATCCATACGGATACCGTTGAAGGTACCCTCGATAAAGGAATGCCCTATCGAGAAAAGCACCTGCCGTATTGTGCGGCCGCCGCATTTGTCATCGAGAAAGGTCCTGTTTCCTTCGGCGCGAACAAGATCGGAGCATGCGACAACAAACCAGAGCGGCGCATCGGAACTGTCCCTGTTTGTCGTATCATCGCCACGAATCATATTGGGAATGGTACCGTTTCGTTCGAACCGGCCGAATTGCTTCAAGATAGCCCTGACATCTTCCATGCGGCCTGTTTTTATTAAACCGCGGGCAAATATCAACGAGTCGCGCCCCCAATCCAGGAACCAGGGATACCCTGCAATCACAGTCTTAAGATCGCCACGTTTCACTACATAGTGATCGACAGCACCCTTGAGGGCTTCATCCAGTTTCCACGAACCGTTTTTCTCAAAAACATCTACCGCTTCCTGGGCGACCACGGGCATGTTGTCTGTGATATCCTCGTCTTCGGCATCGGCGATTTCCGCCGTCAGTTCAACCTCTTCCCCTCCCTTCAGGGTCACGGAGAAATAACCGGGGCTGAACAAATCCGAATCGGGATCGAAGCCGCGCTCCGCATCCAGGGGCCGGCGCACCATGTAATGCCACTCCGGTTCCCACACAAAATTACCGCGGGAGATCCGGACATGGAGCGTATTAGATGCTTCGGGAGCGAAAATAAAACGTTGAGGATGAGCGACTACGTAATTCGGCCAGTTATGTTCCGGGCCCGTATAGGCCTTGGTAGTTTCGTGAAAACTTCGATCCTCGATATCCGGACGGAGGATAAGCCGGACCTCCTCGTGGTCCGCCAGCCATCCGTTCTCTCTCAGGGAAGTGCGGCGGGAAAAGACCATGCGCACGGTATTTCTCCCGGGAACCATGCAAATACTTATATGAAGCAATACATGTCCCCCCTGACCGGTGGGAACATGGTATTGCCAGAACCCGCAGGAATCGTATTCAAAACAGAACGAGTCGAGACAGTCCTCACAGATCTCCTGCGAGTAATCCTGAAACACGAGCCAGGCCCGGCATCGTGTGAACATTACCCGGCGATCTTCGGGATAAACCGGGCTCGGATTTCCGGCAAGGATAGCATCATATCTGCTGGCCAGCTCTCCCCATGCAGTGCTGGCCCTCAGCATGCCTCCGCGGCCATTGCTTCCTAACAGGAGCAACGGATCGCCTGATGTTGCCGATCTTGTAAAAATCCTCTGCACCGCGGCATCCTCCGCCCGGGAGAGAAACAGTAGCGGAGCCTTAACATGTTCGCACCGTCCCGGAGTGTAAACCGACAGTTTCAGAGTATAAGAACTGTGAACCGCCGGGATGGGCAAAGGAGAAAAAAGCGCAAAAAACGATCCGTCGTTACAGCAAAGACTTTCTTCCATGATAACGGTCTTTTTTTTATCTGAAATCTGAGCACGGAAGGACAGATTGGAACGAACAATAAGAAAATGATCCGGCGGCACCATTACATTACGCCTCTGGTCGCAAGGCCATTGCCACGCTATCACCCGGGATTCACTACTGAATGGATTCAGACTGCGGCAGTATTCCACAGGATCTTCGGCAAGATGCCCGGCGGCCTGATCAGGATCAAAATCCCCCAGATCTCCGACTCCTCTGTAGAACCGGAATACGTCGAGAGCTTTTGCACGCATATGCTGCTTCTCGATACGTTCCGGAAGCGCAGAATCCAGGCCCCCCGCATTACCGGCAAGGTCGATATCGTCTTTATCCACAGTAAGGCAAAGTACCTGGCCGGGATCGAGAGGACAGGCGTGTTGCCCCCCGGACACGTCGACTTTTACATCACCGCCTGACAGAAGATCGACAAATGCGGTACCGTCTATTCCCGCCCGCTGCGGGTCCCATGAAGCACTGGTTTCTTTCTTATCATCAAGATTCGCCACGACAAGAAGCCTTTTGCCGGTCGGACGATGATGCCGCAGCAGGACGATATTGTTTCCCTCTCCCTGTTGAATCAGCGCTAAATCGGTCTTATCATGAAAAGCGGGATGAATCTTGAGAAGAATGTTGATACGGCGGATATGCGACGTCTGGTTGGACTGCGCTCCCCAGTTAAGAGAAGGAGATTCGTGGACGTTGATTTTTTCCGTCGCATACCATTCCACTCCGTTGGCGAAACCGAAGCCTCCCATATGGGAGCAGAGAGCGCAAAGGGCTGTGCGCATCCCGGCATATACCTCCGAGCGGGACGCCAGCCGTGGATTATCGTGTGTTTCGGCAAAATTGATCATAATCCCGTCACTAAAGGAAATCTCAGCGGCTCTGGGAATATAATTCTCGATCTGGTTACGGTCATAGTTCTGGAACAGTTCCGAGTAAGCCCAGTTGAAGTTGGCATTGTTCAGTATGTCACGCGTGACGGAGATCTTTCCTCCAAGCCCTTCAAGCAAAAAAACTGTATCTGGATACTGATCGCGGACAACGGCGACAATATATTGCCAGGCGGCAACCGGTATCATATATCCCGCATCGCATCGGAATCCATCCACCCCTCTCCGGCACCAGGTGAGAAAAATATCCGCCATGTATCGCCACAGATCTTTATGGGTATAATCAAGCACCGTGAGGTCTTCCCACAAAACACCCCATGCTCCCGGAACTTTTATTTGACCGTCGCTGCTCCTTACAAGCCATTCCGGATGAGTCTCGTGAAGACTGGCGGCCCATCCCGTATGGTTGATGGCTATATCTATAATTATCTTTGCTTTACGCTCGTGAATTGCGTCGACAAGTTCGATGAATTGTTCAAGGGGGGTAACCCGTGAATCGAATTCCGCCAGGGCCGGATCGACAGCGGTAAAACTGAGTGCAGCATAAGGACTCCCGAATCTTCCCATACGAGGGTATGTGGTCGGCGTAGGATGGATGGGGAGCAGCTGAAGTATTCGGCACCCCAGTTCCCCCACAATAAAATCTAGCTCACAAATCAGGTCGCGAAAGGTTCCGGACGGAGGAATCACCGCGTAACCGGCCTCGTCAAGGATTTTGATACCATCCTCCGCCACTTGATCGAGGCTGACCACGCCTCTCTTGTTCGGGCCGAATTGCCGCACAAACGCGTTATAAATTATATTAGAGCAACAGGTATCCGACGGTTCCACGTTAATAATGGTATTCGATCCGCCCGGCCATGACGGACCAGACGCTCCTTCTTTCAGAAAAAAACCCTTGGCTTGAAAATGTCCGACTTCACAAAGGGGAATAGTGATCTGAAAGCGCCGGTCATCGATTTGTTTCATCGGGATATCGAACCAGTCTCTCCCCAGTGCGGGATCGTTATAATCTACCTTCCGTATGATCTCGCTTCTTGTGATAGAAGCTTGTCCGATGTTGGTACGAAGCCACGCGCATCCTTTTTCGGCATGCATGAGAGAAAGAGTAAACTTCAGGGTATCACCCCGGAACATGAGCATGTGCTTTCCGGGTGGCGGATCCTGTATTATCCAGTCGGAGCTGTTCATGGTACCGGTCCCGTACCTTTCGATCTCTATCGAGGTGCTTTAGTTCGAACAGTGTCAAGTCTTAACGTTTTTACAAAATGTTACAGCCTATTTCAATAAAATCCGGTGAAAATTGAATCTCCCCTCAGCAAGTTGCGGGGAATCTCCGACTGTTAAGGATTTTTTCATTTTTTATTCGCTCGCTAACCCCGCCGCAAGCAACGGGGAATGCGCTCGCTTTTCAGTTCAAATTATTAACAAAAAGTATAGAAAAACGGACGGTATGCGTCAAGGAAAAACAAGGTCTCGTATGCTTACCGGAAAATTTAACACGCGAAAAAAGGAAAAATAATTGTCAAGCGAGCCAAGAACTGTTTTAATGCACATTAAAATTATTACCCTGTTACAGCAGAAATTTTCCGGACAAAGCCATGATACTTGTAGGTGACATAGGAGGGACAAAAACAGCGTTAGCTGTGATTTCAAGAGAATCGGGTCCGCGCCGCTTCCTGGCGGAGGGTGTTTTCTCCAACGCAGAATTCCCCTCTCTGGAGGTTATAACCAGAGAATTTCTGAAACGTCTGGATCTCACCATAGACGGAGCGGTTCTCGGGGTTGCCGGACCGGTAATAAACGGCCGTGCAAAATTGACAAATGTACCGTGGATTCTGGACAGTAAAATATTTCAAAATACATTCAACTTTTCCCACGTTCATCTCATGAACGATCTTGAGCTGATCGCTCATGCAGTCCCCACGCTGGAACGCTCCGAACTGTTCACATTAAACGAAGGAACATCCTCAATGAAAGGTAATATGGCTGTCGTTGCTCCCGGCACGGGGCTGGGGGAGGCTTTCATCACCTGGGACGGTAAATGCTGCCGGGTTCACCCGTCGGAGGGCGGGCACACAGATTTCGCGCCGAAGAACCGTTTAGAGGCGGATCTGCTGAATTACCTGCGCGGAAAGTTCGATCACGTCAGTTATGAAAGGGTTTGTTCAGGTCCGGGCATTTCAAACATATACGCTTATTTGAGACAGGAAGACCACAAAAGTAACTCCACCGACCTGAAGGGACAGTCGGAGGAAATAGATGATCTCACCCCGGCCATTATCAATGCCGCTCTCGACGAAAAAAAACCGTGCAAAATATGCGCCAGAACTCTTGAAGAATTTATTTCCATCCTGGGAGCCAAGGCGGGTAATCTGGCGCTTACCGTTTTAGCAACGAACGGAGTTTATCTCAGCGGAGGTATTATTCCCCGCATGCTTCCGTTGTTCAAAAAAGACCTTTTCATGAAATCATTCTGCGACAAGGGCCGGTACTCTGATTTTATGAAGAACATCCCTGTACACATCATTTTGAATACGAAAGTCGCCCTCACGGGAGCAGCCTGCAAGGCGCTGGAACTGAACAGCGAGCGCATTCCCCGCTGCTTGCGGCGGGGTTAGCGAGCGAATAAAAAATGAAAAATTCCTTAACAGTCGGAGATNNAACTTGTTGCGGGGAGATTCAATCCACATCATCTTATTAATTACGCAGGGTAAAGCTTTCCCGGGATGGGCAGCCACAAAAAGCAACGGAGATATGTATCGATAGATATGTTTTGCCGCAATCATGTTACGATTTATCAGAAGTATCTCTTTTTATCCGGATTTCTTATAAGCATCTTTCAGCGCTGAGAACTTCCCTGTGTTTCTTGAAGTCAAATTTCAGCAGTTCGTTTCTTACCTCTTCGTTCATCCCTACAAATTTTACCGCCACATTGAATCTATCGAGATTCGGTTCGATTCTAACAACCTCACCGTACAGGTAGAGAATCTTATACGGCCTCATGGGGAGAGCTATCTTTATCTCCAGCACATCACCTATGTTATAGCTACCGTAACAAGTTATTTTCATTCCGTTAGCGCTTATATTCAGGGGTTCAAGTGTCATGCGCGACATGCTCTCGCGGCCGGAGGAGAGAATTTCTATGATGGAATCCATCTTATCACTCAGCACGTTCAACCATTCACTTAGAACTTTGTCATCGACCTCTGGCGGTTTTACCGTATCGATCACGATCCCCGCTTTCAGCACACGGGCGCTCAAATCCGCTCGCTCTTCCGAAGGAACCAGACGTGCTTCAAGCGGAAGATATGTATTGACTCTCGAATATTCTCTGGAATTCTGAACTCTCATACCTTTATATCCCCCGTAAATATGGTTATAGGCGAAATCAGTCTTCGTATTCTTTGAAAAGTTTTTCTATCGAGACATTATCATCGATAGAAAAAGGTATCCTCATGGCCTGAGCGTCTCTTTCCCGTATTATGATGTTTTCGCTTTCTTCCGTCAGGTGAGAGACATGAATCGGTGCAGGGCGTTGAGCCTCTGTCATAATCGGAGAATTATAGTCTGTCACCAGCGCCGACTCCTCGGAAGGCTGGAACACATTTACGGGAGGTACAAAAACGGTGCGTTCGTGAAGAAACTCTTTCAGATACCGGTCAGGTGTAAACATCCCGTCGGCTCTTCCCATTTGAATGGCATTCTCGATCTGCTGGAGATTGTTCTCGCGGATAAGCGCCTTGACCGCCGGGGAACCGCGAAGAATCGAAAGTACGGGCACTCTCACTTGCGCTTTAACCATATACGTCAACTGCTGGACAATAAGCCATGAAAGAGTAGATGATATCTGGTGCCGGATCTCATCCTGGGATTCGAAGGGAGCGGAATTACATAACCGGTAGATAGCCTCTTCCGCATTGGTTGCGTGGAGGGTGGCGATAACCAGATGACCGGATTCCGCGGCGTTTATGCTGAGCTTCATCGTCTCGGCTTCTCTCAATTCTCCTATAACGATTACATCAGGATCCTCACGTAGAGAGTCCAGGAGTCCCTGTTCAAAAGAATTGGTATGATCGCCCAGTTCTCTTTGCTGGATAAAAGCTTTTTTTGATACAAACCGGTATTCGATGGGATCTTCGATCGTAATAATATGGCATGCCCGCGCGGTATTGATTTCTTCTATAATGGCCGCTATGGTCGTTGTTTTTCCAGTACCTGTGGCTCCACAGACCAGCACGAGTCCCTGCTGCAGACTGCATAGCTGGTGAAGAGACGGGTGGAGGTTTAGTTGATCGATGGACGGCGCCGTCCCTGGAAGAAGCCGGATGGCCAACCCTAACCCGCGTGTCTCATTAAAGATATTTATTCTTAACCGCACGCCGTCAACAGTTATTGCATAATCTACGGAACGGCGCGTTCTCAGAATGTTGATCCGTCCGGGGGAAAGCAGTTTTCTTACCAGAGAATCAATTTCTTCGGGCATCCATCGAATATTCCTGTTGAATTGTATGATACCCTTAATTCTTGTTATCACAGGCTGTCCGCCCGACAGATGTATATCCGACGCTCCCGCACGAACCGCTGCACGGATTATCTCCTTGAACTTGTCCATGGGCACCTCCCGTTCAGTATTTTCCCCGACAATATCCGTTTGACATTACTCGGACTTCGCGAGCGATTATACATGAACTATAACAAAAACAAAAGCCTAAATTTATTAGACTTACGGTATCTCCTATATGTAAGGGAACACATACTGCATTACAAACTGAAAGTTACGCTGCACATTTTCCTTTCCGGTTATTATTCCCATGTGACCCGGAAGAAAATATTCCGTGTCGAGCTTTGAAAGCTTGAGGATGCTTTCTTTCAACAGGGCGCCGTCGCCTCCGGGGAAATCCGTTCTCCCGACATTCTGATTAAATATCACATCACCTGGAAACAGAGCTTTACGGGAGGGCCAATACAGGGCAATCGATCCGGGTGAGTGGCCGGGCACATGCAGTATCTCAAAATCTTCGTCGTCCAGCCGCAAGGGTCCTTCTTCCAGCAACATGTCTATGCTGACTTTCGGAACGTCCAAACCGAACATCCCGTACATGCTTCCACCCGCATCACTCAGAAAATCGCTCCCTTCTTTGTGCAATCCTATTTTTACAGTGTCGTTGTTGTCGAAAACTTTGGATGCCTCAAAGTGATCGGGATGCGAATGAGTATTTATTATATATCTGATGTCATCGGAATTTATTCCATCCCTCGCCATCCTCTTCAAGAGATTCGGACAAAACCTTTCCAGACCGGGGTCCACGAGTGCCCGGACACCTCCTCCTATAAAAAAGCTGTTACAGTTATTTGCAAGCGGGTTGGTCCATTCATAAACATAGATATCGTTGTCCAGCTTCATCGTTCCTCCTCATTTCGGCAGATAATACAAGGGGTTTTTTGCCCTGTTCTTGTATCGTATTTCAAAATGCAGACAGTACTTTCCTGTTTTCTCTTCTTTCCCCAGGAGTCCTATTTCCTCCCCTTTTTTGACGGTGGTTCCGGCACCGATCTTCCTTTCCTGTAAGTGAGAATAAACCGTCGAGTATGTGTTGTTATGTTTTATGATGATCGTTTCACCATAATATTTGATGTGAGCGGAATGTATCACAATTCCCCCCGCGGAGGCAACAACCGGCATCCCGGCCTTTCCGTTTATCTTGATTCCGTTATGTTGCATGCCTTTGTATACGCCGAACTTCGAAGAAACCGTCCCGTTTAACGGCCACATGAAATCCGGCCTTTGTGACCGGGAAACATCGCTGCCCGACACGTCTCCGGAAGAAGGCTCTCTCTCTTTCTGAACGGGTCCGGAATCTCTCTTGCCTGTCGCGTCGTATGTCCTGTCCGATGATTCTGTGCCGGGTCTAACGGGGATAGCCCGCAAGGCATGCGGGATAAAGAGCACGCTGCCTGCCTCGATGCGGCTGTCCGACAGATGATTGACCCTGGCGAGTTCATCGATGTCGCAATCGTAAGTCCGGGCTATCCTCCAGAGGGTTTCGCCCTCTTTAACCCTGTGATAAACGCCGTTTGTTTTTGTACCGGATGTCGTCGCGCAGGCGGTCATGAGTGACAGGATAAGGAAGAGAATAAAAAATGTTTTTTTATCGCGTAGCATGAGATTCCAATCAAAAAAGATACTTGATTAACACGAACCCTCCGATAAGAAGCACCATGAAGACAACGGCCAGCGTATTGAAATAACGGTCTATAAACAGTTTAATACCCGGACCGAATCGATATATCAACCATCCGACGAGAAAAAATCTCGCGGATCTGCTTATCGCCGAAGCAATAAGAAAAATTATGAAATCTATCCTGAAAGCACCTGCCGATATCGTAAAGACTTTGTAGGGAATCGGTGTAAATCCCGCCACCCCGACAGCCCACGCATTATATCGATTATACAGGTCACCGACCGCGTAATATTGTTCGTTAAAACCGTAAAAATCAACGATACGAAAGCCGATCAGGTCCATAAAGCTGTACCCTATCTCATAGCCGATAACACCGCCCAGGAGCGAACCCAGAGAGCATATAAACGCGTACCTGAACGATTTTGTCGGGATGGATATTGCCAGCGCAATCAGCAGAACATCGGGAGGTATGGGGAAAAAACTTGACTCCGCCAACGCAAGTAAGAAAAGAGCCCACGATCCGTAGGGTGTTTCAGCCCAGTGAAGGACCCAATCGTACAATTTTCTCAACATACTCTAAGTCAACCCTTCCATCCATACTCTCCTATGAGATCGACAAAACGGCACCCGCAAAGGCTTTCTATCTTTACATCCTCTTTATCTTCAGACAAACGGGTAATTTTCAACAATTCCTGAGAACTCCTGGTACCGACAGGAATGACCAGTCTTCCTCCCACGGCCAGTTGCTCCTTGAGCGTTTCAGGAATACTCGGAGCACCGGCGGTGGTGATAATTGCATCGAACGGAGCTTCCTCACTCCATCCATATGTCCCGTCACCGACCCGTATCAATATGTTGTAATAGTGGAGCAGATCCAGAATCTTCTGAGCCCTGAAGGCAAGAGACGCTATTCTCTCGATTGAAAATACCTGTTCGGCCAGTTCCGCCAGAACAGCCGTCTGATACCCGCAACCGGTCCCTATTTCCAGAACCTTTTCGGTCCCCTTCAGTTCAAGCGCTTCTGTCATAAGACCGACGATATACGGCTGGGAGATGGTTTGTCTGGAGCCTATCGGAAGAGGGTTATCGGAATATGCCTTATCCTGGATACCCTCGTCCACGAAGAGGTGTCTCGGAACCGTCGCCATTGTTTTTAAGACACGCTCATCAGTAATACCCCGTGCTATGAGATGATCATTGATCATCCGGGTTCTCTGTTTGCTGTACCTGCGCATAGGCCATATCCAAGTGTTTTATCTTCGGGGGAATCCGATACGTTTCTTCAACCCACGTATGTCTTCGGAATCCCATTGCTTCTCTTGTGATTATCAAGTAATGATACCTCAACCGCGCATATTCCCTCGCCCTGTTATGCTTGGATATCGCCTTGTTGGTTTCGGTATACAGTTTTTCGATATTACCAGACTTTTCTTCTCCGTGAAATGTTTTGATACATTCCATGTTGTTGTCTATAACCTTTGCAATAGCATCTAATTTTTTAAGTGCTCTCGACAGGGATTCACCCGTACGGTAGAGGACATCGGCCCTTTCCCTGAATATCTCTTCTAGTGTCTTTTCAAGTCCGTCTTTCTGCATATAATATTTTTACGGGGCGCGGCGGTACGTATATAGAAAATACGAGTAGTTATCATTTAAGAATCCCGTTTTCAACAAAAAAGCTCCCCGGTGCACTTCCAGAAAACTCGTGAAGTATGGTGTCCGCAACCGAAATTCCCGGCAAAAATTTCGAGGAAGATTCCCAGCTGTCCGGTACGCCGGAAATTATTTTTCACGGTTTCCGGCAGAAAATTGCTTTACTAAAAAACGTAGCCCGTTTAGTGGTTCAGCCCGATGTCCAAAAAAAATATT
Organism: Syntrophaceae bacterium UBA2210; assembly: GCA_002327865.1. Taxonomy (GTDB): domain Bacteria; phylum Desulfobacterota; class Syntrophia; order Syntrophales; family UBA2210; genus UBA2210. The sequence goes on from DCUQ01000033.1 coordinate 50,588, forward strand.
CGATCTTTCTAAAACACTACAATTATGATAGGAAACCTTTACAATTGCGTTATTATAATTTCGAATCTCAAACCGATAAAACCGGCTTATGTCGTAATTCTTTACAGATGGCCGATGTGTTTTTGTTAATACCACCGGAATAAAAGGGAGAACTATGGGAATCATAAAAATGATTATGAGCTTCTTTGATGGTAGAGCTCTGGGTGAACAAACCGTCGAAGCAATAGAGGTTATTTTTAAACGCATACAACAGAAGAAACATTATGAGAATCCCCATTCATGGCTTGCAAGCACCTGGTTAACCAGGATGAAATCAAGAGGCAGGGATGTAAAAACCCCGGGTATGATTAAAATTGCGCTTGACGAAACATTCCCCTTCGCCTGTATTGAACCACCGCTCTGCGCACGGGCGCTAGGCCTGTTTCTCCTGCAGAAACAGAATCCGGATATTGTGGAAGAGTATCCTGAATTCATGGAAGAGTACAATGAGCTGATGGCTCCGGTTTGGAAAGCAAAAGAAGATGGAACGATCGATGAGCTTTTTGAAAAGTATAACCAGATCGATGTCAAGAATTTGCCTGCCGAACCCTCCGACGAGTAACTGTAACCACCGGGAAGTTCCGGGTAGTTTTTACGCTTCTTGTCCTTTCGATTATTTTGAAACGGCAAGCGATGCATGTGACTAAACTGCCCTGTTATAACATGCTGAAAATTTTAGTGAGCGGGTAAATAAACATTTTATCCCTGATACAAAATAGTGAAATACGTGTGTTGGCAAATTAATCTTCTGCCGGAAACCACGGAAAATAATTTCCGGAGTACTGAACAATCGAAAATCTCCCGCAATGTGTTACCGGGAAATATAACTTTGCAAAAAACAATTTGTTTGCCGTTACCAGGGAGTTTAATCCGATGATTCCTACCTCTCCATGGATGATAATGATACGCGCTTATTTTACGGTGCTCCCACATGTTCACTTCTGCTTGAACGAATGGAAAAACCGCGCGCAGCAAATCCCGGATCCGGAACTCAGAAAACAGGCTCTGATGAGCATAGAAACAAAAGATTTTCACTGTGAGGGGGGATCCGTCTACGGACTGCTGGCAGGCAAAAAATGCCGGGAAGCAATACGCTTCATTGTCGCATATCAGACAATCTGCGATTATCTCGACAATTTGTGCGACCGCAGTACATCGCTCGATCCTTCCGATTTCCGCGCACTTCACGAATCACTGTTCCATGCGTTGACGCCAAACGCCGGAAATGCCAACTATTATCGGTTCAGGCACGAACAGGATGACGGTGGATATCTTGCATCGCTTGTAAAAACATGCCAGGAAATACTGGAACAGCTTTCCTCCTACAAGAATATATCGTCGGAACTCTACGAGCTCGCCGGTTATTATCGTGATCTGCAGATACATAAACATGTAAAAGTTGAAGATCGTGTCCCGCGCCTGCAGGAATGGTTTAAAGCGAATCGTGACGGACTGCCGGAGATGAGCTGGTATGAGTTCTCCGCCTGTTGCGGATCGACTCTCGGCATTTTCTGCCTGATCGCCTGTTCATTCCACAATCGACATTCTGATGAAACGGGACCGCTCATAAAAGATGCCTACTTCCCATGGGTGCAGGGTCTTCACATTCTTCTGGACTATTTTATCGATCAGGAAGAAGATCGTATCGGGCAGGATCTGAATTTCTGTTTCTATTACAAAAATGACGAAGAGATGCTCCGGCGATTGCAACATTTTTTTACCCAGGCGGATAGAAGCATCTCCAAACTTCACCACCCAAAATTCCATCGGATGATTAATCGCGGACTGTTTGCCATCTATCTCTCGGACAAAAAGGTAAGCAGGCAGGAAAAGGTACACAGGATGGCTAAAAAAATTATCCGTCTCGGCGGGTGGACTACATTCTTTTTTTACCTGAACGGGTGGATCTACCGGCGGATTCGATAACCGACATCCAGAGTACTTTACCGGATTTTTTTGAGCTCTTTCGGTCCTTCAGTAATTGAGCGAATCTTGCCGTAAACCGCAACCATAAGAAATAGTTAAAACAAATTACAAAACTGACCAGGACGGCAAACGATAATATTGCTACTACGCGGTCAGGTGTTCGCTTTAACCGGCATTGTACCGTGAACCGATCCTCCTCGGGAAAAACATACAATTTGCCTGTCTTTTCGGACAACAAGTCTATGATAAAATCTACACAAAAAAGTTGACAGTGTTTAATATTGAATGTTAAATTAGTTCAGCATTGTGTTTTCTGGTAGATTGGGCAGGCAGAGCTCTTTTGAAGTGGAACGAAAATGCAAGGCTGAGAAAAAGTGGCCCTGTAAAGGGGAAACAAGAAAAACTCTAAATAGAGCAAAAGGAGGAGAGAAAGAATGATAACATATCCAAAATACAAGAAAATCCTTTTTTGTACAGATTTTTCTGAGAATGCAGATTCTGCCTTTGAATACGCTTTTGGGGTCGCTAAAAGAGATGAAAGCCTCCTCTATATTTTGCATGTGGGGGCCAGTCGTGCAGATCAGGCATATATCGAGGGCCAGGTAGACGGTGTATGGCCGGGGATGTCTGAAGATCTGAAGGAAACCGTGGAAAAAGAACTGGAGAAAAATTTCAAGGAACATTATACAAGCAAAATGAAGAGTGTTTCTTTCGAAACCGCCACAAGATACGGAACCCCGTATCATGAGATAATAAAGTTCGTTGAAGAAAATGGTATAGACCTTATTGTTATCGGCACACACGGAAGAACGGGAATGAAGCGTACCTTGTTTGGAAGCGTTGCCGAAATGGTCGCCCGGATGAGTCCTGTTCCTATTTTTATAATTCCGTCCAAGGAAAGGGCCAAGCTGGTCAATCCGGATGAGAAACCTTTCTTCCCCGAAAAAACCGAGGGCATGCCGAAGAGTTATAGCGTTGGGCAATAAGATATTGCCGATTTAATCAACTGATCAAAGTTGTGCCTCCCTGGATGGTATTCTCCGCCAGGGAGGCACAGAAAAACTGCTTTGTGCTGTTTTCACATATCCAGTCAGAGATAACCATTAAAAACATCCATCGTATAACAGGGCTACGCATACTTTGTTTTTGTCGCGAATCCTGTGAGGGTAAATAATAGCAAATTCTTGGGAAAAGTGACTGGTACTGCCGGGATTCGAAAAACGACAAGCAGGTTAAAAAGGAATTTCCCGGGGAAAAATTCTAAAAGACGATGAGCCGGGCGGGACGAATCTTTCCCGGATCTGTTTGAAGACCTGAAGAATTAACCGGTATTATCGGTATTATCGATTATAAATATGACAGTCAAAAAAATAGCACACTGTGGTTTAAAACCGCAATGTGCTATTCAATTGAAAGCTATGTTACCGCGCTTTTACGTTAACAGCTGCTGGACCTTTCTTGCCCTGCTCAACATCGAACGTAACGCGCTGACCTTCCTGCAGAGACCTGAATCCCTCAGACTGAATCGCGCTGTGATGAACGAAAACGTCTTTGCCGCCATCCATCTCGATGAACCCAAAACCTTTTCCGTCATTAAACCATTTTACGGTACCTTCTGACATAATTGCATCCTCCTTCCTCTAATTTTTCAAAGTCGGATTTATCTCATTATGACAGAAAAATAGAACAGCCACCAATATCTTCAAGGACATGGCGGCCGGTTTTCGCACTTCAAAATGTCCCTATCCAACTTACGCCGGTCATATATAGCGTTTTCCAGCAGATGTCAAGAACTTATTATTAGACCATGGAAGTATTATTTTTCTTAACCGGCTGAAATGACAAACGCCGAAGTGTAGTCAATTGTAGTAACCGACAGACATAAAAAGGGATTACGATTTCTCGTAACCCCTTGATTTTATGGTGGGCCCTGTCGGGTTCGAACCGACGACCTACTGATTAAGAGTCAGTTGCTGCTACCAGCTGAGCTAAGGGCCCGTGAATTGTGTCCGGTCGAATGTATGGCGCGCCCGGAAGGATTCGAACCTCCNNCGACCAACAGATTCGAAGTCTGCGACTCTATCCAGCTGAGCTACGGGCGCTTTTTTCTCGTTCAGGCAAATTGCTATGGAAAAAAAGTTAGAGTCACAAAACCGCCTTAGAAAAATCGGTCTCCCTATTTATTCTTTTGAACCTCTTTCGTCAAGGATTATTTTACCTCCTCGACTCATTCTCTAAAAAGTTTCGAACTACGCCGGAATCCTGTCTAAAAAGACCGCTTTTACGTAATATTAACGAGCCGGTCGGATTAAATTTTTCTTTTTCCCAACGCGTTTCAAACTCTTTTTTCGAGGATTTCGGATAACGCTTGAGGAATACGGTGAATAACTTCAATGATTTGAGTCGCAGGCGTAGGTTTTGCGTAGTGACCGGCCAGCCGGTTTGCCTTCATCGCTATGACCGCAGCCTCTTCGATCGTCATACCCGAGTCGATCAGGGCCGAAACAATACCCGTAAGCGTGTCTCCGGTACCTCCCATGGCCTCAAGGGCTTCTTCCACGGGACTGCTGACCCGCTCCAGTATTCCGCGCCGATCGGCCAGACAATCCTGCTTCCCCTTAACGAGAAGAAACCGGGCGGCGTTGTTGTGGGTGTATGCGCGCTATATCAAATCAGGCACACGATTCTCGTCGTGCAGAATAAATCCCCGTGTATAGAAAGGGTGAGGCGCCTTTTCGTCCGCCAGGAAGGCCAGTTCACCAATGTCGGGGGTAAAAAGATCATAGAGCGAAGATTTGCCGCTCATCTTAGCCGCATACATGAAGCCAGCATCAGCTATCAGAGTCGGAGGTTTCTGCATTTCGTGCAGGGTTTGCTGCAAGCGTTCGTGCCAGTGGACAATGGGTTGCAGGTAGTGAAACGTCAAAGTTCGGAAAGAAGAATCAGGCAGGTAGTCGTTTAAATACTTATAAAGGTTCCTGCTTCCCTTTCCCAAACCGATATCTCCGACCAGATACCCAAAGGGCGCCGGCAGGCCAAGTGTTTCTGTTGTACTGATCGCGGCTGCCATCAGGGCTGTCGTGCCGCGATTGACAGCGACACACTTATCACAAATCCGGATGTTATCACCGGTAAGAGTGATCTCACCGCATACGACGGGGAATTCCTCAAAAGGTACCGTTCCTGCTATCGCGAGCATTGACGTTGCGCCTCCTCAAAAGCTAACTGCAGGGCATACCCGCAGAGAGTATGCCCTATCTCACGAGGGCTGGGCGCATCGTCAAGTGTTTGTCCCACCATTTTATAGGCCAGGTAAGGAACATCGGGGCAACCGCCACCGGAAACGTTAACAATGTTCCCTGTCGACTTTTCAACGGTCAGCTTCATGTTAGCCGCCCGGACCATCAGGTATTCACCAAAATCCTTTATGTGAAAAAGTCCTACAGGTTGAAGAAGAGGACTTGTTGCCGGAACTACTTCCGGAGGTGGATTTCCCTCTTTCTCCAGCATCCTGAGTATGTTCAGCTCTTCAATGAGAGGGAATTCGATTACCAGGTCACAACCGGTTTGAATTTCGGGAGGCGGTCCCATAACCCGGATCTCCCACCCTTCTCTTTTCAGTGAATTCTCCGCCTGGATAACTTCGCTGGTATTTTCGAATACCATGATTCCGCGATCGGCATTTCCATTGTCGCCCGCTGCCCTTCTTTGTTTAACTTTAAAAAAATCCCGGACAGACACGATCAATTTTTCCTTATTAAAATTCTGTATTCGTCGCCTTCTTCACGGACATCCGCTACTTTCCAGCCCTGACTCTGTGCGGCACGGGAAACATTTTCCTTCGATGTTTCCGTGTCTACGATAACCTCGATTTCGCTTGCGGTCCCTGTCTTTATCTCGTCAATGGTCATCAAAACCGGCTGAGGACAGGAAAGCCCTCTTGCATCAACTTTTGTACTCATGTTCTGCTCCTTTTTCTCATCGTAAATCCTATCAACAGACATACTACCAAACCAATAACAACCGCTTCGATCCCGTAGGGGCCGACACCTTTGGGCGAACTTGCCAGGCCGAAATTGTGTGCGAACCCAGCTCCTACGATCATTCCCAAAACAAAGACAGCGGCATCCCCGTCTCCTTCACCCGACAGGAACAGTTGACGTCCCGGACACCCTCCGGCGAGAGCGAAAGCCAGACCGGCCAGAGTCATTCCCGCAAAGTTCCAGAAATGCATGGTATGCGCGACAGCCTGCCCTTCAAATCCCGGATGAAACTGACCGACAATGACATTCGTGACGAAAGCCGCGACGATAAGCGCGACAAATCCAAAGAGCAAGTGAGTCTGATGAAAAAGTACAAAATCTCTTATCGCGCCCATAGTACAGAAACGGCTTCTCTGCGCGAGAAATCCTATCACCAGACCTATCACCAGAGAGACAGCAAGTGCCGCATGCATTGAACCGGGTCCCTTCAGGCTGTAAAAGAGAACCCCGCTTTTGTCCTGACCTTCAATCTGCGGGAAAGCGATGAGAAGAGCCAGGAACCCTAACATGATGAGAGGAAGCACCCATCCGGCCGCCGTATGAGTTGACTGGGTACGACCCAGATTATAACCCCTTTTAAGGAAGAGGGTTCCGATCCAGATACCGAATATCAATCCCAGAAGACCCAGGATGGCGTTTCCATCGCCGCCGGCCAGTCGCAACGCGGCACGCCAAGGGCATCCCAGAAAAACAAGCGCGCCGATCATGGCGAAAACACCAAGAACAAACCTTACAATAGGAGCGGAACCGAGACGGGGACGAAACTCTTTGAAAAGATATGCGGCAATGAGTGCTCCGATGACGAAACCGATGATTTCCGGGCGTATGTATTGAACGACTCCCGCACGGTGCAAACCCAGCGCGCCGGCGATATCTCTTTCAAAACAGGCTACGCATATTCCCATGTTGCCGGGGTTACCCAGCTTCTGGAGAAGAGAGGCAAAGACCCCGATAAACAGACCGACGCCTACAATTCCCCAACGAGTGGCAAAAAAGTTCTTTAATTTCACGAATAAATCCTCCCTTCTTACTGAATGATAACCGTCCGAATATTTACACGGCATATCGTGTAAATCAACTTTGGCTATAAGTCAAATTCATAATATGAATAAGAGAAGAAGGGATGATAACTTTTACTAATATTAATAACTATTTAATATTAATGGCCGTCTCGAGGTCGATCAGGAGTTTTCCAAGATCCAGCCCATATTTTCTTGCGACATCTTCCAGCGACTCGAAGAGTGATTGACAACAGATACACTCACCGGCCGTTTTATCGTACCGCTTAAAAACAGTTTCCGTCTCACGGTACTTGGACACAAGATCAAGGACCGTTACCGTGGGATCAAGAGTGCGTTTATAACCATCCATGGCCAACGATTTTCCTTTTTAATCGTTCATGAAAAGGGGGATTAGAGAATCAGAATCCTTCCTTTCGGCTCTGCCGAAATCCTGCCGATTATGGAAGCCGCCTCAATTCCTTCATCGTTCATTTCCTTAACCAGATATTCCGCCTCTTTAAAGGGCAGAGAAATGAGCAAGCCGCCCGATGTCTGAGGGTCAAAGAAAACATCCACAAGCCATTGAGGGCAGTCGGGACCTATATCGATCATGTTCATTCTGAACTTTCTATTACGGTTCAATCCCCCCGGTATAATGCCCATTTCGACAAATTCCTGTATCTCGCGGAAAACCGGCACTGAAAAAGCGTTTATAACCATACCAACATCGGCCCCTTCAATCATTTCAGAGGCATGCCCGAGAAGGCCGAAACCCGTGACATCCGTACAGGCATGAACATTCGGATATTTTGTCATTAAATCGGCCGCACGCTTATTGAGTTCCACCATACATTGTATAGACTTGCTTACCAGATTTTCGCCCGCCATATCGGCTTTCAGAAGCGTATTGATGATGCCGGTACCCAGCGGTTTGGTAAGGATTAAGGCATCTCCATCCTTCGCCCCTCTGTTTAAGAGTACCTTGTCGGGATGGATTTCACCGGTAACCGACAGGCCGTACTTTAATTCATCATCCTCGACGCTGTGACCGCCGACAAGGATAACGCCGGCCTCGCGCATTTTGTTTAATCCTCCTAAGAGGATTTCCCTGAGTATTGCTATATCCATCTTGTTAATGGGAAAACAGATTATGTTCATTGCCGTGAGCGGCTTTCCTCCCATGGCATATACATCCGACAGGGCATTTGCCACCGTGACTTGGCCGAAGGTATAAGGGTCGTCGACAATGGGCGTAAAAAAGTCGAGGGTCTGTATGATGGCAAGATCGTCTCTCAGTCTGTAGACCCCCGCGTCGTCGGTATTTTCAATGCCGACTATCAAATTCGGATCGGATATAAGCGGAAGCCCGCTTAGCGCCTGATTAAGGTCACCCGGACCTATCTTACAGGCTCACCCGGCACCGTGAACCGTTTCTGTTAACCGTATCCTCTTGGTCATATCATTCATATAGTTCTCACCCGTACACATCTATTATAAATTTTCACGGAATAATCATAATATCTTTTTTGGATTATTATGAAAATAGATGAATATGTCAAATTCATTATGGTTATAATTATCGTTTGCTTATAAAGATTGCTTATGATATTTGATTCCCATGGATAAGAAACTGATAAATATTACCATTCAACAGCTCGGGTCCCTGGTCAATCTTGTTAAAGAGAGAAGTTTCAGCAAGGCGGCCAAGAAGATGTACCTTACACAGCCTTCCCTTACAAAGCACATAAAGAATCTCGAAGAAGAGATCGGGGCAAGGGTCGTGGAAAGAAAAAACACCGGCGTTACGCTTACGCAGGAAGGGAAAATTCTGTACGAGTGCGCAAAACGGACGCTTGCACATATTGAAGAAACAGGAGAAAAGATATCCAGGATAAAAGAAAGCGAAGCGGGTGATATCTATATTGCCGCAAGCTCTATCCCCGCGACGTATATCCTTCCCCAGGTGTTGAAAGCATTCAGGAACAGGCATGCCGATATCAAGTGCCGTATTAAATCGAGCGACAGCGAATCAGCCATGGGAATGATACTCGACGGCGAGGTTGAGATCGGATTTGTGGGGAGGGAAATTACGCACAAACAGTTATGTTCGACACCTCTCTGGGGGGACAGACTTGTCCTGATAATTCCCGCTGATCACCGATGGCACGGAAAGAAAAAAGTGTCTTGTTCAGAGGTTTTGAAAGAACCGTTCGTATCACGGGAGCAGGGATCGGCCACACGCATGATTGTAGAAAAATACTTCCGGGAAAACACAAATTCGGATTTTTCCGGATTCAATACCATTTGTGAATTCGGCAGCTCCACAGCGGTTAAAGAAGCCGTCATAAACGGCCTCGGTGTATCGATAATTTCAATACACGCGGTAAGACGTGAACTGGGCAACGGGACATTACGCGAGATACCGCTGGAAGGTTGTTCCATTGAAAGAAACTTCCACATGATATACAAAAGCAACCTCGGGTTGATGAAACACCATGAGATATTCATCGACTTCATAAAAGATTACGGATTGAACATATGCCATGAGCAATAGAATACTTTACTACAGCACCAACAGGAATCTCGACAACGCAGATGGCATTGTCCCGTTCAGGGAAAAGGTGACATTCAAAGAAGCACTCCTTCAGGGTCAGGCGCCTGACGAGGGCCTTTATATGCCCGATGTCATCCCCCGCATATCTCTCGAGGCCATCACTTCGCTGAAGAATACAAGTTACATCGAAGCGGCAATGCTTGTTACCGGGGCGTTACTGGGCGACGAGATAGATGAGGGTACCTTGCGGAAAATCATAGAAGATTCATATCCGTTCGACGTTCCGCTGGAGAATGTCATCGACCGTAAATATATCATGCGCCTCGATATGGGACCGACGGCATCATTCAAGGATTTTGCCGCACGGATGATGGCGCGGCTGATGAGTCACTTTCGTGATCGTGAAAAGATTCTGCATGTACTGGTAGCGACTTCCGGAGATACGGGCAGCGCCGTCGGAGAAGCATTCAAGGGTGTCGAAGGGATCGATGTCAACATTCTGTATCCGAAGAGTGAAGTAAGCGGGAGGCAGAAGAAACAACTAGACTCGATCGGCGGCAATGTCAGTGCCGTTGCCGTCGATGGAAAATTCGACGATTGTCAGGATCTGGTGAAACAGGCGTTTTCCGATCCCTCACTCGGCCATTTATCCTTTACCTCGGCAAATTCAATAAACTTCGGAAGGATACTTCCGCAAATGGTCTACTATTTCTACGCCTATGCACGGCTCTGCCGGGATGGGGAACATATCGTAGTGTCGGTTCCTTCGGGAAACTTCGGGAACGCTCTCGGATGCGAATACGCTAGACGGATGGGGCTTCCTGTAAGCAAACTGGTCATGCCCACGAATGAAAATGACGAGTTTCCGCGATTCCTGGAAAAGGGAGCGTACCGGAAGCTGTCCCCATCGATAGCATGTATCTCAAACGCCATGAATGTAGGTCATCCCAGCAATCTCGCCCGTTTCTTCGAGTTATATGGCGGGACGGTCGACAGGAAGGGAACGGTTCGCAGGTATCCCGATATCGACATGATGAGGAAAAATATCTTTTCCGTAAGCATATCCGATCGGGAAACAAAACGATGCATCAAGGAAACATACGAACGGTACGGTACCGTTCTCGAACCTCACGGCGCGGTTGGATGGCGGGGACTCGAAATATATCTCGAGCGATACGGAGACGCTCCGCTTTGCGTTTCCCTGGAAACGGCGCACCCCGCAAAATTTCCGGCAGAGATTGTCGAGCTTCTCGGTATTACACCAGAAATACCGGAAAGTATGGAAGGCATCGACGAAAGAAAAGGCGAAGCGAAAGAATTGCCTGCGGATTATCAAATATTCAAAGATTATCTTCAGGATAACTTGAAATAGGGGTCATAAGAAATTTGATCCCATATCGGTCTCTTGTTCTAAACAACCAGGGGGGGATGTGTCTTTGGAAACGGCAGATTATACGCGCACGGAAAGCGGTGGTTTTTACAGAGCACTTGCCGAGACGATGAAAGATATGGCAACCGTGTGGGACATGGACTTGAAGCTTGTCTATGTGAATTCATCCGTTCAAAAGGTGCTCGGCTACGGCATAGAAGAATTTAAAGCCCTTACAGAAAAAAATGGAAAATTCCCGTTCGAACGGGTAATCGCACCCGGGTCGTTGAATGTTTTCCTCGACGCCATTAGAAAAAGGATAACAGAGTACGACAAATGGGACGCGTCCGAACGGCAATATCCCGTCGAGCTGGAATTGATCAGAAAAGACGGTTCAACCGTATGGACGGAAACAAAAAACAGCTTTATGAGAAACATAGATGAGGAGCGAACCGGCTTCGTATCAATTACCAGGGATATCACAACGCGCAAACGTGCCCGCGAAAGGCTGATGAAAAGCGAAGAGCGGTATCGAAGCATACTCGAAAGTATTGAAGAAGGTTATTTCGAACTAGATCTTGCCGGGAATTTCACATTTTTCAACGACGCGTTGTGCAAAACGTCCGGTTATTCCCGGGAAGAACTGATGGGGGTGAATAACCGGAAATACACTACAGAGAAAACGGCAAAGTTACTCTACGATACTTTTAACCAGATATATGTTACGGGTAAGCCCGCAAAGGTATTGGATTACGAGTTCATACGAAAAGACGGGAACACACAGATTTATGACCTGTCCGCTTCTCTTATGTTGGATACATCGGGCAAGCCCGTGGGATTCCGGGGAGTCGCCCGTGATGTTACGGACCATAAGTCACGAGACCATGAATTGAAAACAAGCTACGATAAATTACAAAACATGCTGGAAGAGACCATACGAACTCTGGCATTCACGGTCGAGGTAAGGGATCCCTACACTGCCGGTCATCAAAGGCGCGTCGCACAGCTCGCCGACGCCATTTCCCGGAAGATGAACCTTACACCGGAAGAGGCCAGAGGGGTAAAGATGGCGGCGCTTATACACGATGTCGGCAAGATACAGATTCCCGCCGAAATCCTGAGTAAACCGGGCCGACTCGTTACGAACGAGAGAGATCTCATCAAGACTCATCCGAAAACAGGCAGCGATATATTAAAAAAGATAGAGTTTCCCTGGCCGATATCGAAGATCGTACTCCAGCACCACGAAAGGATAGACGGTTCCGGATATCCTTACGGAATAACCGGGAAAGAAATGCATATCGGAGCAAAAATCATCGCGGTAGCCGATGTGGTTGAAGCAATGGTATCCCATCGCCCCTACAGACCGGCTCTGGAATTGAGTAAAGCTATCGAGGAAATTTCACATAATAAAGGGAAACTCTACGACACCGAAGTTGTGGAGTCATGCCTCTCGCTGCTGCTTGCCAAGGGGGGATTTACATTCAGTTAGCCCTTACACTCCGAAACAGAATTGAATCTCCCCGCAACAAGTTGCGGGGAATCTCCGACTGTTAAGGAATTTTTCATTTTTTATTCGCTCGCTAACCCCGCCGTAAGCAGCGGGGAATGCGCTCGATGTTCAGTTCAACATAACCGTAATCGTTCAAGGGGCATAATTACCGCCCCGTGTTTTAGAAACAGAGTAATAATCGATTACAAGACGTGAACTGTTCCACACCAAACCATAACCGGGGAACTATCTCGCAATGACATATCTCTGTTCGCTTTTCGGAACATACCATTTGATAAAATTATATCCGATACCGATGGGGGCCGGTTTTATTCCGTGGAAACGGTTGCTGATAATCGGGAGCGCATCGGGAACATACAGAAAAGTGTACGGCTGCTCATCAGCGAGTATCTCCTGAATCCTGTCGTAACATCGCTTTCTCTCGCTTCTGTCGAAGGTACCCCTCCCCCGCTCCAGAAGATCATCGACCTCCCTGTTTTTGAAGGATATAAAGTTCAGTTCTCCCGGGTCTGTCTTGCTTGAATGCCATACGTCGTAGAGATCGGGGTCGAGGGTAATCGTCCAGCCCAGGATCGTAGCGTCGAATCGTTTCTTGTTAATAAATTCGTTAATGAAGGCGGCCCATTCGATAATCCTGATTTTTACCCGTATCCCTATATCGGCAAGCCTTCTCTGAATAATTTCTGCACACTTCTCCCGGACTTCATTCCCCTGGTTCGTTATGATTTCAAAGACAAAAGGGCTGCCGTCACGATCCAGCACACCATCTCCGTCATGATCTTCCCATCCTGCTTCCGCCAGGAGCTCTTTCGCCCTGTACGGATCGTAAGAATATTTTTTGACATCGGGATTATACGGCCACGTTCCCGGTTTGAAGGGCCCCGTTGTTTCCTGTCCCAGACCGAGCAGAACACCTTTTACTATCTCCTGCTTATCGATAGCATAACTGATCGCCTGCCTGACCCGTCTGTCACGGAAAAGGGGGTTTTCCAGGTTATAGCCAAGGTAGGCATAGGAAAATGACAGATAACGATACTTGTTGAAATTCTTGTCAAACAGGTTATTGTCCGTCTGCCGCGTATACTGGAGCGGTGTAAGTCCCATCCTGTCTATACCCTTCGCACGAAGCTCAAGGAACATTGTGGCCATGTCCGGAATAATCCGCATAACGTACCCATCGATATACGGCTTTCCTTCAAAATAATCCGGATTAGAGACGAGCACTATCTTCTGACCGGTTTTCCACTCTTTGAACATGTATGGCCCCGTACCAATCGGATGGCGCGAAAACGGCGTCCTGGTTATATCCTCCCCCTCGAGCAGGTGCCTGGGCAGTATTGAGGCTCCCCAGCTTGTAAGCGCGGGGGCGAATGGCTCTCCGTAGGTAACGCGAACGGTATAGGGATCAATTACAGTCACACTTTTAACCCTTAGAAAATCCCCCGCATACGCCGTCGGGGTTCTGGGGTCTATGGTAAGCCTGTAAGTGAATAAGACATCAGCGGCGGTGAATGGATTTCCGTCGTGCCATCTGACACCCCTTCTCAAATGGAATGTGATTACCAGGCCATCCTCGGAAATATCCCACGATTCGGCGAGATCACCGACTACTTTCATATCTTTGTCATATTTTACGAGACCGTTGAAAATCATACCCGCTATATCGTGAGATGCACTGTCCGAAGAAAGTATGGGAATAAGGTTGGAGGCATCGCCTGTCGAACCGTCAACCATTATATCCCCGTAAGACGGACCCTCTGCGGAGAAATTCCCCGTATGGGCGTTATGTTCCGGTTCGTTTACGTCACAACAGCACAACACCAGCAGCGTAACCGCTATCAACAGCAATGCGATGCGGTGTGCGTATGTCTTGCGAGCTTTATGAATCATATCTGTTCATACCTTACAAGATACAGCAGTAATAGAAACATCCTGATCGGCCAGCCGGAAAATCCATATCTTTTTTACTCTTTAACAGAGTAAAGTTTCCTGTCAAGAAATGATATCAACCGGCAGGCGTCAGTAGTCCTCATATGATTCTTCTTTACAGTTTCTAAGTATAAATTGCCATTTGATAATAAAGCATAATGTGCTATATGAGTAACTTAATCGTACTCACAACGAAAGTTGATTCGTTTTCTCATGAAGAAACAAATCCTTGTTTTGAAAGATAAACCGATGCCCGCCATTGATATCCTTACCAGCCTGCAGGATATCGGATATGGTATTGTTACTGTTGCGTCTTTCGGGAAAGAAGCTCTGGGTAAAGCTGCGAAACTCTGCCCCGATCTGATATTGATCGACACAACACCCGGGAAATATGACGACGGGATAGAAACCGCAAGACTGATTCACGATATATGCGATATACCCGTAATATACGTTTTCAGCGACATTCCCGAAGATAAAATAGAACAGATAAAATCGACAAATCCGTTCGGGTTTATCATCAGACCCTTTCAGGACAAAGAACTTCTCATCACCATAGAGATGGCCCTTTATCGGCACAAGATGGAAAAAGCGCTGAGACTGAGCGAAGAGCGATACCGGGCCCTCTTCGAAAACAACCCTATCGAAACGATAATTGTAGACAGGGAAGCGGTAATAACAGGATACAATCAGGAGAAAGTGAAATCGGGAAACAGGCTGCCTCGTCCCGGAGACGTTATGTACAAGGATTATGCCGGGAAACACCGGAACAATATGTACTCCGAACTTATAGAGTGCATCAGATCCGGGGTATCGAAAGAAATTCCCGAAACACAGTATGGTGACAAATTCCTCTATATAAAGATATCTCCATTCCCCGAGGGAGCGATTATAACATCCATAGATATCACCGACCGTAAGATAGCGGAAAGAAGACTCTCTCATCTCGCCACCCACGACCCGCTCACCGGATTACCCAACCGGATATTGTTTGACGACCGTTTATCGCTTGAACTGGCTCACGCGCAGCGAAGCGATAAGAAACTGTCGGTTATGTTACTGGACCTGGATCACTTCAAGGATATAAATGATTCATGGGGACATACCGCAGGGGATGAAATATTAAAATCCGTCGGCAGGCGCCTACTGGATTTCCTGCGCAAGAGCGATTCGATCGCCCGAATGGGAGGAGATGAATTTCTTATACTGCTTCCCGGAATAGAGAATACCGAAAATGCGTATACGATCGCTCAGAAGATACTCGACGCCTTCAAAGAACCCTTTATCGCCGGTTCCAGAAAACTCCATATAACACTCAGTATCGGTATCGCCATCTATCCCGATGACGGCACCGATTCCGCCACCTTGATGAAGAATGCCGATATAGCCATGTACGATGTAAAAGAGAAGGGACGCAATGGCTACAGGAGGTATGATTCAGGCATGTCACCTTCAGTTCATCAAAAAGATATATTGACAATACAATGAATTTAAACTACAAAATTTCCTCAAATCGACTGCTGAGAAACCTTATTGTCAAACATTTCAACAGATTTAATACGCAATCAGGAGAATAAAAGTGAATGAAGCGCTGGCTGTAACCTCAACGGATATTGGAAGGCATTTTCACGGGAATGTGCTCGATATGATACTGGGCTCGGGACCTATGGTTCAATTCGTACTCCTGTTGCTCCTCTTCTTTTCGGTAGTTTCATGGGCGATCATCCTGATGAAATACAGGTTCATCAAAAAGTCCAGGAAGGAAAATAACATGTTCCTGGACAGGTACATGAAAATCAATAAATTGTCGGAAGTCTTTCCCGAATCGAAGCGCTTCAGATACTCTCAGCTTGCCGAAGTATTCAGGGCGGGTTATACCGAACTTGTTAAAGTCGCCGGGATCAGGAAAGAAGCTTTCTCGGATTCGGATTCCGAAACTCCATGGCCGCCGGAAATGAGAGGTCTCGACAATGTTGAACGGGCGTTAAACAGGGCATGTGACATTGAGACAACAAAGCTTGAAAGCTCTCTGGGGTTCCTCGCTACTACGGGGAGTGCCTGTCCCTTTATAGGACTATTCGGAACCGTGTGGGGCATCATGAACGCTTTTAAGGTTATCGGGGTGAAAGGGTCCGCCACACTGGCGGTAGTCGCCCCCGGCATATCAGAGGCCTTGATAGCCACCGCTGCCGGACTCGCAGCAGCCATACCGGCTGTCATCTTTTATAACTACTATGTAAACCAGGTGAGAACCCTGACAGTAGAAACAGACAGTTTCTCTTCCGAATTCCTCAACATAGTAGAGCGATATCA
This sequence comes from Syntrophaceae bacterium UBA2210, assembly GCA_002327865.1. Taxonomy (GTDB): domain Bacteria; phylum Desulfobacterota; class Syntrophia; order Syntrophales; family UBA2210; genus UBA2210. The sequence continues at coordinate 67,275 of DCUQ01000033.1, forward strand.
CACAAAGAGCGCCCACAAATGAGATATTCAAGAAACCGGAGAAAGACCTCCGCAAAACCCGTATCGGACATCAACGTAACGCCCCTTGTCGACGTTATGCTGGTTCTGTTGATAATCTTCATGGTAACCGCTCCCATGCTGCAGATGGGTATAGATGTCAATCTTCCACGTGTAAAAGCCAAGAGCGTAGATGTAGGTGAGGAAAAGCTTATATTGACGATAAACGATAAAGAAGAAATATTTATCAACAAATACAAGACTTCCATAACCGGTTTGAAGGAGAAGCTGGAAAGCATTTTTTCCTCCAGGATAGATAGAGAGATTTTCATGCGCGCAGATGAGAAAGTTCCTTACGGGTTTGTTGTCCTTGTAATGTCCGAAGTACGAAAAGCCGGCGTTGACAAACTGGGAATGATTACGGAATCTCCGAAGGAATAAGCATGGTTTTTTTATCGGAGGCGTTAAGAAAAACCCGTAAGGATATCATGAACATGGTTGTTCTCTCTTTTCTGATCCATGCGCTTATCCTTTCAATTATATTTTTTTCACCCTCCATGCCAAGCCCCAAATGGACGTTCGGGCCATCATATACCGTCGATCTTGTAAGTCTTCCTCCGAGTTCCGTAGAAACCAGATCAATGGAAACAACTCCGAGGGAAATAGTCAGTCTGAATCATAAGAATCGTTCGGTAATAATAAAAAAAGAGGCGGACGAGAGTATTCATCTTCCCGTTCCGGAGACCAAGATCCATAAAAAAAGCACGACCGAAAGTGCCGATACGGCTATAGAGAGTATAAAAAAGAAAGTAGCATCGAACGTTACGGTTCCCACTCATGCAACCACTACGGTCTCCCCTGCTGCAACCGCTCGTGGAAACGCCGAGATAAACATGAAGATGAAAGTGTATTATTCCGTTGTCTGGTCGATGATAAAAGAAAAATGGGCGCTGCCCGAGGGCATACTGCCCGAAGATAACCTTGAAACGATAATAGAGACGAAAATCCTGAGAAACGGCAGTGTGTCGGACATGAGTTTTGAAAAGCTGTCGGGCAACAGATATTTCGACGAATCAGCCATGAAAGCGATCAAGAAAGCTGAACCTTTTCCTCCGCTCCCCGAATGGTTGGACGAACGATACATCGAGCTGGGAATTCGTTTCCACTCGTCGGAGCTATAGGAAGGGAATGCAGAACCATATTCCTCCCTTCTTATATGAATAAGGATTCCGTAAACAAACTGTAATTGGAGATTGTAGGGTAAACAATGCGCACTATAACAAGTTTTTTCATTCTTTTACTGGTCTTCGGGTTTTGCTCAACGGCGTTCGGTAAAGTATATATCGATATAGACTCTCCCGCTTTTCAGAAATTTCCGGTAGCCATACCGGAATTCAAAAACTTTGGAGAAGGGAGCGATCAGGAAAAGCTGTCGGCGTGGTTTGCCGATCGGGTGGCATACGGTCTTAAGATTACAGGGTTTTTCAATATAATAAGCAGAGATGCTTTCCTCGAGAATCGAACCGATTCCGAAAAAATCGATTTCCCCAGTTGGAAGGCTATCGGTGCCGACTTCCTGATAAGTGGGGGATTCAGCCAAAGCGGCCAAAACCTCGTTGTCGAGTTTCGTCTATTCGATACGATCGAGGGAAAACTTGTTACTGGAAAGAAATACTGGGGAAAACCGGATGAAAAAAATGCCATGGTTTTTAAATTCGCAGACGAGATTCTCGTGGCACTTACCGGTAAGGGGGGCGTTTTTGATACAAGGATAGCCTTTGCCGGCAGGAAAGGTAACTGTTCAGAAATATATACGATGAAATTCGACGGCTCCGATCCCGTAAAGATAACCTCTTACGATTCTCTAACACTCCTGCCACGCTGGTCACCGGATGGATCGAAAATGTCTTTTACATCGTATAAAACCGGAAATCCCGATTGTTACATCACAGATCTGACAAGCGGGAAAACTGAGAAAATATCCTCTTTCAAGGGATTAAACCTGCTTACGTCATGGTCTCCGGATGGCAAAAGAATACTCCTTGTTCTCAGTAAGGATGAAAATATCGATATTTACGTCAAGCATCTCGATAGCGGCAAACTTCAACGCCTCACAAAAGACCGTTCAATAGATGTTTCTCCCGTATGGTCACCGGACGGAAGCAAAATAGCATTTGTATCGAACCGCTCCGGTTCTCCACAGATATTCGTGATGGATTCGGAAGGGGGAAACATAAGGAGATTGACTTTCGAGGGTTCGTATAACTCTTCACCCTGCTGGTCTCCGGACGGAACCAGGATAGCTTATGAAGGATCATCTAACGGTAATTTCCAGATATTTTCAATCGGAGAGAACGGAGAGAATCCCCTGCAGCTCACCTTCGAATCCGGGGGAGGAGAATCGCCTTCCTGGTCTGCGGATGGAAGATATCTGACTTTTTCATCGGTAAGAGACGACCGGATAAGAATATGCGTGATAAACTCCAACGGTTTGAACCTGAGAGTAATGCCCTACATAAAGGGAATGGAATCATTCAAGAATCCGTCATGGTCGGGCCACCTAAATTTATATTGAGTTTACAATTGTTTTATGCTTTAAGGGAACAAGTCGTCTAAATTTTCTGAAGGAGGGGTATCCAATGAAAAGGAATTTATTTTTAGGAATACTAGTGCTTGTCTGCGGTTTTTCACTGATCTTTATGGCAGGGTGCGCAACGGAGCAGACGGTTCAAAGTGATGCCGGATTGACCCAGGCACAGCCTTCGGCAGAAGAAGCGGGTGCTGCCGCCAATGAACAGACTCTGAAAGAGAAGTCTCTGAGAGAACAGTTAATGGAGGAAGCGGCTGCGTTTCAGGATATACATTTCGATTTCGACAAGTACGATCTTACAACCGAAGCCAGGGTGCTTCTGAACGAACTCGCTGACTGGTTGATACAACACAACGATTTTGAAGTTACTATCGAGGGGCACTGTGACAACAGAGGAACGGCGGTATACAATCTGGCTCTGGGAGAAAGACGTGCGGAGGCGGCCAAGGCCTATCTCGTGAATCTGGGTGTCGCCAAAACAAGTATAAACACCATAAGTTATGGAGAGGAATTACCTCTGGATCCCAGAAATTGTGAAGAGGCGTGGTCAAAGAACAGAAGAGATCATTTCATCGTGTTCCCCCAGAAACAATAACCTTAAAAGGGCGTTCTCTTGAAAAAGCTTATAATTCTTTCAATTGCATTGATCATCGTCTGCACCGGGTGCGCGACGCAGGAAGATCTTCTCCGTGTCGAGGGTCGTCTCGGGAACAGAATAACCGATATCCAGAAGGATACCACAGCCCTTGGAGAATCTCTAAAGGCGACGAAAAAAAGTCAGGCGAATACCGACGCAGACACAATAGATTTACGTGACAGTGTTCAACAAATGCGGGGGGCTACGGAGCAATTGAAAGTCAAGATGGCGGCCCTCGAGTCAAAAAAGGAAGTAAAAACTATAGACGACAAACTGGCCGATATTTCCAACAGGCTGGCATATCTCGAGAGTTATCTGGGAATCGACAAAGGGGATTCGAAAAAAGAGAACATGGGGAAAGAAACATCCCCGCTTAAAAAAGAGGAAACAGCAACGGGAAAAGAGGAAGCTTATTCCAACGCCTACAGTCTGTTCAAAGACGGAAAGTACGATTTGGCGAAAGAAGCATTCCGGAAATTCCTGCAAGCCTTTCCCAACACGGAATATTCGGATAACGCTCAATTCTGGATCGGTGAGTGCGACTATTTCGAGGGAAGATATGAAGAAGCGATCGTAGAGTACGAAGGGGTAATCCAGAACTACCCAACGGGGAATAAGGTCCCCCATGCCTTTTTGAAACAGGCACTCGCTTTTCTTAAACTCGGCGATAAATCCAGCGCCAAGCTCCTGTTGCAGAGAGTAATCAAGGACTATCCGAACACAACACCCGCGAGAATAGCCAGAGGAAAACTGGTAAGCATCAAATAAGTCATTTTCCGGTTGGCACAGTGTATAGCGTGTCAACCGGATTCCAGGATCAATCTACGAAAACAGGACTTAGACCGCATGGCGTCTGGAGGTCGAAAAGTTCCGTGTTTTCATCAGGCAGAACATCTAAATTACGATAGAGTATGTGCAGACTTACCTTTTCAGGATTTTCTGTCTCGATATCTATTTTCCCCGGGTATGATGCTCCACCGACAGTAATGGAATCGGCGAATGTCGCCCTGTATATTAGTCTGCCGTCATCGATCTCTTCAATCTTTGTCAGTCTGTAATCCTCAGGACTTACCCAGAGCGACTGTTTCCTTTGACCGGATCTTATATCGAAACGGTACTTTTTCCCTTCCATATACTCTGAAATATTCCCCTCCATTATCTGCGGCGGTAATCCGACAAGCATGGAAACCATATCACCCGGGGAAAGTGGTACCTTGAAAAATAAAAAGAAATTTTCTTTTGTCGCTTTGCCCACATAGAACTTCGCCTCTCCGGGGAGAAATACTTTGAGATATTTCTCGTTTGCAGAAAAGAAAAAATCCGCCGGGCCGAACACCGGAACCGTCTCAATACGCATGGAAGCGGGTCTTTTCAGCAAAAGTGCTGTTTTTCTTGAATATCTACCTTCATAAGTACTCAGCGTAATGTCAGCCGTCGCGCGTATTATGCCGTCACCCGGGGACGGCATGGCAATTTTAGCGAGAATACCGCAGGGAGGCGCTATCGGGCCTTTCGCAATCTCCGGAACCTTTCCTGAAATACAACCGGAAATTATTAAAAGAAGAAAACAGATTAAAACACAATTAGTTTTGTTCACCGGACGCTTGTATATTACGTATCTTTTCTTTCAATTTGCTGTTTTCAGGGTCGGATTCCAGCGCCTTCTTGTACATCTTCAGCGCTTCTTCCGTCTGACCGTCCTTCCGATAGGCATCACCCAGATGTTCGGCAATTACCGGTTCCTCCGGCAGAAGATGCGACGCCTTCCTCAAGTACTCTATAGCGAGCTTTACCCTGTTCTGTTGAAAATATACCCAGCCGAGGCTGTCGATAATATATCCGCTGTCCGGCTTCAGGCTCAAAGCCTTTTTGATAAGACTCTCTGCCTCATCGAGCATGATCCCCCGCTCGGCGTAGCTGTACCCGATGAAGTTCATCGCATCGGCGTTATCCGGATCAAGTTCGAGCACGGTCTCCATTTCTCTTAAACTATCCGGATGTTTGTCCTGTTTGCTGTACAGAACACCCAACCTGTAGTGCATATCTATATTCTGCGGCGAAATATCAAGAGCTTTTCCGGCGATAATCTCCGCAGCTTCAAACATGCCTTTTTCTTCGTAGAGAGTGATCATAAAACTATAAAAATCAAGGTCGATATTTCCTCGTTCTATCTCTTTTCCGATCAGTTCCATGGCCTTCGTGGCGCGACCTTCCTGTTTCAGGATAAGCCCCATCCTGATGCGCGCCGCATTATACAGATCCGATTCTTCGGGAATGGTCTCGAGCGTGTCTATCGCGTCCTCGTATTGCTGATTTTCTTCGTATGCACCGGCGAGAAAATAGACGGCCCTGTAATCGTCGGGATGTGACTCGAGTGCGGCAAGGAATTCTCCTATGGCATCATCGTACCTTTTACCGCCGAAAAAATAGGCCAGCCCTAAGGGGAAGTGCACACTGTAAATAGAACTGTCCGTTTCCAGTATTTTCTCGAATTCTTCGGCGGCTTTGTCATATCTCTTTAATTGCAACAGCATATTACCAAGTTCAAATCTTATTTCACTACCGTACGGATCGGCCAGAAGAAATTCTTCGTAAAGCTCGATTGCCTTTTCATTATCATGCCGGGCTCTGTACAGCGTACCCATGTCTACCACTGCGGGTTTGAATGTAGGCTTTATATCCAGCACCTTCCGAAGCAATGTCTCCGTCTCATCGGAACGGTTCATCGCAGAATACACTTTAGAGAGATAATAGCTTCCCATAAGGTTATCGTAATCGATCGCAAGAAGATCGTTGAAAATCCTCGTCGCTTCTTCATATTGCTTATTTTCATAATAAAGCAGACCGAGGAAAAGATATGCCTCCAGCTTTCCGGGATCTATGGCAATAACCTTCTTGTATTCGTTTACGGCATCTTCATATCTCTGAAGATTGCCGTACAAGGTGCCCAGCAGTATATGGGGATCGATGGCGTCGGGATTTAACGCGACAGATTCTTGAAGCAGCGCCATCGCCGACTGAAAATCTTCATTTTTTATATATAACATCGCAAGTTCATTAATAAGATAACAGGACCCGGGATCGGACCGAAGCGCGCTTTTATATTCACCGATAGCCCTGTCGATTTCTCCTTCGAGCGCAAAGAGCACTCCAAGAGAATAATGGTAATATCCGTCCGTCGAAACGTCTCTCAACTGTTCCTGCTGCGAACCGGGATATGAACACGCCGCAATAACAGATAGAAGAATAAGGAGGATGGTAAGGGTAATATTTTTTATATTACTTGCGGCTTTCATGTCGTATTCTTGATATGTTTTCAAAAATCTTTTTCCTGCCTGTATACCGACATTCACCGGACCAGATCGGATAAAGGTACGATATTTATATTTCTCTCCCGGAAGATCGGCAGTGATTTTTCGATTGCCTGTATTGTGCTATCATAAGGGTGCCCGATAATAACGATCGTGTGCCATGAATCCTTTTTTTCGGCAATACGATTCAATATGGCGAGTGCCTTTTCAAAGTCACAGTGGTTGTCAAGAAAAACATCTCTCTCGACGTGCCGCAGGCCTATTTTTCTAGCAACCTGTATTCCCTTAGATTGCCTTGTCGTCAGGCTGTCCAGAAAGAAAAGTCCTCTTTCCTTCAATCGGTTCAGGACGATTGCTACCTTCTCCTCATCCTCCATAAAACGGGAACCCATATGATTATTAGCACCCGATATACCGGGAATGTTCGCGATATCGCCCTCCAGTTCAGCCACCAGCTCATCCCTGCTCATATTTAAAAGCAGTGCACCTTCACCAGGGTTCTTTTCGGGATAACCATATGGCTCCATAGGCAAGTGAAGAATCACCTCTCTTCCCGCTTTGCCCGCCCTTTCGGCAATCAGGACGGAATGAGAAAGATGAGGAATCACAGACAGTGTTATGGGTGCGTCTATACGGAGAATTTCATCCAGAACTCGTAAATCATATCCCATATCATCGATAACTATGGCTATTCTGTTTCCTGCTTCGGGCGTGGTTTTCCTTTCCTCCGGGAACGCTTTTTCACATTCCGGCGATTCTCCCGGTTTTACACTCTCATGCCCTGTTTTCTTTCGCTCAATAACCTTCTTGAACGAAGAAACTTCTCTGCGAGGGACCGGTATGTCTTTAATGCATACCCAGCGATACAGAAAATATCCCACGAATATCAGAGAAGCAGACAGGATAAAGATGTATATCCATTTTCCAAGAGGTCTTGGCTTCGAGTAACCAACCGCTTTCTTTGACTTTTTTCTTGAATGGTTTGTTTTATTCTTCACTATGATATCAGACGGATATCCGGTACATCGTACCCGGTTCACCGCCGTTTTTTATTTCATATTTTTTTGAAAATATCCCAGTTTCTCAAAAGGTCTATCGCGTTTTTCAGTTGATTGTCTTTTTTGAGATTCTCCGTCTCTTCTCCAATGATGCTGACTTCTTGTTCTACTTCTTCCTCGCCCTTTATATGCCCCTCGAGATCCTTTTCTCTGATCCGCTGGGATTCGCCCTTACCGGTAGCGACAGGTTTTATATATTCGACTGCGATATCGGGAGTAATACCCTTAGCCTGAATGGACTCCCCCGCAGGGGTATAATACTTCGCTACCGTCAGCTTGAGCGCCGAGCCGTCTTTCAGGGGAACGACAGTCTGTACCGATCCCTTCCCGAAAGTCTGGGTACCCAGAAGTACGGCACGTTTGTTATCGTGAAGAGCACCGGACACAATCTCGGCGGCGCTGGCTGTTCCACTGTTGATCAGGATAATAACAGGGCATTCGGGCTCGAACCCGTCATCATTGGCTTTGTAGGTATACTCGCTGCCCTCTTCTCTCCCTTTCGAAGAAACGATCAATCCCGATTTGAGAAACATATCGGATACCTTTATAGACTGATCCAGCAGCCCCCCGGGATTATTCCGCAAATCCAGGACAATTCCCTTCAGGGCGGCATCTTTCAGTTTCATTTCCTTGAAAGCGTCATTAAGTTCATCCGTAGTTGTTTCCTGGAAGTTTGAAATCCTGATATATCCGATATCGTTATAATACGTTCTGTATTTTACGCTTTTTATTTCTATAAGATCTCTTACTATCTCGAAATCTATGGAACCATCCTCATCCTCGCGAATAACGGTTATTGTTACTTTCGTCCCCCGTTCGCCACGGAGTGCGTGCACCGCGTCCATTATAGTAAAATCTTTTGTCGCCTCACCGTCTATCTTGATTATCTTGTCCCCCGCCTTGACGCCGGCCATAAATGCCGGTTTGTCTTCTATCGGTGCTACCACGGTTATCATATCGTCCTGAATAGTTATCACTATACCAAGTCCGCTGAAGGTTCCTTTCGTATCGATCTTCAGGTCTTCATACTGTTCGGCGGTCATAAAGGTACTGTGAGGATCCAGTGCTTTCATCATCCCGTTGATTGCCCCACGAATAACAACTTCCGGATCGACTTCCTCCACATAGTTCTTTTCCACCAGATTGAGTACTTCGTTGAACAATTTCAGATTTTTGTAGGTCTCGTTGTCTGTGGCAAACGCGGCACCGTTCCACATAAATAAACCTGACAAAATAAAAACCGCAAGCGGTATGAAAAGGATATTCCCCTTTTTGTTGAAATTCATCTCTGTTTTAACCTCCAATATGGTATACCCTTCGAAAGAAAGTACTACACCTTTAATTAATAGTTTTCCATAATTTTCTCATACAAATGCGATCATGAAAAGCGGCTTTGTCGATCATTCATGCATTGTGCGGGAAAAAAGAAGGGGTATTGCGCGACAGCGGAAAGATCCGAGTGATCGCACATATCGACGCGAGTCCCTGATTTTCAGCCGGACACACACCCCCTAAAACGGCTATGAGAAAGACAGGGCACATCCAGGTCAGCAATACTTCGCCGACATTTCAAGGTCATGACAACATAAGGGCTTAAACGTGTAAAGAGAGGAATAAACCCTTAAACCTCAGATCAGCAGTTTTTGCGTGATCTCTTTTTCTGCCGGTAATATTTCAATATAACTGGTCGTTCCTCCAGTGCGACATTCCGCGACGACTTTCCCGTTGCCGGGAGCATCGCTGTAGAAAATACATATACCGGCGGCCAACTGCAAATCCTCTCTTCCACATCCATAAGGTACCAGTACCGTAGGACCGGGGAAATCCCGCGCTTTGATTATAATGTCCCGGTCCTGTGACAGCTTCTCGATAACCGCATTCTCATTCTTTTTCCGGCCGACGATTATCTTTGTCTTATCATTCAAACGAAACTGTCTTCCGACCTTGAGAAGCTCTATATCCTTGATCCCGGGCTCGTCATCGTGCGTGTAAAGATCCCGGAGTTTTCTTGTAAATTCGGGATCCGTAAGAAGGCACCCCCCGGCCGGTTTCGCATAACCCGTAAGGCGGTACTTCTCAGCCAGATCCATCTGACGTTTTCTTCCCCTTCCCTGAATATCAAGCAGTTTCGCTCTGTCTATCCTGCCTTCCCTTTCGGGTTTCGTCTCAGGCAGAAGTCCGGCACTCAGCGGCCGGATGATGTACTCCTCATACCCCGACCGCTTCGCCACGACGTGTAGCGACTGTTTTCCCTGAGACATGGGGCGCTGCCCCAGTACTTCACCAGTAAGAATAAAATCCGCATTCTCAGATTTCATTCTTTCACCGGCTTTTTTAAGCATCAGTATGCGACAGTCTATGCATGGATTCATGTTTTTGCCATATCCGTATCTGGGTGCTCTGAGCATGACGAGATGATCTCTCGTAATGTCAACAACATCCAGAGGAAGACCTATGTCCTTACATGCTTCCACGGCACGATCGGCACTAAAAAAAGGTGTTTCAAAAGCAACACCCTGAACCGCAATCCCCTGTTCCTGTACGATCTTTACGGCAAGCATACTGTCAAGACCGCCCGATATAAGAGCAATTCCCTTTACCTTCAATATCTTACCAGCGTCACATTATATTCTTTATTAAGTAGGCCGCAGATGCCTCCGTCTACATCATAATCTACCAGATATATCATTTTGTCATCCCCCAGCCGTACGGCGGGTAGGGATATATCGCCACATTCTTTCTCGTTCCGTTGTGAAAGAGGAAACGCGAAAGCTTGATTCGAAAAGGATATATTCATGACGCGCATAATCTTTTCGATCACCTGGCTTCTGCTCTCTTCACTCGATATGAAGGCAATCCTGTCACCCTTTTTCTGCAGTATGCCGATAACCTGATCGGGAATACTGCTCGAGTTTATCAGTACGCGCCCCCCTTCGAGATTCAGCAGCAGATCCACTTTCATAGACAGAGTCAGTCCGTCTCCGATGACTACATCGACTCCGGAATCTTTCTCCGGCTCATAGCCCAGAAGTCCAAGCAGCGAATTCGCCAGTTCCATGTTGCTGCCGGAATCCAGGACTTGTACGGAACAAGGCTGATATTCGGTTTTATCAACCGCGATACCTACACCATCCATTATTTCGATTATCTCGAGACCCTCTGCCTGAGCCCACGCTTTCACCGGAAGAGGGACCAACCGGGATGCGCTGCGGACGAAATTGAATGCGTAGCTGCCTGTCCCCGCAAAACCGGGTTTCCTGGACACAAGCCATCCGACAAAAACCCTGATTGCCGGCATATTGCCGATCTTCTCGTACCGGTTAACCTTTTTGATCTCATATCTTCCGGTGGCGCCTATTACCCTTTCCAGTATCGAGGATATCCCCTCTCCCGGCCCCACGCTGATGATACGGTACTTCTCCCATGTCGATTCCACGATCTTTTTCAAGTCGGCGGGTACCCCGTTCGAAAGATACAGCAGTATTGTGTTGCAGCCGTCTATCTCGATAACGGGAACCATGGAGCAGTCTATCTTCACCTCACCGGAGGGGGGAAGCGGTATACAGTAATTACCATTCGTTATTACTGTACCATACATCCTGTTTATGACGTGGTTTACAACAGGCATCACCTCATGTTCGGGAACGGCTAGCTTTTCTCCTTCGGACTGTACCGGTTTAGTCTCATCCATCTTACCGGGAAGCAGTAAAGGCTGTCCGGGATATATTCTGTTTAAATCTTTAATATTCGGGTTAAGACGCCCCACGATAGCCATCATTTTATAGATATTCGCACGGGATTTTCCGAACTTTCCATGTATGATACCCGATATGCTGTCCCCCCTTTTTACAACATATTTCAGAACGACTTCCGCCTGTCTTTTATCGGAGGTCATACCGGCGTCCGTATGAGCGGCATCGGCCGTTTCCGAAGATTTTTTTCTGGGAAGGAGCAATTTCTGCCCGGGGTATATTACATCCATGTTCCTCAGTTCAGGATTGGCGCGCCGCACAAGTCTCAATATGCGATAAGCTTCCTTTGCCGAGACATCATAGTTCTTCCGGATTATGCCAAGCAGCCACTCGTTTTCTTTTACGGTGTATGTGTCGGTCTGACTACGGGAGACACCGACTCTCTTGAATGAAATATAGGCCGTATCCTCTTTGGAAAAGGCAGAGTGTGCATAAATCAGGACAAGAAAGAATATCACGATGAAGAAACAAGCCTGTGCGCTTCGTCTGTTCATTGAGGCCCCCTTAAATATGCTAGTTTTTATATATGCATACGGGCGAAAAGTCAAACCGAGAAATGTACAAAAAAATCGTCAGGGGTGTGATATATTTCACCCCCTCATGGAAATATAAATACGCATGCGCTCCGTTTATGCCGGCCGCATTCATTCCTTGAAGGCCGAAGCGGTAATATGATAATGAAGCGGTATTGTTGATATGTGAAGAGGAGTGATATCGCAATTCGAATAAACCGGATATTTCCGTCGAGAATACAAGCAGGTAAAGCGGTTCCTGACTTTTGATACTCAACGATATCTTCAAATCCAATCCGGGCCGCGCGGAGTAAGAAGGAGAACAGGATGCCGGAAGTTGACACCATTATATCGGGGGGCAGAATCCTCACATCGGACAAAGAAGACACCGTTGTCCGTAACGGTGCTGTAGCCATAAATGGAGATACGATTGTAGGAGTAGGCAGGTCGGAGGAAGTGAAAGCGGTCTTTTCGGGTCGAAAGAATATAGACGCTTCCGGCTCTCTGGTTATGCCGGGGCTTATTAACAGCCATACACACGCGGCTATGACATGCTTCAGGGGTATAGCGGACGACATGGAACTGATGGACTGGCTCAACAACTATATATTCCCGGCTGAAGCCAAAAATCTCGATCCGGAACTGGTCTACTGGGGCAGTATGCTTGCATGCGCGGAAATGATAAAATCGGGTACGACAACATTTTGTGATATGTATCTGTTCGAAGACGAAACCGCCCAGGCTGCCAGCCGGGCGGGGATGAGATGCCTCCTCGGGGAAGGTCTCTTCGATTTCCCCTCGCCCAATGCGAAAACCCCGGAAGAAGGAATGGCGTACACACGCGGGCTTATCGAGAAGTGGGCCGACGATCCCCTCGTCAACATCATGGTCGAACCGCATTCACTGTACACCTGCTCTACTCAACTTATCAAGGATGCCAAGGCCCTGGCCGACGAATTCAAACTCCCGTTCGCGACTCATTTTCTTGAAAACGAGACGGAAGCAAGACAACTGAGGGAAAAACTGGGCAGGAGGGCAACCGATTTTCTGGCGGATATCGGTTGTCTCGATGAACGTTTCTTCGCCTTCCATTGTGTCTGCATGGATGAAGAAGATATAAAGATATTTGCGGATCACGGCTGCAAGGTAGTCCACAATCCCGAAAGTAACATGAAACTGGCTTCCGGTGCCGCACCGATAGTTTGCATGCTGAAACACGGTATCACCGTCGGTCTTGGAACCGATGGCTGTGCCAGCAACAACAATCTCGATATGTTCGGCGAGATGAGCACGGCCGCAAAACTTGAAAAGGCCGTAAAACTCGATCCGACGGTGATGTCCGCAAAAACGGTAACACGGATGGCGACCCGGGATGGCGCACGCGTGCTCGGGTTGGAAAATATCACGGGTTCATTGGAGCCGGGCATGAAAGCCGACATCATCATTATAGACCTTAACAAGCCTCACCTGACCCCCATATATGACGAGTATTCTCATATTGTCTATGCCGCTATGGGATCGGACGTTGAAACGGTAATCATAAACGGCAGGATGATAATGGAAGACCGGAAGCTTCTTACAATCGACGAAAACGAGACGATGGAAAGGGTAAGAAAAATAGCGGAACGGGTTAAAGACAGCCTGGCGTAGACGCCAGTATGGATAGAATTCCCGGGAAATCAGGGAATACGACTTAAGACGATAACTGCTGCCGCACCCTGCCCTTTCCCCACTGATACATTTTGTACTATCCCCCAATTCCTCCAGTCGAGCACATGCCGCGACCATGGGGAATAAAATCAACCACACATGTAACCGACTTGATTAAAACAGCAAAAGAGAGTATGCATCAAGTAATATGACGAGACCAGAAACCCCTTACAAAACTATAAAAATATCGGCCGTTATTATAGCCTTCCTGTACATTTTAGTGTCGGCGGGAACGGCTTTTGCCTCCTTCACCATAGAAGATGAAAAAAAGCTGGGGAAAGAATTCTATGACAAACTGAAGGAAAAAGGCGTTCTCGTAAAGGATGCAAAAGCAAGCGGATATATCGACAAAATCGGGAAGCTGCTGCTTTCGCACGATAAAACTTCTTTTTTCGATTTTACCTTTTCCATCGTCGACAGCTCCGCCATCAATGCCTTCGCAACCCCCGGAGGATACGTGTATATTTACAGCGGCCTTATCGAACTTATCGAGAACGAGAGTCAGCTTGCCGGAGTCCTGGCGCACGAGATCGGCCATATAAAGGCCAGGCATATAGCTAAAACCATTGAAAGTTCAAAAAAGATAAACCTGACTACCATTGCCGCGGTACTGGCCGGAGCCTTTCTCGGAGGCGGGGGCGAATTAACCGCGGCAGTCGCCAGCTTTTCGATGGCGACTGCGACAACGTTGAATCTCAAATACAGCAGGGAACACGAGGAAGAAGCCGACCGTCTGGGGATGTCATATCTCACAAGAGTGGGATACGACGGCAAATCCATGCTGGACCTGCTGAAAATCATGAGAAAATATGAATTCTACTCGGATTCCGTTCCTTCCTATTTTCTGACCCATCCAGGTACGGAAGACAGGATAATATACCTGGACGGTCTGCTTCAGACAAAATATAAGCAACGAGGTGCCGAAAGTATCATAGGGGGCCTGGGAAGGATAAAAACCGCACTGATTATCGACAGGAAAGACCTCGATTCGAGTCTCAGATATTTCCAGAACGTTCTGAAAGAAAATCCCGATGACACGGATGCCCTGTACGGGCTGGCGGTCATCCAGGGAAAGCTCGGCAAGATATCCGAATCATTTTCCAATTTCGAAAGGGCGCTGTCGATTTCCCCCGATGATGCCGATATCCTATGCAATATGGGAATATTTTACTTTAACCTCGGAAAGATACCCGAAGCGATATACACCCTGCGGCGAGCCAGGGCCATCGACGAAACGGACGCCGATACCATCCTGTACCTGGGAAGGGCATACGATACCTCCGGGGATTATAACGCCGCCCTCGATCTCTATAAAGAATTCATGAAGAAAAATCCTGACGACATTCCCATATATTATAATCTGGCGATGCTCTACGGAAAAATGAACGTATCCGGACAGTCCCATTACAACTTCGGAATATTTTTTAAAAAGGAGCACAAATTCAAAAGCGCGCTCTTTCACTTCAGGGCCGCAGAAAAATTTTTCCCACCCGGCAGCGAAATGGCGGGCAAAATCAAAGAAGAGATAGATTACATCAACAAGCGTCCCGAACCACGCGAGGACGGGCAGGCGAAAGATTGACAGAGCCGCTCCACGCAGAAAGAACAAAGCGCCATTAAACGGGGAGAAACCCGGCACATCGACACCTCATGTTCATGTGCCGTTTCCCTGAACATACAAACATTGCGGGAGGTATACATGAATATCACTGTAAAAACGGGGGCCATTACAAATGTAGAAAGCGAAATACTTCTTGTGGGGCACTTTGAAGACAACAGGACACCTGAAGGCGCAGCCCGTCTGCTCGACGAAAAGTGCAACGGGCTTATCAGCGAACTGCTTGAAGAGGGAGATTTTGAAGGAAAACTCTATAGTTCCTCCGTTGTATATACCAGGGGATTGCTCCGCAGCAGAAGGGTAATCATCGCGGGCATGGGCAAAAAAAAGGATTTCAACCTCGAAAGATTGCGGGGTGTATTCTCCAAGGCGGCACAGAAGATACGCGATCTCAACATAACGAAACTGGCGGTATCCCTCGATTTCGGCGAATCGGATTTATACGTAAGAGACGTCGCGCATGCCGCCGTCGAAGGAGCAATCCTGGGTCTGTACCGCTTCATGCCCTATAAAACCCTCGAAGAGGACGGCAAAAAAGAACCGGTGGATTTTACAATAGTAGAAGGCAATCCCGGGCTGCTGGAAGATATACGGGAAGGTGCAAGAACAGCCGAGATCATCTCACGTGCGGTTTATCTGACGAGGGACCTCGTCTCCACGCCATCCAACGACATGACACCCGCGATTCTGGCGGACAGGGCCCGTGACGTTGCGAAGGAAGGGAATCTCGAAATCGAAGTATTGAGTGAAACCGAAATAAAAAAACTGGGAATGAATGCACTGCTCGGTGTGGCGAAAGGGAGCAGCGAAGAGGCAAAACTGATACTGCTGAAATATAACGGAGGGAAAGAAAAGGATAAACCGATAGCCCTTGTCGGCAAGGGGATCACGTTCGACAGCGGGGGAATTTCCATAAAGCCTGCCGAAAGAATGGAAGAGATGAAAGCCGATATGTCGGGAGGCGCCGCGGTTATCGGCACGATCAAGGCGGCCGCGGAGTTGAACATACCGCTGAATGTGGTGGGCATAATTCCAGCCGCGGAAAACCTGCCGAGCGGAACGGCGTACAAACCTGGCGACATTCTGAAAAGCATGTCGGGCATTACAATAGAAATCAAAAATACCGACGCGGAGGGACGTCTCATACTCGCGGACGCGCTCACCTTTGCGGAAAGATACAAACCGGAGGCGATAATAGACCTTGCCACATTGACAGGGGCGTGCGTTATCGCGCTGGGCGAGTATCTTACCGGCATGATGGGAACGGACGGCGCCCTGAAAAAAGCGATACGCAGCGCTTCGGAAACCACCGGTGAAGCGGTATGGGAACTCCCCCTGTGGGACGAATACAACGACCTGATAAAGAGCGATATAGCAGACATCAAGAATACCGGTGGAAGAGCGGGCGGCACAATAACCGCCGCACTTCTGCTGAAGAAATTCACGGGTGATTATCCATGGGTACACCTCGACATCGCCGGTCCCGCGTTTCTGCTTAAAGACAAGCCGTATATCCCCAAAGGTGCGTCCGGCGTAGGGGTCAGACTGCTTGTACAGTTTCTCGTGGACCGGAGCCGGGCTTCCGATGCGAATTCTTGAAGTCAAAGACCTTAAGACACACTTTGCGACAAGAAACGGTACGGTAAGGGCCCTCGACGGTGTCGACATCTCCATCGACAGGGGGGATACCCTGGGTATCGTCGGGGAATCGGGGTGCGGCAAGACAGTGCTCGCCCTCTCCATAATGAGACTTATTCCGGACCCGCCCGGTCGCATCGTGTCAGGACAGATATATTTCAGGGGCATCGATCTACTCGGCCTCGACGAAGACGCAATGCGACGACTTCGCGGAAACGATATATCCATGATATTCCAGGAACCGATGAATTCCCTCAATCCCGTCCTGAAAGTGGGAGATCAGATCTCCGAGGTAATACGGCTTCACGAAAAACTTTCGGAAAAAGATGCGAAAGACCGGGCTGTCGAAATGCTCCGTCTCGTCGGTATTCCCGCCGCAGAAAACAGGCTGAACAATTACCCCCATCAGATGAGCGGGGGGATGCGGCAGCGTGTAGTGATAGCAATGGCACTCGCGTGCAATCCCTTGCTGATGCTCGCGGATGAACCCACGACGGCCCTCGACGTTACGATCCAGGCGCAGATTATCGACCTGATAAACAAGCTGAAAGACGAGGCGGGAACATCTGTAATGCTGATAACTCACGATCTGGGAATCGTCGCCGAAATGGCCCGGTATACGGCGGTAATGTACACGGGAAAGGTGGTCGAATACTGCAGTACGGTCGAGCTATTTTCCAAGCCGCTTCATCCATATACCAGGGGTCTTATGGAATCCACGCCGAAGCAGAAGACCGCAAAAGACGGATACCTAAGTACAATACCCGGTACCGTCCCGAACCTGTACGAGCTACCTTCAGGATGCAGTTTTCGAAACAGGTGTCCGGATGTCATGGCGATATGCGCGCTGGAAGAACCGCGTCTCATGGAAAAACACCCCTACCACCATGTAAGATGCTGGAAATACAAGTAATACAATTATTAATTTTGCATTTTTAATTGGTAGTGAAAAACCTGGTGATTTCGTAAAGAGTCGGAAATTCGCTGAACCGGCATTATCTCGACGAGTCGGAATGCTTACACAAAGATAATGTGCAGATGAATTCAATCTTATTACATATTGAAGGATTAAAAAAATATTTTCCCGTCCGCAGCGGCTTCCTCTCAGGCCGTCAGCATATGACGGTAAAAGCGGTGGATGGTGTGGACCTCCGGATTCTAAAAGGGGAAACTCTCGGTCTGGTAGGAGAATCGGGGTGCGGAAAAACAACGCTCGGCCGTCTTGTCACCCGGCTGGAAGAACCGACCGGCGGAAAGATCTTTTTCAACGGAGATGACATATTAGGCTATTCCGGGAAAGCGTTAAAAAACTTTCGAAGAAAAGTTCAATTGATATTTCAGGATCCATTTTCATCCCTGAATCCACGAATGAGCGCGGGCGCTATCGTTGGAGAACCCCTCACCATACATACAACATCCGGCAGGGATAAAAACAGGGATAAGGTAGCCCGCCTGATGGAAACCGTGGGGTTAAACAGGGAACAGATGGGGCGGTACCCTCACGAATTCAGCGGCGGACAGAGACAGCG
>DCUQ01000033.1:85684-99821 GCA_002327865.1 Syntrophaceae bacterium UBA2210
TCATCAGCCACGATCTCAGCGTCGTAGAACATATAAGCAACAGGGTCGCCGTTATGTACTTTGGGAAAATCGTGGAACTTGCGGACAGGGAATCCCTCTATCATAATCCGCTTCATCCGTATACGGAGGCACTCCTCTCGGCTGTCCCCGTACCGGACCCCCTGGCCGAAAAGAAACGGATAATACTCGGCGACAACATACCGAGCCCGATAGATCCTCCTTCCGGCTGTCCGTTTCATCCCCGGTGCCGATACCGTATGGATATATGCCACAAGGAGACTCCGGTATTCAACGACAGAGGCAACGGGCATTATGTCGCATGCCATCTAGCCGGGCTCTGAAAAGGGATCTCGATCTGTGTACAAGGGAACGGGCCGTATAACCGTACGGAACAAAGGCAAAGCAGACAGCATTTAACAGGATTCGATGCCGGTGAAATTTCACAGGGTGCTTGATCTCAGACAATGCGATCTGGTATCTTAAGCGAGCGAATTGATATAACCATGCATATCCCGGGTACAAATCATGAGGATATAAGGATCAATAAAATTCCGGCAAGAACCGGAAGAAATTTCGAAGGTACAAGGCGGAAACCGTGGAGAATAATATGTATGCGGTAATCATGGCCGGGGGAAAAGGAATCAGGTTCTGGCCTCTGAGCAGAGACAGGAAGCCTAAACACCTGCTTAATATTACGGGCGAAAAGAGCGTAATACAATATACGGTGGACAGGGTGACTTCTCTCGTCGGAATAGACAATATCCTGATTGTCACCGGCGCCGGACATGCCGATGAAATCAGAAAACAACTCCCCTGTCTTCCCGCCGATAACATACTGATCGAACCGGTCGGAAGAAATACCGCACCATGCGTCGGACTCGCGGCGATGCACATAAGAAAGAGAAACCCCGACGCCGTAATGTTCGTTCTCCCGGCGGATCATCTCATCACGGACGCGGAGAGTTTTCTACACTCGCTCGCCACCGCCCGCGAACATGCGATGCGAAGCAATTCCCTGGTGACAATCGGCATAAAACCCAGATGGCCCGAGACGGGCTACGGATACATCGAACAGGGCGAAATAGCCGATACCATAGGAGACACTCATGTATACGAAGTACGCTCTTTCCGGGAGAAACCGGATCTTGCAACGGCGGAGATGTTTATCAAAAACGGAGGGTTCTTCTGGAACAGCGGGATGTTCATATGGAAAGTATCCGTTATATTAAACGAGATGGAAAGACTGCTCCCCGAACTGTACCGGGGACTGCTGGAAATAGAAAAATCTATCGGCACAGAATACGAAAAAAATGTTCTATCCGAAGTATACCGGGATATTCCATCGATCTCCATAGACTATGGCATAATGGAAGATACACGAAACACCTTCATGGTGAAGGGAGATTTCGGTTGGAATGACATAGGAAGCTGGGACGCCCTGTGGGATGTTCTGGATAAAGACGAATCGGGTAACGCGACAATGGGAAAAGTCATCAACCTGGATACTTCGAATTCCCTTATCTACAGCCCGCAAAAAATGGTTGCGCTGATCGGGGTGAAAGACCTCATTGTGGTAGAGACGGGAGACTCACTCCTCATCTGCAAAAGAGGAAGCTCACAGGATGTCCGGAAAATCGTGAAGCGTCTTGAAAAAGAAGAGATGAAAAATTACCTATGAGTCTAACCGAAATAATAGGCTTCCTGGCGGCTTTCATATGCGCGATGGCCATGACACCTCAGGTTATTAAAATATACCGTACGCATAAGACCGACGATCTGTCACTGGGAGCTTTCACAACGCTGGCGACCGGTCTGTTCCTGTGGTTAATATACGGCTTACTGATACACTCGACCCCGGTGATCATGGGAAACGGTGTAGGATTAGGCTTCAATCTGTACATTATAATAATGAAGATAAAAAACGGGTAAGCCACGCATTACATGGGCATGGAGAGGTGAGGCATGAAAATATTCGCAGTTAATGGAAGCCCGAGGATGAAGAAGGGGATGACGCACATCCTGCTGGAAAATTTTCTGGAAGGGGCCAGATCCGCCGGGGCAACAACGGAAACGGTTCTCCTGCAGAAGCAGAAGATAAAATACTGTCTGGGCTGCCTCGACTGCTGGGTAAAAACTCCCGGCGTATGCGTTCATAATGATGACATGAAACAGCTTATAGAGAAGGTGAATTGTGCGGATTGCCTTGTCCTGGGAACACCCGTTTACGTGGACGGAATGACCGCCCAGACAAAAACGTTTCTGGATCGCATGATGCCGCTTGTCGATCCTCACTTTGAAAATGTCGACGGACATTACCGTCACCCGTCGAGATCCGGTAACCCCATGCCCAGTGTAGTCCTGGTCAGCGTATGTGGTTTCTATGAACGTGATAATTTCGACGGATTGATCGACCATATGACGCGTATATGCCGCAATATGCAGTCCCGCTTTGTCGGAGCGGTGGTGCGACCATCGAGTTATATACTGAACCTCGACAGTATCCTCGCAAAGCAGATAGAAGAGATAAAATCAGCAGCGCGCCGCGCCGGAAAAGAACTGGTGGAAAAAGGAACTCTGTCGCCTCAGGTTCTCGACGATGTGGCACGTGATTATCTTCCAAAAGAGTTAACACTGAAAGGGGCAAACGATTTCTGGGACAGATGTATAAAAGCCGGCAAGCTTCTCTCCACATAGAGATAAAAACGCCGGGCCATCCGGATTGATGCCTGTTCCGGCCGTCAGAAAAAAGAGATATGCCCACCCCGGCACAGTTCCCGAAACCGGCAAGCAGATTTACTTCAATCGCGTTGAACCGACATATCCGCATCCCTGAAAACGAGAAAGGGAATAACCCTCAAAAGAGTTATTCCCTTTTAATCAAAGTTGTTACTCTTTATTCCATTATTCTATGGGGTATCCCGCTTTTACCCAGGCATTCCAGCCACCTGCCATACTCTTTACATTTGTGTAACCCATCTTTTCCAATGTAGATGTAGCGAGACATGAACGGCCACCCGACTTGCAATAGCAGATCACATAACTGGCCTTGTTGGGAATTTCTTTCTCAATCTGGAATTCCAGAAGACCGCGCGGAATATTTATCGCCTTCGGAAGATGACCCGCCTTGAATTCCTTGTCAGTCCTGCAATCGAGAATGACCGTTACCTTACCCGCATCTATATCTGCTTTAGCATCAGCAACTGATATCTCTTTTACTGTTTGCTTCGCTTCCTTGACGAAATCGTCGGCAGTCATGTATGCCAGACAGTAGGTCGACAACGAAGACATGAAAAGCAAAACGAATAAAGCGATTAAAGTTTTCTTAACAAACAAATTCTTACTCATAACAATTTTCCCTCCAAAAGTTTTTGTGTTTAGTGAATTTCTTTTTGCGTAACATACTTCTTTGAAAGAAGTCAAGGGTGTCAGGGATATTAGCCGAAACAGCACGCCGGAATATGCCGGAAACCCTGTTATATCGGCAATTAACAAACCTTAAAAATATCGCCTGTTTTGCTTGCCGGCTTTATCGCGGCTACTTTTTATTTATCTCGGGGTTAAATGTGTGTTTTCCGGGCTTCGCAACTTTTTCCGACATTTGGTGTTGATTTCTATCGCTATAGTTTGTTATAGGTGTGACACAATGTGAGATTTGTAAGTAAAAAGTGAAAGAGAATTGGAGTGTACGGTGTATAAAAAGTGTATAAAATTACTTACGATATCCTTTATTATCCTTATCCTTGGTCTATATAATTCAGCCACGTTCGTAAGTGCCGAAGAGAGCGGTTGTGTGTCTTGCCATACGAGCTTAAAAAAACTACTTAAAGTTACCAGGGATATTGAAGCCGCAAAACCTGAGGTAGAAGAAGCTGTAGAATCAGAAGGCGAAGGCTGAGGCGGAGCTGTGGCTCCGTTGGAGCCATACGAAAAGGTATTGATAGACACTGATTTTCTGGATGAAGATCCGCA
Source organism: Syntrophaceae bacterium UBA2210 (assembly GCA_002327865.1). Classification (GTDB taxonomy): domain Bacteria; phylum Desulfobacterota; class Syntrophia; order Syntrophales; family UBA2210; genus UBA2210. The sequence goes on from DCUQ01000033.1 coordinate 89,654, forward strand.
TGGCAGCGAGTTGTCGTGTGTGGACTGTCACGGCGGTAATCCTGAAAGCCAGGACTATACGACGGCACACGAAGGCGTGTCAAAAGATCCTTCATATCCTGATCCCTCAAAAACGTGTGGCGAATGCCATGATGATATAACAAAACAAAGCGAAGCAAATCTTCACATGACCCTTCGTCCCTTCAAGAACAAGATCTATCTCAGGGCGGATCAGGCTTCATGTGTACGTGAAAAGATAGACGGGGCCATGAATACACATTGCATGACATGCCACAGCAGTTGCGGCCAGTGTCATGTCAGCCGTCCCGAATCCGTTGAAGGTGGATTCGTGGAAGGGCACCTTTTTCAGAGAACGCCTCCCGTTGACACTAACTGTACTTCATGTCACGGAAGCAGGGTCGGAAAAGAATTTCACGGAGAAAACGAAGGAATATCAGCAGATATTCACCATATCAAGTATGGAATTTCATGCGAAAAGTGCCATTCCGGCGAAGAAATGCACGGAATTGTAACGGACAAGGAACCTTTCGACAGGTATGAAGTCGCAAACAGGTCGAGATGCGGAGATTGCCATAAAACTGCGGAACCCTTGAAGGCACAAGGCGACAACCAGGCTAAAGACCTTGTACATCCAAGTCACGCCATTCATAAGGACAAGGTAAGCTGCCAGGTCTGTCATTCCATGCCTTACAAAAACTGTTATAGCTGTCATGTCGGTAAAGACAAAGAAGGTAATGCCTATTTTGCAACAGATTCTTCGAAAATTGATTTCAAGATAGGTTTTAACCCCAAAGTTACCGAAGACAGACCTGAGAAATATGTAACGGTCCGCCATATACCGGTAAGTCCTAAACTGTTCGATTTTTACGTTAAGGATGCCTTAACGGGGGTAGACAAAGCGCCGACCTGGAAATTTGCCACGCCTCATAACATCCAGCTTAAAACCCCGCAGAATGAAAACTGCCTTTCATGTCATGGGAACAACAAGCTCTTCCTGACAGAGAAAGATGTTGCCGAATCATGGGAAGTTAAAGCGAACAAAGATGTTTTCGTTCCTCTTAAACCGGCTCCTTCCGTGAGACATAACTGGTTGGAACAACCCGAACTCCACCTGGCAAAAGTGGACTGTCTGACATGCCACAACCCTGCATTGGAATCTCCCATAAAAGATTGCCAGCAGTGCCACGCAAATGACAGTGCCCTTTTAAAAACGCCCCCCCAACCTCCCGAATATTCGCTGGCAAACTGGAATTTTACGAATAAGGAGCTTATCGAAAAGGGCAGCTATGTTGTCGGGAGCAACCGTATACCTGCCCTTGATGTCATAGGAATCCTGCTGGTAATTCTGACGCTTGCAGGATGTGCGGTTCACGGCACTTTGAGATTCATCACCAGAAGGAGAAAATAAAAAATGTCTCAAAAGCTATATTTGCATCCGGTTACCGAACGTATATGGCATTGGATTCATGCCGTATTGATCTTATTACTTATCCTTTCAGGCATCCAGATACACTGGCCCGACAGTTTCGGGATTTTCGGAAGTTTTGCAAATGCCATATCTCTGCACAACTGGTTTGGATTGCTGCTTGTCGCCGATTTTGTTCTCTGGCTGTTGTACAATTTGATTTCGAAGCGGATTTCGCACTATATCTTAAGAAAAGAGGACTTATACCCGGGCATGATTGTACAGGCAAAATTCTACGCTTATGATATCTTCAAGAACAGGCCGCATCCCTATGCGCCGTCTGAGAACAATAAATTCAATCCCCTGCAGAAAATGGCCTATTTTCAATTTATGATTTTCATGATGCCGCTTCTGCTGATCAGCGGCATTCTGTACCTGTACCCATCTTGTTTTTCATCATTTGTCTCTTTTGTCGGCGGTCTGAAAGTTGTGGCAATTTTCCATTACATCATGGCTGTCCTCTTCACCGCCTTTTTTGTCGCGCATATCTATCTCGCAACAACGGGTCATACCATTTTTGCCGATTTTATCTCCATGATTACAGGGTATGCCGAAAAGGAAGAACATTAGAGGACGGTTCCATTATAAGATAGTCCCGGCATTTCCGCTTTCGATCGACCGGGAATGCCGATAAACGTTCGCAAACCCGGTTAACAACATCATGATTGTCGTTGATTTGTGCCGTCGGCTTTATTCTAACGCCACCCGTTGCTCTTCCGTAATATTTCCCCGTTGGGCGGTCTTCGGCACATCCCACGGGATATCACTTAACGAGACTCGGACATGCATACATACCGGGGAAGATTTAAACGACCCGGTCCCGTTACACGGGGCAATCGGTCCGTTTACTTTCATACGCGCTGCATCAACACCCATCTTAGAAAATATCGATAACCTGCCACAATATTTCAAATCGAAAACTAACTAATCATTAACGAACATAATTAGATTATGCTGGAGAAAACATATTTTTCTTGACGATGCGCTCCAGCTTCATATATAGACATCATGTCATATATGACATATCGATCGAAAATTACAAATGCGGTGGAGCGTCGCGCGATGACGCGGCGGCATACTAATTTTAATATAAGAAGAAAGGGAATTACGATGAAACCGAGACATTTTTTACGATCTACGATGCTGTTTTTATTATGCACGGCAATTGTGTCCTTCTCGACTCTTGCCTTTGCCGGACCTTCGGGCACATTAACCATGTTTCACGCGGGCAGTCTTTCCGTCCCCTTCGAGGCTATGGAAAAGGCATTTGAAGCCAAATATCCCGATGTCGATCTCCAGCGTGAGGCTGCCGGAAGCCAGAATTGCGCGAGGAAGATAACGGATTTAGGCAAGCCCTGCGACATCATGGCATCGGCCGATTACACGGTAATCGACAAGCTGCTCATACCCGGCCACGCGGATTGGAACGTACGTTTCGCCACCAACCAGCTCGTTCTCTGCTACACCGACAAGAGTGCTTATGCCGACAAGGTAAATGCGGACAACTGGTATGATATCCTCCAGAAGAAGGATGTCGTATGGGGGCATTCGGATCCGAATCTCGATCCCTGCGGATACCGGTCTCTCATGGTCATGCAGCTCGCTGAAAAAGCACTTAAAAAACCAGGTCTTTACCAGGGACTTCTCGCAAACCGGCCCAAGGAAAATATCCGGCCCAAATCCGTGGAGTTGATATCTCTTCTCCAGACCGGCAACATGGACTATGCTTGGGAATATCTCTCCGTCGCGGTTCAACACAACCTGAAATATGTTGTCCTTCCGGATGAAATCAACCTTGGAAATTACAAGTACGATCCCACATACCAGGAAGTTTTCGTGGAGGTCACCGGCAAGGAACCGGGATCAAAAATGATCATCAAAGGTCAATCGTGTACGTACGGAGTTACGCTGATTAAAAACGCACCTAACAGAGAAGCGGCCATAGCTTTTCTGCAGTATATGCTCTCGCCCGAAGGCGGCCTTAAGATACTCAAGGAAATGGGGCAGCCCCCGTTCATCCCATGCCGGGTGCCCACCGCGGAAATGAAAAAAACTCTCCCAGATGAACTGCAACAACTGGTTGAGGTCAAAGATTAAGTGACTAAGAAAGAACCTTTTTTCTGGGTTACCGTCTCCTGCGGCATCGTAATTATGGCGTTCATCCTTCTCCCGCTGATCGAGATGATGACGGCGCCGTCTTTTACGATGCTGAAGGAGACCATAAAGGATAAGGATGTTGTAAGGTCGATCTGGTTGAGCATTTATACGGCCGGATCGGCGGCGCTGATTTCATTTGTCTTAGGAACGCCTCTTGCTTATGTTCTGGCACGCAACGATTTCAGAGGGAAAAAACTGGTAGAGAGCATCATCGACCTGCCTATAGTCATACCTCATCCTGTTGTGGGCATCGCGATACTCAGCGTTGCCGGGAAAAATCACTGGATCGGCGAATTGATCAGTCAGATCGGTATCCGCATCATGGGAAGCGTTACCGGAATCATCGTAGTACTTACATTCGTTGGAATGCCTTTTTACATAAACTCCGTCAAGAACGGATTTGAGAGCATTCCCTCAAGGCTGGAGAAGGTATCACGCAGCCTTGGAGCATCGATGTTCAGCACCTTTTTCAGGATAACGTTTCCCCTTGCGTGGAGAAGCATGCTTGTGGGTATTGTCATGTGCTCCGCCCGGGCGATAAGCGAATTCGGCGCCGTGGTAATCGTCGCCTATCACCCCATGATCGCTCCCGTAATGATATACGAACGATTCGAAGCATACGGGCTCAAATATTCTCAGCCGGTAGCAGTATGGCTCGTGTTTATCTGCCTTACACTTTTTCTGGTCCTGAGGATACTCACCCTCCACGACAGGGAAAAAGCATGATAAAGATAGAAGATCTCAACATAAACCTTAAAGACTTCCGCCTGCACGACATCAATCTGGAAATAGGGAAAAATGAATTTTTCATTCTTATGGGCCCGACAGGCGCCGGGAAAACAGTCCTTCTCGAAGCAATAGCCGGCCTGGTTCCGGTAAAAAGCGGGAGCATCCATATCGGTGGGAAAAATGTTACAAGACTTGTCCCTGAGAAACGAGGGGTAAGTATAGTATATCAGGATTACTCGCTCTTCCCCCATCTGACAGTCCGTGAGAACATAACCTATGGATTGCATTTTCACAGTATAGACAAAGATGTCTGCGATAGAACATTCGACCGCCTGGTTGAAAATCTGAATCTCTCCTACATCCTGAATCGCTTTACGCTCAACCTGAGTGGAGGTGAACTGCAGCGGGTCGCCATGGCCCGGGCGCTTATGGTAAACCCGCGGATTCTGCTCCTCGACGAACCGCTTTCGGCGCTGGACCCGAGTTTCAGAGAGGAAATCAGGGCGGGGCTAAAGAAACTGCACAGGGACTCCAACGTCACATTCCTGATGGTTACACACGATTTTGCCGAAGCGCTTTCGCTGTCGGACAGGGCGGCGATAATGAACAACGGGAAAATCGTACAGACAGGAACCATGGATGAGATCTTCAAGCGTCCCGATTCCTCCTTCGTTGCCGATTTCGTAGGCATGAAAAATCTCCTTACCGCCCGGTTTCATGGGACAAAAGCGTTCGCAGGAAACCTTGAGATCGAATTAGGCGAAAAGCCGGCAGACAACCACGGACACATAGCCATCAGACCGGAAGACATCGTCATCAGCACGGAGAAATTGGCCTCAAGCATGCGAAATTCTTTTGAGGGAACCATAACAAAAATATCCGATTACGGACTATACTACGAAGCGGATATTACGGTAGGTGATATCGTGCTTAAATCTCTGATCACAAAAAGCGCCCTGTTCGATCTCCATCTAACCGAAGGGATCCCTGTATTCGCTTCCTTTAAGGCAACAGCCATTCATACATTCTGAACCCGATACGAAGACAAATCCAGCCGGATATCGAAGTAACCATCCCGTAATTTCAAAATTTGTTGGAGATTCTTTTGAGCATATGCTATTGCGTAGCGGGTAGCACCATTTATTACGTTTACCATGTATCGAAAGGGGAAAGATGAAGATCACTATCATCTACGACAATGAAACATCGAGAAGCGACCTTGTCCCTGACTGGGGATTCGCCTGCCTTGTGGAAGCACATGGCATAACCATACTTTTCGATACCGGGGCAAAGGGAAACATACTTCTCAGAAACATGGAAAAGCTGAATATCGATCCGAAATCCATCGAGATAATCGTAATCTCGCACGGCCACTGGGACCATACGGGCGGACTGGAAGACTTTCTCGAAAAGAACAGGAATATAAAGCTGTACATTCCCTCATTCTACGGTATACCCTCCTGTGCCGTCGACGAGGCTATCGAGGTAAAAGGACCTATGCAGATTTGCGAAGGAGTCTTCTCCACAGGAGAACTTCAGGGAGAAACAGAAGACGGGATTGAAACCGAACAGTCACTCGTCGTCCACAACGATAAAGGACCGGTCGTGATAGTCGGCTGCTCCCACCCTGGCGTGAGGGAAATACTGGAATCCGCTTCCACGCACGGAAAAGTCCACGCTCTTATCGGAGGTCTTCACGGCTTCAGTGAATTCGATATTCTCAAGGAAATAGACATAGTCTGCGCAACACACTGCACCCAATACATAGCTGCAATAAAATCGATGTATCCGGATAAATACACCGAAGGCGGCGCGGGCCGGATAATTGAATTATAAGAAACCGGCAGAGAAAAAACGAAGGCCAGTGCCGGAGATGAACCCACGCGATAAGAACAAAGGACCATTCGAAGCACACGCGAAGGAATATGAAGCGTGGTTTGATAAAAACCGGTTTGTATACGAGGCCGAATTACGGGCCGTCAAGAAATTGTTGCCGGCGAATGGGGAAGGCATAGAGATAGGCGTCGGTTCCGGGAGATTCGCCGCTCCGCTCGGTATCGGGGTCGGAATCGACCCGTCCCTCGAACTATCCGAAATCGCAGTTAAACGCGGCATAGTGGTTCACGAAGGTGTTGCCGAGAGTCTTCCATTCGATGATGACCGGTTCGATTTTGCGCTTATGGTCACTGTAATCTGTTTCATAAACGACATAAAGGCCGCTCTTCGCGAGACCTGCAGGATACTGAAGCCGGGCGGCGCGCTCGTTATCGGGTTCATCGACCGTACCAGCCCGGTAGGCAGGAAATACGAACAGTATAAAACCAAAAGCGTATTCTACCGGGATGCATCTTTCTATTCGGCCGACGAGGTGGTTTCCTTCATGACAGAAGCAGGGTTCGGCAATTTTTCATTCACGCAGACAATCTTCGGTGATATGGGAGAAATAGACGATACGGAAATAGTAAAAGAGGGGTATGGAGAGGGTTCATTCGTAGTTGTAAGTGGAGAGAAAAAACAGAACACCGAAGGAGAGAGTTAATTGGGATTACTGAAGCTATTCTCAGGTAAAACCCCCGAAGAACATGAACGACGGGGAGACAGCTTTTTCGAAAGCACCGAATACGGGGCAGCCCGGCTGGAATACGACACTGCACTGGACAAGATAAAAAAGAGGCATCCGGAAGATACGGATTCCGAAAGCCGCATCATGGATAAAATGACCAGAAGCACCGAAGCGCTGGCCCTGCAACATAAACAAAACGGGGAATTGCTGATAGAATCCGGAGATTATGAAAACGCCTCCGATCTGTTCCTCCTCGCGATGGAACTGACCGAAGATCCCGGTATGACCGCCGGACTTGAAGAGCTGCTTAACAAGACTCAAAACAGGATCGGAAATACCGACACGGAGGTTTCCTGGGATTACACTTCCGGGGATCGTTCGGAAGAAAGGGAATGGAGCACACAGGAGGAAGAGTATTTCAACGCCCTGTGCGGCGCACTGCCGGATGAAACGCGGGATGCCTATCAAAGCTACGGAGATACATTCATAACGGGGTACGTAGCCCTGAATCAGGGCGAATATGACCTGGCGGTTACGAAGTTATTGCAGGCACTGGAGGAAAATTCACAGAACAGCCTGATTCCTCTGGAACTGTCAACCGCATACCTTAATCAGGGAAAATACGAAGATGCCCTGTTGCTCATGAGGCGCTTCATTACAAGCCATCCATACTCTATTCACGGATACGAGATCTTATGCGAAATCCTCTGGGCGATAAAACGGTTTGATGAAGTCGATGACCTGTTGCTTTCCTGTACGGAAGAACTGGCAACGTCGGCCCCCGTCATGCATCTCAAGGGCGAATCGCTGTATCGTTCGGGAAGATACCGGGAGGCTGAGACATTCTACCTTAAATTACTTGAGTCCGACGGATGGGACGAGCGCACGACTCTCTCCCTGGCGGCAACATATGAAGCGCTCGGCAAGCTGGAAGCGGCCCTTGAGCAATACCGCGGTATAATGAATCAATATATCGGATGCGGAGCGAGAGTCGCCCCTTTTATCAAACAAAAGTATGCCGACCTTTCGATGGAACTTGGAGATAATTCGGCCAAGATACTGGAAATGTATCTCTCGCTGATCGAGGAAAATCCGGAAAGCAGGGTAAACAACTTTAGAAAGGTGGCACAGATTTACACCGCCATGGGAAATGAGAGAGAAGCGCGGCGGTACCGGTCATTTGCCGACAAACTGCTAAAAACACCCACAGATTCAACACCCGATTAGTTACAAAAAATGAACATCAGACTCCTACTGATCGACGCCCTTAATCTTATCCGTCGCGTGTACGCCGCACAGCCGGGAGATGACGGAGCGGGTCGTGTAGATGACGCTTTGGCAACAACCGTTCACTCCCTCCAGCGAGCCCTGCGCGAATGCCAACCTACTCACGTTATATGTGTTTTCGACGGACATGACCGGAGCTGGCGCCATGACTTGTACCCCGAATACAAGGCCGGGCGTTCACCCATGCCTGAAGCCCTGTATACGCAGATGGACCGGTTCAAAGACGCGTTTTCCGAGACAGGAGTGCTTTCCATATCGTTCCCCGGGCTGGAGGCGGACGATATTATAGCCACACTGGCGGTAAAGGTGGCGGCGCGGAACGGCACCGTCATCATACTTTCAACGGACAAGATGTTTCTGCAACTCGTTTCAGACCTGGTAGTGGTCCGCGATCATTTCCAGAAAGTAACCATGGACCCGGCATTCGTAAGAGAAACACTGCACGTACATCCGGCGCAGTTGGTGGACCTGTTCGCGCTGGCGGGGTACGCGACCAACAATATAAGCGGCGTGCCTAACGTAGGCCGTAAGACAGCCGCCAAACTTCTGGGTGACCTGGGAGACCTGGAGACGATACTGTCGGTAGCCTATACTATCAAGGGAAAGCTGGGTGAGATGTTGTACAAACATGCCGAAGAAGCCCGCCTGTCACAATCCCTGGTACGCCTGAAAGACGATCTGGAACTGGGGTTGAATCTGAAAACGTTTCGATACATGCCGTCGTAATCACCCGCTAGCTGTTCAGTTCAATAGCAAACAAAGCGCCGTTTTATTTCGGGACAATAACACATCGATAATGGTATTATCCCGGACAGCAATAAACTCTATACAAACGATGTAGAAACCATGTGATTGCTTAATATCGTTCCGGCAACCTGTAAAAAAGATCTATTGCAAGGAGATAATCATGGCAAGAGTTGCACCGAACAGTCATGCCCCCGAGTTTACCGCCCTCGATCTTAATGAAAACAGCGTATCACTTTCTGACTTTACCGATCGAATGAACGTATTGCTGGTTCTCAACCGCGGATTTTTCTGACCCTTCAGCCGCAGGCACATGGCGCAGTTGCGCCTGGACTATCAGCGCTTCGTAAAACTTAACACGGAAATAATCGTTGTCGGACCGGAGAAGACCGAACCCTTCCGTGAATACTGGGTTAAGGAAAATCTTCCGTTTGTCGGGATACCGGACCCCGGGCATACCATCCAGGATTTATACGGGCAAGAGGTCAAACCGTTAAAGCTGGGAAGAATGCCCGCGCAGATGCTGATCGATAAATCGGGCATGCTCCGCTATGTGCACTACGGTAATTCGATGGCCGATATCCCCTCGAATGACGAGATAATGCATCTGATAACGTTTTAGAACCGTGTCGTTATTGTATGCCATAACAACGTAAACTGAGGCTTCCGCCCGTTTCTTCCCGGACAGACAGAACACTCTCCCGCCTGTCGATTTTCCACGAGGAAAATCCCCGCTACTGTTTCCGTCACCCGTTCCGACGTACATCGGAGCATCGTATGCAGAATCCTTGTTTCTCTCATAAAATCCAGTGGTGATCTCTTGTACGTCGCAGTCTGGATCGCGGATTTTCCTACAGTCTCGTTGTTCCCGACATTACAGAACACCAATGATTAAAGGACCAGGAGTATTCAAAAGGCAGACGCAGCAGGATGCTATTGCATCAACTTAGAGAATTCATTACCATTTTTATCGAAAAAATATTTGACATTGCACTATGAAAGGAGTATCTCTTCAAAAAATACATGGAAGGTGTGAAACACGTGCTCACTTCACAAACAACGCGCAGAAGACGATTCTTACTGCCCTGTGTATATCCAGTACCACTGTATATCAATGTACTTTAAAGGTGTCTGCTGAAAGGTAAAGTATGTATTGGTTGCCCAATATTTAACAACCTACCTTGAGGAGGTGAGTATGACTGACCTTACCCCCTAAAACTAGG
>DCUQ01000021.1 GCA_002327865.1 Syntrophaceae bacterium UBA2210
TCCATTTTTTTCAACCTATCTCAATAGGTATCTTTAAGATGCCATGGCAGGTTGGGCATTGTGCTTCTTTGCCAGCACTATCGGCTGGTGCCTTTAGCCTGGCCTGACAGTGTTCGCATGTGAATATTATCATCCTTGATTCCATCAAAATAGTCTCTGAACGGCTTTCCGCATGAGATCCGGTTACCCCATCTGAAACATTTTAAATTGGCAGTATAAAACCCATCACAAAAAACAAAAGCCCTCTCTCTCGTTTTGAGAAACAGGGCTTTCAATGATCAGACCATAATCCTATCCTGGTTACAGCTGTTCAGAAGCATATATGAAACGGTTAAGACCAATTGAATATTTAAGCTACTAACTCTGTCAGGGTATCTTGTCAAGAGATATTACTGCAAGTCTTCAAGTGGTAATCAATGAATTTCCAATGAAATATTTTTGAGACTTCGTAGGTGAAGACAGCGATTCCGCCAGTCGGGTGCTCCTGAAGAGTATGCAGAATGAACAAAGCAATTGAATATTCGATTAATAGGGAGTGTCCCTCATTCTCCACTTTTGTAAGGTACTTTTACAGTACGTACTTTACCGTTTATGCCTGGGAAATCCTTAAACATGGCTTCTAGCATTTCCTCAAAGACACCCGCTATAACACTGCAACTACCGGCACTTTTAGCTCTAGCCTCATATACTTTTTTTGCGGTTCCTTTTGTTAAGGTTTGTGCATCAACAATATCCAGAGCTATAGCCCTAGTGTACATAGTTTCTGAACTCACAGCCGAGCCGACGACACCATAGCGGGGCATCTTATAGCTTGTTCCTGAATATGTAGCGCTGCCTCCTGAACCATAAACAGTACCGGAAGAATATGTTGTACCACCACCAATTTGGCCAAAGATAGGTGTAGATACTATAGAACTCTTACCATTATCGATACCATAAGAAACAAATCCGATATACTGCGCATCTGCGGGATTACTGACAATGGTATAACCATTAGCTGCAAGTTTTTGTTCAAATTGTTTTTTGTAATGGGCGAATTCAAGAGAGCTATTAATAGCCGCTTCAGCAGCCACAACAGCTATTGTACCTGAGTTTTTATATTCTGGGATATAAAAGGTTGTGGTTGTTGTGTGAACCATTGCGCAACCTGAAAGGAGCGTTAAAATCATCACTACGGTAATCCATATTTTCATATTTCTCATTGTTTTCCTCCCCTAGTTTCCCTCACAGAAAACAAAAGCTCTATTTCTCATTTTGAGAAACAGGACTGTATGATGATCAGACTAGGATCCCCCCCTTTTTGGTGATCACAGCTGTTCAAAAGCACATATTATGAGTTCAAGATTAATAAAATATGTTAACTCACTAACTCCATTGTTAAATCTTGTCAAGGGGATATTACAGTGAAGTTTACGGAAGCGATCTTACAATAATAAGAATCTCGCCAGTTGTCCATGTTCTTGCTGTACGCATCTTCAATTACCTGCTGTTGTTTCTGGGACATTTGTAAGAATAGCTGTAGAACCTTCATGTGGCGTGGCAGAAGAAAGTCAAGAAATGATTTCTTCATTTCTTGACTGAGGAAATCAAGAGCTCCGCTGTTTACCACAACCGTTCCGATTGTTAAATCTAGTGGCTTGGCGGTCAGATTGGATAGCACTGCGAATCCGGGAAGCTTAGTGTAAACGAACCCTTCACCGGTCTGATTCTGAGTGATTGTCGCGTCAACAGCACGGAAGAAATAGAAGTTGAGGTCAACCGCAGGCCCTTCGATCATAGGTGCATTCTTGACTAGTCTAAACATCAGCAGATGATGGTCCCCTCTGTGCAGAGATTCCTCTTCAAGTAGGAAGCGCCGCCAGTGATCCGCAGTTTTGATTGCTTCTTCTTTTAACTCTGAAGATATCCATTCGTGCTCTGGAGTTGTAACAAAAACGAACCACAAGAGGGAGACGATGAACTTCAGGATCTGCTCATCGTAGTTCACGATAGGGGTAAAGCTCTCGAGTACCGGGATGAAGATGGTCTCGGCAAAGTATTTCTCATATGTCGCGAATTGCTGTTCGCATTTTTGACATAGAAGCTTGAAGGTTTTGGTATCTTGTTTTCGCAGGTCAACGTTCTCAGCAGAACGTAGTTTGCCTGTCACTGAGGTCTTTTTGAGCCATTTCCCAACAAAATCAGGTAATACGTGACTCTACCTGAGAGGCTTGCGTTCTTGGCACAGACAACAATGGCTCATTGTCTTTCTTCTCTTCTGCTCTGACTTTGGAACTAGATGAAAAGGATTCGCGCGCTTTTTAATGTTAAACATTCCTAAGGCGAAAATGAGATATTTATTTCTTTTTCACCTCGTACTTATTTAGAAGATCCTGAATCGCTTCTTCAAGAAGATCATTCTGACGTATATCCGTTTCAGCAGAGAGGATCTTTAATTTCTTGATGAGATCTTTTTTTAAAGTGGTGTTGTAATTCTTTCGCTCTTTTTCCATAAAAATTAAATATCACATGATTACATAGAATACAATGTCACAATAAGCTGTTGACAATATCTATGTACATTGTTATATAGATTGTAACGCTAGTTCCCAAGCATAGGATTATGAAAAACACAACAATAAATAGAAAACTCAAGATTCCTGTAACGGTTACGTGCAGGGGGTTATCCTATGACCCGGAAAGTCTTGAGTTTTTTTATGAAAGGAGGCGCATTATGGCAGTATTAGCACAATGTCCCATTTGCAGGAATATTCAATCCCTGAAGAACAAACGGTGTCGGCAATGTGACGCCGATATGGACAAGCTGAAGAGGCAAAAGGAAAAGGTGAAATACTGGATTAACTTCCGATTGCCCGATAAAAAACAGCGAAGAGAATATATCGGCTATTCTGTTGAAGAAGCCCGGGTCGCAGATGGGAAGCGGCGAGTGCAGAAAAAAGAAAACAGGATATTTGATATGTTGCCTGAGGCAAATATGAGCTTTCAGGAGCTTACCGACTGGTATGAGGATCTTAAATCAGTTAAGAAACTTTCATCTTATGACCGGATAAGGCTTGCCCTGAGAAATTTCAATGTAGTTTTCGGTAATATGATCGTCAACACTATTAAACCTCTTGACCTTGAAAACTACCAGATTCAGAGAGAGGAAGAGGGAAAGGCCCCGGCAACCATTGATATGGAAATATCGATTGCAAAGACCATGATTAACAAGGCCTTTGACAATGATATGGTGGGCGCTCATACCCTCAAGGCATTTCGAAGGGTCAAACGGAAACTGGAAAAAGGCGATAATGTCAGGGAAAGAACAATCACTTTTAAAGAGTACACCGGGCTTATTTACGGCAAACCTTCATATATGAAGGATATGATCATCTTTGCGTATAATACCGGCATGAGGCTCGGAGAAGTCAGGGAGTTAAAACGATCATATATTGACCGCGATAAAATGATGATCCGGCTTCCAAAAGAGGCAACAAAGGAGAACAAAACTAAGAGGATCCCGATAAATAGATTTGCCAAGGAAGTATTGGACAGGCAAATGATATACCTTCACCATGATTACATATTCACTTCTCGAAAGGAGCCTATCACCCAGAGGAACGGTACAAGTAAAGCATTCAAGAAAGTCTGTAATAATGCTCAACTTCCATGTGGTCGAAAAGTGGAGAACGGTATCACCTTCCACGATATACGGAGAACCGTTAAAACGAATATGCTCAATGCGGGTCTTGATAAGGTGTATCGTGATCTTATCCTTGGCCATTCTCTCAAGGGTATGGACCTTCATTATATCTCACCGACCGATGATGACCTGACCCGGGAAATGGAAAAATATACTGCGTGGATTGTTGAGCAATTCGCAAATGTTGAGTATTCTGTTGAGTACAAAGAAAAAGGAGCTAACCAATAATGGCTAACCCCTTGATTTAAATGGTACCCCCGGTGCGATTCGAACGCACGGCACACGGATTAGGAATCCGTTGCTCNNTGCTCTATCCTGCTGAGCTACGGGGGCTAATATGTCTGAAAGCGGAATTCCTAACATTATTTATGGAGAGAGTCAATTATATTACAAGAATATTTAAGCGCGCCGGTCATGCCTCAGAAGTAACTTTCTATGATTCGTTCTTCAGAAAAGTCGAGTAATTTCAAGTATTCATATGTTATTCCCTCGAGAGCTGCCCTGGGAATAAGACCTATCAATTCTGATTCGAGAATTTCAGTGTCATGTTCCTCCGCCTTTTTTCTCACGGTATCGAAAACCGTGCGGATGGAGGTCGTTTTATAATCCGTGAGATTCATTGACACCTGTGCGATATTTCTGCTTTTGAGTAGTATCCCGATTGCCTGGACATGCTTTAAACCACCGCTTGAATGGCGTATTGATCCGGCTATGTCCCTCGCAAGGTTGACGTCGTTTGAATCCAGATTTATGTTGAACGCTATAAGCGGTTTTCTTGCGCCTACTGCGGTTGCTCCCAGGCGGGGATTGAATAGTGAGGGCCCGGCATCCGGTGCCCATGATACTTCTTCCAGCTTTTCTCTGAGACCCTCGTATTGTCCCCTGCGGATATCCGCCAGTTTCTTTCTTTTTTGATTCAGTGCCGCCTCTCCGTAAAAATAGACGGGAACATTATTTTTCCCGCCGAATATATGTCCGAATCTGTGGGCTGTCCGCACCGCGTCCGACATGCCGGCATCTTCCAGGGGAACAAATGGTACCACATCGATCGCGCCTATGCGGGGATGGGCACCATGGTGTTTTCTCATGTCGATCATGCCGGCAGCTCTGTCACAGGCCGCGATTGCACCTTGCAGCACGGCTTCGGGGGGACCGATGAATGTTAGAACACTTCTGTTGTGATCAACGTCCATACTGAAATTCAAAACTTTGACGTGCTCGACCCGTGCGGCATCAGCAATGCTCTCCACGATTCCGGGATCTTTCCCTTCGCTGAAATTTGGAATGCATTCGATAATCTTCATGCCTAGGCCTGGTATATCTTTCTTGATGGAAGTTCTATGCAGGTGAGAAGTCCGCCATATACGGCACCGGTGTCTATCCCAATCCTGCCGGGGAGAAACAGGGGTTTTGAATGTGACATGGGTGTGTGGCCGAAGATGACGGTTTTTCCAAAATCGTAAGATGACAGTATGAAATCGTGGCGTATCCACAGCATGTCTTTTATATTCTGGTCTTTAAGGGGTACGTTTTCTCTGAGCCCCGCATGGACGAAGATGTAGTCATCCGTTTCGTGGCAGGGGAGAAGGGAATCGAAGAAGTTCATGTGATCGTCCGGCACATCGAGTTCTCTCAGCCCATGGATCTTACGGTATCCGTACGAGGCGATCGTGGTATCTCCGCCGTTGGACAGATACAGGTCCTCGTTTTTATTAAGGCGTACATAATCGAGAAACATCTGTTCATGATTTCCCTTCAGACAGATAACCTTACGTATCTCTTTCTTGAGATCAAGCACGAAATTCACCACACCCCTGGAATCGGGTCCCCTGTCTATATAATCTCCAATGAATATGAGGGTATCGTCTTTGCTGTTGATCCCGATTCTGGAAATGATCCTTTCCAATTTGGAAAGACAGCCATGAATATCGCCTATCGCGAATATTTTCCCCATACCATTCCTATTGTTCGAACAGGGCGTCTACAAACTCCTCGCTCTTGAAACGCCGCAAGTCGTCCAGTGCTTCACCGATTCCTATGTATCTGATCGGGATTTCAAGCTCGCGGGCTATACGGATTATGATTCCCCCTTTCGCAGTGCCGTCCAGTTTCGTGAGGGCCAGCCCGGTAACGCCTATTTCCTGGTGGAACATTTTCGCCTGTAAAACGGCGTTTTGCCCAGTGGTCGCGTCGAGGACAAGCAGCGTCTCATGCGGAGCGCCGGGCAGTTCTCTGTCCATGACTCGCTTGATTTTTTTAAGTTCCTCCATAAGATTCGACTGTGTGTGCAATCTTCCTGCCGTATCGACGAGCATGACAGCTTTTCTCGATTCCACCGCATGAATCGCGTCGAAAACAACCGCGGACGGATCTGTTCCCATCTTCTGTTTGATGATGGGAACATCAACTCTCTCCGCCCATATTCCCAGCTGTTCAATGGCGGCGGCCCTGAACGTGTCGGCTGCGACGAGCAGCAGGGGGATTTCGTTCCGCCTGAACCGGGAAGCCATTTTTCCTATAGTGGTTGTCTTGCCCGTTCCGTTGACCCCGACCACCATGATCACATAAGGCTCTCCTTTGGGAATCCTTAATGGAGATTCACATTTCTTTAGGATCTCCAGCATGTTATCCTTCAACAATCTTCTTAGTGCGTCCGGGTTTTCCAGTTCATCCCTCTTCGCCCGGTACTTCATATCATCGATCAGATCGCCGGTGAAAGCAGGTCCCAGATCGGCCCCTATCAGTATCTCTTCAAGGTTCTCGAAGATATCTTCAGAGATAACCTTTTCCCCTAAAATCGCTTCGTCCAGGTTACGGATGAAGCCCTTCCTCGTTTTCGACAAACCCTGCCGGAGTTTCAAGAAAAAACTTTTATCATCGTCATTCATTTTTTATATTTGCTCAGCTTTCTATTGAAATGTAACGGAATGAACAGGATATCCGTAAACAAAAGTATCTGCGGGGTATCCTGCCGATCTTCCAATACGTTGCGGTTTACCGCAATCGCCGCATTTCGGCCACTATAAACGACTTTACCCGGGATGGCAAGTATGGGAGACAGCCTCACGGATCTTTTACCCGGTATACGAGATTGTTTCCCTGGAGAGACGGCTCGTGGTTCGGGATATTATCAATTCATGCTGACAGAGACAGTCGTGGATATCCCGTTTTTCTCCATGGTTACGCCGATAAGATTGTCGGCGATTTCCATGGAGTTTTTGTTGTGAGTTATGAATATTATCTGGGAATTTGTCGAGATGTCTTTCAGCAATCCTCTGAAGAGAGATACGTTGGCATCGTCGAGAGGCGCGTCCGCTTCATCGAGGATCAGGAAGGGTGCCGGGCGATGCATAAGAATAGCAAATATCAACGCCACGGCGGCGAGTGCTTTCTCGCCTCCGGACAGCAGTGACAGGTTTTGCCGTTTCTTTCCAGGGATCAGGATATCTATATCCACTCCTGTTTCCAGCATATCGGACTCGTCGGTCAGGTAGAGGTTTCCTTTGCCCCCCGGGAAAAGCCTGGGGAATACCTTCTTGAAATGGTGGTTCACCGCCTCGAATGTCTCCGCAAACCTCTTTCTGGATATCTGATTTATCCTTGTTATTGTTTTTTGAAGGGTTTCCAGCGAAGCATTCAGGTCTTTTATCTGAGTCGACAGAAAATCATGGCGTTCCTTAAGCTCTTCGTGTTCGCTGAGTGCCAGGAGATTGACCTCTCCGAACTCCTCAAGCATTTTTTTATGCGCCTGGAGTTTCTTCTTTAAAGCTTCCTCATCGGATTTGTCGATCACCTGAAATTCCGGCAGAAGAATATCCAGATCTGCATCGAATTTTTCACTCACGCTTTCTTTCAGTGTTTCAGCCTGAATAGCGGCTTCTCGTATTTCCATCTCCAGCCTGTTCACCTGCTTCGAGAGATCGTCTGCCGCCTTTCTCGCCTTCTGTATGGCCTGTTCATTCTGTTTGAGTACAACATTTTTTCTGCCATGATCTTCCCGTTTTTCTGCAAGAGCTTCTTCGGCTTCCTGGTGGCGGCTGTAGAGAATATTCAGGTTTTCCTTCTCCGTCTCGATGCTTTTTACGGCTTCACCTGTTTTTATATCGCAGGAACTCAGATCTATGCAGACGGATTCTATACGCGCATCTATCTCGGATATTGCCCTTTCCAGTCTGGAGACAGTTTCAGCTCCCGATCTTTTTTTCTCTTCCATGGATATCAGGAGCATCTTTTTTTCCGTCAGGCTTTTTTCTTTTTCCTCCACTACAACCCTGGCTCTCTCCCATTCTTCCTGTATATCCAGAATGAGCCTTTCACCGTCTTTTGTCTTATTCTTGAGGGATGTTATTTCACTCTCGACCGAGGCTGCTTTTTCCATTATGAGCATTTTCTCGGATTCAAGGGTCTCCCTGTTGAAAGCAATTACATTATTATGCTGCTCGATCCATTTGATTTCGCCTTCCAGCCTCTCCGTATCTTTCCTGTGGCTGTTGAGTTCGAGTTCCAGACCGTGTATATCCGACTGGAGCTGAGTTTCTTCTTTCTCCAGACGGGATGCAATAATATGTAATTCGGCGGCCATCTCCTTTTTGTTCTTAAGAGCGAACTGCAAGCCTCCGATCTGACTTTCCAATTCAGTGATTTCTCTTCTGTCGCTCAGCGATGATCCCCCGCTGTTTCTGTTGCCGCCGGCCAGCGCACCGTCCGGCCTTATCATATCTCCTTCCGGCGTAACGTACGTTCCCGTGAAACCATTATTTTGCCACATACAGCTGGCTGTTTCCAGATCGGGTATCAGCAGGATATCTTCCAGAAGACGACGGACAACGGCCCCGCATTTCTCGTCCTTTGAGCAGACAAGATCCCGGAGTCGGAGAACCCCTTCCGGAAGATCGAACGGGGAGGGAGCTGGCTTTTTGCCGTTATCCAATGGAACGAAACTTCCCCTCCCGGAAGAATGTTTTTTCAAATAGTCGATGGCTTGAATACCATCGTTCTGGTTTTCGACAATGATATACTGGAGTTTGCCTTCCAGGGCAGCTTCGACTGCGGTCTCATAAGCTTTCGGAACATCGATATAATCCGCGACCAGTCCGCGTATATCTTTTTTTAACGCATTGGCACGGCCAGCCTCCAGTATGTTGCGTGTTCCCTCGTCGCACCATTCGTGCCGTTCCTGAAGATCCCTGAGCGAGGTGAGCCGTGAGACTTTAGCGCCTGTTTCTTCCCTGATCTCCGAAATATCCGTGTCGACTGTCCTGAGGTCGGTTCTTGCGGTATTCAGACTGTCTCCGGCTACCATCTTCTTATCTTTGAGGAGTTCGATCCTTTCCATGTCTGCCGCCAGGCTGGATTGCACCGTTGCAAGCTTATCCCTCAATATGTCGCGTTTTTTATTGTTTTCACCTATCTCCCTGCGTTCCCGTTCCTCCCTTTTCTCCAGGTCTTCGAGACTTTTTGTGAGAGATGAAAGGAGATTATTCAACCTGGCATTCTCGGTTATCTCATCGATATGACGGGATTTTTCCCTTTCCAGATCTTCTTTCAGTTTCCTCTCCGCGACTTTCAGAGCGTCGGTTGTTTCCTGTTCCCCGGCAATGGAATCTTTTACGGTTTCGATTGTTTCATTCGATTCGTCTGTCTGCCTTCTCAAAAGTACCGTCTCTTCAGTGGTTTTCCTTTTGCGCTCCCTTAGAGATTCTACTTCTGCGAGATCCTTTTTCTTTTTATTGTTCAGTTGAGAGATGGTTTCATTCGCGAATCCTATCTTATGTTCCCGTATGTTTATTTCGTTTTTTATGCCGTAGTAGTTGTCCTGGAGGGAACCTATTTCATCTTCGCTTTCTATAAGTTGTGTTTTGATGTTCTCTACGGCGGCTTCCAGCGTTTTCAATTCCGTCTGGGCCTGAAGCGTTTTTCCATTAAGAGGTACACGCGACTGCTCGAGAGCCTTCATTTTCGAAACCAGTTCGGAATAAGTCTGCAGCGAAAGGGTCAGTTGATATTCCTTTATGTTTTTTTTGAGCGTCTTGTACCGATCGGCTTTTTTTGCCTGCCTTGACGTGGAGTTCAACTGGGAACGTACCTCTCTCAGGATATCGTTGAGGCGAAGTATGTTCTGCCTGGTTGCGTCCATCTTGCGGGAAGCGGAATCACGCCTTGTTTTGTACTTCATAATTCCGGCCGCTTCCTCGATAAACTGACGCCTGTCCTCCGGTTTGGCTTCGACGAGGTTTGCTATCTTTTCCTGTTCCACGATGGAATAGGTCCGTGCGCCTACGCCCGCGTCCATGAAAAATTCTTTCACGTCAAGGAGACGACATGGTGCCTTGTTTATATAGTATTCACCTTCACCCTCGCGGAATATTCTTCGTGAAACCGTAATCTCCCTGTAATCCGCATATTTCTCCGGCACGCTGTTCCCGTTGCTTTCCAGGGTTATGGATACCTCGGCCATCCCCACCGCGGGTGCGTCGTCGCTTCCGTTGAATATGACATCTTCCATCTTTTTCCCGCGAAGCGTTGTAATGCGCTGTTCACCCATAACCCACCGTATGGCGTCCACGATATTGCTCTTCCCGCAACCGTTGGGTCCCACTATGGCGTTAATATTACACGAAAGATCAAGGGGAGTCTTATCTTTGAAGGATTTGAATCCGAGTATTTCCAGTCTTTTAAGCTTCATCCGGCAAAATCCTGTAGCGGGTGCCGGGCCAGCGATTTTGGAGTCTTAAATTCCCGGGAATCCGCTTTGTTAGTAACATAGAGATGGAACCCATTTCCAGTTACGCGTGAAAATTTACCAGAGTTGCAGAGCTTTGTAAAGAAAAAACACTACAGGGTGTGTTTCTTGAAATCAGAGTACAATATATGGTGTTTTGTATGGATGTGAAAGATATGAAGAAGTGGAATGCGTGATATTACACTGTTAACGCCGATAATCCCTATAAAATTTTTTTATAATATATTTTGGCGCCGTATGAGTCTTTTCACGAAGATCTCATCCCTTTCCATTTCCTCGATTCTGTCCGAGATGTACTTCTTCGCTTCCTCGTGCTGGGGAATGAATATTTTTTCAAGAGCATTTACCCGCCTCTGTACTTTCTTAAGCTCTTTTGAAAGTATAATAATGGATTTAGTAAGAGTAGCATATTCGGCGAGCACTTCGAGTACCTTTAATGATCGCTCTTTGACCGTGTCGTATGTGGCTGTTGTGCCTGTCAGGGAAGCGGACAAACGGGGTTTCCTGAAAAAAAGTTTGATTTTAAGAAGAGTCAGTCCCATAAGTTTTGTAAATTCCGACCGGAAGAAATATCCTCTCTTCTCGGAAGAACTCTTCAGGGTTATGACCTCGGATCCCATTTCGACGGCCGCTATCCGATAAGCCGCATATAGCTCGTTCAAAACCCCTGAAAACTCGGATTCCATCTTTCTGATTTCATTAAGGTGCCTGACAATTTCTATGGCCATGATTTCACGTTTCTGGTTGAGGAGGTCATAGCCTTCGTATGCGAAAGAGAGATCTTCTTTAATCTTTCGCAAAGACGATTTAGTGGGAGGAAGTTCTATTTTCGGCATTATACCACCTTATCCTGCGGCATATAATACCGCTGAATGTCTTCCTCGCGGATACGGTACAACTCGTTCCTGGGAAGCAAAGAAAGCATCCTCCAACCGATATCGAGTGTTTGTTCAATCGACCTGTTTTCCTCATAACCCTGGCTCAGGAATTGAGTTTCGAAAGTGGTCCCGAATTTCAGGTAGATCTTGTCGAGTTCGGAAAGTTCTTCCTCTCCCACGATGGATGCGAGTGCCCTTATACGTTTGACTTTGGCATATGTAGCGAAGAGTTGAGCGGCAACCTCGGCATGATCCTTGCGCGTTCGTCCCTCTCCGATGCCGTCTTTCATCAATCTTGAGAGTGAAGGAAGACCGGCGATTGGTGGATATATGGAATTGTTGAAGAGTTCTCTTTCGAGAACTATCTGTCCTTCGGTAATGTAGCCGGTCAGGTCCGGAACGGGATGAGAAATATCGTCGCTTGGCATGGTGAGTATGGGTATCTGAGTGATTGAACCTTTGAGATTTTTCAGCCTGCCGGCACGTTCGTATATGGATGCAAGGTCGCTGTAGAGGTAGCCCGGGTAACCCTTCCTGGAAGGAACTTCTCCCCTGGAACTGGAAAGTTCCCTTAGGGACTCGCAGTAGTTCGTCATGTCGGTCAGGATTACAAGCACGTGCATTTCTTCGTCAAACGCGAGGTGTTCGGCCAGTGTCAAAGCCACCTTCGGGGTAATGAGACGTTCGATGGACGGGGCATCGGCAAGACTCATGAATATGGCCGAATGTGTTAGAACGCCCGATTCCTTGAGTGAGTCGATGAAAAATTGCGCCACGTCGAATTTTACGCCCATAGCGGCAAGTATGACGGTGAATTCTTCTTCCGCGTTCAGTATCCTGGCCTGGCGTGCTATCTGGGCTGCAATCGGATTGTGAGGCATACCGCTGCCGGAGAATATCGGAAGTTTCTGACCGCGAATCAGAGTATTCATCCCGTCGATAGCGGATATCCCGGTCTGTATGAAGTCCCTTGGGTACTCCCTGCGCCAGGGGTTTACCGGCAAGCCATTCACGTTCATCATTTTGTCCGTGATAACCTGAGGCGCCCCATCGATGGGCCTTCCCAGCCCGTCGAAGACCCTTCCCAGCATATCGCGATCCACAGGGATTTCGAGTGGTTTTCCCACAAAGGTAATTCTCATGTCCTTTATCGAAAGCCCGCTAGTGCCCTCGAAAACCTGTACAACGGCTCTGTCTTCGTCCACCTCAAGCGTCTGACCTATTCGCACCTCGGAGGATCTGTCCCGAATCTCCACGATCTCGCCGTAGCCAACACCCTTAACTCCCTCGACAAAAATCAGCGGACCTGAGATGCCCGAAAGAGTTGTGTACTCGATCTCTGCCGGCATATTTATACCTCTGTCATGTTTTTCTTAAGCGAATCCAGTCCCGATGCAAGTTTCTTTCTGTATTCATCGATTTTTCCGGTCTCATTGTTTGGAATCTCGGATTTCAGCCGTACCATTTCCGAGACTACATCCAATGAAGCTATATCTTTGACGGAAAGTCCGTCATTAATGAGTTCCGTTCCCTTTTTATAAAGATCCATAATAGCTTTCAGGAGGCCGAGTTGCTTCTCGGCGCTGCAATACTTGTCGATCGGGTCAAAGGAGTTTTGTTGAAGAAAAGCGTTTTTGATCATCTCGGCCAGAAAAAGGATGAACTGCTGGGTAGATGGCAGGGCGTCGGTCCCGACGAGCTTTACTACCTGCTGCAACCTGTGATCCTCCAGCAGTATATTCATGATCTCGTTTCTGATTGAAAGCCATTGGCTGTCCAGATCTCTCCACCAGCTCTCTATATCATTGAGATATTCTGTGTAACTGTCTATCCAGCTGATGGATGGATAGTGTCTTGCGTCGGCCAGAATCTTGTCCAATGCCCAGAAACACCTTACGAATCTTGTTGTGTGCTGGGTAACCGGCTCAGAAAAATCACCTCCCGGGGGAGACACCGCACCGATGATGGTAATGTCCCCTTCGCTGCCGGAGAGGGTTTCCACCAGACCTGCCCGTTCATAGAATTCTGCAAGCCTGGTAGCCAGATAGGGCGGGAATCCCTCCTCCGCCGGCATGTCTCCCAGCCGGCTGGACAGTTCCCTCAGGGCCTCGGCCCACCTGGATGTGGAATCGGCCATAACCGCCACGCTGTAACCCATGTCACGGTAGTACTCCGCGATGGTTACCCCGGTATATATGCTTACCTCTCTCGCCGGGACAGGCATGTTGGATGTGTTAGCAATCATGACAGTTCTTTCGATAAGAGGCCGGCCGTTCCTCTCATCTATGAGCTTTGGAAAATCCGTAAGGACATCGGTCATCTCGTTGCCGCGTTCACCGCAACCAATATAGACAATGATCTCTGCATTGCACCATTTGGCCAATGCATGCTGAGTCATTGTCTTACCGGTTCCAAATCCCCCTGGAATAGCGGCGGTTCCTCCCCTGGCAATGGGAAAAAAGGAGTCGATAACCCGCTGACCTGTAATCAGTGGAATGTGCGGTTTCTTCCTAAGCCGGTTTGGTCGCGGTTTTCTTACCGGCCAATATTCTGCAAGCCTCCCATGGTGAATATAGGCTCCGTTGGATACCGTATAAAGCCCATCCGTAATGGTGTGCGCGCCTTCGGAAATCGCGGTTAATTTTCCGGAAATACCCGGAGGAATGAGTACCTTGTGAACAATGAGAGGGCTTTCCTGCACTTCGCCTATAATTTCCCCTGGCCGGACATAAGAGCCAACTTGAACGAGTGAATGGAACTCCCACAGTTTATCCTCATCAAGAGGAGGGATTTCGATCCCCTTCTCGATATAGCTGCCGCATTTATCGTAAATGCAGACGAGAGGACGCTGGATGCCGTCATAAATATTCTGGATAAGTCCCGGCCCCAGGAGGACGGAAAGAGGACGGCGATGAGAGACCACTTCATCTCCGGGCTTCAGGCCTGTATGGTCTTCATAAACCTGAATGATCGTCACGTCCTTGGCAAGCCGGATGACTTCACCAATCAGCCGATCCGGTCCCACCTCGGCAATATCGTACATTCTAATCCCTTCGAGACCCACTGCTTTGATAATAGGACCGTTCACCGCAATGATCCTGCCCGTTATCATATCGTCCATGCCTGCCCTACTCCAATTTACGCAGAATTGCTGAAGATCCCCATGGCTTGCCGGCGAATTGCCTGGGATTTCCTGAAGTAAACCCTCTCGATCGTGGTGTCGAAAATCCGGCTTCCGACCTTATCCACTACAATACTCCCCCCCAACTCGATCGTATGATCCTCGATAATGGACACTTCGTTGCTTGCAGCAATATCTTTTACTCTATCTAAAATCTCCTTCGTAAAAACCAGATCCTCCTTGTTTAGCTTGATGTCGACTCCGGCTGTAATATGCCGAACGGCAGCGACGATAGATTCCAGAAGAAATTGTTTATAACGGGGATGCGACCTGATGCGGGTTGTTACCTCCTGAACCGTGCGGTCCATGAATGCCTCGAAATTCTTGAGCTTTAGTTTCCTGAGATCCAGACTCGCCCTGTTTTTTATTTTTTCGGATTCCTGTCTGATTCTGGCATCCGTTTGGGACTCCATCCGTCTTTTGAAATTTCTCAGATCTGCGGCGAAGGTATCGTCCAGTTTATTTATCTCTTCAGTTTCCTTTAGGGAAATGGCGTGAATCTTCCTTTCAGCCTCATTCCTGATTGCGTTTTCCAATGATGATTTGTCCATGGATTCCTTTCAAGGTCAAAGGGAGATACCGAGGGCCTCGGAGATATAACTCATGACCGACCAGCGAAAGCCGGACGGATCATCAATGCCGGGAATTGCGATTATCAAAGGAGCTGAAAGATCAAGATTGATCGTTTTTATTCGATCCGAGAGGTGATCCGCCAAATCGTTGGTGATGGCTACAATTGCGGCATTTCCCTTCTGCATGATTGCTTCCAGGTCCGTTTCCGCCTTTTCGCGGCTGGATACTATTCCTGTTAATCCGGAGAGGCGGAAAGCGCTCACCGTATGAATATCACCAATAATATAAATTTGGTCCATGTCAGATTTTATTAAGAATGATAATGGCAATGATCAAACCATAAATGGCAATACCTTCTGCAAGGCCGAGGAAAACCAGGGTTCTCCCCACGAGTTCTGGTTTTTCAGTCACGGCGCCGATTCCGGCGGAACCGATCTTGGCAACGGCGTAGCTGCTTGCAATACAGGCCAGCCCCACGGCAAGCGCTGCGCTTATGTATCCCAAGCCGGCATTGTCTTTCCCAGTTTCAGCCGGAACAGCTTCGGCCGCATTGATCAGGCCGGCCACAAGGAACATGAATACCGAAATCTGAAATACGTATGCGGAAATCAGTGCCAGTTTTCTTCTTATCATCTTATACCTCCGACATTTTAGTCTTGAGGACAAAGGGTGAAAAGACGAGCCCGCTCCCCTTGAAGAACTTGCTGAAAAACTCATAATACTCGAGACGCAGAGATTGAATAGCGACAACCAGCCCCTCAAAGGCAAGTATGAAGATATTTCCCAAAACCAGGATTGCAATTGCCGCAGGTGAGTTCAAAGCAGGGTCGGCCATGCCCGCAAGCGTGAACGTGACAATGCCCAGTCCCGCATGGGAAAGAGCAAACGCCCCGACTCTGATAAATGAAATCGTATTTACAAACAAACTGAGGG
>DCUQ01000050.1 GCA_002327865.1 Syntrophaceae bacterium UBA2210
TGGAGAAGACCGGCATCACCCCGGCTACGGTCAACAAGGCGCTCAGCCACCTGGAGCAGCTCGGCATCGTGAAGGAACTGACCGCACAGAAACGCAACCGCCTCTTCAGCTATGCAGGCTATATCGAGATCATGAGTCGCGGCACGGAACTGCCGGGCAGGTAGGCCAATTCGATTCCGGTTTTTGGAATCGAATTGGATGTACAGAGAAACAGGACAGGGGTTGTGGTGAGGCCTTTGGTATCCGATTATGCTGCAAACACAGCATCCTCGTCCGGACCTTGGAAATCGGGAGAGAAAAGTTGCTTCCCAGACGGGAACTTGGGGCGTGACTTGACTTCCTATGTGAAGCCCTTTGTTTTCAGTGTGTTACGGGGCATATCGAGACTGGAGGCTTAGTTGCGGTCGGGAGCTGTTTGCTCCACCAATAAACATTTAAAATCACTAACTTTATTGATTTAGATTTTTACCGCCATTATACCACAACGCCTCATGCTTAAAACCTGTTCAATCTTCTTTGAAGTCCTTTTTGCATCTTCTTGTCATTGATGCATTTTTGTGTCCAAGTATTTTCCGAACCAATGACATGTTGTCATACCCTTCATTAAGCAACTAGGGAAATTAAGGTCATAATTATTAAGCATTGAACAATGTGTAAGGCTTGATCAATCCACAGAAGTCTTGCTATTCCCTATTCTTTATTTTTGGTGTGTCTGACCTTCCGTATAGAAGAAATGTAATCTGATTTAATCGACAAATCAGCCTGGTTTAAATTTTTTCTTGCGGATTCATAGTTTATAATAATAACGTTTTAAATGTATAAAAAAGAAGAAGTTGTTATCTATGCTGATATTTGATGAGAATTCTGACTATAAAATTTCTCCTTTAACTTCCGGATCGTTCCGATTCCCGGAAACAATATTTATCATTGAACAAAATAGCCGCAAATTTTTTGTAAAATCGTTTTTCAGGGAAGATCAGAAAGGGCAGGGAGCCGATTGCATGGAACGTGAACTCCAATCAATACAAGCGTTCCAGCAACTTGGAGTCAAGGTTCTTTCGCCCGTTGATGTGCCGAGGGAAGAGCTCGATCTCTCCGATGGTAGCAGGTTCTTCAGACTCAGAAATGTCCTGATTTACCCTCTTATGAAACAATTAACACAAGCGGAAATTATCGGTTGCTCCCTCGATCCGGAACCACTTGTCCGGGAAGCGGCTCTAAAAATCCGAATTCGCCACCAACGTGCTGCATCTATTCTCGGAATACACAGTGATGGTGCCCCTCACAACATCTTTGAGGATTGGACCTGGTTTGATTTTGGGGAACCGCATGTCAGTCAGAACCTCCAAACTGCCAAGGACGCTGAGGTCTGGCAATTCTGTGCCGGATTGACGGCTGTTTGCGCTCCGAATCTCGTGAAACGGCTTGTAGCCGCTTTCTGTGACGAATACTAGGACATGTCTGCCGTTAGGCGATTGGTTGACAAGTATGAACGGGCGGTGCCATGGTTGCGGATGTCGCTTCAACCTGTAAATCTGATTCGCCTCAAAAGGGGAAACCCTAACCAATTCTACTGCCTGAGAACCGCCATGGCAATGCGCGGGTACTCCCAAAACCGTCGGTGATTAGGTAATGCTGTAATCTTTTGAATTCCCTCCCTCATCCGCGGAATTTTCTCCAAAGGATTGAAAAGAACTTTTCAAGTACGGATTTATGTATTGGGCATTGATTAAATACTTGATCTGATTACAGCAGAAATGGATATTGATGTTTCCGCCGCCGACGATTAACTGAGGGTTTTCACCCTGACCTTCGAAATACGCTGAGGATATTACGGTTCCAGTGGACCTGGTGATTGATCTGGGTTGAAAAATCCGCTTTGACGACAGCTGTTGCCTCTGCCATAGCCTTTTCGGCGTCGCCTTTGATAACTGGCTGAGAAATACAAATATTGTTTTGTTCATGACCATGGATTTTATATGCTTAAGGGGCGAGAGTCTCGTCTATAGCAATCGGTAACAATTATGTTTGTTCTGCCGATGGGCGGAACGGTGATCGTGCTCGCCGGAAAAGCATATGATTTCCAGTGAAAGTTCAATATTTAAAGTGCATCACGCACGAGTTTCTCTTTCATGTCCCGTTTGAGAATCTTGCCGGACGGGTTCTTGGGGAGTTTGTCGGTTATTACGATCTTTTTAGGGCATTTAAATCCCGCCAAACGTTCCCTGCTGTAAGTAATCAAATCTTTCTCGTTAAGCGATTTACCTGTTTTTGGTACAACCACGGCAACCACAATCTCGATCCATTTCGGATCCGGTAATCCTATAACCGCCACCTCCTCGACGTATGGGTGTCCGTATATGACCTCTTCGACTTCCCTTGATGCCACGTTTTCTCCGCCGGTCTTGATCATGTCCTTCTTGCGGTCTACGATGTACAAATAGCCGTCTTCATCAAACTTTCCAAGATCGCCGCTGTGGAACCAGCCGAATGCAAAGGCTTCTTCGGTTTTTTCCTGATCGTTCAGATAACCGGTCATAACATGTCCTGAACGGTGGACGATCTCTCCTGCCGTGCCGACTGGGACGAACCGTCCGTTATCATCCATCAGCCTGGTTTCCACGTTCAGAACGGGTTTCCCGGCGGATCCCGGTTTCAGGAGTTGATCGCGGGGTTTCAGGATGGTCGCGACCGGTCCCATTTCCGTCTGCCCGTAGTAGTTCCATAGTTCGAGGCCGGGGAACGTTACGGAGATTCGTTTGATAATCTCCACCGGCATTATGCTGGCGCCGTATGCGGCCTTTTTGAGACTGCCGTGATTATAATTTTTGAATTCCGGATGGTTCAGTATCCCGATCCAGACTGTCGGAGGGGCGAACATGTGAGTTATCTGGAATTTCTCGATGGACCTGATCATTTCCAGAGGATCTGCCTTGTGCATGATGACATTGGTTGCCCCGATATACAGGTAAGGCATTAGGAAACAATGCAACTGCGCGCAGTGAAAAAGCGGCAGGGCATGCAGGCTGACATCATCCGTCTCGTAATGCCCGTCGAAGATGCAACTGTGATACTGGGACATTAATGCCCGGTGCGAAAGCATAGCCCCTTTCGGATTCGATTCCGTACCGCTGGTGTAAGGTATCTGGACAATATCCTCGGCGCTGACCTCCACGTTCGGCTCATCGTAGGGCATGGTTTCCATTTCCGCTGTCAAGTCGAAATAACCGTCGGGTGTTTTTGAGCCCGCCAGGGGAATAAAACCTTTTCTTTCCAATGTGGTAAACGCTGCCTGAGCCTGCGCTATGATCGGATACAGTGTGTCTTCTACAATAAAGAGCTTTGATTCTGAATGGTTGAGGATGTATGCGATCTCTTCGGCATTCAACATGTAGTTGATCGGGACCTGGATAGCCCCGATTTTTGCCAGTCCTATCATGCTTATCGGATAGTAATGAGAATTATAGGCATATATGGCGACGCGGTCTCCCTTCCCGATTCCGTATTTCATCATGAGAAGAGCGAAACGACGCGCCTCGCGCTCGAGATCATAAAATGAAAGCTTCCGGTCACGAAATATAATGGCGGTTTTTCTGCCGTATTTCGTTGCTGCCCTTCTGGCCATATCGCCGATCGTATCACGGTTAATGATATTCCCCATAGTCCAGCTCCTTTTCTTAAGCGCTCAACAAGCATCTTTAACAGGTGGCAAAGGGTCCCTGCTGTATATTGGTTACGTGATTCAATTTTTTATGGCTATGAAAAAATCTGACACAAGAAGGTATCAAATATATTGTTGAAATAGACAAAAAGCATATTCCCCGCTGTCCGCGGCGGGGTTACTTCAAAGTATATATTATGATGTTGAGGTCGAACCGGATTTTGGATTTTACTTCTTATTGTTATGGATAATCTTCGGATATCCGTACAGCGGATACCCTGACCTGTCAATGCGACCATTAATAGCGTTAAAGAATAATTCGCGCTATGGGCCGGGGAAGTTTTGCATCATCTGAAAATTCATCCCCCTGACTGATAATGACTCTTGAACATAGCATTCATACTGAGTCGATGATGGCAGAAAACTGACTTTGCATTAGCAGAATCATGCCTGTATTTCAATTTTTTTCTTAATGGGTTGGTGCGTAGTACGATTGACCATAACTAACAAATCTGATTCACCTGCCTGTGAGTGATATGATCTGTTTTTTTGTTGGTATTATAGTTTTAATTGGTTCATGGGTTTCCCGGTTATGTGTGTGCGGATTGGAAACCATTCTTTTCCGCGATAATCAAACGTATTTCCGGATATCGGGGTCAATTATTCCATTGACTTGCAAGAACTCTTTTCTTATACTGCGCCTTCGCTGAAAAGGTTATAAGGCAGCCATGCGGGCAGATAGTAGTTCTTATGTCTGATTAACGTGGGCAATTTATCTCTTTTGTCCCGGTTATGTTAAGAAAGATCGTTCTACCGCCGCAGGCCTTTATAATGCTGTTTCCGACTTTATTGACCGGGTCCGGCTTTTTGAGGAGGAAGGTTTAGAAACTCTGGATAGCAGGGCGGTTAGAGACAACCGCATGCCCGGTATGAAATGTTCAAATGCCGGGCAATGCCCGGCAGGAAATGAGGTGTATGATTTTTTTGGGCCGGTGCTTTGTTCCGGTAATCAGGAGAATTAAAGAAAAATGAGTAAGGAAAAGTCTGTCGAAGAAAATCCGCACGTATGTGTGTGTGGTGAGGAAGCCCCCATGCTGTTCTATAACGATGTCGTTCTGGAACATTTTACCAATCCCTGCAATGTGGGAGAAATGTCTAGGGATGAGGCGGATGGATTTGCAATTGTGGGTGACCCGGGATGCGGCGATCAGATGAAGCTGTGGATCAAGGTACAATCTGGTGTAATAACAGATATAAAGTTCAAATCGTTCGGGTGTCCCGGGGCAATCGCCACGAGCAGCATGACAACCAAGCTTGCCCTCGGCAAAACATTGGAAGAAGCTGCCCGACTTACAGATGACGATGTCATCAATGCGCTTGGAGGTATTCCGGAGGAGAAAAAACATTGCTCGCTGTTGGGCATTACCGCTCTGCATAAAGCCATTGAGATTTATTTGTTTAAAAAGGAGATCGGGTTGGTAAAGTAAGATGGTTTATCTTGATTACAATGCGACAACACCCGTATTGCCGGAAGTTTTCGAAGCAATGCGTCCTTTCTTCTGTGAGCGGTTTGGTAACGCTTCAAGTTTTTATGCTCCTGCCCGGGATGTACGAGTTATCCTTGAAAACGCACGGCGCGCGATTGCATCGGCCATGGCCGCATCGGCCGAAGAAATTATCTTCACAGCTTCCGGTACGGAAGCGGACAATCTGGCGCTCAGGGGTGTAAGCAGGATTTTTCAGGGAAAGGCATGTCATATAATTACTTCTCCTGTAGAACACCATGCGGTATTAAAAACTTGTGATGATCTCAGGGTACAGGGGGTAAAGGTCACCCGGCTCCCCGTGGACTCACAGGGCAGGGTAGACCCGGAAGATGTTGTTAAGAGCATTACACCCGATACGGTCCTCATCAGTATCATGTATGCAAACAATGAAACAGGGGTGATACAGCCGATCGAGGCGATCGGCAGGATCGCACGTAATGAGGGAATACTTTTTCACACTGATGCGGTCCAGGCATTTGGAAAGATTCCGTTAAACGTCCACGACCTTGGCGTAGATCTCCTCACGGTTTCCGCTCACAAGATTTACGGGCCGAAAGGTATCGGCGCGTTGTACATTCGAAGCGGAGCAAAGCTTTCTCCATTTATAACCGGCGGGGAACAGGAGCACGGCAGGAGAGCGGGAACCGAAAATATTCCCGCTATCGTGGGATTTGCAAAAGCCGCCGAGATCGCGACCGCATCGCTTGAGACAAACAAGGAACACACCGGTTCTCTGCGGGATTACTTTGAAAGTCAGATCGAAGGGAGAATCGGCAATATCGGGATAAACGGCGCTGCCGCTGACCGTGTTCCCAATACGACCAGTATAACATTCGACGCTGTCGATGGAGAATCCATACTGCTTCACCTTGATCTCAGGGGAATATGCGCGTCAAGCGGTTCGGCATGTGCCACCGGTTCTTCCGAACCTTCCCATGTGCTGTGTTCGATGGGCCTGAGTAAGATGCAGGCCCAGGCAACGTTGCGCTTTTCCCTTGGAAGGGGGACAACAAAGGAAGAGATAGATTTAACGATAAAGGCGCTGGAAGAAATAATCGAGAAGTTACGGGGCATATCTTCCATTCAAAGTTGAACGGACAATGTATCGATGCCGTTTGTTCCTCCCGTAATCGTAATATCAATCAGTATAGAAACCGGCTTCAACGGTGAGAACAACACCGTTGAACACGAATGCGGCAGCCACTGTCAGCATAATCATGCTCGACACTTTCGCTTTCCGGCCCCCGTTATATTTTATAACCATCATGGTAATATCGTCTGCCTGGGGTTCGTCCTGTGCGAACTCTCGGATCTTTTTCATAACCCCCGTAAGTATATCGCCGACCGCCAGATCCTTGAGCCTGCCCAGTTCATCCGCAAGTCTTTCTTCGGAGAAGAGTTCTTGATTACTGTTAATGGCTTAGGTAACGCCGTCGGAATAGATGAAGATGACATCTCCCTTGTGTAAAACGATCTGCTGCGACCGGAATGAAAAATCTTCCATGACACCCAGCGCCATTCCGCCGGGGACATTCAACGCTTCGATTGTCCCGTTCGCGCGGATGATACAGGGTGGATTATGGCCTCCGTTACAGTATTCAACGGTTCCGGTTTTGATGTTCAGAATCCCGAGAAAGAGCGTGACAAAAAGAAGCGATGGGTTGTCCGCGGAAAGATCCCGATTTACCTGATTCAGGATGGTTTCCGGCATCATGCCCCTGGCGGCTCTGGTCTTTATCAGTCAGTTTATTGGTAACTGTCATGAAGAGCGATGCGGGTACTCCCTTACCCGGAACATCGCCTACGTGCTGCATAACGATCTCAGCCTCGCTACTTCGGAAACACTGCTGAATGTACAAAACCCCCATAACATTGTTGAAACGCTTGAAGAGAATATCTATGGACTCTTTAAAACACTGGAGGGGAAAACGCGGTAAGGGGAGACCGGAAAACTCTCGATGAATATTATTGAGAGCCTCGACGCCATTTTGCTTACAGCCATAGAGACAAAGGAATCCGCCGACGAAGACGATCTTGAAATTTTTATAATGCTTACGTCGGACAGGGGGCAATTGATGTAAAAGATACGCCGCGTCTATCTCTCATCGGAGCAGGGTCTTTCACCCGAAGAGCGTTCTCTCATCCTGTATATTACAAACCTTTTCGAACGAAGCGTATTGACACTGGGACGGTACGGGATATATCTCGACCAGAATGCCGCAGGTTAGAGACGGTGATCCGGAAACGACTCCGATCTTATTAATGCTTTATACATACTCTGTGTCGGGAAGTTTGCGTCACCCGCGATTCGCGGTTGACCGGTGTCCTTGCGAATATTATAATAATCGCTCAGTAATACAGCAGCAATATATTGTTTAAAGGCGTATTGAATGGTTCCCATTGATACCGTGCTGGTTCTCATCATCGTCGCCGGCGCCACAATTCTTTTCGTAACCGAGACGTTGCGCGTCGATGTCACCGCACTCTGTGTCCTGGTGGCGCTTCTCCTGCTGAGACTCATCAGGCCCGAGCAGGCCTTGTATGGATTCGCGAATACAGCCACGGCCATTGTCGCCGCCATGTTTGTTCTGAGCGCGGGACTGGTTCGTACCGGTCTCGTCGAATGGCTGGCCCGTTACCTTGACCGGTTTGCGGGAAAGGGAGAGTGGCGGCTGGTTGTTGTTACCTGCGTGCTTGCCGCGTCACTTTCGGCTTTCTTGGTCAATACTGCAACCGTAGCCATACTTATCCCCGTAACAGTCATACTCGCGAAGGCCAGGAAAGTTGCGCCATCACGCGTTCTGATTCCTCTTTCCTTCGCGAGTCAGTTCGGGGGTGTCTGTACGCTTATCGGAACATCGACCAACGTTCTGGTTAATTCCATGGCTGTTACAAGCGGCCTTAAACCTTTTCGCCTTTTTGAATTCACGCCGATGGGAATCGTTCTTGCAGTTATCGGTGTTATATATCTCGCGTTTTTTTCACGCGTACTTATACCTAAGCGGAAGGGGCTCGACGAGCAGATCGACAAGTACCGCCTCGCCGATTATCTTTCAGAGATGCGGGTTGTTGAAGGTTCTCCGCTGATCGGCAAGCGGTGGAGTGAGACAGATCGCAAAGATCTTGCGGATATCGATCTGATAAAAATAATTCGCAATGGTAAGGCGACCTGGCGGGCGTCGGCCACCAAGATCAGGGAGAACGATTTCCTTCTGCTTCATGGCAACGCCGACGACCTGATCAAAATGAAGAATAACTATCGGCTTGAAACAAAAGCTGACGCGATTATCGATGATGATCAGATGCAGTCCGATAAAATCGAACTGATCGAAGCGCTGGTGCCGCCACGGTCGCGGCTGATCGGACGCACCCTTCGCGGAGCCGAATATATAGAGCGCTTCGGGTGTGTCGCCCTGGCAATACAGCGGCGCGGCAAGATACTTCGTG
Organism: Syntrophaceae bacterium UBA2210; assembly: GCA_002327865.1. Taxonomy (GTDB): domain Bacteria; phylum Desulfobacterota; class Syntrophia; order Syntrophales; family UBA2210; genus UBA2210. Next base: position 8,656 of record DCUQ01000050.1, read on the forward strand.
ACCGTCTTGCCGACATCAGCTTCGACGACGGAGACACGCTTCTCCTGCAATGCCACCGGGACTCGGTCCCCCGTATTGTCAAGTCTAGCGATGTGATCGTCACCAACGAGCTGACACAGCTCCACCTGCGCAAGGACCGCGCCTTCATAGCGCTGGCGATCTTTGTCTCGATGATCCTCCTTGTTGTCTTTAATGTTCTTCCCCTCCTGGTCGCCGTCCTCAGCGGGGCTGTCGCCATGGTTCTCGGCCGTTGTATCACCATCGAAGAGGCATACAAGGCTATCGACTGGAAGATCATTTTCCTTCTGGGTGGTATCATTCCCCTCGGGCTTGCTCTGGAACAAACGGGCACCGCCGCGTGGCTTGCTAATATAATCATGACCCCCGTGATGGGAATGGGCCCGCTGGCGGTCTTAACCTGTATATATGGTATTACCGCCGTGATGACCGCGATCATGTCTAACAACGCGGCTGCCATTCTCCTGGTGCCTGTAGCGTTTTCAGCCGCCGAGCTGATGGGTGTCAGTGCCCGGCCTTTTCTGATGGCTATTACATTCGCTGCTTCGACCAGCTTTGCGACACCGATCGGCTATCAGACCAATACCATGGTTTACGCACCCGGAGGGTACCGTTTTTCCGATTATGCCCGTATCGGTCTGCCTCTGAATGTTATCTTCTGGATCGTAACGGTCCTGCTGGCGCCGGTGCTGTGGCCTTTTTAAAGCAGACGAAAAAGGCGGTCCCGTTTTTCATAGGAGACATATCATGACCATACAGATGGCCCTCGTTTTTTTAATCCTGGGGGTGACGATTATCCTCTTTATCAGTGATACGATACGGTTGGATGTTGTGGCCATCCTGGTGATGGTAGCCCTTCCATGGCTGGGTCTCATAACACCAGTAGAGGCATTTTCGGGCCTTGCCAGCAATGCCGTCGTCGCGGTGATAGCCGTTATGATTCTCGGGTATGGTGTCGATCGTTCGGGCGCAATTAACCGTCTTATAAAGCCCATTGTATCGGCGGCCCGTTCCAATGAAAGACGGCTTATCGTTATGGTCACCGTGACTGTGGGCTTGATTTCCGCCTTTATGCAGAATATCGGAGCCGCCGCGCTCTTTCTTCCCGCGATGCTGAGAATTTCTAAAAGCACGGGGATGCCTGCCTCGCGCCTTTTGATGCCCATGGGATTCGCGGTAATTCTGGGGGGTAACCTGAGTATGGTCGGATCGACCCCGCTTCTTATCCTGAACGATCTGCTACGGCAAGGCGGATACCACGATTTCGGCCTCCTGAGTGTTACTCCAGCGGGGATTGCACTCCTCGCAACGGGGGTGATCTATTTTTTTCTTTTCGGCGACCGCCTTCTTCCCGGTATCAAGGAACGGTCAAAAAAGCCGGTCAGCACACAATTAAAGCTGATCGAGACATGGAACCTGCCGACGACCATTTACCATTGTGCTATTCCGGCGAAAAGCATCTTAGTGGGGAAAACCAGAGAGGATGTCCAGATCCGGGAAAGGTACCGGTTAAACCTGCTCGCCCTTGCACAGGAGAATGATGTGCTCTACGCCCCCTGGCGGCATACCCCCTTCGCCGCGGGGCAACGGCTGGCGCTCCTTGGAGACCGGGGCGATCTGGATCGGTTTGTCACCGACTACGGGCTGATGTACCGGGAGGACCCGAAGCCGTTCGAAGATCTTGAAACAGCCGGTCGGGGAGGGTTTGCCGAGATGGTTATCCCTGTCCGGGCACCCCTGATAGGGAAAACATTGCGTGATATAGCGTTGCGTAAAACCTACGGCGTTGAACCGATCATGCTCCTGAGCGGTGAGGGTGAGAAACGGGAAAATTTTTCAAACGAGCCGCTCCAGCCGGGAAACGCGCTCATTGTCCACGGCCGGTGGCAACAGATCAGGGCTATGGCCGACAATATCAATTTTGTTCTCATTACTCCCGTCGAAGCTGCGGAGACAGTTCCGAAACCGCGACCGGTAACGGCACTGGCTTGTTTTGCCGGGGCGATTATTCTAGCAATTTCCGGTTTGCCTATCGCGCTCGGTCTCCTTACGGGAGCACTGGCCATGATACTTCTCCGGATCGTGCCGATCGAGGAAGCGTATAGAGCCGTCGACTGGAGGACGGTTTTTCTCCTGGCGGGGTTGATTCCTCTCGGCATCGCCATGGACAATACCGGGGCCGCCCGGTATATGGCTGTTCATATAATGTATGTACTGGAAGGTGGAAACACGATACTTATCCTTTTCGTCGTAGGACTGCTCGCCACCTTTCTTTCCCTCGTCATATCGAATGTGGCCGCTACGATTCTTCTGGTGCCTCTGGCGATGGTCATGGCCGATATGGCCGGCATCGATCCACGCGGTCTGGCTTTGCTGGTAGCTATATGTGCCTCAAATTCTTTTCTTCTGCCGACACACCAGGTTAACGCTTTGCTGCTTTCCCCCGGTGGATACAAAACGACTGATTTTGTGCGGGCCGGCGGCGGACTGACGATTGTTTATCTGATCATATCTGTTTTCTTTGTGTATCTGTTATATATGAGGTAACCGATAACACCGACGCCGGCTCGGTTGTCCTTAGTATCCATTATCGGCGGTGTTTCATGACAATATGAAGGTTATTATACGATTGACTAACAGAGTTATTCTTCCTATACTCTCTTCGCGCACGTGAAGCTGTTGTTACGCCGGTCACACGTCGGTAACCCTTTAACAATAAACACGTTCAGCCTTACAACCGGTAACAAATGAGCACATTCAAGATTGCGACATATAATGTAAATTCGATACGTTCGCGCCTCCATATCGTCATACCGTGGCTTCGTGAGAATCTTCCGGATGTCCTGTGCATGCAGGAGACCAAAGTCGAAGATGCCGAATTCCCGGTAGCGGTCTTTGAAGAGGCCGGATACCATGTGGTCTTCAGCGGAGAGAAACGGTATAACGGTGTCGCCATAGCATCCCGGAAAGAACCGGAGCATGTCTCTTCCGGCCTGGAAGATAATGAACCGTTCGATACCGATCGCCTCATAAGGGGTGTTTTCTCGGGTATATCGGTGGTGAATCTGTACGTTCCTCAGGGACGCGGCAGGGACATGCCGCAATTTCAGTATAAACTTCAATGGTTCGACAGGCTGCGCGCTTTTCTGGGAAAAAACTATTCTCCGGATGATATGGTTATCTGCTGCGGTGATATCAATGTTGCCCGTGAGAACATCGATGTGCACAATCCCAGGCGGCTTTTAGGTCATGCCGACTTTACGCCGGAGGTGTGGGACGCTTTCGATTCCGTTATGTCGTGGGGACTGTTCGATATATTCAGAAAGCATCATCCGGGGGAGGAGGGGCAGTACGCGTTTTTTGATTACAGGGTGCCGGAGGCGGTGAACAGGGGACTGGGCTGGCGCGTCGATCATATACTGACGACAGCTCCTCTGGCTGGTTTGTCGGTAGACTGCCGTATCGATCTCGAGCCGAGGCTTGCCGAAAAACCGTCCGACCATGCAGTGGTGATCGCAACGTTTGCGAATTTGCCGTGAATACGTTAAAACTGTTTCCCGAAAGATTTTTATTATTATCCTTGAGAGTTAGTGCGAAATAGAGTACACGAATCTGCTTTTCCGCGGATTGCCTCACGGCGGCATGTGCTTAAAGTTTGATTGTAATACCGGGAGCCTTTCTTGCGACCGGCTTGAACTGAACAGCGAGCGCATTCCCCGCTGCTTATTGTGGGGAGATTCAATATGGCGGCAGTTGAGTGGGTGAACATGATTTGTGCGTGTTCGATCCGGATGTATCTTTAAAAATTTTCATGGAGACGGATATACAATGGATAATGACGACAAAACACGATTAGCGGAACGTTCAATCAATACTCTGCGTTTTCTCGCGGTTGACGCGATACAGAATGCCAAATCGGGACATCCCGGGTTGCCGATGGGAGGCGCCGCAATGGCTTATACGTTGTGGACGAGGCACTTGAAATACAATCCCTCAAATCCCCAATGGGCGGACAGAGACCGGTTCGTACTTTCCGCCGGGCACGGCTCCATGCTGATATATGCGCTTCTGTACCTTAGCGGATACGATTTTTCACTGGACGATATCAAGGCTTTTCGCCAGTGGGGCAGTAAGACGCCGGGACATCCGGAGTTCGGTATAACGCCTGGAGTGGAAGTCACCACGGGACCGTTAGGTCAGGGCATCGGCAACGCGGTCGGCATGGCTGTATCAGAGGCACATCTGGCCGCCCGTTATAACAGGGCCGATTGCAGGATTGTTGATCATTATACATATGTTATCGCGGGTGACGGAGACCTTATGGAAGGGATATCCTATGAGGCATGTTCACTCGCGGGCCATCTCCATCTCGGTAAACTGATAGTTCTGTATGATGACAATCGCATCTCCCTTGCCGGCTCAACGAAGCTCTCATTTACCGAAGATGTGGAAAAACGTTTTGAATCCGCCGGCTGGCATGTACAGCATGTCGAAGACGGAAACGATATAGATGCCATAGATGTAGCGATCGGTTGTGCGAAGAAAGAACTGTCGTGTCCCTCGCTGATTCGAGTCAGCACGATAATAGGTTACGGGTCTCCCTGTAAGCAGGGCAGTGCCTCCTGCCACGGATCGCCGCTAGGTGCGGAGGAAATTGCCGCTGCCAAGAGGAATCTGGGCTGGCCGCTGGAACCGGATTTTTTTATTCCCGAAGATGTCTTGAGTCACATGAGGAGCGCCGTGGAACGCGGCGGCAACCGGGAGTCCGAATGGCGGTCCGTCTTTGATCGTTATATGAAAATATATCCGGAGTCTGCCGCCGAGTTTGAACGCGTGGTCGAAGGGCGATTACCCGCCGGCTGGGAATCTGCGCTCCCCGCATTTGACGGTGGCATGAAAGGGATCTCCACGAGGAAGGCGTCCGAGACGGTTCTCCAGGCGCTTGCCCCCGTTATGCCTGAGCTTATCGGAGGAACAGCCGACCTGAATCCCTCGACTCTGGCCTGGTTGAAAGGCTATGGAGATTTTCAGTTCCCGTGTGAAGGTTCTGCTGATTGTGAGGGTGCCGTCGGAGGCGGCTGGAATTATGAAGGGCGAAATATCCATTTCGGCGTAAGGGAACATGCCATGGGCGCAATCGCCGGCGGAATGGCACTGCACGGCGGCATCATACCCTTTACGGGAACTTTTTTCACATTCTCGGATTATATGCGTCCGTCCGTCCGTCTCGCCGCTCTTATGGGTGCACATGTTATCTATGTTTTTTCTCACGACAGTATCGGTGTGGGAGAAGATGGTCCTACGCATCAGCCGGTGGAACATCTGATGAGCCTGCGTGCAATACCGGGACTTAAGGTTATCAGGCCTTCGGATGCTACGGAGACGGTAGAAGCATGGCGCTGTGCCCTGCTTAACCGGCAGGGACCGACGGCGCTGGTTCTTTCCCGTCAGGATATCCCCGTACTGGACCGTACCGCGTATGCCCCTGCGGAAGGACTGCAGCGGGGTGGTTATATATTGTGGGATTCGTCGAATGCCGCGCCGGACGTAATCCTGATAGGCACGGGGTCGGAGCTGCAGATGGCCCTGGATGCCGGCAGGATTCTGCATGAAAACGACGCTGTCGCGATTCGAGTAGTTTCGCTTCCATGCTGGGAAACGTTTGACCTCCAGCCTGCGGCTTACAGGGAAAGGATACTTCCGGCATCCGTGAAAATACGTATAGCGGTAGAGGCCGGAATCAAATTGGGGTGGGAACATTATGTGGGACTGGACGGCGGGATTATTGGTATGGACGGATTCGGCGCCAGCGCGCCCGCGTCGATCCTGTATGAAAAATTCGGGATCACCGTGCAGCACATTGTGGAAACAGTCAGAAGGCTGGTAAAGAATACCTGAGGTAAACACGGATGCCGACATGCGATCTGCGGGTACACCCCGGAAGATATGGATACCTGATAGAAAACGCCCTGGTTGATCTCAGGGAGAACAATATAATAGATCGCATCTGGTCGGAGGACTATAGTGTATGGAAACCGCGTCCTGACGAGATTTCGAACAGGTTGGGCTGGCTGAATATAACGAGGGAGATATACGAAGACGCGGAGCGGTTCCGGCGGCTGGCTCTCGATATAAAATCTCGTGATTATAAAGACATACTGTTGCTTGGCATGGGCGGTTCCAGTCTTGCCCCCGGGGTGTTCAGATCGGTTTTCGGCCTTCGCGACGGATATCCCGATATGGCCGTTCTCGACAGTACCGACCCGGGTGCTGTCCTGTATCACGCAGACAGGCTTGATCCCGCACGAACACTTTTTATTGTCGCCACCAAATCCGGTACCACCACGGAAACCATTTCACTCCTTAAATATTTCTATACCTGGGTATCCGGCAGATTGAAGAAGAATTCGGCCGGGGACCATTTTATTGCCATTACCGATCCCGGCTCGAACCTTGCCGGACTGGCCGATCGGTACTCGTTTAAAGATAAATATATGAATGCGCCCGATATAGGCGGGCGTTTTTCGGCCCTTTCATATTTCGGGCTGGTACCCGCGGCCCTTATCGGGGTGGATATTGAACGGATCCTGGATTCGTCAGCGGAGATGGAAACACGATGCAGGGAGAATGACTTCTCGACGGAACGGGGCAATCCGGGGGCCGTTCTGGGTGCCGTTCTCGGTTCGCTGGCTTGTGCCGGGAGAGACAAGCTGACGATTGTTGCTTCACCAGGTATCGAATGCTTCGGCGGTTGGGTGGAACAATTGATAGCTGAGAGTACTGGCAAGGAAGGGAAGGGTATTCTGCCTGTAGTGGACGAGCCGTTGGGATCGCCCGGAGTTTATGGTGACGACAGGGTCTTTGTTTATCTGAAAATGACGGGGGAAGATTCGCGCGATGATGCGGTGACTGTCCTGGAAGATGCTGGAAATCCTGTTGTGAGAATATCCGTAAATGATATCCATGACCTGGGAGGCCAGTTTTTCCTGTGGGAGATGGCGACTGCGGTTGCCGGATGGTTCCTGAAAATAAACCCGTTCGACCAGCCCGATGTCGAGGCCAGCAAGATCCTGACGGGCAGAATGCTGGGGGAATATGCTAAAGCCGGCAGGTTTCCCGATGAAACACCGGTGTTAGCCTGTGACGGCGTATCCGTTTATGGCGAGCCGTTGTCGGACAGCATGAAGGGCATGTTGGAGAGCTTTTTGGGACAATCGGGACCCGGGGGATATGTCGCCATTCAGGCTTATCTGCAACCGACGGATAAAACCGATAACGCTTTGGGTGAATTGAGAAGGAGGATTCGCGACAAGTACGGGCTTGTCACAACTGCCGGTTACGGTCCCCGCTATCTCCACTCAACCGGTCAGCTGCACAAGGGGGACTCCGGCAGGGGGCTGTTTATCCAGCTTACCGCCGATGATACGCGTGATGCGCCCATCCCTGATGAGATAGGGTCCGAAAGGGCTTCCGTTTCCTTTTCCGTGCTTAAAAAAGCACAGGCCATGGGTGACCGGAATGCCCTGCTGAACGCGGGGCGTCGTGTGATACGGTTTCATCTGGGTTCGGATATAGCGGGAGGTATAAAAAAACTGGCGAGTGAGGAGTGAAAAATCCCCCGGTTATTGATGGAGATTACCCCGCAGGCATTGTCTGTCGCAGACGGATGGATTACACCACCTTATAAACCATTCATATATCGATGCCGGGAAAAGCGCGTATGAGGAACCCGATGAAGAAACTGAATGCCGCGATACGGCACCGGACAGGGTACATCCCAGGCATACATAATAATTCTTCAGAAACAGACAGGGGAAGACGAGAAGCACCATGGTGATCAGGTATGTCCCTCCTGTGTAGACGGAAGCCTTTAAAGGATTCTTGATGGTCTTTTTCCGACTTCGTTGAGAGATACTCGGAGCCCCCATGGACAAAGTAGCGGCAACGCCGTAATTGAAACGGCCATACCCGACCAGTCTGCCGATCTTATGCGCGCTCTACCCCGACTGGTAAAAGTATATTGCAACTATTTACCTCTCTGGAGGGTGTTATCTCTAATCTTGCCAGGAAGGAAACGAGTGCTAACTTTGCTTGTTGACTAAATGAGTTATGCATGAATAGAGTAAGACAACTGTCCGGGCGGAGATTTTTGCTTTTTCGGTATGCAGGGGGATTCTAATAAACTGTATCTCGCTTATATGTGAGGAAGAATGTAACATGTTGAGCCCTGATCCCTTGTTGTTTCCATCCATACACATCCCTGTTCCACTAGACGCTGTTTACGGGCGTCTGGGTTTCAAGAAGGGAATAACGAAGATCGACGAACGCGAGAAGGAGGTAATAGAGCGCCATATAGAATATGCCGTTTCTCTTGTATCGCTGAAGGGTGCAGGTATCCGGATTTCTCTGCAAGATGTCGGCACGGAGGTGACTATTCTTGAAACGGGCGCGGAGATCAGGAGCGCGCACCTTGCCGGATTCCTTAAGGGGTGTAAAGAAGCCCTGTTTATAGGCGCGACTGCCGGGAACGTGATCGTGGATGCGATACAGCGTGATGTGGAGGGGGGCGACATGACTCGAGGCGTTGTCTGCGATGCCGTGGCAAGCGAGATGACCGACGCGGCACTCGACTGGATCATGGAGTTTTTTAATCGTGCCCTTACCAGAGAACGTGCCCGCCTTACCGGAGGACGATTCTCTGCCGGGTATGGTGATTTTCTGCTTGAAAATCAGAGAATGATATACGATATGCTTAAACTGGATCGCATGGGTGTGACAATAAGCGAAAATTATATTCTCATGCCGGAAAAGTCCGTTACGGCGGTAGTGGGAATTCGCATGTAAGGAGACACGGGTGAAAATATCGCTGAAAGAAAGGATCAGTAACAGGGTTATCATACTTGATGGCGCTACTGGTACACAACTGCAGAAGAGGGGGATGCCGGCGGGTGTATGTCCTGAGCTCTGGTGTCTCGATAATCCCGGCATAATCAGCGACGTGCATGCCGGCTATCGTGATGCGGGCTGTGATATCGTGTACACGTCTACCTTCGGGGCGAACCGTATTAAAATGAGTCAGTACGGCTCGTACGACATAGTTAAAATCAACAGGGAGCTGGCACTGCTGGCACGGCGGGCTGTGGGAACAGACGTTCTGCTTGCGGGCGATATATGCTCCACGGGGCGGTTTGTCCGGCCTTTCGGAGATCTGGATTTCGAAGAAGCGATCGATGTCTATAAAGAGCAGGTAAAAGGGCTTCTGGATGGCGGAGTCGATCTTTTTGTCATAGAAACGATGATGGATATCCAGGAGACTAGGGCGGCGCTTATCGCCGTAAAAGAAACAACCGATAAATTTACCATAGTAACGATGACATATGAAGAAAACGGCAGAACACTCAACGGCTCGGATCCTTTGACCGCCCTGGTGACACTGCAGAGCCTGGGAGCGGATGCCGTGGGTTGCAATTGCTCCACCGGTCCGGAGGAGATGATCGGGTTGATAGAGGCTATGAAGCCCTGGGCCACGGTTCCGTTGGTGGCAAAACCGAACGCGGGTATGCCGGAATTTGTCGACGGTGAAACGCTGTTCAGCATGGATGCGGACAGGTTTGCCTCATTGGGAGTGGAGCTTGTTTCGAAAGGTGTCAATATTATCGGCGGATGTTGCGGTACAACCCCGGAGCATATACGTATGCTGAGAGAGGCGGTTGCCGGCAGAGAGCCTGTCTTGCCTCTGAGGAGTTCGATCGCAGCGCTGAGTGCCGCGCGATCAAATCTTATTCTCGAAGGTGACAGGCCCATTTCGATCGTGGGGGAGCGGATAAATCCGACGGGAAAGAAAGCGCTCCAGCAGGAACTTCTTGAAGGCAAAATGTCTCTTGTCCGTACCATGGCAAAGGAACAGGAAAAGATGGGGGCATCGCTTCTGGATGTCAATGTGGGCATGCCCGGTATCGATGAAAAGGAAACGATGTTGAGTGTAATCGAGAATCTTTCCATTATCTCTGATCTGCCTCTGGTCATCGATTCTTCGGACAGCGACGTGATAGAGGCGGCACTCAGGTTATACCCCGGTCGAGCACTCATAAATTCCATCTCGGGGGAGAAGGCGAAACTGGAAAAGCTGTTACCCGTGGCGGCTAAGTATGGGGCCATGTTCATACTGCTTCCTCTGACCGAAGGTGATATCCCTGAAACGGCGGAAAAAAGGAAAAAGATTATCGAGTATGTGTTCGAAAAAGCCGCGACGCTGGGTTTCACGAAAGCCGATATAGTTGTCGATGGTCTTGTTATGGCCGCGTCTTCGGACTTTAAAGCGCCTTTGGAAACCTTGAAGACTATCGAATGGGGGAGTAATCTATTCAAGGTCAATACGGTCCTGGGTCTTTCCAATGTCTCTTTCGGGATGCCGGAACGCAAGTGGCTTAATGCGTCTTTTCTTGCCATGGCGATATCGAAAGGGTTGACAATGGCGATCGCGAATCCCGGGGTAGAAGAGGTAATGAAAGCCAAAATGGCGGGAGACGTGCTCGTGGGCCGGGATCGGGATGCTGCGGGGTATATAGGCTATTTTTCCGGATTATCTTCGAGGACCGGCGAGACTTCCTGCAAGGTACCCGAAGACAAAGTATCCCGGGCCATTCTTGAGGGAAATCGGGATGATATAGAGCAGCGGATTTCCGACGCGATTAACTCGGGGATGGACGCGCAGAAACTCGTGGACGAAATCATGATTCCAGCGATTACGGAAGTCGGCGAGCTGTTTGACAGGAGAGAATATTTCCTTCCCCAGTTGATAGCAAGTGCCGAAACTATGAAAAAGGGCATTGCCTTCCTTGAGCCGCGTCTCGGAGATACCAGGCAAAAGCAAAAACTAAAGGGGCGTGTTATTATCGCGACCGTCAAGGGGGATGTTCACGATATAGGAAAGAACATAGTGGTTCTGATGCTGAGGAATCATGGATTTGAGGTTATTGATCTCGGCAAGGATGTGCCTGCGGATATTATTGTGCGTGAGGCTGCGAGACATAAGTCCTCAGTTGTCGGATTATCCGCCTTGATGACTACAACCATGTCAGGGATGAAAGAGGTGATAGCTCTCGCGGAGCAGGAATCTCTCGGCTGTGCATTCATGGTGGGTGGAGCGGTAGTAACCAGGGCCTATGCCGAATCGATCGGTGCTCATTATGCCAGGGATGGGGTCGAAGCGGTCAAGATCGTTGAGAAATTAACCCGGTGACTGAACTGTTGCCGAATCTGATTCTCATTCTTTCCACGTTTTTTAGTGGGGGTGAGCCAGATAGCCTTAAGATATTGAAAGGTAATACAACCAGTCGGGGTATTGAAACCGGCGATCTATTCATGAAAGGTGTGCATGGAAGGATAAGAAAACGGTTTTTCAAAACTCGGTATTAAGGAATGAGTATAAAATATTATCTGTCGTCTTGACGCTATTTATAACCGGTCGATATTGCAGGTTCTGAATCGTATGTAATAGATAAACAGTTTTATTTGTTTTTTCCGGTGCTCTTTATGCCCATTTTTCTTTTGTAATAATTAGTGACGAATATTCTATTAGCGGCTACGAAGGCGATAATGAAGACAGCCAGCCACGCGTAAACGATTAATCCGCGAAACCTGTTGGTTGCGAAGACGCTGGATATCACCTGCAACCCTCCCAGCCCGACAATCAGACTGATCACCAGGATCGGCAGGCTTCTGGTCAGGAAAAGTTTTCCCTTCAGCTTGGAGACTTTTGAAAGTTTATAGTCTTTACTCTTCGACATAACGCCGTTTTTCTAACTGCCGGATAAAATAATCGCACTTGCCGGATTAATGCGTGTTCCGTCCGACAAGTGCGATAGTTTGCGTTTGCCGTGTCAGGCGGGATTAGGAATAATCCCGCCTGACAGGAAAACCGGTTGATTATTAGGATTCAGTTTCAGCAGCCTTTTTCCCCTTTTCAAGAATGTGAGGAGAATCGTCTTCCGGGGCTAAAATAGCCCAGAGGACCACACCCGTTATCAATCCCAGTGTGGGTCCTGACAGGATCGGGCTGATGTGCACGAAGTTCCCAGCTATGATACAGCCGGCCATCGTACCTGCGATACCGCGCTGGACATTGTTGGTGCACATGTCATAGGCGATGTAAACGCAGAGATAACCCTGGAGAGCGAGCGTGATACCGAAGCCGATGATCTTGGCCGGCAGCAGGATAAGCACGATCGGGGAGCAGAACAGAACCAGGGCACCCAGGTTGAAAGAGTTTGCCGCCGACCAGTAAGAATCGAGTTCCTTCCTGTCCGAATGCATGGCCCTGTTGGCCACAACGGCCGAAGCGCCTGCCCATATGGGACCGGAGAGCACTATGTACGGCATGGTGAATATTTCGAGAATGTTTCTCCATGCGGTGATCAGATGGTTTCTGGTCGGGTCATAGAGAACGAACTCATCGGGCTGGTAATCATTGACCTCTTTGGTAAGAGCCTGCAGCACGAGCATATCGCCGAATGCAAGAATGTAGGCGACGAGCGCCATCGAGAATCCGGCAATCCACGCTTCGGCTCCCGGCCAGCCGATACCGAACGGTGTAAGTGTGCTGATCATTTCACCGATGGGAGCTGAAATGAAAAACTTCTCGGACAACTGAGCCATTGTCGGGACTGTTACCTCACCCGCTATCACACCGACCACGTAACCGACCACATAACCCGGAACGATTCCCCATCCGGCCATCCACTTGAACCAGTTGTGTTTCTTTCTGTATATCAAGGCCTTGGTGGAGAACAGAATAAAGAAACTGGCCAGCAGTGCTATGGTGAAAGAAATTGGATATTGGGAGAAGAAAGGTTGTTTCGGGTGAAATATTCTCTCAAGAGATGCCATACCCGCGGCAAGCAGAATGCCTGACCGAAGTGATATCGGAAAGTGTTGAATGACCCATTTTGCCAGCCCGGTGACACCGAGAACGACAAAAAATGCCGCAACCAGCGTCTGGAAGGCTATCAAGGCAAGCACCCTATCAACACCCGGTGCATAGGCACTCAGATATGTTATGTACAGAGGAATACCGGCCGTAATCCATCCGGCGATACCCGGATCGCCGAAGCTGGTATGCCATAGATAATACGCACCGTTTACCGCTACCATGAACAGTGCGACATTTTCGGGTATGCCCAGTACCTGCTGCATGACCACCAGCGCGCCGAAGTGTGTACACGAGAGGATCGCGCCCTGTGCCATCGACTGAACATCAAGACCATAATGTATGAATGGAAGCCTAAATTTAAGTATGCCGCCGCAATAAGGTTGTTCGCCACCGTATTCGCGTGCTTTACCTATGTATAATATCGACATTTAATCTCTCCTTTCTGCCTATAATTGATAACTTACAGGAATTTCTTTTATCTATTAAGCTCCCCCAAAGCTACTCGTAAAAACTATCCCTAAAGCTATCCCCCCTTTCTTGCTCTCAATTATAAATATCAGAAATTCCCCCCACTTAACTGAACTCTTGTAAAATCAAACCTCCCTCCCCTATAAATTTTATTAATGAATATTCCAAACAGGTGTTTATGTCAAGCCAATATTTTTCTATTTTTTAATAATGTCCAGCACCATCAAAAAGATAAAAATGATCATATAAAAAGTCTTGCTTTTACGGCATGCTTTTGGATAATAAAAAACAATATTAATTGTCATATTGACGTTTTTCCCAAAGCCGGGTTGAATAAATGTTGTATCGACCACCGGAAGAAATCTTGTATTTTCAGTATGGCATAGTGTAAAAGCGAACTGTTCAAATCGAATTGGCAGATTGTTCAGGTGTTCCCAGACTTTTCCGGTATCGTCCGTTTGATAAAAATCGGGGCCAGATGACAGATCGAAAGTCTTTGAAGGTCTGAATTTTCAAAGATATTTAACTTGAATTTATAATGCGGGAGGTTGTTGGTTTATGTCGTTTCCAGATGATTTGCTTTACAGCCGCGAACATACGTGGGTAAGGATGGACGGGGATATCGCGACGGTGGGGATAACGGATTATGCGCAGGATAAACTGGATGAGATACTGTCGGTGGAGCTTTTCCCGGTGGACTCCTCGGTTGAGCAGGGAGAGCCTTTTGGCGTCATAGAATCCTTGAAAGTTACAATTGAACTTATTTCGCCTGTCGGTGGAGAAATTATAAGTGTTAATGAAGATCTCGCTGATGACGTGGGTATTCTAAACAGTGATTCGTATGATACGGGGTGGATGATTGCCGTTGAAGTAAGAGACTTGGGAGAGCTGGACAATCTGCTGGATGCGGATACCTATAAGGATTACGTTGAAGAGTATGAGGAGGTTGTCTGACGTCAGGTGGAGAGGTGGAGATTTATCCCGTTCGGGTATTTTGATTCTTTTGAAAACATGGCCACAGATGAGGCTATATTAAGAGCATGCAGGCACGAAGGAATGCCCCCGACCCTTCGTTTATACGGATGGAAGAAGCCTGCCGTATCACTGGGATATTTTCAAGATATCGATGATGAGATACATTATGAATATTGCCTCGAAAACGGTATCGATATCGTCCGGCGCCCTACGGGGGGGCGGGCCGTTCTTCATGGAGACGATCTAACCTATTCTCTCGTAGCCGAAGAAAACAACAGGCACTTTTCTTCCGATATAATCAAGACGTACAGTACAATCAGCAAGTGCATAATAAGGGGACTTGAGCGATCGGGAGTTCATGCGGAAATGGTTGAAGAAGGGCGCGCATTGAACGGATCAGTGGGGAGTTTCTGTTTTGCTGCTTCGTATAAGAACGAGCTGCTCGCTGACGGGAAAAAAATATGCGGGAGCGCACAGGTAAGAGCGAAAGGCATGTTTCTGCAGCATGGATCAATCCTGATGGATTTTGACCCGTTGGCGGTTTGCGCGGCTATCATAACGAAGACCGCAAACCCTGCAGCACTTGAAACATGCGTTACTTCAATCCGCGGAACTCTTGGATATACAGTAGAAATGACGGATCTGTGCCGTAATATAAAGGCGGGATTCGAAGATGTCCTGGGTATACGTCTGATAGGGGGAGAATTGTCCCCTGAAGAGAAAGCGCTCAGAGACGATTTCCTTAGAAACAAATACGGAAATACCCTGTGTAACATGGGGCGAGGAGTAAAAGTTGAACATTGAAAATATTATAAAAAACGCTGTGCTTTCACAGGAAGCCTACCCTGTCGAGGAGACATCCTGCAGGATTAAGCTCGATGCTAATGAAAATCCCTATCCACTGCCTCAATTCTTGAGGCACATGATATCCGAGCGCCTGAAAGATGTATCCCTCAACCGCTATCCTGACCCTGGTTCCCCCGGCCTGCGGAGAGATTTCGCGCGGTACTACGGAGTGAGCGAGGACATGATTCTTATAGGAAACGGCTCGGACGAACTCATCAATATATTGCTTACGGCCGTTAATCCCTCTTTGTCGGGGAGTGTCATGTTTCCGATCCCTACCTTTGCCATGTATGGAATTGTCGCCTTGAACTCGGGGCACAATACCATTGAAGTGCCTCTCAATGGCCGGTTCGGGCTTGATACTGACGCGATGCTCGATGCGATAGCCGATAAGAAACCTGCCATAATCTTCCTCAGCTATCCCAATAATCCTACGGGCAGGTGTTTTGACAGGGGCGATATTGAGAGAATACTGGAAGCGTCGAGCAGCCTTGTGGTCCTCGATGAAGCCTACTGTAACTTTTCAGGAAAAACATTTTTGCCCGATATCGACCGGTGGGATAATCTCGTTATATTGCGGACACTCTCCAAAGTGGGACTGGCGGCACTGAGACTGGGTATTCTTATCGGGCACCCGGTACTGGTGCATCAACTCAATAAGATAAGGCTGCCATATAATGTGAATATCTTCTCCCAGGTGGTAGGGAGTTTGTTTGTTGAATACAGCGGGGATTTTCTGGCGTTGGCGGACCGGGTTGTTTCAGGAAGAAAATGGCTTTTTGACGAGTTGATGGCTATCGAAGGAATTACTCCATATCCTTCAGACGCCAATTTTATCCTTTTTAGTTGTTTTATGGGAAAAGATGATGTATATGCGCGGTTAATCGATAAAGGTGTGCTGGTAAAGAATTTTGCGTCTACCGGTATCCTCGGGAACTGTATGAGAGTAACAGTGGGGACGGAAGAGGAGAACAGAGAATTTATAGAATCTCTGAAAAGTGTTATACGGGGAGAGTGATAATAACATATAGGTAAAACAAGGGGTGAAAAGCGACTTTACTGAACGGAAAGTCGTTTTGCCCCTTTTGTTGTTTTTAATGTTCTGCAGAGAGGAGGTGATAGCTTTTGGAAGTAAGAGTAATCGATAACGATGTCGAAAGAGCCTTGAAAATACTGAAAAATAAGCTTTCAAAGAACGGTTTTTTCAAAGAGCTGAAATTACGCCGGGCTTACGAGAAACCTTCTGTGAAGAAAAAAAGGAAAGCTTTGGAAGCGCGTAGAAGAATGGCCAAAGTTGCAAGAAGGCGAAAATGGTCGCCCAAATAGATTGTTTTCGATTGGCGGGTTGTGCGGGGAATGACATTGTACGAATGTTTTTCCCCCCGACCGGCAGATAATATCCCCCGGAGGAGTTATGGAAGAGAAACAGTATATTGTTGATGCTTTGTCTGTCGATGAATCGTGGCGTGTCTTCCGTATCATGGCTGAATTCGTGGAGTCAATTGAAGAACTCTCGAAAATAGGGCATGCCGTGAGTATCTTCGGATCGGCCAGGGTACTTCCGGGAGATGAGTATTATGAAAAGGCCCGGGAACTTGCACGGAGCCTCGGCAAAGAGGGATTCAGTGTAATCACGGGTGGGGGCCCGGGTATCATGGAAGCCGCCAACCTGGGTGCCAGTGAAGCCGGTGCCAGTTCAATCGGCATGAACATTCAGCTTCCTTTCGAACAGAAGCCGAATACCTACGCCAATGTAAGTATTGCTTACAAATATTTTTTCATTCGAAAGGTGATGTTTGTCAAGTATGCGATGGCGTATATAATTTTCCCCGGAGGGTTCGGCACAATGGATGAACTCTTCGAGGCTCTTACCCTTATTCAGACTAAGAGGATAAGGAGTTTTCCCGTGTTCCTTATGGGAAGCGAGTACTGGAAGGGACTTATTGACTGGATAAGAGAAACCATGTTGCCGGAGGGGAAAATATCCGAAGAGGATATCGATCTTATACAGATAATCGATGAGCCCGATCAGGTAGTAAAGCATATAAAAAAGTTTATAATCCTCTGAAATGCAAGGAACATTGAAGACAGCCCTTGCCGATATCGGCAGGGACGAGCTATCACCCTCCTATCTCATCCACGGAGATGAGGAATACCTGGTCGAAGACGCAGTGAATCGAATCATCGAGGGCATTCTCTCTCCGGACGAGCGGGGGCTTAATCTCTTTTATATAGAGGGGGAAGATGAGGATATAGAAACCATATGCAATTCCATCCTTACCCCCCCTCTCATACCGGGCAGAAAGGTTGTATTTGTAAGAAACACCCGTCTGTTCCATTCCAGGAAATCGTTGCCCGATGTGATACGGGAAATCACCTCAAACATTGAAAAAGAACCCCGCAGGGCCGTTGCAGCATTTATTTCCCTTATGGAAATGGCGGGATGGTCCCTTGATGACTTGAAAAACGGGCAGTGGAAAAAAATATCCGATGACGACTGGAGACGTGCGACCGGCAACACGGCGAAGGAGGATGGAGAAAAGTGGCTTCCGAAGGTGATATCCCTGTGTGAAGGGCTGGATATCACAGAGGGAAAAGGGTCAAAAGATACGGAAAAGCTGGAAGATGTACTGAAGGAAGGGATTCCTGATTGTAACTGTCTGGTTATGACCGCCGGTACGGTCGATAAAAGAAAACGGCTCTTCAAGATAATGGAAGAAAAAGGGGTTGTACTGTCTTTCCCCGCATCCTCACATGAATCGTCACAAAAGGATCTTTTCAGAGATAAAATAGGAGAAACACTCGCGGCGAGGGGGAAAAAACTTGCTCCGGACGCTTTTCTCCTCCTCGGCGAAAAAACAGGGTTCAAGCTGAGGGATTCCCTTAAAGAGCTTGAAAAGCTTATTGTTCATGTCGGGGACAGAGAGACGATCGACGCAAAGGATGTGGACTCGGTTGTAGAAAAAACCGCTGAAGATTCGGTTTTCGATCTTACCGCAGCGATTGTGGGAAAAGATGCCGGAAAAGCGTTTCAAATCCTCCGTCAGCTTTTTGATCAGGGGGTCAGCCACATCCTGATACTTTCGATGATAGCCAGGGAAATAAGACTGATGCTTCAGGGTAAGCTTATCCTTGATTCGTCTGAAATCCCCGCTTTCCGCTCCGGCATGGATTACGGGGCATTTCAGGCAGGTATCTATCCCTCGGTAAAGAAAATGGCGGATACATACGGCCGTAAAAACAAATGGCTGGCAACACAACACCCTTACGTAATCTATAAAACGATGAAAAATGCCGACAAATTTTCCAGGGAAGAACTTATCGTTTATATACATCGCCTTGCCGATCTGGATCTCGTGTTGAAATCCTCCGGGACGGACCCGCAGCTTGCCCTCAAACATCTGCTTGCCGGGATGTGCCGAAAATGATGGATTGTAAACTTGTTACAGGGTAATCAGAGGCTGATCATAACGGAATTTCGTGGCCCGCCCGGGCGTTGGCCCTTCTTCATTGAAACGAAACCCCGGGTCCGGGTAATAAGGTGTCCCGGGTTTCTTACAGTTTGATCAAACTTCTCCGTGCCTGTCGTTCTCTTTTAGGCCTTCTTTTTGCAGCGCCTTTTTTCTTTGTTCCGGATTTTGGCATGTCGTAATCATCTTCTTCACAAAACTCACCGCCATGCACCATCATCCTCATTTCCTCTTCGTTCATTCTTGCCTCAAAGTCGGGTGAAGATATCGCCACTCCGCCCGATTTTACGACTGTGTCGGCGATGTTTCTGTCGGATGTGGCAACGACGATTTCTTTGCCCCGCTCCGCCATTGCCATCCTTTTTATAACCGCGTCCGCTGGTTCGCCCCTCCTGGAATACACAATATTGACGCCGTTTTCCCTGAACCTTTCTTCTTCGTCGGGTCCCTGCACCCATCCGTCGAACACCACGGTTATCTTGTGTCCCTTCAGCTTTTTGTATGCGGCGACCTTTTTTATCAACCCGTTTCGGCCGGCCTCCAAGCCGAACCGCTCGAGACGTCTAAGGGAATCCGATTGCCTGATGAGATTATATCCGTCTATGATAATATGCATGGTTCGGTTTTCAGATTATCGGTTTTCAGTGTTCCCCGTATTATCAGAGTGCATTCGTACGCCCGGGTCCGGGCATCGGGCCAATAAAAATGAATATTTTCCCCCTCGATAAAGAGGGCACGTGTGTTAAGTCATTTCTTATTCAGGAAAACACTGCGAGCAATATCCGCCGCGCGGAACGTATAAAAACTTTCCCCGGCGGGTTGCGAAGGGCCACGGTAATGGACGATCAGTAAGAAGAGTTTCCTAACCTGATTGCGGCTTTCAATCAAGCACTAACGATCGCCTTCATCTTCCGTATTGTCTGCACGTAATCCCCGCTGAGAAATATGCTGGATCCCGCAACGAATATATCGACACCGGCTTTATTCACCGTTTCTATATTCTTAAGTGTTATCCCTCCGTCCACTTCCAGCAGGATGCCGGGCGAAACACGATCAATTATTTCTCGTGCCCTCCGTATCTTGGGCAACATGCTTTCTATAAACTGCTGTCCCCCGAATCCTGGGTTTACAGTCATGATAAGCAGAAGGTCGATATCGCCGATAATCTCTTCAATGTCGACAAGCGGTGTTGCCGGGTTGATCGATACGCCGGCTTTTGCCCCAAGTTTTTTGATCAGATGAACCGTCCGGTGGAGGTGAGCGGCCGCTTCCGCATGCACGGTTATGATATCACTCCCCGCTTCCGCGAAGGCCGGGACATATTTGTCGGGATCATCTATCATAAGATGGACGTCCAGCGGAATGTGCGCCGTTTTTTTTATGGATGCCACTACAGGGGGCCCGATGGTTATATTCGGGACAAAATGCCCGTCCATGACATCCACGTGAATCAGGTCCGCTCCGGCATTTTCAACCGCGATTATTTCCTCTCCGAGTCTGCTGAAATCAGCAGACAGTATAGATGGCGCTATCTTTTTCATATCAGAACTTCATAATGCGAGAATGTGAAATACCCGTGTCAACTTCAATTACAGTAAGCCGTAATTCCTTTGCCTGTTCTTTTGCCTCTCCCGGAAAGAATATGAAACCGTGAGATATGTCGTTTGCAGGTACGGGCCTGTCTTCGAGGGATCTGTTGCGCAGATCCTCGCTTATTCGATGAGATGCTTCCTTACTCTCCAGCCCCCTGGTACCGCCTATGGTAAGCCCTGCGGCCGCCCCGATGGCTGCTCCCTTGCCTGCCGCTTCAC
Source organism: Syntrophaceae bacterium UBA2210 (assembly GCA_002327865.1). Taxonomy (GTDB): domain Bacteria; phylum Desulfobacterota; class Syntrophia; order Syntrophales; family UBA2210; genus UBA2210. The sequence goes on from DCUQ01000050.1 coordinate 29,175, forward strand.
CGACGCTGGTCCCCGTAACGATGCCGATCGCCGCTCCGATAACGGCACCCGCCGCACCTGCCAGCAGGCCGGATTTGGCCCCCTCCGGGAGAATTTCTCCGAACTCCGATTCTTTCGTTATGCGGTCGTACGCTATTTCCTGATCGAGAATCGGCCACAGATTATTCTGGACATCCACAAGATACGTCTTACCCGCTACGATTTTCAGCGGATGTACGCCCCTGTTGTCGAAAATTACCTGAACCGGAACCACGCCTGAACCTACCATATCAAATCCGAAAGCGGAGTTAGCTTCTTCCCGGGTGTATGACCTGGCCGCTACCGTTGCGCCCGCGATTTCCGTAGCGTTACTGTAAGCCTCCGGCATCTTGAAAGGGACGACCTTTCTCTCATATCGTGCACATCCCGTAATCACGATAAGGACACAGAAGAGGGCCGCCAGCATATACGCTCTGTTCGCCAGTTTCATGGCCTGTTTTCCTTTCTGCTGATTTTATGTGCAGCCACATATGTTGCAGATTCTATTATTTTTTATTATACCTGTCAATTCGTTTTGTGACGTATCGCACATAGACATAGTTTTAATCCGTTGCCGGCGGCAATGACTGGATCAAAATCACCGGCCATCCATGGAAAGTTGCGATTGACATAATATAAAGAGACCATTATATTCAGCCGACTATGACTTGCTTGCTTTATAACGTATTGCTGTTTATCGCAGCCTTCTTCCTTATACCATTTTTTTTGGTGAAGATACTGTTTACCGGAAAATACAGGAAAAGTATCGGTCCCAAGTTCGGGCGTATTCAGCAGAGAGTCTTCGAAGAGATGAAAGGTTCTCCCCGCATATGGGTACATGCGGTCTCGGTCGGGGAAGTTACAGCCGCCGCTCCCATAGTCGGATCGCTGAGAAATATGTATCCGGAGGCATGCATCGTGCTCTCCACGAGTACGGAAACCGGTCAGGAAATGGCCCGTCGCCTGGTAACGGAAGCCACGGCACACATATATTATCCACTCGACATTCCACATGTTGTACGAAAAATCATAAACAGGGTAAACCCTGATATCTTTGTCCCGGTCGAGACGGAAATATGGCCCAACTTTATACGGATCTGCAATGAGAAGGGGATAAAAATAGCAATGGTAAACGGCAGGATCTCTCCACGTTCTTTCAGGCGGTACGGGAGGACCCGGTTTTTCTGGAAACGAATCATGAATATGATAGGCACGATAGGGGCCATATCTGCTGTCGACGCATCCAGGCTGGAGGCGCTCGGAGTGGAACCGTCGAAGATCCGTGTCATGGGAAACGCCAAATATGACAGCCTTGCCGCGAGGGCGGACGATGTCCTGCGGGATGAGATTGCCGCAAAACTGGACATATCCCCCGGAACGGATGTTTTCGTGGCGGGCAGCACGCATGAGGGCGAAGACGATGTTGTTCTTACAGTCTATCGTGCCCTGATTGATAAGTATCCAGATATGCTTATGATTATCGTCCCGCGCCATCCCGAAAGGGGAGAAGATGTCCTTTCTCTGGCTAAGAACAAGGGGTTCGGCGACTGTGTTACGATGACGGAGATCAACGGCGGAGGAAAACGTGCCGGCCGGAGGATCATTATTATTGATGTGATCGGAGAGCTTTTCAAGGCCTACGGTCTCGCCACCATGGTTTTCTGCGGCGGGAGCCTGGTTCCAAAGGGTGGACAGAATATCCTTGAGCCGGCGGCGTGGGGGAAGGTGGTTTTATATGGTCCTTCAATGGAAGATTTCATGGATGAACGGGAAAAACTGGAAATGACCGGGGGCGGTATTACCATCAGAGACGGCGATGAACTCCTCGGTGAGATGCTGAAACTGATGGAGGACCCTGAAGCGTGCCTGCGAAAGGGAATGGCGGGGCAGGTTATGGTCGCTTCCAATACGGGAGCTGCACGAAGATACGCGGAGATGATACAAAGTCAGCTCCATTGAACGATAGGCGCATTACCCTCAACTTTTGCGGGGGATTTCTGCCGACGGGTGAATCTTATAATCGGAACGGCGGCGGGCATCTGATTATCGCCCGTGGTTTTATTAAATCCGCCTGTTATATTACATGGCAGGCGCGTGTTATCTTAACAAAAATGCAGGTAGTTAGATAAAAAAATCGAGGGCATTGTATTGAAATGGCGTCACACATAACAATCCTGGGGGGTGGTCCGGCAGCCCTTTCGATCGGATATTATGCCAGGAAACAATCGCTCCCGTTCACTATCTATGAGGCAAAGGCCGGGACAGGGGGAAACTCCGTCACCCTGAGACATGGAGATTTTCTCTTTGATTCCGGAGCACACCGTTTTCACGACAAGAACCCTGAAATAACGAGAGAAATACAGCTGCTGATGGGCAGCGGTCTGAAGCGTATAACAATACCCAGCAAGATATATGACAACGGAGTCTTTATAAAATTCCCACTTTCGTCAATGGACCTGTTGAGGAACATGGGTCCATTCGTGTTTGCCAGGGCGGCGATAGAGGTCTTACGTGCACGGCTGACAGGCAGAAACGGGGAGGGGAATTTCAAAGATTTCGCTTTACATGCGTACGGCAATATAATAGCCGGCCGGTTTCTGCTCAATTACTCCGAAAAATTGTGGGGTATGCCCTGTAACAGGCTTTCTCCGGGTATTGCGGGAAAACGTCTCGAAGGACTTGACCTGAAATCGTTTGTTATGGATTCACTGCTCGGTTCACGGTTCAGGGTAGAACACATGGAGGGCTCCTTCTTCTATCCCGAAGGGGGAATCGGGGCCATCTCCCGGCAGCTTTCCGATGTCTGCACAAAAGAAAATATACGCACAAATGCTCGAATTACCAAGGTGCTGCATGATAATTCCCGGATCTGTGCGGTAGAGGTCAATGAAACGGAAAGGATAGTTACGGACGAGGTAGTAAGTACTTTGCCCATCGATTTTTTCCTCGATATAATGGAGCCGAAACCGCCGGAAGATGTTATTCTGGCATCCAGGGGGCTTCACTATCGTAATGTGATACTTGTGGCGTTATTCCTGGACAGGGAATCCGTTACCGATGCCGCGACCGTATATTTCCCGGATTCCGATATCCCCTTCACCAGGATATATGAACCGAGAAACAGAGACGGCACCATGTCTCCCCGTGGAAAGACCTCGCTGGTTGCGGAAATCCCATGCCAGAGAGAAGATGATGTATGGAACATGGGAGACGACATGCTGGTGCGGCTTGTCCGGACAAAGCTGGTCGATGATATTGGTTGGATCAGGGAGAATGAGATAACGGGAACATCGGTGAACAGGCTGGACCACGCATATCCGATACTGGAGATGGGGTTTGAAGAAAAACTCCGCGAGATAAACGATTATCTCAGAAGATTTCATAACCTGAAACTCTCCGGCAGAAACGGGAGATTCATCTACTCCTGGATACACAACATGATGGTTCTCGGCAGGGATATCGTCAGGGAATACGACGCGCGTAAGCCTGTGAGAGGGTCGGGTGAGTAGATTTCCGTGCTGAAATGACGCCTTGGAGAGAGGGTGTCAAACCTTTAAAAACAAACAAGTTCCAGTGAATGTAGAAACATCACGGTACCGTCACACCTGTTCTACTTCGGTCACCCCTGCGGCATCTTCTTTCCGCCCGTTATTAACCACAAAGAGAAACGCCCCTGCGAGAGAAAAGACCAGGTTGAAAGTCAGCCGCAGTATGGCGTATGTTGTCGCCGATTCCGCGCTGACTCCGAACCACCCGAAAAAAACGACGAAACCGGCTTCGCGAACCCCGTAACCGCCTATGGACGGCAGAAGAGCCGTGAAAAATATAAGAGGTATTACGACGGGGAAACTGTACCATGGTGCCTGAAATCCCGGGATCGCCTGAGCGGTAATAATGCCGGACAGTATCAGGATTGCCTGGTTCAGCGTAGAAAATCCCGTCACGGCCATTATCATGTTCGGCTTCTCTCTGAAGGTTTTGAATACACCGATGATGTCCTGAACGGCATTCCTTAATCGCGGCCAACGCGTCCGCCGGAACAGTCGGATCAGCAGTGCCTGGAACCGCGGGTTAAGGCAGATTATGGAAAGTGCCAGCAGTACCAGGACAAAAATAACAGAGGATATCATGCTGTCCCTGAGTTCGATTATTATGGAGAATATGAAAAGGCTGGTGAATATCATGATCACGGTAGCCACTATGAGCCCGTTGATGCGTTCGACCAGGATTGTTCCCATGATTCCACCGAGGGAGTAATCGTTTCGTTTCGCCACGATGATGCCTCTCGCCAGGTCTCCTCCCTTTCCCGTCGGCAGGAAGTTGCTGAAAAAACTCCCCATCAGATACGCGCGTATGGATTCTTCAAATGTTATGGGGTAGCCGCATGAACCGCTTATCCGCTTCCATCTGAGCGCGCAGGGGATAAAAGAAGTCGCAGTGACGATAAATGATAATCCGAGTATGGCGTAATGCAAACCCGCCAGTTTTTCCAGAATGAGATTCCAGTGGACGGTATGAAAAAGCCATAAGAGCGCGACCGTTGTTACCAGCAGTTTTACCGCCAACACGGTTTTCCCGGACCTGGATTTTACCCCGCCCCTGACTTTCGTTGCCATGGTTTATCCCTTTGTGAAAAGTTTCCGGTGCGACTCTACGGATGGGAGAGGGCAATAAAGCAATAAATCCGTCGCTTTCGGAACAACGTTTCATGCGATCGGATAGTATGGCTCAACAGCTTGTTCCCCCTGCCTTTTACCGCTCTGCGGGTTTTCGACTAAAGGCAACAGAAATTAAGCTATTACCGCGGGTATGTCAACCGGTAAAAACATCCGAAACGTTGCCGGAACGGCTGTTGCCCCGTTTTCGTTTTGAGGAGCTTGCATTTTCGCAGCTTGTAGAATAGCATCTACGAGTTTCGACGGTTGAATCAAAGGCGGGTTAGAAGCGGGCGAATAATAGATAAACAGGATATGTCTTTCGGCCTTATGACGTGTCCGGGGTTATTCAGGATGTTTACTGTTGAACGGTGGTTCCCGTTATGGCGATAGATTTCAGAGTCAGGGATTTTTCTTATCCGGTCGGGATTTACCGGCTGAAACGATTGCTTGATAAGACGCAATGGTTTGCGAAAGATGAACTTCTGGCTTACCAGGAACGACGTCTGACGGCTGTGCTGGAACAGGCCGTTAAACATGTTCCTTATTATCGCCGTCTCTTTAAGGAACTCGGTTTGACCGCCGCGGACATCCGGCATGTCGACGATTTGAAGAAACTGCCGATTCTTTCGAAAGATACCGTTTGTAATGCGGAGAAAGATTTTATTGCCGATAACGCGAAGCGCTATCGCCCCGTAATCTACAGCACAAGCGGGACCTCCGGAGTTCCCCTCCGTATCCATCTGGACAAAAGCGCCCGTATTCTTGAATTTGTCTACTACTGGCGTCACTGGAGCTGGGCGGGTTACAGGCTCGGCGATCGTTTCGCGGAACTGAAAACCTGTTTTTTTCTGGACCGTGACAATGAAGCGGTATCGATGTGGCAACCGCATCTTCGCGGGTTGATGCTGAACGGCAGCCGGCTCTCTTTCGCGCGCGCCGGGGAAATAGCGGGGGCGATCCGCAGATATCGCCCGAAGTTTCTCAAAGGAATGGCCGCGACCCTCTATTTTCTCGCCTTGATCTTCAAGCAGGCGGGGATTACAGATATATCGTTCAAGAGTATCTTTTCCACCGGTGAGATGCTCAATCCCCGGTACCGTGCCTTGATGGAACAGGTCTTCAATTGTCCCGTCCTGGATTCATACGGTCACATGGAGGGCGCGGTAGCTGTCTCACAGTGTATGGAAGGAGGATACCATATCAACTCGGATTACGGTCTTCTGGAGTTCGAAGATCCGAAACCGTCGGCGAACGGAACCACAATGACAGGGCGCGCAGTAGGGACATCACTGTACAATCTCGCTATGCCCTTTATCCGGTACGATGTGGGCGACGATATGGAATTCTCTCCGGAAACCGGGACCTGCCCGTGTGGCCGGACGCTTCCCCTGGTGAAGGCGATACATGGGAGGAGCGAAGACATAATCGTCACGCCCGACGGCAGGCTTGTCACGGCGATGTTCGTCCTTCCGGAACTTATCCGGGGGATACGTTTCGCGCAGTTTGTTCAGGAATCGCCGACCGTATTGCGTGTGAATGTTATTACGGGAGAAGAATGGACATACGGGGAACGTGACAAATTGTCTCGTTATCTGGCACAATTTGCAGGGAAAGAGATGGTTATCGGCATTAATCAGATCACGCCGGAAGATATAATCAGAGATGCCTCAGGGAAGATAAGGACGGTCATCTCCTGTGTTGAACCGCAGGCTTGACCGCATTCGGCGCTATGGACAAAAAAAGATCGGATATCGTTCGGGTTACGCTCATCTGTCTGGTGTTGGCGGTGCTGGTCGCGGTTGTCTATGGCCGGACAGTAACCCACGAATTCGTCAATTACGACGACAACGATTACATCACGGAAAATCTGCACGTTAGGGAAGGGCTGAGCAGGGACAGTGTTGCCTGGGCGTTTACCACAACCTTTCACTCCCACTGGCATCCGTTGACCTGGCTTTCACACATGGCTGCCTGCGAACTTTTCGGTCTGAACCCAGGCGGTCATCATTTTATAAACCTTCTTCTCCATCTCGCCAACTCCCTCCTGCTCTTTATGATACTGCGAAGCATGACCGGCACAATGTGGCGCAGTGCCATGGTTGCCGCGCTGTTCGCGCTTCATCCCGTGAATGTCGAACCGGTCGCCTGGGTAACCGGACGGAAAGATCTCCTCAGCACCTTTTTCCTGATGCTTACCGTCTGGTCCTATGTCCTTTATGTAAAGAACCCCGGGATCTGGAAGTACCTTCTTGCTATTTTCTTCTTCTGCCTGGGTCTTATGACCAAGTCGATGGTCGTAACGGTTCCCGGTATTCTTATACTGCTCGATTACTGGCCGCTTGGCCGCCTGCGTACAGGAAAAGAACCCTCCCTTGGAGGAGTATCCGTTACGCGCGTAGTATTGGAAAAAGTGCCGTTCCTCGTTCTTTCCGTTGTCCTGGCTGTGGTGACGGTAACGGCTTTTTACGGAAAAACGCCGGTCGATGCCGTAAATTCGGTTCCGTTGATCGAAAGAGCGGCTGTCGCCGTTGTGCATTACATGCAATATATGGGAAAGCTGGTGTGGCCGTTACATCTGGCCTTTACGTATTCCCATCACGATATTTATCCGGCATGGCAGGTTTTAGGGGGATGGATGTTTATCGTATGCGCGACCGCCCTGGTGATCTGGCTTGCAAAGCGTTTACCATACCTTTTCATGGGATGGCTGTGGTTTCTCGGGACGTTTGTTCCGGTTATAGGGATAATGCAGGCGCAGACATACGGAATAGTAGACAGGTACGCGTACGTTCCTTTCATCGGAATCTTTATTATTATTGTCTGGGGAGCGCATGATGTTTATATGAAATTGCGTCTCCGGAAAATCTGGCTTATCGCGCCCGTCGCGGTACTGCTCCCGGCTATGGCGGTAACGGCGTGGTTCCAGGCAGGTTACTGGAAAAACGATCTCACACTATGTACCCATGCCTTTGCGGTTACCGGCGGCAAGGCAAATGTGCACAATAATCTGGGTGTTGCGCTTGAAAAAACCGGACGGACGGATGAAGCAATCCGTCATTACCGGGAAGCCATACGGTTAAGTCCGGATTTTCAGGAGGCTCATTACAACCTGGGTATCGCCCTCGAGAAACAGGGGCGAATGGATGAAGCCATGAACTGTTACCGTGAAGCGTTGCGCAGGAGCCCCGGCAACGCTAAGACCCATTACGGCATCGGAAGCGTTCTGGCGAAAACGGGGCGAATCGATGAGGCCGTCCGTCATTACCGGGAAGCGTTGCGGATAGATCCCGGTTACGCAAGAGCTCACTATAACCTGGGTGTTATCATGGCGGAAGCGGGCAGTACCCTCGACGCGGAGAAACATTTCTCCGAAGCCGTACATATAGACCCCGATTTTGCCGAAGCGCACAACAATCTGGGCGTGGTTCTGGTAACACGCGGCGGGATACCGGAGGCCCTGGAACATTTCAGCACAGCATTGCGATTGAATCCCGGATATGATGACGCACGCTGCAATCTGGGAGATGTCCTGCTGCGGAGGGGTAACCTCGATCAGGCAATCGGCCACTACCGGGAAGTCCTGCGATCGGACCCGGATCATGCCACAGCGGGTTCCAGGCTCAGGGAAGCCCTGGCGTTGAAAGAGGATACAGACAACGCTCTCCTGGAGATCCGGGGAAAAATCCTGAACGATCCCGGTAATCCGGAACTGTACGGTATGATGGGCCTGCTCTATTTCAGGACAGGCGATCCAGAAAAGGCGGCGGATCAGTATCGCACGGCTCTTCTGCTGGATCCCGACTCGATTCCGGTGATAAGCCGGCTGGCCGCCGTCTATGTAACTCAGGAAAAGACAGGGGAGGCACTGCCGCTGTTCAAGCGTCTGGCGGAACTCCAGCCGGACAATGCGGGCAACTATTATAATATCGCCTGTATGTATTCCAGACAGGGTAAAGAAGAGGAAGCGCTCGAAAGCCTCAGGACCGCCGTAAACAGGGGATATGATAAATGGGATCTTATAAAAACCGACAGGGATCTCGACGGCATCAGAAATTCGGCCGGATACAAAGAACTCGTCGAGGGACATCAGTAAACCTGAAACCGCTTCGATTCCCGGCCGGTCGATTTGTAAAGGGACACTCCGCGGGCGGATGCGCCTGCTTTTCAGCCTTCATAAAAGTCTCTGCTAGCTCTCCGCCCGTTTCAGATATTCATTCCATCGGTTGTTCACGGATGCCTGAAGGCTGCCAAGTTGTTCGATACTCATCTTTTTGAACCTTCCCTGTCTCTCCACGTAATTGACTAAAGGAAGCAGTTTCCCCCGCTCGGCCATGGTCTTGCTTCTTCCGGTAAGCCGGAACCTGCCGTTTTCTATTTCGAAGAGGACAAAGAGACCGGTTTCGACCGCGAGCTTTCCGATCCTGACGGTATCCCGTGTTGGGAATCCCCATCCCGGAGGGCAGGGAGCGTCGACATGGATATATCTCGTTCCCCGTATCCGTTTGGCCTTGACGAATTTGTCGTACAGATCGATCGGATAAGCGGGCGAGACCGTCGCCAGGTAGGGGAGATGGTGGGCCTCCATAATCTTCAGAAAATCTTTTTTGGGTTCCTGTTTTGTCAGGACGGGCGTGGTTGTGGTGAGCGCGCCCATGGGTGTCGATCCGGATCGCTGTGTCCCCGTGTTCATGTATCCCTCGTTGTCGTAACAGGCGAATATGAAATCGGTGTTTCTCTCCGCCGCCCCGCTCAGGGACTGTATCCCTATGTCATAGGTTCCGCCGTCTCCCGAGAGGGCCAGAACGGTTATATCCGGTTTATTCAGCGCGTTCAGACCCGCCACTATCCCGGAAGCGGATGCGGCATTGCTGGCGAACGTGGTGTTGAGGGCGGGAATAATCGTCGATGCGGTCGGATACAGTCCGTGAAGCACGCACAGACAGCTCGGCGGTATCGCTACAATCGTGTTTTCACGCAGAGCCTTGAGGATGTATCTGTAAGCGAGCGAGAGCCCGCATCCCTGGCATGCCCTGTTTCCCGGCAGAATGTACTCTTTTTCGTTTATCTTGAATATGTTTTCCTGCATATGTCTGTCCTGTAGTGTGTCCGTTCCGAGTTATCTTTCAGTAGACTTCTTCAGCCTCGGAACAATTAAGCCAGATTGTTTTATTCCCGGGTTTTCCGGCCCTGGCGGATTCGAACGTTTTCCGTGCCGCATCCACAATTTCTCCGGTCTTGACGTCTCTTCCTCCAAGACCCACTATATGGTCGTAGATCGGTGCCTTGATATCCGTACCGTAAAAGGCCGCTTTCAGATCGGAACAGACGCCACCTTCATAACCGTAACTGATGCATTTTTCAAAAACAGCTATAGCGGTCGCCTTTCCGAATGCCATGATAACCTCCTCTTTCGGAAACGGTCTGTATGCCCTGATCCCCACGACACCGGCCCTGATCCCCTCGGCACGCAGCGCGTCCACGGCCAGCGTCGCCTCGGTAGCGATGGAGCCCATGCCGGTCAGTAACAATTCGGCATCTTCGGTCATATATTCCCAGATCAGACCGCCGTGGTCGCGGCCGGTCATTGTTGCCCATTCTTCACTTGCGGACTTGATTATCTCCCCGGATTTTTCGAACGCGGAATACAGTTTGTACCTCATGTCCATGTAGCCGTCGCAGAGAATGCCTTTCGCGTTCTCTCTTCTGTTTGCGAAAAACACGGAGTTGATGGTTTTCGGATCATCAGGGGAAAGAATGGTATGAGGCTTGTATGGAGGCAGAAATTTCTTTACCACCCCGGCATCGGGAATCTCCACCGGCATCATTGTGTGGGAAAGGATAAAACCGTCGTAACAGACCATTACAGGGACATAAATCTCTTCCGCTATACGGTATGCCTGTATGACTGTATCAAGAATTTCCTGATTGTCCCTGCAGTATAGCTGTATCCATCCGGTGTCTCTCTGTGAGAAGGAATCCTGCTGGTCGTTGAAGATAGACCAGGGAGCCCCTACTCCCCTGTTCACGCAACACATGACAATCGGCAGACGCGATCCTGCCGCCCAGTGCAGTTGCTCGTGCATATACAAAAGGCCGTTCGAGCTTGTGGCCGTAAACACCCTGGCGCCTACCGTGGACGCCGATATGCAGACGGTCATCGCCGAGTGTTCACTTTCAACCCTGACATATTCGGCCTTCAATTCTCCGCGTTCGACATATTCGGAAAGAACCTCGGCCAGTTTGGTCTGGGGTGTTATCGGATATGCAGCCACAACACCTGGTGCCGCAAGCTTGACCGCCGCCGCCGCCGCCTCGTTTCCAGTCATGATACGTACCTTACTCACCAATATCCTCCTCTCTAACCATCTGTATGGCGTTAGGAGGGCATTCCTCGGCGCAGATACCGCAACCTTTACAATAATCCATGTCGATTCGAACAGGTATCGTCATGGATACCACCCCCTCCGGGCAGTAAAGCCAGCACAGAAAACAGGCCGGTTTTCCCTTGGACTCCGGTATGCATTTCGTGCTGTCTATAACCGGCCTCGCATCCCGCCACTCGCCCGTTCTACCCGCTTCTCCTACAGCCGGTGTGCAGACGCCCGATATATTGGTGTCCGTGTTCTTCATTTTGGATTTTCTCCCGCGTTTTGCAATTTGTATTTCGGAGTGTGGACGTTGAGCACCTCCGTTCGTTCAAAGGCAGCCTGAACCGCCTGAAAATTGGAAGATGCCTTGCCCCGCGACATCTTTTTCTTTATTCCCTTTTCAATGCTATCGAGAGAGACAAGACCCGATGCCATAGAGATTGCACCGAGAAGCGGGGTATTCACAACGGGGGCTCCGCCCATACTGAGATGAAACTCTCTCGCTATACCGGTGGCATTGACCGTCGCAACCGAAAAGTTCCTGTCCGGCGCTAATTGTTTCGGCGCCAGGATCGAGTTGACGATAACAAGGCCGTTTTCTTTGATCTTTCCTCCGCATGTCGCGATCTCGAACAGGGATTCATCCAGAATAACGGCAATATCCGCCGAAGCGATCTGCGAAAAGGTTCTTACCGTTTCGTCCGATATTCTTGTCGAGGCGGTGAGGGGTGCCCCCCGCCGCTCCGGTCCAAAGGTGGGGGCGGATGTTACACCTGGAAAACCTTGAATGTACGCCGCCTCCGCGAGTATTTGTGCCGCCAGCACGACCCCCTGGCCGCCTCTTCCATGCCATATTATCTCATGCATCCCCATTGTCTTTTCTCCTAAAAAAAGCCACGGGGCACATACCCCGTGGCCGTTTGCATCTCTTTAATTACCTGTTGCGAAGTGATACTACAAAGACGGGAGGCCAGGGGGAACGTATTTCCCCCCGCTAAGAGCGAGGCTGCACAAGCCCCGTAAGCTCAAGAATACTGCTGCCGTACAATCTGTCATTGCCTTTACCTCTTTCGCGAGGTTTCCTCTATAATGTTACTCATTGAAAGTCAAACAGAAAGTTGTGATATAGCATTCCTTATCCGGAATAAAATCGGAGAAAGGGATTGATTCGATTAAGCATTACATTACGGACGTTCTGAGCTTCGGATCTCACTGTCGAAAAAATAACCTGAATCTTTCTTGACATAGCCTTTTTCCTGCTCTATCGTTTTTTCCATCACCATTATCAGAATAGGTATACTATATTTAACTGAATAGCGAGCGCAGTCCCCGCTGTTTACGTTGGGATTAGTGAGCGAATAAAAGTAAATCAGTTCCTTAACAGTCTGAGATTCAACGCAACTTATTGCGGGGGAGCTTCAATATTGAAAACAAGCAAATTTGCCTGTTTGTCAGTCCAATATCAGGATATCAGGCAAATCTGCCTGATATGTAAATGTTGGACCATTTTTTTGAACGTCAACTATTTGGAGTGGAAATATGGCTGTGAAAAATGAAACATGGGGGATGACCTTAAAAACAAAAATAACTTGAACAGAGACGAGTGCGTATCAGGGCCATCGGAAAAGGGGGCGACATTAAAAATAACGGAATGTTAAAATGGATATTTGATTATTTAAGGTCGTACCCATGTCCACAGATGGCGAGTTGGCCGTTGGGCAGTTTGAAGCAACAGAGGTGAATGCCAAATGAGACATCAGAATGCTCAGAACACGATCTGCGCGTTGACATTATCTTTGGTTCTTTACTCCTGTACCATGGGATGCCTTGCCGGTGAGTCCCTCTCGCGCGGCACGCGTCTTGGGCCGGGTCGTCATACGCTTACTCTTACCGTGGACGGTCTGGAACGAACCTATATTGTCCATGTCCCACCCAGCTATGATTCAAGAACGCCGTCACCACTGGTCGTCATGTTACATGGTGGCGGGGGGACCGCGAAAGCCGCCATTTTGGAGACAGGATGGACAGAAAAGGCCGACAAGGCTGGATTCTTAGCCGTCTTCCCCAATGCGATGCCGCGCGACCCATCACGGCGCAGCAGCTTCGCCAAGAATCCACAACTCTGGAACGATGGATCGGATCGATTCTATCCAGGCCAGAAAGCTACAGACGACATCAGTTTCATCACCGCTCTGCTGGACGATCTCTCTACTCGCTTCACCGTGGACAAGAGAAGGGTTTACGTCACCGGGTTTTCCAACGGTGGTTCGATGAGCTTTCTCGTTGGTGCGCAACTGTCAAATCGCATTGCGGCCATTGCGCCCGTCGCGGGCGCATGCTGGTTTGAACCCGTAATGTTGAAACGGCCAGTCCCGATGTTGTACATCACCGGCAAGGCTGATCCACTGAATCTGATTGAAGGCGGTGCGCCGAAACTCGCATCCGGCGCAAGCGACAGGGTTCGCGCCAAACCAAAGCCGCCCGTGCGCGAGTCAATATTGAAGTGGGCCAAAGCGCTTGACTGCCCAATGACACCGGCGAACGTGTCCGACGTCAATGGCATCTGTACCGAAGCTTACGGCCCTAGCCGGAATGGCGCGGAGGTGGTGTACATAACTGTCGATGGCCTCGGCCATACCTGGGCTGGTGGCAGAAGCCTTTTGCCGGAAAGCATGGTAGGAGGGACTTCTGAAAGGATCAACGCAACGGACGTCATCTGGAATTTCTTTAAGAAACACCCCGGACCTGTTGAAGATCACGACGCTGCCCAACAAGACGCTCCAGCGGACGCGGACAAGGCGCGCCGCTGAGCTTTTACGTTCGGCAAGCAATAGGGTTTGGTAGATGGCATCCAAATATGAAATTTTCATAAGCCACATTCATGAAGAAAAGAACTTTGGGGTCGGACCAAGTCAACCGATTGATATGCTTAAGTTATAGGTAGAAATCACCCTGTATTTTGGGTTTTAAATCAACAATTTTAGTATCAAAAAGAGCCGTTTAGGAAAGAAGCCGTAAGATGCCGAGGGCAAATCGTTATTACATCCCCGGTTACGTGTGACATATCACCCATAGATGTCACAAGAAGGAATTTCTCTATCTTGCTGCGCGAAATCAAACAAGAGACGGCAAATGGACGGAGAGCATAGCAGTTGGTAACGAATCATACATTGAAGATACGATACAAAGGCTTGGGATAAAGGCAAAAGGTCGGGAAATTATTGGGGGCAACAAAAGCTGCGAACTCCGTGAATTAGCTGCTTCTTACGGGGGCAATTTTACCCCTGAAAATGGCCCTTTAAGACCTCAAAACGTTTATTATTGGGATGATATTACATAAATATCAATAAGATAGTTCGGTCCGACCCTAATAATGAGGCTAATAATATGGAGAAGGTCAAGTTGTCCATGTTAGTTGGAGTGGCGAAGGGATGTGGATTCCTCTTGGTGACAAAGATTTTGGTGTAGGATATGAAGACGCTACATCGTATCCAGCGTCTTGGTCAGATATTATGAAAAATAGGGATAGCGCCTTTTTAATACGGTGATAGGCCGAGGCTTGAATGATCAAAACCCTAATATTATTATTTATTTTTGTCTTTCTACTGTTTAGCCCTTCCTTCGGATACGCCGCTCCGCCGGATAGCCAATCATCCGAAGTACCAAGTGACTCCATAAAGCAGGGATCATGGATTGCCCACGACCCGATCGAAGACGATCCACGACACAAAAGCGTCTTCGCGGGTATCGACGCGGAGGTTGACGAGATACTGAAAGACCACCCACTGCGGGGTCGCATGGGTTTTTGCCATATAATCTGGGATACCGAAAAGGAAACCCTGAAACAGAAATATGGAATCTCGTGGAAAACACCCGCCGAGATGAACCCACATATACTATTCGACTAAGAAAAAAAGAAAGACCATAATACGTATGATGTCGAGATATTTAGTGAAACGCGAAATTAGGTGGACATAGCACATAATTCTCTTGGCCACTGCACGAGAATGTTTGAATGAAGGGATTGCGGGAAGCGATGACATAGACGCTGTCAAAAGATCGACGAAGACAGGACGCCCCGCAGGTAAATTCGATTTTGTGGATAAGATTGAAAAGCTGACAGGTCGTTTGTTACAGAGGCAAAAACCCGGGCCTAAGAAAAAACAAAAAATCTGAATTAAGTGTTGTGCCCCCAAAATACACTAAAATACACATAACGATTAATTTAACGCCGGAACGTTCGATCGCACACTCCCGGCATCCGCGCCGCTTCCTCCTGCGTTAACCGCCTCTCCGTCCGTCTCATAACCACCTCCTCGGGGTGGCTATTATAAACCGGACATATTACGTGCTCCTGACACATAAAAAAATAATCTTGACATGCTTTTAGATCTATGATTTTATAGGCGCACTTTTGGAAAGTGGAGTTTTCTTGTGGGCAGATTAAATCACCATAACAGCTATTTTGGTTACTTTTGGTATTTTGGTGCACAGGTCTGCCCGGCGCTGAGGAGGAAGTAACACTCTAAAAAGATAAAATCTAAAAGCCATGGGCAGGTCGGAAGATCCTGCACCATGGCTTTTTTGTTTGCGAAGCCATGGTAGCAATTCTGCACCATGGCTTTTTTTGTTACTAAAAGGAGGGTTTGGAAACGTGATAATTGTGATGAAAAAAACTGCTACAGATGAACAGATTAACAAGGTTGTCGACTGGATCAAATCGGTCGGCTACATGGCCCACCCGTCTTCCGGTGTCGAGCGGACGATCATCGGTGCCGTGGGGGACAACCGGGGGAAAGAGCATCTAAAAGTTGTCCAGTCTCTTCCGGGTGTTGAACAAATAATTCCCATTCTGAAGCCATACAAGCTCGCGAGCCGCGAGGCTAAAGAGGGGGATACCGTTATCCGGGTCGGAAACGTGGAAATCGGCGGCGGCGGTTTTGTCGTTATGGCCGGTCCCTGTTCCATAGAAAGCAGGGAACAGATGATGGAAAGCGCGTTCATAGCGAAAAAGGGCGGTGCCGACATAATAAGGGGAGGGGCATACAAGCCGAGGACATCCCCTTACAGTTTCCAGGGAATGGAGGAAGAAGGGCTGCGACTTTTAAAAGAGGCCGGAGAAAAGACGGGAATGCCTGTTATCACTGAGGTTCTCAATGCCGCTGAGGTCGATATCGTTGAAGAGTATGCGGATATATTGCAGATAGGCGCCCGGAACGTCCAGAATTTCCCATTGCTGAAAAGAGTGGGAAAGGCAAAAAAACCGGTGCTTCTCAAACGTGGAATGATGTCTACTATCGAGGAACTTCTTATGTCCGCTGAATATATTATTTCGTCGGGGAATGACGATGTTATTCTGTGTGAAAGAGGAATCAGGACGTTTGAAACGGCAACCCGCAATACACTGGATATCAGCGCGGTGCCGGTTTTAAGGGGATTGACACACTTGCCGGTGATCGTTGATCCCAGCCATGCGGCCGGTCACTGGAGATATATCCAGCCGCTGACAATGAGCGCTCTGGCAGTAGGATCGGACGGAGTTATAATCGAGGTTCACCCCGAACCCGAAAAAGCTGTGTCCGACGGCGAGCAATCTCTCAAACCCGCTAAATTCTACAGGCTTATGGAGGAGATCAGAAAACTCGAACAATTCATGAGAAATGAAATGAAGGTGTTGAAATGAAAAAAATACGGATAAATCTTGACCGGCGATCCAATCTTTCTTATGAAATATTCATCGAAAGCAACATTTTTGACCGGATAGGGCTTCTTATTGCCAAAAAGAATGTGGCAAAACGGTATGTGGTTATTTCGGACTCCAATGTATCCTCTCTGTACGGGGAGCAATTTCTGGAGATACTTCGGGGAGTGAATCTGCCCGCGGATTTGATCGAATTTCCCGCGGGGGAAACCTCGAAGAATATCGATACCGTTTTAACTATTGTCGGGAAGCTTATTGAAATTGGGGTAGACAGGAGCTCCGCGTTGATCGCTCTGGGCGGGGGTGTGACAGGCGATATCGTCGGGTTTATCGCTTCCATATATATGAGATCCATCCCCTATATCCAGGTACCGACCAGTCTCCTGGCCCAGGTCGACAGCAGCATCGGAGGAAAAACGGGAATAGATTTGCCCGAGGGTAAGAACCTGCTGGGGGCGTTTTTCCAACCGAAAATGGTCTTCACGGATCTTCAGTTCCTTGCGACACTGCCGGATGAAGAATTCAATAATGGTCTGGCGGAGATTATCAAATACGGCATCATTGACGATGTCGATCTGTTACATCTGCTGGAAACGGAAGGCGAGGCGATCAGAAACCGGGACGTCGCCGTTCTCGAAGAAATTATCGGTAGAGCCTGCAGGATCAAGGGGGGTATTGTTGAAATAGATGAGAAGGACGAGGGAATAAGGCGGATTCTCAATTTCGGTCATACCCTGGGACATGCGATGGAGGCCGCTTCAGGATATACTCTTTCTCACGGCAATGCCGTGTCTGTCGGCATGATCGCGGCAGCGAAAATATCTGAGAAGACGAAACACCTGTCTTCCGGGGAACGGGACAGGATTGAGAAAATTATTAAAAACATTGGACTGCTTCACAAAATTCCCGGATCCATAAAAACCGACGATATTATCTCCCGGATGAAAACGGATAAGAAGAAGGAAGGCAACATCATACATTTTGTATTCTTGAAAAAACTGGGAGTTCCGTTCATCAACGGTTCGGTAGAAAAGGATATTATTTACCAGACAATTGAGGAATTGAGATAATGACGGGAAAATCACTGAAATCCATGAGGGATAAAGTCAAAGAAATCGACAAGGGAATCGTTGCGCTGTTAAACGAACGTGCGGCATTATCGATAGAAATCGGAAGGTTGAAGACAGGCAATAACATGGAGATTTACGATCCTGCGCAGGAGAGCAAAGTGTTACGGGATTTGTGTTCAATCAACGCGGGGCCGCTGCCTGAAGATTCTTTGAGAAATATTTTCAGTGAGATACTGTCGGCATCGCGAGCCCTTCAAATGCCCGTAAACGTCGCTTATCTTGGACCCGATGCATCGTTCAGCCATCTGGCTGTCGAGTCGCATTTCGGAAAGAGTGTCATCTTGTCACCGCAGCCGAGCATCCTCGATGTCTTTGACAGGGTAGAGAAAAAAGAGGCTAATTGGGGGGTGGTCCCTGTAGAAAATTCCCTCGAAGGAACGGTTAAGCTTACTCTGGATTGTCTGATTACGACGCCCCTGACGATTGTAAATGAAATCTATCTTCCCATCAGTCACACATTGATATCGGGAAGAAAGACATTGGATGGTTTGAAGAAGGTTTGTTCTCATCCTCAGGCACTTGCACAGTGCCGGAACTGGCTCAGGAAAAATCTCCCGCTGTGCTCGCTTCATGAAGTAGAAAGCACGGCGAAGGCGGTCAGAATGGCTCTTGAAGATGATACGATCGCCGCTGTAGGAAGCCGGGAGGCCGCTTTAAAGTACGGATTGAACATTATCGCCGGAGGCATTGAGGATCATTCGTCGAACATGACCCGGTTTCTTGTTATCGGCCACGGAGAGAGTGAACCGACCGGCATGGACAAGACATCGGTACTGTTCGGAGCACGTCATGAACCGGGCGCGCTTTATAATTCACTACAGCCTTTTGTTGAAAAGAAAATTAATCTGGTAAAGATCGTATCTCACCCCATTCGAGGTCAGATGTGGGAGTATCTGTTCTTTGTCGATTTTGCCGGCCACGCGAAGGATGAGGAAATCGCGAAATGCCTGGAAAATCTTCGGAGCAAATGCACATTTGTTAAAGTACTGGGATCATATCCCCAAGGAGACAGCAAGTCATGATCTGTATACCCGTAACGGCGCATGATAACGAAACGGCGATCCTGCGGATGCAACAGGCGTTTTCTCTTGCCGATATCGTTGAATTGCGAATCGATTCGATCCGGAACGCAGACCTGAAAAAACTGCTTGCCGAAAGCGGAGGGAGGGTGATTGTGACTAACAGAAGGCAGGATGAAGGCGGCTGTTTCGAAGGTGATGAAAGGGCACGAATGGCGCTGCTGCGCGAGGCCGTTTCGCTGGAGGCGGATTTTATCGATGTCGAAATGAGCACGGATGAAGCTTTTTTGCAGGAAATTCATGAGACGATAGCAGAATACAGGTACAAAACGAATCTGATTATGTCCTGCCACGACTTTAACGGGACGCCGGCATATGAAAAACTGCTTGATATTTACAGTGAATGTGCTGAAAAAGGGGCTGATATCGTTAAAATTGTTACATTTGCCGGTACCATGGAAGACAACCTTGTGATATTGCAGCTGGTTAATCACATCAGCAGACTGAAACACGATATTATCGCTTTCTGCATGGGCCCGAAAGGGCGGTTAAGCAGAATTGCGGCACCCCTGTTCGGGTCATACCTCAGTTTCGCCTCTCTCGAACCCGGGGCGCAATCGGCACCCGGCCAGCTTACCATAGAGGAAACACGGGCGATAAACGCTATTTTGCATCATGAAAAATAAAAAAAAATTATATGCGCTTTTTGGAAACCCGGTAGAGCACAGCCTGTCTCCGGTGATGCACACGACGGCTTTCAACGTGATGAAAATAGATGCGCGCTGCATCGCGATACGCGTGGAGAGTGCCGGGGAAATTATACGCAATATCGAGGCGATGGATATCAGCGGCGCGTGCGTGACGATTCCTCACAAAACCGCGATCATGGATCATCTTGACGGGATCAGTGAAAGCGCCCGGCTGATAGGTGCCGTGAACACACTGACCGTTACCGGCGGAAGACTTGAAGGCGACAATACCGACTGGAAGGGACTGGTACTCGCATTGAAAGAAAAAATTGCAATCGAAGGGAACACATTTGTCGTCCTGGGGGCCGGAGGTGCCGCGCGCGCAGCGGTTTTCGGGATCTTACGGGAAGGCGGAAAAACGGTTGTCATGAACCGAACCGCGGCAAAGGGGGAAACGCTTGCGAAAGAATTCGGATGCGAGTTTCGCCCGGTTTCGGAAGCGGGAACAATCGAGGCGGATTGTCTTATTAACTGTACCCCCGTGGGAATGTTTCCCAACGTGGAAATATCCCCGGTTGAGCCGGAGACACTGTCACATTTTAGCTGTGTCATGGATATGATATACAATCCTTTGGAAACAAAAATGCTGAGAGATGCCCGGACGGCGGGGTGCTCTGTCGTATCGGGTCTTCCCATGTTCATATGTCAAGGGGGGGAACAGATACGGATATGGACGGGACGCCGGCCGCCGCTCGGCGACATGATGAAAATCGTATTGGAGAAACTTACGGATGATGGGCGAGATAAAGCAAGCCGATAAACTTGACGCATCGGTCACGGTGCCGGGTTCCAAGAGCTACACACAGCGGGCGCTGGTTATTGCCTCGCTTGCCGGAGGGAAATCTTTTATCCGCAATGCTTTGCTCTCGGAAGATACAAATTACCTGATCGACGCTCTTCGTTCTCTCGGCGCCGGCATACTGACGTCGAAGGATGATATCATTATAACGGGCGTAGACGGCAGAACAGAAAACCAGGGACAAACGATTTACCTTGGAAACAACGGCACGGCCCTGAGATTTCTGACTACGCTGGTATCTCTCGGCAGCGGGTGCGTGACGCTGGATGGAAGCGCCCGCCTCAGGGAAAGGCCGCTGAAACCCCTTCTCGAGGCGCTGGAAGGGTTAGGCGTTGTTTCACGATGCTCCGGCGACTACGGTTATCCGCCGGTTGTCGTACAGGGCGGCGGGTTAGGCGGCGGCAGTGTAATCTTTACGGATTCGGAGAGCAGTCAATATATATCGTCCATTCTGATATCGGCTCCCTACGCAAAAAACGATATCGAGATCGAACTCCGGGGCACAACCGTCTCCATGCCCTATATCGATATGACAATCGACACCATGCGACATTTCGGTGTGGAGGTCGAGAAGGAAGGATCAGACAAGCTGAGGGTGGCCTCCGGCCAGAGATATACGGGTGGAAAATATCTGGTTGAAGGAGATGTGTCGAGCGCGTCTTATTTCTTTGTTGCGGCCGCGCTTACAGGAGAAACGGTAAAGGTTGTCAATATAAATCCGGAGACGCGCCAGGGAGATATCGCCTTCCTGCGGATAATCGAATCGCTCGGATGCCGTGTTTCCAGCGGTGAAAACTGTGTCGAGGTAACAGGAACAGGTTTGAGAAAAGGAGATTATGAAATCGACATGTCGGACATGCCCGATATGGTGCCGTCCCTTGCAATTCTTGCGGCATTCCGAAACGGACTGACGGTTATAAAGAATGTTTCCCACCTGCGCCTCAAGGAAAGCAACAGGCTTGAAGCGCTGGTCAACGAATTAAACCGGATCGGCGTTGAAGCAAGAGAATCGGCCGACGGCATCATCATAAGGGGAGGAAGTCCTCGCGGCGCGGAGATCGAGACATACAACGACCATCGTATCGCGATGAGTTTCGCCGTGGCGGGACTGCTGGTTCCGGGGATACGAATAAGGGACAAACAATGTGTGGAAAAATCCTTCCCGACATTCTGGGACGAATTCGGAAAGTTGCATCTATGAAAAATATTATCTTAACAGGGTACCGCTGCACGGGGAAGACAGAGGTGGGCAAGCGACTCTCGGCACGGCTGGACCTTCCTTTTTACGACACTGATGAATTAATCATTGAAAAAGCGGGGATGTCGATTACCGAGATAGTGGAAAAAGGCGGATGGGATGCGTTTCGCTTGAGGGAAACGGAGACGGTCAGAGAACTCGGGTCGAACAGCAACTGCGTTATAGCGACCGGCGGAGGGACATTTGAAGCTCTGGAAAACAGGAAGATCCTGAAACAGAATGGCTTTTTTGTCTGGCTTTCGGCCGACGTGGAAACGATAGTGGAAAGAATGCGTTCCGATAAGAAAAGCTCCAGGAATCGGCCGTCGCTTTCAAACGGCGATCTTGTAACCGAGTGCGCCTTAACCATCGGAAAGCGGGAGGCAGTATACAGAAGGCTTGCCGATCTGATCGTTGATACGTCGAATAAGGGGATCGACAAGGTAGTGGACGAAATTTTTACATTCCTGAGCTGCAGATGTCGGAAGGATTGAAAGAAACGGGGGAAAATCATGTCGGGTAATACAACAGGCACATTGTTCAGGGTGACAACGTGGGGGGAATCCCATGGAAAGGCGACTGGTGTGGTCGTGGACGGGTGCCCTCCGAATATTCCGCTGAGTGAATCGGATATTCAGGAAGAGCTGGACAGGCGCAAACCGGGGGGGCACGCCGCATCTTCTCCGAGAAGAGAAGAGGACGTCGCCGAGATTCTCTCGGGCACGTTCGAGGGGAAAACCACGGGAACCCCTATCTCGATCATTATCGGAAACAGCGATGCCAGAAGCGGCGATTACAGCCGGATTCAAGATCTGTTCAGGCCGGGACACGGTGATTTTACCTATTTTAAAAAATACGGCATTCGGGATTACCGCGGCGGAGGCAGGGCTTCGGGACGTGAAACCGCTGCCAGGGTGGCCGCCGGGGCCATCGCGAAAAAAATACTCGCCGGTGAAGGCATTAAAACGATCGCCTATACACTGGAACTGGGCGGTGTCCGGATCGAAACCATTTCGATGAACGATATCGAAAGGAACAGACTGTTGTGTCCCGATATTAAAGCGGCGGGCGCAATGGAAAAGATGCTGGAAAAGGCAAGAATAAAAGGAGACTCTCTCGGTGGGATCGTTGAAATAATAGTGAGCGGGTGTCCCCCCGGCCTTGGAGAACCCGTATTTGACAAAATTGATGCCGATCTTGCAAAAGCGCTGATGAGTATCGGAACGGTCAAAGGTGTCGAGATAGGCGCGGGTTTCAAGGTCGCCGGAATGACCGGTTCTGAGTGCAACGATCCCATAACGAGGGAAGGATTTGCGACAAATAATGCCGGCGGTATTCTCGCGGGTATTACCAACGGTGAAAACATCGTTATGAGAGTCGCGTGCAAGCCAATTGCCTCCATCGAAAAAACACAGCAGACTGTCGACATTCACGGGGAAAGCACAACCCTTTCGGTCACGGGAAGACACGACGTCTCTGTTATTCCCCGTATTATCCCTGTCTGCGAGGCAATGACCGCCATAGTTATCGCGGATCATCTGCTGAGACAGAAGGCAATCGTCTGAGATATCGCGATCTTTGTTCGGGATTCGTGGACAATAAGGTTTTTACGGCAGGCATTCGATCAGGGAGGTGGAAAGCAAATCGTCCTGTTATCCGCTTAAACCTGTTTGCTTCTGTCCCGGTAAAAAAATCACCTTCGCGCAAGGACCTGCTCTGTTGCCGTTTTTAGACGATTCCGTTCCGAAACCCGATATTTCCGAAACCGGCCGGATCGTATTATCATATCCCTTGCCGGGTACTTTCCGTTTCCCCGTTTCTTCATCGCCTGATGGGATTTACGCTTTCTTACCCGTGATCACGGTTCGGTCCGCCGCAAAGATTGCCGTGGCGCCCCCCGCCGCAGCAAACCGCCGTTCAACCAGATCATAAGGACTTCCTTTTTAGCATGATATCGCCATGAGCATAACCACCAATTACGGGGCGGAGTCTTTCGGAGATTCCAACTGCTCTACGGATCGAGTGGTTGAGTTTCTTTTTGTCGTCCAGCTCTTCCATGTTGCAAACGCGAGACTCGCCATCACGACGGCACCTCCCAGAAAATAGAGAAGACCGGCCCCGGGCTGTGTCGTTTTATCCGGGAGAATGTGTATGCAAGTTAGAGTAAGCACATATCCAAAGAAAGCATATACGAGACAGAACAGAGCGGTCATCCATTTTAATATTTTATCCGATACGGTTTCTTTTATTACAATCTGCCCGGCAGGTAAAATTGCCATTTCCTTTTTCCAGTGGAACATCAGCAACGCTACCAGGACGATCGCCGCGCTCATAAAGAACAAACCTCCTTCAAGGGGTTTAACCGATCTGTCCGGGAGGGTGTAAATACAGATCAAACCTGCGCACAGGCCGATGAAAGAGAAGAACAAGATCGACAGGCTGATAATCCAGGATCGCAATGAGCTCCCGGTTTGGAACGTACTGTTCTCGATAGCCATTTCCAATCTCCTTTCTCTGTAATTTTAAAAAACAGGTAAATACGGCATGTCCCTCGGTGTTTGAAATAACGATCTTCGTTAATTTTGAGACCCGGACCCTTCGGTACTATACGCCCTCTGATACGTGTTTCTATTCCTTCAAGAGAAAAGATTGAATTCACCGGCCCGGTGTGATTGATTGGCGGGCATTGTTTATGACCTCAGTGTCGCAATAATTCTCTTCGGGTTCGAAAAGAGTTCGAGAGCGTGAATAATTGAGAGACAAACAATATCCGCGTTTACCAGGGTTTCCGATGAAGCACCTTCTTTTTGTATGAGAGCTATGCCTAAAGCCGCTTCCTTCAGCATGAGCCTGTCGTTTCTTCCGTTGCCTATGCAGACGGTGGCCCTTGCGTCCAGAGAATCGACATAGTCAAGTTTCCATTGCGCCTGATTCTCCATGGGAGCAATCGCAAGTTGACAGTTTGTTCCTTTAAGTTGATCTTTTGCGCCGGCAAAGGTGTCGGCGGTAATGACATGTACATTTATACCGGAAATATTGTTAATGGCTTCACTGACACCGGGTAATAATTTGCCGTCGACCGCCAGTGTACCATTGTAATCACAAACGATATTTTTGATTTTCAGTGTTCCGAACCCGGGTATTTTTATGGTTTTCATAATTTTTTGAATGCCTGATACTGCCGTCATTCCGCACGGTTTTTTGTGTCTGCCGTATTTGTCTTGCTGTGCGACATGCTTTTCTATTATTGCATGATTGCTCTGAAGTAAAGCAGTGCCCCGTTTTCAGCGGGAATATTTTTGTAGGTCATACCGCTTTCTCTGCATGTCCTTTCCAGCTCTTCTTCCGAATACAAAATGCCTCTGATTTTGCTTTGAATCTTTTTTCGTTCCGGAACGGGGACGCTGCAAATAAAGGCAGCAGCCGGAGTGGTAACCCTTTTAATTTCTTGAAAAATCTTATTGACGTCGTCGAAGAAATTCAGAGAGAGAATACAAAGAACGATATCGAAAAGATTATCATCGAAAGGAAGGTCACTCGCGCTTGTAACATAAAATTGCGCCTTTTTGAAATCTGCATTGTCGAAATTCTTCAAGGCCTTTTTCAGGAGACCCGGGCTGATATCGGTACCCGTATAGTGGTTATCGTTTGGTAAAAAATTGACGGCACTGCCGCTGCCCGCAGCCAATTCCAAAACACGCTTTTCATGAACTCCTTTCAGTTCTTCAGCAAGGATTTCATAATGCCGGTTTATATCTCCGCCGAATTTCCTGGGGAAAATAGATTTTTCCATTATGAAGTCATATAGAAACGAGAAGGTGTCTCCGAGCCAGGGTTTAAATCTAAGCGGTTTATTTCCATCTTCGACGATGTAGTACAACCCTCTTTTATTGATGACATTTATTCCCTTCCTGAGCATTTTTACCCCCGCTTAACGCTGCTGACCAATATCGCGGCTTTTTGTGTCGGCCGGATTTATCTTGCCGTGTCTTTTCTTCACTGCCTGATTAATTGCGGTTTGAGCGCAGCTAAAATCGTGAACTCATCTTCTGCCCTCGGTTGGAAATCGTGCCAAGCCTACATAAGTACTCCGGTAATTCAGGCCGGCTGGCGTAAGCAGAATATCCGATTATGCAGGAAAATTTACCCGTCGATCGATTGGTTCGCAAGAAGTCTTGCGCCCGAGGACCGGACTTGCGGCCGTAAATCCGGCAAATTGCCGGAAGGCCGCAGGCCTGACGGTCGATATCGAGAAGCCGGTTCAGTGTTTCCCTTTTACCTTTTCAGTGGAAATCTGCCAAAACCCTCAAAGAACAGCACTTCAAACAAATCCGATAAATAATCGTCGAAAAAGTGAAAATGGTTGATGAATAATATTCAAAGGATTACGGAACAAGAAGATGTTGTTCCTGTGTATCCCTGTTCATTTTATTTATCAGTCGCTTATCCAGGAATCCTTCGCGACTGTTATCTCTTTTTTCGAAAGTATCGGGCCCGGTTCAACAATGCTCCAAGTGGGTGTGCATCCATACTTTTCAGGAACCACTTTTTGCCAGATATCCGAATTGACGTACTCATTCACCGCTTCCTCGGATTCGAATATGTAAAGAGCTCCCCATTGCTTGTTTTTCTGGTCACACCACCAGCACTTGAATTCAAGAGTTTCCATCTCGAGAAATCGTGGATGACTTCCGCTGAACATATCCCGCATTTCTGCCGTAGTTTTAAGTTTGTCGGGTTTAAAAACACACATCAGAGCTCTTTTCTCTTTTGCCATATTAAGTCTCCTTTAATAGTCAGTTAAACATTTTCTTGATAGACGGAATAAAAATCGTTACCCCCAGTTACACAGATCTTTACGTTTTTAAGCAAAGCGAGGCGGTCTTTGTCAACATATTTTTAGTAGTTGTGATCCTGTCTTACCTCGGAATACAGGCCGCATCGAGATCGAGCCCTGTTGCCCCTCGCATATTGTGTTCAGTATTTTGTTGACACATGAAAGCATTCTTATTATATCCACGACATTGAAATTACAGGCATAAAAGCGTTGTATATATGAATAACACGGTTATCTTGTTCTGTTGTCATTTCTGGTCACCGGAACTGGAAAAGGAATTTCTTAAGTTAAAAAATTCCTGTGGTAACGATTTTGATGTCGTTTTGTCTTATGACTGCACTACAGATCATTACAAACCGCCGGATTACCCTTCGAATCATTTATTTACCCTGGAACAGATAAAAAATATGGGCTACGGGTTCCTGGAGCATGAAGGAATCTGGCACCATTGTGAATATCCGATAATCGATTATTGTCTGCGGAATCCTCATTACGATTTCTACTGGCGAATAGAATACGATGTGAGATTTGGTGGGGACTGGGGCGGTTTTTTTCGCTATTTTGTTGATAATAAAGCCGATTTGTTAGGAACCTATCTTAAAACCTGTGATCATGCTCCGAACTGGCATCATTGGAATAATATGAATTTTAAAGTGGATCGTGACTGCCTCCGCGGAATATTCTTCCCGGTGGTGCGCTTTTCCAGAAGGGCTATCGATTGCCTGGATCTGAAATACAGGTCGGGTGCATCAGGGTTTGTCGAACTGATAGTTCCTACCTTATTGAATATGGAGAATCTGGATATCGAGGACATGGGAAGGAAATTTTATAATCTTCTGACGTTTAATTATAATGATATCGTGATCAGGAAAGAGGGCAAGTTACATCACCCGGTAAGAAAAATGAAATTTTCGATGTTCCTTAAACGATATTTCCGTTTATTGAAGGAGCTGGCGTAAGTTTCCCTTCGATAATTTCCCCCACGATTAGAGAAACTTGTGCCTGTAGGGCGGATTCTGAAACGCACCCACCTCAGATTTCACCTTTGTTAAACCGCTCCAAAGCGGGAAGACTTCCGCAACAAACGGGAACTGATATTTCCCCTGTTAACTCAAACAATTGGTGGGACTATTTATTATCGATCACTTTTATTCGGCAGATAATCTTCTCTTACGGGTGAGAACACTTCTATCGCCACCGAGTTTTCGAGAATTTCCGCACCGTGTTCGGTGCCGCTCGGAATACACCAACTGTCGCCGGGCGTCATTTCATTTTCTTCGCCGCCGATCGAAAGACGAATACGGCCGCTTACGAGATAACCGGTCTGTTCATGGGGGTGGGAATGTTCAGGTAAACGACTGCCCTTTTTCAGCAGAAATTCCGTCATCAGGGTCCTTTCCCCGTATACCAGGGTTTTCTGTTCGATCCCCGGAACGGCAAGAGTGTATCCGTTTTTACCGTGTTTCTGAAACATGCTCGATTCCCTTTCTGCCCGCGCGTTTATCTTTGGCCAGGCTTAACCGGCTGGCGGTAAGGCAGGATCGGATTCAACGATCTGTCGCCGGTAATTATACCCACCTCATAATACGGAATTTCCAATGTGTTCGGCATGCTGTCCTTGCTTCGTTTCTCGCTTCAACAGAGAGGGTCGATCTATTTCCTTCCGTGTGGACAGATATACAAACACATTCCGCACACGCCCAGCTTCCCTTTTTCTTTCATTAAGGCCAGGTAACGGTCGCATTTACTCGCGTCATACCGTACCTCCCGCCGTTCGCCTTTTCGAAACGGTTCTCCCGTAAACGCCTTTACCGGACATATTTCCACACACCGGTTGCAGGTACCGCATTGTTCGTTCATCGGCTCTCCGGTAACGTTCAACGGCGCATCCGTCAACACCGTGGCCCATCTCACCCGCGGTCCCTTTTCCGGAGTAACCAGCAGGCAGCTCTTGCCGATCCATCCCAATCCCGCCAGATGAGCCGCCATCTTATGCGAGAAAGTGCCGCACAGGCGCTCATCGTCCACTCTCTTCGACGCCGGTACAGGGAATACTCTGTATCCGTCGTTTTGCAGCACACTGCTTATCTTTGAAGCGATATCATCGAGCCGCTGATTAATCACATCGTAACAGTGATGGCGATAATTGACAGCCACACCATATTCCATGCGCTGCGGCAATTGATCGACTATGGCATCGAACAGCGATATCCCGATCGAAACGGCCAGCGGATAACCCGCGACCGCACTCCCTCCCTGTTCGAAGATCGCGTCGCGGGCCGTGGACAGATCCGCCACGCCGAAGAAATCTGCATCCCACTTCCTGGCCAGGCTCTCAATTTTCTTATTGTCTTCCATCAATTTTTCTCTGTGTTTTAACAATAGTGTTTTCCCTGCCGCGATAACTCATCTAACCGATATGCCATCTAAAGGGTTGACCGGCTATGTAGAGCGTTGCATACCGGCCGTAAAAATCCCTGCTCCTATTAATGCCGTGCCACCGCAACGGTTGAACCATTTTCGTACACGTGTCTTTTTAATAATTTCTCGCAACTGGCCTGCAAGCAGGGCATATAAGCTCGCATTAACCAGGGCCAGAAAAAGAAAAGTTCCTCCCAGGATGAGTATCTGGCTGAATGCCGGGCTGTCAGGGCTGACAAACTGCGGCAGAAATGCCACGAAGAAGGCGATCGATTTGGGGTTGAGTGCCGTAACGATAAAAGAACTTTTAAAAAGAGAATGCGGCGAAGCGCCTCCCTTTTCACGGTGTATGGAGCCGTTTCCCGGGTTCATTCTCCACAGCCTGATCCCCAGGTAAAGCAGGTAGATCGCTCCGATCCACTTGAACAACGAGAACAGAGCCGCGGAGACGGCCATAATCGCGCCAAGCCCTAAAAGAGACAGTGTCATTGCGGTTAAATCACCCAGGAAAACGCCTGCCACAAGCGGTACGACCGATCTCCGTCCATGCGTAACCGCCTGACTTATGACCAGGATGATCGTCGGTCCCGGTATTATCAAAATGAGCATTGTCGCGAGGATATAGGCTATAAAGATCTCGATACTCACTGTATGTCTCCTGTTTCAGGGCTGACGGGCAGGCATCGGCCGCTTCGCTCCGCCGCGTCTGCCTGGACGCGATAGTCGGGTGCCCCGGCATTATTTCATCTTCGATTTTAACTTGATTCTTTCACCTGCGACCATGAAGCTGCCTTTTCCAAGATGATGGATCGTTCGCGGGTTTTTCACCGTGGGATCGATCCATGCCTTTACGACTTCGAGGATAAATAAGCAATACTCGGCCACCATCTTATTGTCAACCACCCGGCATTCGAGGTTTACATAGCACTCTTCGATGAGAGGCGCCCCGACTCTTGAAGCGGGCCCGGGTGTGAGACCAAATACCTCGAACTTGTCCGTTTTCGCGCCCGACGTATTGCCGCAACCCACGACCTTTTCGGCTATCTCCACTGTTGGTATGTTGATCACGCATTCGCTGGTTGCCTTCAGCAGACCGAAGGAATAATTGTTCTCGCTGATTACGCAACCTATCAGCGGGGGCTCGAACTCCAGCATCATGTGCCACGACATGGTCATGATATTGGGTTTCCCATCCCCGGCGGTCGTGACCATGACAACCGGACCCGGCTCGAGTAAACTATAGACTTTAGGCAGGGGAAAGGATTTTTTAGCCATATCGGTACTACTTTCGAAAATATGGACATTAAAAATTATCGACTTGAAACCTGACACTGCGGCTCACAGGGCACGTTAAAATAGGCCGCTATCTCTGTTTACCCTTCCAGTCCCTCTATCAGGGCCATGACATTCTGCCCCAGCACTCTCTGGTTGTAGCCTCCCTCCAGGATAGCGAAACAGCCTCCTCCGCTTTTACGACTCGCCTTACGGACCATCCGTCCTATCTCCCTGTAGTCATCTGTGGAGAGGACGCCGCCCCAGTCTTCCTTGTGATTGTCGAAACCGGCCGAGATGCCGATTATATCTGCATCGTCGGGAAGCATCTCTTCGACATGCTTGAGATACCGGTTCGGATCGTATTCATCGGGGTTATATATTGCTACATAGCTGGAATTCCCCAGTATCTCTACGGTACCGTCGCCGAAATGGAGGTCAAAATCCAGAATGAATGCTTTTTTAATCCTGTTTTCTCTCTTCAGTTTCGATATGGCAATAGCCATGTTGTTAAAGAAGCAGAAGCCCCATGAGGTATCCGCGGATGCATGATGCCCCGGCGGTCTTATGAGAGCGAAGCATGGTTCTTCGAGACCGTTGAAAGCTGCCTGGATGGCGCCCCCTGCCGCGAGGGAAGCTAAATCGTACATTTTCTGTCCTCTCACATAATCCACATGACTGCCGGTATGGCAGGCAAGGATATCCTCTTCATCGGCGGGAATCGCGTCAATAAATTCAACCCTGCCTTTGATCGCTTCGATCACGGCTTCTATGCGTCCGCCGGCGGCGGAATCTAAGCGATAAGGTTCTAAAAAAGCTTTGTGAGATATGACTTTCATGTCTTTTCCCCTCATATTGTTTATTATAATAATTGCCTGAAATTCCGGTTACACAATTACAGATTATTTATGATTTCCTGCTCTTCCATGGTTTAAAAACGGAAATGAATACTGTAATAATGAGCACCAGGGTTTGAACAGTGCCAAAGATTATATGCATCTTTTCATTGTATAAGTACGACGAATCACTCAAAGACAACATCCCAAGCTTTCCGGATATTCCCATCATAGTTGTTTCCCAGGGACCCAGGAAAAAGGTTCCGAATAAAATAGCAACTACCGTTACAATCCATTTAAAAATTAACCAGGTATGTTTGAAAAACCCCCAATTACTTAATAATGAATATAACAAGCCTGTTAACAAACAACCAAAGGCGCCTGGAATTACAACAACCGACATATCGACATGGTGGATACTTTGGTTTATCCCATACAATACTCCACCATCTACAACTCCGTTTTTTATGAAATAAAGCATTGTCAGGGCGACAGCCCCACCGACCCAACACGAAACTGCGATAAGGTGAAACCCTTTAAGCCATCTTAATTCCTTTGCTCTAAACTTTACCATTGTAGGGTTTCCTTTTAAAACGATAAGCTCACTCGGACCGAGAGCCGTCGTACCCTTGATGTCAGATGAAGCGACAGGTAGAAATCAGGGCAATATCTATTTATTCAATTCTTCAAACACCGATTTATACTTTTCGTGAATCATCTTGCCATCAAACTCCCGGAACTCTGCCAGCATGGCCTGATCCTCCTCATCGGTGAAGTAGCCTCTGGATGAAGGGAAAAACACTTTATCTTCTTCTTCGATATGTCTGGGATAAAACTCGGTAAGGGTTTGAAGATTGGCGGCAATGTCTTTCAATGCGGCATCATCGCCATCCCGGTAGCGGGCGTTGGCTTTTGCAAGCGCTTCGCTTGTCTTGCGACCGAACACATGTTCTTCAATCAAATTTTCCATAACCTGGCGGTCTTCTGCGGTAAGTTGCTTATCGTCTAATTTCCGAAAGAGAATATCTTCTTCCTTTCCATGGTGTGTCTTATCGGCATACACCCTGATAAAATCAATGATAGTATCAATTAATGCGGGATCTACCTCCCGTTTCGATTCGATTCCGGATAGAAGATTTCTGATAACCATAATCATCTGTTCGATGAGACGATGCTCTATCATAAGTTGACCACGTGCTTGCATGATTTTTACCTCCTTTTTTTATAATGCCGAATCCCGGGCATAACCGGCGGCAAAAAGCAGGGTAGGGGAAAGAAGAATTCGTTATTTTTTGTCGTCCTGGTTGATGCCGTTATTAAAGCATTTTTTGCATCCAGACGGTATCAAATATTTTACCTTTCTTTTTACCCGCCTTTTTAAAGCATCCACATTCAACAAAGCCGTTTTTCTTGTGGAAGTTTATACTGCCGGCATTTAAAGAGGAAATATTTGCCAGGATGTTTGTGATGCCCTTAGCCTGTCCCTCCCTCTCGAGGAACTCCAGCATAATTTTTCCGATTCCCTTTCCGGTGTGATCGATATCGATGAAACAGGTAATTTCTGCCGTATGAGAAAATGTGGGCATCGGATTGAATGTTCTGAGCATTCCGAATCCAAGCAATTTGCCCTCTTGATCTTTGATGACGGCTGTTGGTAAATTTTTCGCCATTTGCATAAACATATCGAATGCCTGATACGGCACTTTGCTTTCCGGAAATGCGGCGAATGAATTCTCCACGTAATAGTTGAAAATGTCGATTATTGGTTCCCGATCTTCTGCTGAAATCGGATTGATTGAATATTCCATAAGGTCATCCCTTTATTCTAACGACAAAGCTCCCCGGCGGTTATGGATCTTAAAAGTCGAATTCAGGAAAAAGCGCGATAAACGATTACCGATTTTCCCGTTTGTATCACTTTTTACGGTATCACGAGTCGGGTATTCATCAGATCATACGCTTCATGATCTCTCCTGGCACGTACTTCTTATACTCCCTGTGTGGCGCTCTGCATCTCTATAGTTAACAAGAATTTAATAATACTCTTATAAATACCTTTAGTCTTTCTTCTTTTAACCATACATCTCGTACATAACTGTCTGTTCGAGAGATTTTCTTTCGGTGTTGTGTCGATCAGGACTTAAAAAACCCTTGCCGGGATAACCTAAAATCAGCAATGCAGTCGGTTCCATGTATACCGGTATATGAAACTCCTCTCGAATTATATTCGGGTCGAATAATCCGACCATGACGCTTCCGATATTTACTTCTCTTGCCGCCAGCATCATGTGATCGCAAACAATCCCGATATCCAGATCTCCCGAACACTTTCCATCAAAAGGCCTGATTAAAGGATGCGATTTGTCCTGACAGACAATGAGAATGCATCTGGAACCAAATGTTTGATAGGCTTTTTGAATTTTTATTATATTTTCGGGTTTCTGAACCACAATAATTCGCTGCGGCTGCTGATTACAGGCAGTTGGTGCGACTCTTCCTGCAGCCAGAATGTACTCGAGGTCGGCTTTGCCGATGTCTTTGTCCAAAAATCCGCGTGTTGTACATCGCGCCTTTGCCAGGTCAAGAAAACGCATTTCATGTTCTCCATTCAAAAATATAAAACGATTAATTTTTTAACTGGAACGTAGAGCAAATACAACCAATTCTTACTATGATTATGCACCCCAATGTCGACCTGACGTGAATATCAGCAGCTTGTGCAAGTCGTTCGCTGAAGTAAATTGCTGTCTCTCGTTATGTCTGTTCCAATAGTGAAAAAAGAGGGCGCTGTGCCTGTTTGTCGATTTTGCCGAAGATGTCGAGTTTACTCTTTATTCGCAATAACCGCGAATTCATTTGATTTCCGATCATAAGGCGTTCCCGCCACGTCGGAATAAAATTCTTTGACGGAAAACCCTGCCTCCGTAAATTCCCTCTCAAGGTCTTCGGGCGCAAAATACTGCAGCCGGTTGTACACCTGTCGGGTGCGTTCGGGCTCGATGATTGTGTATTTATCCAGCACCACCTTTTCTTCATCGTATTTGAAGGTATTCAGGAAACCGTAATACTTATCGGGCGACCAGAATCCGTTGAGCTGGTTCACCTCATATGAAGCGGTCTCTTCCCTTTGCTCGAATGCCGACAGGGAGTAAACATCGAGCAGGACCGAACCGCCGGGTTTAAGGATATTATGGAATTTGCTCAGAAGCCCTTTTCTCTGTTCCGGGCTGAGGGCGCAGAAATCACACATGATCATCAGCGCGAGGTCGAACCGGTCTTCCGTTTCAAATTCCAGGTAATTCCGATTAACGTAGACGATGTTCAACCGCTCGCGGGTTGCGACATCTTTTGCGTACTCGATGGATCTCACTGAGAAATCGATACCCGTCACATTTGCGCCGTGCTTCGCCAGGCGTGCTGCATATAATCCCGGACCACAGCCGAAGTCGGCTATCCCGGTGTCCCTGCCGACGTTGAACATGGAAACGATCCACTCGACCGACCGGTTGATGAATCCCGCGTTTCGCGAAGAAACGTCGATGGCCTCGTTGAGGTGGAACGAGAGCATCTGTTTCGATGTATGCTCATCGGTCCACAGATCGCTCGCGGTGTAAAATTGAAACGGCTCCGGTCGTTCGTTGATCTTCTCCAACTCTTCAAACATTCTTTTCCCTCATCTTATCGCAAATAACAATAAAACCAGCCGTGGACTTTTGAATCTTCGGCTGGATCGGCCGTTGGACTGGTTTCCATTATTCTACTAAGTAATAATTCTGTACTCCGGTACAACCTCGACATTGCCCTTTATCATCTGCCAGACGGGGCAGACCGACTGTTCGGCGAGTTGGATTGCCTTCCGGATATCCGTATCCTTCGTGTCTTCTGAATTCAGGATGAATTCTATAAAAATCTTTTCAAATTTGATCGGCGGTTGTTCTCTTCTGATGCCCTTTGCATTAACTTCCAATCCGGATACCGTCTTCCCCATTTTTCTCAGTAAATACACGATGGCTGTGGCACTGCAACCGCTGAAGCCCATCAGTAACAATTCGAGTCCGTTATAGCCCAGACCGTCTCCGAGGGGAGGTTTATAATCGAAGGTGATCGGTTGTTCGGGGTTGGCATTAGACACTCCGGTAAATTGAACTTTCCGGTTAATCAAACGAACATTCACTTCCTCTTGCGGTTCTGACATCATTGTACTCCTTTAACAGTAAGAATAATCGTCGTCTCGTTCATAACGAGCGGGCAGCGGCGCGGCGTGTCAAATCGACAAGTGCTTTTAACCCCGGCATCCGGCCCTCCGCATGCAGAGACGGACGAAAAGCCAGGCCTGGTCGGTCCGCAGCAGAGCCGCGATCGACTTTATCACCCGGTTCGACATTTTATTTCTTTCTCAGCCCGTCGAGTATTGTCTTTGCCTGGGGAGCCACAAGGAAGAACTCATCGAGAACGGAACAGGGATAGTCGGAACAGTCCGCGCATGTGTCGATAGCCTTCTTTGTCGCACACTTCCTGACCTCGCACATCTGATCGCAGTAATATGTCTTTATACCCGACGAAAGACAGCCCGTGCAGTTGATGTGTTCCGGTTTGACAGGGGCATCGTACAGCCTTGCCCACTCCTCGGCGACCTTGACGCGGAGTGCGTCGTCGTTGTTCTTTGTGGCAATGAACGCTCCGCATTGCTCACAGTCCAGTCCGCAGTAGCCGATCATAATAATGTACTCCTTTCTGCCCAACTATAGAGATCACCGGCGGTGGCAGTATGTCTGAGTGTCGCCTTGTCAGCCGGTTGCCTTGAATCCGTCGTGAAAAGTTACTGTGCCATGCGGAGTGCGTTTTTCGTCGAAGGAAAGAGCGAAAAATACCTCCTGCGGCACTCCCTCATGTGCGAGATCCGGTACATTCTTGAACCCTAATTGCCTGTAGTAATCAGGATGGCCGACGAGACAACATCCCTTGGCATTCATATCTTTCAACTGTGACAGTCCTTCCAGTATCAGGCCTTTGCCGATGCCCTGCTGCTGATATTCCGGCAGCACCGAAACAGGTCCCAGGCCGTACCAGTCTTTTGTGCCGTCGGAAATTATTACAGGTGAAAAAGCGACATGCCCGACAACACGCCCGTCGATTTCCGCCACAAGCGACAACGTAAGTGCGCCTGCGTCGCGTAGTGCCTTGATTATGAATTGCTCGGTTTGATTGCTGATCGGAAGTGTCTTGAACGCGGCTGTCGTGACCTGGGTGATTGCCTCGATATCCGATACAGTTTCTTTTCTTATGATCATATGAATCTCCGGATCATTTTTACTTTATTCCTCAATAGCGTCGCCTGTTTCCCGCAGATGATTCCGGAATGAATAATCGGGGTCGCCGCCGGAACGCCTCTCCAGATATTTCTCGAATTGCAACCGCTCATGAAGTTACATGGAATGCAGTTCTGTAATGCTTACAAAAAACCGACCCGGAAGGGACACAATCGATCGGGTTCGGTGCCTTGTTGTCAGTTCCTCAGTATTTGAAAGAGATCGTTGCCCGATTCCTGATCCCGGACGTAGCGGAAACCGGACTTCATAAGAACATTTACCGACGCGATGTTATCAGTGGTTGCGTGGGCGATAATCCTCTGAACCCGGATGTCGCGAAGCGCGTTCAGTACAAGTGCTTTGGTCATTTCAGTCGCATACCCATGCCCCTGTGATGAAGGCATTATGGAAAAGCCGATCTCTACCTCTCCCTTTTCGTTCGGGGGGCCTAAATAGCCTCCTGCTCCCACCAGCATCGAGGGCCGGCTCTCTTCTTCCCGCCGGACCGCGTACCAGACATACCACCCGACGACCGACGCGCCGCCCTCTTTAAGACGGCAGCCGAAGAAGTCCTGCGCATCCCGGTCATATTCCCCCGGCGGCCATCCGGGTTCCACCCGTGTTTCCAATAACTGTGCCAGATGTTCAGAGGATTCCGTTTCGGCACGGATATGGTCGAATGTCGCAGCTGTTAAATCAAGCCGGTTTGTCTGTAGTCCGGCACATTTCAACTCTTCCACTTTAAATTGTCCTCTTGCCTGTCTGATAAAGATAAAGCCCGGCGGCTGTCAAGCGTCCGCTACAGCGAATGGTCACTCTCTGGAAGCCCGGACCAGATCGGTGTAATACCCGGTTGTGATATCCGACTGAGAAATACCTGAAACAGCAAGCAGATTTTTCAGGTTCTCCTTTGCCCCGGCCGTTTCGTTCATGGTTTTCACTAGAGACTCTACTTCTATAAAACATGATTCAAGCCCGGGTATCCTTACAAGCGTGGCCAGCACCTTTTTCCCGTTGTATGTAAGATAATAATTCCTGCAGAACTTTGTAAACTCGATATCGACCGGATATCCCAGCATCTGAATTATATGCTTGATATTATCGTAATCCCCGATATCGATATTAACCTCATATTCCGGTTTAGACAGCGTCTGCGCATCGAACGGTTCATCTTTGTAAGTCAATACTATCTTCGTATGTCCGTTCGATATCTTTCTGACGCGAAGTTCTCTTCCGGAAGACCGCAGCAGCCCGTCCCTGGAATCGAAATATACATCATTGTATGAAACGGTCTCCACCTTTTCAGGCTTGAGCTTCATCAGCTCTTTCTCAACCTGCCGTTCATCGGAAACAATGGCCTTCAATTCAACTTCGAGCATATTAAAAAACCATCAAAAAGGGGTCAAGTCATGTTTTGTTCGGCGTATTCCGTATTCTTCAGGATTCCAAGCTGCTCGATGGTTTTTTCCGCCACATTTTTATTTTTAGTAAAAAAGCGTTGTAAACGTTCGATAAGCTGTTTTTGTTTTATCTTATCATTGACGTAGTATTCATGCGTAAGTAACTTTTCGGCCCAATCCAGATTAGATTGCACTTCTTGGGGGATTCGCTCACCGTCGTGGCGAACCGCGTTCTCCTGACATAAATTGTGACAAACCCCGCATCGTATGCACTCTTCTTCCTTTATAAATGCGACGTTTCCTTCCATGGAAATTGCACCGACAGAACATTCATCGACACAGATTCGGCACCCTGTACACAATTCTTTCTTAATCCACGGCATTCTTATTTATCTCCCCTTTTAATTCTATGTAGTTTTTATAATGTGGCTGATGAGCGGCAATATTTGGACTATAACACCGCTTGCGCTACGCCGTGTAATGCCACCATGGTCGCGGATTGACCCTTTTGGCTCTTAAAATACCGGGACAATCAGAACTTGCGGATAAATTCTAATAAGTTTGGGGGATTATGGGGAATCCGGGGAGATATGTCAAGGATAATCCGGGGCTTTCGGCAATGAACGGGGGATAATAAGAAACAGGTTATTATCCCTGTTCGTTTCGATTGGCTGGATACTATCAGCAAACATGAGTCAAGAGCAGACTTGGGCCCTTCTTATGGAATAAAAGAGAGGCAAAGCCGGGTTAACGACTCTGCCTCTTTAAAGTTTATTTTATCTATTTGAATATGGAGATCGTTGAGATGAAACATCCGCCGCCACCATTACCGCCATCGTCGTCGTTATCATCGTCATCGGGTGTATATAAAAAGATCTCGTCATCATCGCCGTCAACTCCCTGCCAGACGACGTATCCGTTGTTGTTTATCTGAGGCAGTGTGTCATCATATGAATTGTTCGTGAGCTGCGTGGTGGTTTTTCCGTCGTATAAAAAGATCTCGTAATCGTTGCCGTCGGATCCCTGCCAGACGACATATCCGTTGTCGTTTATCTGAGTGAAGTAATCACCGTATGAATTGTCCGTAAGCTGTGGGATGGCTGAGCCGTTATATAAAAAGGCCTCGGAAGTATCGTCATTGCCGCCATATCCACACCAGACGGCATATCCGCCGGCGTTTATCTGAGGGCATGTGTCATCATATGAATTTTTCGTAAGCTGCGTGGTGGTTTTTCCGTCGTATAAAAAGATCTCGTAATAAGCCCCGTCAAATCCCTGCCAGACGACGTACCCGTTGTCGTTTATCTGAGATTCTTCTTCATCATATGAATTGTTCGTGAGCTGCGCGGTGGTTGTTCCATCATAGAGAAAGATCTCGAAATCATTGCCGTCATGTCCGGACCAGACGACGCATCCGCCGGCGTTTATCTGAGGATACCAATCAATATATGAATTGTCCGTAAGCTGTGTCGTGCTTGTGCCGTCATAGATAAAGATTTCATCATAATTGTCATCGTTGCTTCCATGCCAGACGACATATCCTTCAGCGTTTATCTGAGGATACTTATCATCATATGAATTGTTCGTAAGCCGGGATATCTCCGCGAACACATGTGAGTGGATAAGAAATACGACAGAGAAAATTACAAACGCTGTCACCAGAATAACCCTGGTCGGCTTTGTCATCTTTTTACCTCCCTGGTTTTATTAATGATTTTCACCGGAACCGGTCCGTTTCCAATCGCGCCTTTCCTAATAAGATAGATGTATTATAAGTGACGATTTCTGGAGGAATAGCAATGCTTGAAAATAACTGAATTATTGCTGATCGCAGGCAGGTAGTTATTGAATTAACTGGAATTAATCAGGGACACTTAACCCTTTTGGCCTGGCCTCGTTAGCTCCGCCCGCCGAATAATATTTTATTGAGATTGGTAAAAACCTTCAATCGAAGCAACTTCACCAGCATCTGACTGGAAAACCAGGTCATTGCGAATAAACAGGGAATTTTAATCAGGGGCACAGGCGAAAGATTAAGGGCATTCCAACATTTCAGGAGGATATAAACGAAGGCAAGATGGGATAAGTATATACCGAAAGTATCTATCCCACTCCGGCTTAAGAAATTAAGCAGGAATGATTTTTTGTACAGCTGATCTAAACGATAAAACAGTGCCAGAATAAAATTGGCACTGATAAATTGGAATAAAACTCCTGTTATAAGAAAATATTGTCTTACATTATAACCCCAAAGGGTTACTTCCAGATGTGTCTCCCAGTAGAAAGCTGCGAACGTAACAATCGTTCCTGATCCGAGCAGCAGCAGGTGCCTGCTCAATGCTGCGATAACCTGTGGAAAGCGACCGGTCCAGACTCCCCAGAAAAAGAAAAGACACCAGGGAATAAATGCTTTTCCATAGTGCCATTCAAAAAAGTGGTGATCCGGGCCTTGTATCCAAAGCAGCAGGTTCGATGTAATATAGAAAAGAAAAGTAAGAGTTATTGCAACAGTCAGAGTAATGTTCAAACCGCGTTCATGCAGACAGGACCTGGTAAAATAATATATAAAGTAGAACTGGATCAAAACAAAAACAAAATAGAGATGTATATATCCTGTCGTCAAAAACCATATTGTCTCACCCGATAAGATAGGGCAACTGAAAATCGCTTTAAATAGAAGCATGTATATTACGTTCCATGCAAAAAACGGGATGATAATAGTATCAAGTTTACGCTTGAAAAAATTGACTTTGAAGGAAGATTGACAGTTGAATTTTCTTTTCTACTCAGTAGATATCCCGAGATCATAAAGAACATGGGTACCGTGCAACAAACAAGCACCGATATGCCGATAGACCACCATGCCTTAGATCCCGGGCGGAAGTAGGAAATATAATTGATATGGGCTAATGCTACCAGCATCATTCCTGATGTTCTTGCCGCTTCGATCCAATTCAAGCTGCGTTTCATTTTCACCCGTATCTTTTGTTCCATATAGAGGGGCCAAGCCTGCTCTTGACCCCTTCGGCTGACACCTCCGGCTTATGCTGCTGACGTTCCGGTTCAGCGGCGGCGGTATGCCGTCCGCTGAACCCGTTTCCCGGCTGACCGTTTTCCCGCCGCCATATCGGAAGACCTCGAAGACTTTTATCCTACGACCAGGCTAGATCGAAACGGTCGAGGTTCATTACCTTGTTCCACGCCGCTACAAAGTCGTGCAGGAACTTCTCCTGTGAATCCTTACATCCGTAGACTTCCGCTATTGCCCGGAGCTGGGAGTTAGAACCGAAGAGGAGGTCGACACGGGTGGCGGTCCACTTGAGTTTGCCCGTCTGGCGATCACGCCCTTCGAACAGGTCTCCGTCCTTCGAAGACGCCTTCCACTCCGTGCCCATGTCGATCAGGTTCACGAAGAAGTCATTGGTGAGTGTTTCGGGTTGCCTGGTAAAAACACCGTGCTGTGCCTGTCCGAAGTTGGCATTCAAGACGCGCATGCCGCCGACAAGAACCGTCATTTCAGGCGCCGTCAGTGTCAGCAGTTGTGCCTTGTCAACCAGCATCTCCTCGGCCGACACGGTGTATCTGGTTTTGAGATAGTTGCGGAACCCGTCTGCGACCGGTTCCAGTACGGCGAATGCCTTCGCGTCGGTTTGCTCCTGCGATGCATCCATCCTTCCCGGCGCGAAGGGAACGGTTATTTTATGACCGGCACTCTTCGCAGCCTGTTCAACGCCTGCGCATCCACCAAGGACAATCAGGTCGGCGAGAGAAACCTTCTTTCCGCCGGACTGCGCACTGTTGAACTCCTTCCTGATTCCTTCAAACTTTTGCAGCACGCTCTTAAGTCGGGCCGGCTGGTTGACATCCCAATCCTTCTGCGGGGCCAGGCGGATGCGCGCCCCGTTGGCACCACCGCGCTTGTCGGAGCCGCGGAACGTGGACGCCGATGCCCAGGCGGTCGAAACCAGTTCCGACACGGAGAGGCCGGAGGCCAGGACCTTCGCCTTCAGAGCGGCGATGTCCTTTTTGTTGATCAGTTTGTGATCGACAGCCGGGATCGGGTCCTGCCAGATGGGCTCTTCAGCCGGAACCTCCGGGCCCAAGTAGCGCGAGCGGGGGCCCATGTCGCGGTGGGT
>DCUQ01000019.1 GCA_002327865.1 Syntrophaceae bacterium UBA2210
CTTGACTATGGGGATAGGCTTAAAATTGAGCTATTTCCCTGGAAGAAGGCCGGCATACTCACTGAGGGACGGACGCGAGTAAACGCAATGTTCCCTGCTCTTGCGACCATCTCTTGGCCATTTATAAAAGGAGGCAAATAGAGATTAATGGAACTGTTGATTGAGAACGTTTCGGAGTTGCCCCGCCGAATATAAATAATAAGTGGGCAAGGAAACTGAAGTAAGCCCGGAAAAATATTCTGAACGAAATATTAGAAAATGATCGATTTTATAAAACGGAAATATATCAGTCTTGCCTCGGATCCTCGATTCTCGGAGATTTTTACCGGTTCCATTTGGGCGTTTTCAGCGCGTGTAATCGCGGCGGTTCTGGGCCTTGCCTTCAGTATAATTGTGGCTCGATTGTACGGGGCAAGGATGGTCGGTATCGTGGCAGTGATAGATTCTTTTCTCATGCTGACCACGATTTTTACGGTCATGGGTACAAGTACTTCCATTCTTCGGTTGATTCCCGAACACCTGTCCAGGTATTCTCCCACATCGGCCTTCAAGGTTTACCGTAAAACTCATTCTATGGTTGTCGTGGTTTCTGTGATAATGGCCGCGGTATTCTTTTTTGGTGCCAACCTCATTGCCGGCAAGGTGTTTTCCAAGCCTTATCTCTCCTGCTATTTCGCGGTCGCCTCCGCCTTTGTTGTTTTCAGGTCTATGATGAATCTCAATATACAGGCTGTCCGTGGACTGCGCCTTATTAGATTCTTTGCCCTTATGCAGTTTCTGCCACAGCTCTGTAA
Source organism: Syntrophaceae bacterium UBA2210 (assembly GCA_002327865.1). GTDB lineage: Bacteria > Desulfobacterota > Syntrophia > Syntrophales > UBA2210 > UBA2210. Next base: position 795 of record DCUQ01000019.1, read on the forward strand.
TCTACTTTTTTTAATTATTACAGGACTACTCTGGTCTTCCGAGAATGTGCCGGTCTATGCCTTGCTGTTTGGGTTTGCTGCAACAGGCGTCGTCGGCTGGAGCATCGTTAATTGCACCTTTAAAGAAAGAGCGCAATCTAACGATACGGTTCATACTGTATCCCGTCGAGCAATTCTCTCCATTTCTCTGCCTATGCTCCTGACCACCACGATGGCATTTATCATCGGGCAGACAGGTATCCTTATGCTCGGCATGTTTCGCACCGAAGCCGAAGTGGGGTATTATGCCATCGCCTTCAAGCTTGCTTCCTCGGCACAGTTTATTCATATAGCGGTTGCTTCGATGGGTGGGCCGAAATTTTCGGAATTGTTTCATTTGGGTAAGATCGACGAACTTTTTTTTATTGCCAGAAAATCAACGAAGATGGTTTTCTTTGCAACGACTCCGATTCTTATCGGACTTATACTTCTGGGCAGGCCCATTCTGAAACTTGTTTTCGGCGTTCAATTTGAAGTCGCTTACCTGCCATTAGTGATTCTAGTGATCGGGATGTTTATTAACTCGATCTCCGGAGCGACGGGAATGTTCATGAACATGACAGATAAAGAAACTGTTTTGGGGAAAATTATGATATTGGCCGCGGGCTTAAACATAGCAATTAATTTTTTACTGATCCCTGTTTTAGGTATTATGGGCACAGCGATAGCGGCAATGGTAACGACATGTTTTCATAATCTTGTAATACTCTCGTATATGAAAGTAAAATTCGGTAGGACAACCGGGTATGTACCGTTCAGCAAAGCCGTTTTCCACACTTTCAGGAATGTCAGATGAAGGTCCATGTCGAAAACCCCTTACGAATTAACCGCAAACGAAACAAAGCAAAGATAGTATTTGTCCAGCCCGGTTATGCGCATTATCGTTATCCACTTTTTGATATGATTCATAGAAACCATGACGTGACCTTTATTTTTATACGAAGCAAATCAATATATCCTTCCAGGTTGTCCCCTGATCCGGAGTGGAATATGCTATTTTTAAACGGTGAAAACAACCCTTTCTGGATTTTAAAGTTATTGAAACATATATTCACACTGAAACCTGAAGTTATTATCACTGGCATCAGCGGTTCCCTCCATACGATCGTGTCGTTAGCGGCGGGAAAAATCTTGAAAATCCCGGTGATACTATGGAGCCTGTCGTGGGATACATCCGGCTTTAGAAGAAATTATCCATACTGGAAGAATTTTCAACGAAATATTCGTGTGACATTGTCGACAAAAAATGCAGATGCGATTGTCGTATCCGGCAGCAGGTCAAGAGAGTTTAACAGGAAGATATCACCTGAAGGAAAGCCGTTATTTACGGCGTATCAGTCAACCGAAGATCAGTCCCTGGCGCCGGGAATGGGAACAAATGTGTGTAACGGAAAAGCCCGTTCAGATAGTATAACGATCTTATATCTTTCTAGGATCGTAGAGTATAAGGGGCTTGATATCCTTATCCATGCATTTTCCTGCATAGAAAAAGAGTACGAGAATGTAAATCTTATTGTTGCGGGCGATGGCCCGTTTCGTGAATATTGTGAAAAAGTTTCGCATACATTAAAGGTAAAAAATATTATTTTTTATGGGGATATACAAAATGAAGATGCTTGGAAATTGTATCAAAAGGCGGATATTTTCGTTTTGCCCTGCAGCGGTAAAAATGGAACAGAGGCGTGGGGGCTTGTCATAAATGAGGCAACGAGTATGGGAATACCGATTGTTACAACAGATGCTGTCGGTGCGGTTGGCGATCTGGTAAAGGATGGAATCAATGGCTATGTTGTAAAGGCGGGCTCTGTTTCCGAATTGCTTCGTGCCATCAAGAGGTTGATATCAGATGAAACCATGAGAGAGTGCATGGGGAAAGAATCTCGCAGGCTATTCGAAGGCATAAACAGTTATGAAAAAATGTATGAAGGATTTAACAGTGCGATACGCAGCGTTACTACTAAGTAACAGCAAGATCGTATCTTTTTGTATTTGTTGACATACGAGAGAGGCAACACAAAATATACCTTGGCGACACAGGAAGACTGGAAAAATGTTCAATAACGCAAACAAATTGTCAGAAAACAAGATAAACCGAAACGGATTATGATCGAACCGGTAGTTAAAGTAAAAAGAGCTATATATACCGGTTATTTAATACTGCCTGTAGCTGTACTTACAGCGATGGCAGTACTTTGCGCACCTTCCAAAGTGATCGCTGCCCTCGCTCTTTTGCCGATTATGGGTCTCCTCTATATCGGCCCGTCGCACTTTGCAAAAATCGTTTTCCTGATGATTATAATAACCTTTCCGATCACCTTGCAGTATTCGGGGAGGGATGCTTTCTCAACAGGTACACTTCTTATATTCGTGACACTTGTGTGGGCGATGACAAAGTACAGGATCACCGTTACGATCGCCAGGGATAAGTTTCTGTTTATTAATCTATTTTTGCTGAGTTGTGTCGCTTTCATCGGAACGGTTCCCAATATGTTCGGGGAGTATTGGGGACCTTCGGTCAGGCATTATCTGAATTTTGTTTCCTCGATTATCGTTTTTATCTTAATCGTTCATTCCCGACAAATTCCCGGAACAGCAAATGGTGAGCGCGATTATATAGAGAAGATAATAAACGTATTGCTGTTGATAACAACAATTCATGTCTTTTTAAGCCTGCTTCTATTACATTTCCCCTGGACGGAAAAATATTTTACCATCTTTTTTCACAGAACCCGGGAGCACCTGGGCGCGTATTTTGTTGACGGCGTTTATACCCGTGCCACTACCATATTCTCGAGTGGAGAAGGATTCGGCGAATTGCTTGTGCTTTTGTTTCCTTTTTCGCTGTACAAGTTTTTTGTTTCAAAAAATAAATTGTTTTTACTGGTAGTCGCGTTTCTTTTTCTTGGCGCGATACTGTCCGGTACACGATCTGCTTTTTTGCTTATTGTCTTTCAACTTCTGGTTTTTGTATGTATCCTTGTTGCCCGGAAATATACCATCAAACGATTTGCTGTTGCGGTCTGCTCCACCTTGATCTGTGTGTTGGTGCTTTCGAGTTTTTTCCATTATTCGTCCATTCTTACGGATCGGTTTCAACTCACTCTGGATCAGGTAAGAGTAACAGCACCGGACATGACAAAACCCGGGGCACAGAACCGGATCAAATCTAAGGTGCCGAATCAGGTACAATCGAAAGTGGATATTGCGAGCATTGTCAACAGGCAGGGTATATGGACAAGGGCCTATGATATTACGACGCACACCATCAGTCTTTTCGGACATGGGCCGATTCAGGCTCATAAGCTTGGCTTCCAGAGTAAGAATTTCCACTGCCTGTACCTGAGTATGCTCTTTCAGTTTGGAATTGTGGGCACGCTCTTTTTTGTGTTGTTTTTCTATACGATCGCGAAAAGTTTGCTGAAATATGTAAAGAGAATAAAATATAATGATACTGGATATTTACTAGCCGCGACATGTCTGCTTTCATTACTGTGTTTTTTCATCAATGAAATTAAATTCGAGTTTAACCGGTCCGATTCATACCAACAGCTTGTATGGATCTTTTTTGCTGTTTTTTATATGACCGGGCAATTGTGGAGAAATTCCGGTAATGAGACAGTTACTGATTAATAATCAGCAATTGTTCGACTATTATGGAGATACCTGTTGTCACGGCAAATATTTAAAATATGATTACGACTTATATTTGCCGGGATCATACACCCGGGATCGAAGTAAATGGCGTAAAGAGAATATAGGTGAGTCTAAAAGGCGATATCCCGCGGGTTGGTTTATAAGAACCCGATAATTCGTAATTCGCAAGACGTGGGGATGAAATCTGAAACCGGGCCTTCCGGCAGGCCGGTAATCCCCGCAGATAGATTGGAGCAGGAAAAGGGAATTAATCGGGAAAACGATGTGCTGAAAGGGGGAACTGCCGAAGAATGTTATTCCGGGCCCAAGACACTTTTTAACAGCAGAAACCTTTCCGGTTCTGAAGCAATTCAAATTTTCAGCGAGGGTTTATCATTATATGATTTCAGATACATTCCGATGCATATTCATTCATATCCCTAAAAATGCCGGAACCAGTATTGAATCAAAGATCTGTTCGGAAGAGGGGACAGGCAATCTGTTGCCGGATCACAGAACAATTCTCGATTTAGAACCCATATCACCGGCGAAGCTAGTGAAACTCTACAGGGCCGATCAGCTGTATTCAATGGCAAGAAGAGCGAAGTATTTTACCCGGAGAAACAAAATAGGCACTTTTTATAAGCCATCAGGCAGGGTAAGATACGAAAACTATTATAAGTTTACGGTTGTCAGAAATCCATGGTCCAGGGCATATTCATGGTACAGAAATGTAATGAATGATATCAATCATCGTAACAGATACAGGATTTCACACGACTGCTCTCTTCATGATTTTGTCACGTTCCATCTCGATAATCAGCATGCCTTGAGAGCGCAGTTCTATTGGCTTTATGATTCAAGAGGAAACATCCCGGTGGATTTTGTCGGCAGGTTTGAAAATCTGGATGCCGATTTTTCAAAGATCGCGAAGACTATCGGTCTGAAAAATGCCGAATTGCCGCGTGAAAGATATACCGGGGCGAGTGCTTCTTATGCGGAAGCATTCAATGATCGAGCAAAAGATGCTATCTGGAAACGATATAAAAAGGAAATTGAATATTTCGGTTTTGAGTTTGGTGAATAGATCATAAAAAGGAAAACAGGGAATGAAGATCCTTCTCGTCAATAAATTTCTATACCCGAAGGGCGGTGCCGAGATAAGCACCCTTGAGACCGGGAGGCTTCTTGAAGAGAAGGGTCATACAGTTGCATTCTGGGGGATGGATCATCCGGAAAATCCGGATTATCCCTATAGAGACCTGTTTGTTTCAAATGTGGATTACAACGTGCAAAACGGGGTTTTCAAGCAATTCAAAGCAGCGGCAAACCTTCTCTATTCTTTTGAGGCAAAGAAGAAGATAAAAAAACTGCTGGAGATAGAAAAACCCGACATTGTCCATCTTAACAATCTTTACCATCAGATATCGCCTTCGATTCTGGATGTATTTGCGAAATATAATATCCCGACTGTCATGACAATACGTGACTATAAAATAGTCTGCCCGGCCTATACCATGATGTCAGAGGGCATCCCGTGTGAGGAATGTAAAGATGGAAGATATTACAGGTGCTTCCTGAAAAGATGTACTAAGGAATCATATCCCAAGAGCTTGCTCAATACCCTGGAAATGTACCTGCATCACACGATATTGCATATCTACGATAAAATCGATGTGTTTATTTCACCGAGTATGTTTTTAAAAACCAAGGTGCAACAAATGGGTTTTGGCAAAAAAATTGTTTATCTGACCAATTTTACGAGACTGGAGCAGTCTGCACCCTGTTTCGAGTCAAAAGAAAATTCAATAGTGTATGTAGGACGGCTTTCGCATGAAAAGGGAATCGGAACGTTACTGGAAGCAGTAAAGGGGCTGGATATACAACTCAAAATCATCGGAGACGGTCCGTTGAGAAAGAGTCTGGAATGCAAAGCGAAAGATGAACGGTTAGATAATGTTGTATTTCTGGGATATCAATCAAGAGACGATTTGGCAGATAATGTGAAAAATTCTACAGCTATGGTCATTCCTTCGGAATGGTATGAAAACAATCCCCGATCCGTCATAGAGGCGTTTGCCCTGGGTAAGCCGGTAATCGGCGCCCGGATAGGCGGTATACCGGAGTTAGTGAAGGATGGAAAGACCGGTTATACCTTTACGCCGGGAAACGTTTCAGACTTGCGAAACAGGATTGAATACTTGTTTAAAAATCAGGATTTGGCGATCGATATGGGCAAAAATGCCAGGAGATTTATTGAAAATAATAACCCGGAAAACCATTATCAGGATCTGATGAAGATTTACCAGGCGGCAATCAATGCTCATGCACAGTAAAAGCAATAGGAGCCTTTTTTGTGGTCGCCTTCCATTATTTTAATGCTTTTTACATATATCATGCACGTCAAAATACCCGTAAGAAAGAAGAAGTTACTCCGGGGTAGAATCGGTAAAAGATAGAAAAGAAATTTACTGGTTTGGATTTGGGTTTGAGTTTGGTGGAAAGGGTGCCGGAAAGTTGACCGCTGTTTACAGTCTATCGAGATAAAACTGCTTGATTTTACAGGATAGAAGAGGTTATTTAAATACCAATCGATGCGCATTCTTTTTGCCAACAAATTTTTCCATCTTAAAGGCGGAGCGGAAACGGTTTTTTTTCAGGAACGAGAATTTCTGCTTGCTGAAGGCCATCATGTTATCGATTTTTCTATGATAGATGAAAGAAACTTTTTTTCACCTTATTCATCGTACTTCGTCGGTAATATAGATTATCATCAAAACAGCGGAATGAAAGTCAGGGCTAAACAGGCAATAAATTTCATTCATTCTTTTGAAGCTGTCGGTAAGCTTGAAAAACTGATCTCGCAGGAGAAACCTGAACTTGCACATTTACACAATATCTATCATCAATTGTCACCGGCTATTATACCGGTTCTCAAAAAACACGGTGTGAAAACCGTTTTGACACTTCACGATTACAAACTGGTATGTCCGTCGTATCTTTGTTTGAATGATGGAAGAATCTGCGAGGCATGCCGGGGACGTGACTTCTGGAAAGCCCTGACACACAATTGCCAGAACTCGAGGGCTAAATCATTGCTCCTCAGCATCGAAGCCATGTGGCATAAGTGGCGCGACAGCTATGCGGGAGTGGATATCTTTCTTGCGCCCAGCCAATTTATGGCCAATATAACAGCCTGTCGGATCCCTGCCGAAAAGATACATGTAATGCTTAATGGAATTGATGTTGATGAGTATCGTCCGGTATTCAATGACAATGGTTACGCTCTTTACTTCGGGCGGCTGTCACGGGAAAAAGGAGTGGAAACATTGTTGCGGGCGCATGCCTGTATCAGCCGGGAACTGAAATTGAAAATTATAGGTACCGGACCATTGGAGGATGAGTTGCACGATTTTTACCCTGAGGCTGAATTTCTCGGATACAGGAGCGATGAAGAACTTAAAGATCTTGTGAACGGAGCCGCCTTTGTCGTAGTTCCATCTGAGGTGTATGAAAACTGTTCAATGGTGGTATTAGAGGCCATGGCTCTTGGTAAACCGGTGATCGGCAGTAGAATAGGAGGAATACCCGAACAGATTGATGACGGCAGAACGGGACTGCTGTTTGAGATGGGGAATGTGGAAGAGCTTGTCGCAAAAATGCAGGCTCTTGCTTCGGATTCAATTCTACGTGCTGCAATGGGGCAAGCCGCCCGGGAAAAGCTGGAAAAATATTATTCGCTGACCCGGCATTGCCGGCAATTAATATCGCTTTACGAAGAAACAATGAGTGTTAATTAAGAATCATGAAAAACGGGAGAGATTATAATCACCCCGAATTTACAGGAGATGGTATTTCGTCGTGAAAATTTTTGTGACCGGCACAAGGGGTATCCCGGATATCCCGGGCGGGGTTGAAAAGCATTGCCAGGAACTTTTTCCTCGTATTGCCGCGAAAGGGCATGAGGTGTTGCTCTGCACCAGAAGTTCATATGTTGCCGAGAGAATCGATAGATGGAGAGACATTCGTTTAATTCACTGCTATGCTCCCCGGATAAAAAGTCTTGAAGCAATAATTCACACCTTTATTGCCCTTCTTACAGCCCGCCGGTATCGTCCGGATGTTGTTCATATTCATTCCATAGGGCCGTCTCTTCTCACCCCGGTTGCCAGAATATTGGGATTCAAGGTTGTTGTTACAAATCATGGCCCGGACTATGATCGCCAGAAATGGGGTAAACTGGCAAAGTTCGTGCTTCGGGCAGGCGAAAAAACAGGAGGGATTTACGCTAACGAAGTTATTGTTATCTCTACTGTGATAGCTGAGATAATTCAAGAAAAGTGCGGAAGAGAATCCAACCTTATTTATAATGGTGTTAATTATCCGGAGAAAAGCAAGAAGACTGATTTTTTAAGGAGTATAGACGTTGAGCCGGGCAAATACATTCTGGCTGTGGCCAGATTCGTTCCTGAAAAAGGCCTGCATGATCTGATTAATGCCTTCAGGTCTATGAAGTGTGATTATAAGCTTGTTATCGCAGGTGACGCGGATCATGAAACCGAATACAGCAGAAATCTTAAAAAAATGTCGGGAAGGGATGCTCACATCATCATGACCGGCTACCTGACGGGTGAACCCCTGAATCAGCTTTATTCTCATGCCCGTTTGTTTGTGCTTCCTTCCTATCATGAGGGCCTTCCCATCGTATTGCTGGAGGCTTTGAGTTACTGTCTGCCCGTACTGGTTTCGAATATTCCGGCTAACAGGGAGGTTGAACTACCGAAGGAGCGATATTTCCGATGTGGTGATGTGGCTGATTTACGAGAGAAGATAGAGATGCTTCTCGAACAGAAATTAACAGAAAAAGAACAACAATATATCTGCGACGACATACAGAATAAATACAACTGGGACACGATTGCGGAAGAGACCATCAAGGTATATCGTAAAATGGTGAACTGAGATGGAAGAGTGACCGGTTTTTAGATGCTCTAAAGAAATAAGGCAGTATACTTCGCGTGACTGCCTCATTTAAAAAATAGCAGGGAGAAGGGTATGAAACACAAGATTTATGAAATCAACCGACCGATGGTAAGCGCAGAATCTTTTGACGATGAAACAATAATTATACATTTCGACACCGGCAATTACTATTCGCTGGATAGTTTCAGCAGTATTGTCTGGCAGGCCATAGAAGAGCGGATCGATGTAACAACTCTTCCGAATGTTATGACGACCTGTTTCAAGAACGTTTCCCATAGCGAACTGCAACGCCGGATAGACCAGCTTATTACTGAACTCCTGGCGGAAGATCTGATTCGCCCGGCAGAGACACTCGAAACGGGTAACACGGAGCTTCGGCTGGCCGGGGATACAGAGGGACTGCCGGAAAATGCAGGGCATTTGATAAAGTTTGACGACCTTCAGGAGTTGTTGCTGCTGGATCCGATACACGATGTCGATGAAGCGGGATGGCCGCACACGCCAGACCCGGAAAACGGCAACCGGTCCTGATATCCCGATGGTACAGGGAATTAAAAGTATCTACTGATGCATATAGTATCGACTGGAATGGAAGTATAATGCTCTCAGCCGGATTTTCCCGACAATCACAGTATTCCAACCAGGGAGATCGCTTTTTTCAGGATCTTCTTGAGAGCTGGCATGAAGCCTGCCGCCGGGACAGGGGCTCCGTCGATATTGATATCCGCCTCTGTGATCAGCATCTGCGTCTTCGTTTTTCCTCTTCGCGTTTACAGTCGTTTTTAACCAGGGCCTTGCGTCATTGTATCATCCCGACAACCTCTCGTGCGGAAGCGGATTTTGTCATTCACATCTTTGATGGAACATCGGGAGTATCCCTGCCACACTCTCCCTGGCTCAGAGCCGATTTCCAACGTCGCGGCGAAGTTAACAGTCGTCTCTCGGATGAGATTGTTGCTTCTTATCTGACAGGGCCGGATATCTTGAATATCTATAACAGGCGATTAAAGAAGGCTGTCTATTGGATCAGGAATGGTAAGCAGATTCCCTTTTATGAGCGGGCTGCCCCTTTTCGTCATTTAATGCACTGGTTGCTTCGGGAGAACGGTTGGCTTCTGGTTCATGGCGCAGGGGTTGGTGACCGGGATAACAGGGGATTGCTGGTGATCGGCAAGGCCGGGACCGGTAAGTCAACTGTGGCGACAGCGGCAGTTGTTGACGGAGGCATGAAGTTTTGCGGTGATGATTATTGCGCCATAAATACCTCGCCGCCCTTTCGCCTGAACAGCGTCTACCTCACAGCCAAGTTAACTGAAAAGACAATTGAAATGCTCTCATTGTCTCAGGTTGACGCAGTGTCCGGGGGTGAAGGAAAGCAGGTGTTCTTCATGGGGGAAACGATGGCGAAACAGGCAGCTGAAAGTTTGGCCCTCAAGGGTTTTGTGCTACCCGGTCTGTGTCCTGCAAACAATCCCTCCGGCCTTCGGAGGATGGATTCGGGAGAAGTCGCGAGGCATCTTGCCGTCAGCTCTCTCTACCAGATGCCACATGCCGGGGCGAGGGAATTCGCCTGCCTGGCGAAAGCCGCTCGATCTCTGCCCGGCTGGCTGCTGACCGTACCGATCGGCAGTCCCTCCTCGGCAATTCCCCTTTTGAAAGGTATATTGTCCCATGCCGACTGACCGGGGAACCTCAGCCCTGGTAATCGGTGTCCGGATTCCGACCCCCGATCTGGATTCCGGATCGTTACGTCTTTTCAGGATCTTACAGATCCTCGCTCAGATCAGTCGGGACACTTGTTTTCTGGCGGTTTGCCCTTTTAACCAGCCCCTTTATTCCTCCCGTCTCAAGGACGACAGAGAAAACCTGAGAAACGTCGGAATTATTGTCCCGGAAGGAAGCGAGGAAGATCCGGAGGTTTTTCTCCGGACACGGGGACAAAAGTTTACCCTGGTCATCTTGAGTGACGAGTTTGTAGCGCATCGTTACTTGACCCGGGTACGACGATATTGCCCCGGAGCCCTGGTTGTTTTCGACACGGTAGATCTTCACTATCTCAGGCTCTACAGGGAGGCCCTGATCACAAGAAATCGCCAACTGGTTAAAATGGCGATAGCCACCCGTAAAAGGGAGCTGCAGGCTGTCGAAAAAAGTGATGTTACCCTGGTTACCAGCACATTGGAACATCGGAAACTGAGTACAATGTTCTCTCCTGAAAAAATCAAGGTACTCTCCAATATCCATGAAGTATCTACAGTAGGCGGGCTTTCTTTCGAGCAGCGTCAGGGGTTGCTCTTTATCGGGTCGTTCAGTCATGGACCGAACCTGGATGCCCTTTCCGTATTAATGAAAATTTTTCCCCGCCTGCAAGAGGCGATTCCCGGATTAATTCTCAGGATCGCCGGTGCCGATCCCCCCGTGGATATCCTGCGGAATAACCCGCACCGGGAAATTACATTTCTCGGTCATGTTCCCGATCTGCTCCCCCTGTTTCATCGATCCAGATTATCCGTTGCTCCGCTGCGTTTCGGTGCCGGAGTCAAAGGGAAAGTTTTAGAGAGTATGGCATGCGGTCTTCCCGTAGTCGCCACCCCGGTTGCGGCTGAAGGACTGGGTGCAATTAACGGCCGTCATCTGGCCGTCGCCGAGCTTGAGGAAGAATTTATTTCACAGGTTTTTGATACGTACAATCGCAAATCACAATGGCAGAGCTTCCAGTCTCATGGCCGGGCCTTGATAGAGGAAAAATTTTCTCCGAGCGCTGTCATTAACGTACTGAAAGAATTGCTTGCCGGGAGAAAACCATGAACAATCCGTTAGTCAGCATTATTCTGCCGCTTTATAACGGCAGAAATTTTATCGAATCTTCCATCAATAGTGTTCTGAGTCAGAGTTACAATCCTTTTGAGTTGCTGGTCATTGACGATGGTTCCAGTGACGGGGGTGATGACCTGGTTCCCGCTGATCCCCGGATTCGATTGTTCAGCAGACAAAACGCCGGGGTCGCGGCTTCCCGTAATTTCGGCATCAGTCAGGCAAAGGGAACATATCTCGCGTTTATTGATCAGGACGACTGTTGGTATCCGGAAAAATTACAACTTCAGATGCAGGTTCTTCTTAATGATCCTGAGCCCGGATACGTGGTAACCCTGATGCACAATCATCTTGTCGGAACCACACAACGGCCGAACTGGTTAAAGCCGGAGCTGCTGAGGGAAGACCCCGTAGGATTCCTGCCCAGCACCCTGCTGGTTCGCCGTCATATCTTTACCAGGATCGGTATTTTTACCGAAAACCTTGTAAACGGCAGTGATCTGGAATGGTTTGTCCGAGCCAAGAACGCCGGGATTCAAATGCGTATTGTCAGGCAGGTATTATTGCAGAGAAATATTCATGAAGACAATTGTTCCCATGATAATACAACCTGCAAAAGAGAGATGTTTTCCATTTTACGGCAAAAAATAAAGGCCGGGGGTAGTAACAATGGAAAAGAGTAAAACATCCCGGCTTTCAGTAATTATCCCCGTTTTTAACGGTTGTTGCTACCTTGAGGAAGCACTCGCGAGTGTTCAGCGACAGACCCTTTCTCCCGACGAGATTATTCTGGTTGACGACGGTTCCACGGATGATTCCTGGGAACTTATGCGCTCACTGAGCGGGGGAAAGATTCATGTCGCGCAACAGGCCAATTCCGGGCCTGCCGCTGCCCGTAATCTGGGCCTTGAGAAAAGTACCGGTGAACTGATTGCGTTTCTCGATTGTGATGATTTCTGGGAACTGGAAAAGCTAGAACTACAGGTTGATCTCAGTTACTCTCACCCGTCTGCAGGGGTTTTTTATACCGGGTTTAGTGAGTTTTTCAGTCCGGATATTTCCCCACTTGTTAAAAGGCAAACCCGGTTAAAATCCGGGGTGTTGTCCGGGTTGGTCAACAGCACGATCCTGATACGCAGGGATGTGTTTGAAAAAGTCGGAGTGTTTGATTCCAGGTGGCGTACCGGGGAACTCATTGACTGGTGGTCAAGGGCACGAGAGAAGAATATTGAAAAAAAGGGGATTGATCGTGTCCTGGCCTGGCGCCGGGTTCATGATTCCAATCTGGGCCGTAAGGCCGCCCGGGATCGAAAAGATTACCTGGGCATTATTAAGGCATCGCTTGATCGCCGGAAATAATCGTCGGTAAATACACTCTCAATATCAAACAGGAGGAATAAAAATCAGACGGCTACTGATCTACCGCTACTGGAACGAACAAATAGTAAAGCTGTTCATGGGGACCATCCTGGCGCTTGTCAACATCGTTATCCTGCTGTTGATACCCTATATCTTTAAAATTACTATCGATTCGGTATTGCCGAGGCAGGATTGGAGAGCCCTGATTATGGCAGGCCTTGCGATAATAGTGCTTCATCTGTCGGCCACCATCCTGGTTCTGCTGTCAAGGAGGCTTACACTGCATGCCACGAAAGAGGTGATTAGTCGTCTCCGCAATGATCTGATTAAGCGCCTGCTTTACGGTTCACTGGAACAGTACAAGAAGATGAACCGTGGCCTTGTCTACAGCAGGATAATTCATGACACCGAAGGGGTTGATATAATGCTGAATGCCCTGGCGACCAACCTTATTCCCGCGGCTCTGGCTTCAATAGCATTAATCTCCCTGCTCTTTTTCCTGGATATACGGTTGACCCTTTTGTTGTTTACGATTATTCCCCTGTTCTATTTGTTGAATCGCTATTTAAAAATTCACCTGGGACGAAGAGTGAAAGAGTTCCATGATAGTTGTGAGACTTTCAGCCGGGGAATAAATTTTCTCCTTAACATGTTTGAATTAACCGCTCACCAGAGTGCACGTGTTCAGGAATATGAACAACACTGCGAGCACACACGCAGGGTGCAATTCAGCAGCCAGGAGATGGCTCTTCTAAGCACCGCGTATTCCCAGGGACAGGATTTTATTATCATCATCGCCACGGTTGTCATTTTACTGGGAGGCGGGTTCGCGGTTCAGAGCGGCCATTTGGCGATCGGTGAACTGGTATCTTTTTATATTGCTGTAATGATTCTGAAAAGCCAGCTAAGCTCTTTTTTTACGGCTGTTCCTCAGTGTATTAACGGACGGGAATCTTTGAGGCGTCTTCGGATATTGGATGATTTTCACGAAGACGATTATTATCGTGGAAAAGAATCGATTGATTTTCAGGGAGAGATTACTTTTCAGCGTGTTTCATTCTCGTTTCCCGGTAAGGAATTGCTTTTAAAGGATATTTCCCTGACCATCAGAGCCGGTACCATTACCGGTCTTTCCGGGTCCAACGGAACCGGAAAGACCACGTTACTTAACTTGATCCTGGGGCTGTACCATCCGCTTTCGGGAAAACTCATGGCCGATGGTATTGACTATGAGAGGTTGGATATGGAAAATCTCAGGAGCCGGATGGCGATAGTTCCCCAGAATCCGGTCTTTTTTGACGCTACTATCGTGGAAAATGTATGCTATGGCTTGTCTTCCGTAGATTCCGAAAGGGTACGGAAGGTCCTGGAATGGACTTCAGCCTGGCAATGGATCCGGACCTTACCGAAACAGATGGACTCCAGGATGGGAGAAGACGGGGTACAACTTTCCGGAGGACAACGCCAGAGCCTGGCAATCAGCCGGGCCTTGCTTCGCAGTCCCTCGTTACTCCTCCTGGATGAACCGACCAATCACCTTGATCATCAGGCCGTGTCACGGATATTGGAAATACTGCAATCCGGAGTTTTCTCCGGAAGCATTTGCATTGCTTCTCATGATCCCAATCTGTTAGCCTGCTGCGATCAGGTCTTCACTATTAATGACAGCCAGGCACGAGCATGAAAAAACATTCGTACTTTCTGCCGGATCCGACCCAGGAACTTCTGCTCAAAGCATGTTTATCGCCTCCGGACCGGGCGGTTGTCTTCTGGAAGCTCTGGAAGGCGGAATCGGACATTGAGAATCTGGACTTCGGTTCTTTCCGCCTCCTGCCGTTATTGTATAAGAATCTTCAATCAGCCGATATCGAAGCGGGAATGCTGAAAAGGTATCGTAGTGTATACCGATATTTCTGGTATAAGAACCGTCTTCACCTGCATCAGATAGGCGGATTCCTGAAGCAATACAACCAGACGGGAGCAGATCTGCCGCTGCTTTTGAAAGGAATTCCCCTGATTCTGAATTATTATGCAGATCCCGGTCTGCGTCCCATGTCCGATATAGATATAATGGTAACTGAAAAAGATCTGCATGTTGCCTTTAATCTGTTGGAGCAAAACGGCATGACAGCGGACAAGCGGTTGCCGGTCAGGCCTTCACCATTATGGCTGGAGGTTGAGAAGGGGTGTCATTTTACAAGTCAGTCCGGCATTGAAGTTGATTTGCACTGGAACCTGCTTCCGGAAAGCAATTATGTGAAGGAAGAGAACAGTCGATATATTCAGAGGGGGATAGAGGTTGAAGTCGGTGCCGGTAAGGCAAAGGTTCCCGATGCTACCGATTTACTGTACCATGTTTGTGCCCATGGAATGAAATGGAATGTTGTTCACCCCTTACGCTGGATTACTGATGTCGTGATTATTCTTGAGCGCGATGGAGAGAGAATCGATTGGGACAGAATTCTCAGTGCGGTTCAACGCGACCATTTTAATCTGCGTTTCAAGAAGGCATTCCAATATCTGACAACTGTTGGGATAACTGATTGTATTCCCCCTGACGTTAAGCATTTATTTGCCCGTCTGGAACACGGAATATGGGAAATACCGGAAATCCGGTTTCTCGGTCGCCGCATGGAGCTCCTGGGAGATCTTCCGGGAGATTTTTTTCTGGCGTATCGTCGTACCCTTAACAGCTCCGGCTGGAAAAACAGATGGATGATCTTCGCCAGGTTTATCCGGTGTAAATGGCGGATTCAACATTTTTCCCAGTTACCTCGTGAAATTGCGGTTCGTCTGAAAAGAAGATTGAAGGCCACGATAGAATGAACGCATTTGGTAAGTTTATTGCGAAGACATTAAACAGATACGATAGAGAGGCCTTGCTTGATATACTGCTCAAGAAACACAATTTTCACAAAAAGGAATGGTTTTTGCAGAAATTGCATCGAAAAATTGTAATATCTCTCTCCCCGAAAGAACTGTTTACCCTGGTATATGAAAAAAATCTCTGGGGAGATCCGCAATCGGTTTCCGGTCCTGGATCATCACTTGAATCGACAAAAGAAATAAGAAACACCCTGCCGCATCTGATAAAAGACTATAACATGCATTCCCTGCTTGATATCCCTTGTGGTGATTATAACTGGATGCAACATGTTGATCTGCAAAATTGTACATATACAGGTGCTGATATTGTCGACAGGATTATTGAAATCAATAATCAGTTATTTTCAGATGAAAACCACGGATTCCTAGTGCTTGATATTATTAAAGATGATTTGCCGGAAGTTGATTTGATTTTATGCCGTGACTGCCTGGTGCATTTGACATTTAACGACGCAAAAGCCGCCCTGAAAAATATCCGAAGAAGTGGTTCAAAATACCTTTTGGCTACAACCTTTACAGAATGTAAAATTAATTCACAACTCGGTATTGATTACTGGAGGCCGATCAACCTGGAAAAACAACCATTTACATTTCCCCGACCCGTTTTGATAATTCGAGAAAACTGTGAACAGGCACAGTATAAGGATAAAAGCTTGGGCCTCTGGCGGATAAGCGATCTTTTATTATGAGAATTCTGCACATAACACGGGAAGGAAACAGTGATGCCAGGTATGGTATCAGGAAAAGTCTGTTGCCCGTAATCCGGAGTATGGAAAACCGTGGTCACCGGGTAGAAATTTTTGACCGTAAACGATCCGAACAAGTAAAATCCGGTGTAATTGAGAATCTTCCAGAATATATATTGCACACTTTTCCTCAGATGTTTCAGCAGAAAAGAGGATTTAACCTCTACACTGATACGAGAACGTCTTTCCATTGTGAGAAGAGCCGCCAAATATGCCGCCAGAGAAAGAATCTCTCATGTTCATTGCCACGATCCTTTGATCGGCTATTATTATCACTTCTTTTCTAAAATCTATAATTCGACAAAATACTGGGGATATACGATACATTCTTTTGGAAGGTTCGTAAAAAACTATGTGGGGATACATCTGCAGAAGGATGATCTTTTACCCTTGCAGAAAATGGAAATGAAAGCGAAGACATATGCGCAGTGGATCATTTCTCCCACTGCAAGCGGAATGTATCAGATGGCGAAAGAAATGAATATCGACAGCGTCCCTGAAAAATGCCATGTCGTTCCGCATGCGGTAAATGTAGTTCTGGAAAGTAGAGAAAGTGCCAGAAGCAGACTGGGCTTATCGGAAGATGATGTCCTTCTTCTTGCTGTCGGGCGGCTCGATCCGATGAAACGGTTCTCCTTACTTGTAGAGGCAGTTTCTTTGATCCCGGCCGAAAAACGACCTCGAATAATTGTATTGGGAGAGGGTTCGGAAAAGGATAAATTACTGGCCCTTGCAAAAGAGAGGGGGGTACATAATAATTTTGAAATTAGAGTAACAGACACTATCGGCACGTATTTATCCGCTGCGGATATGTATATCAGTGTTTCTTCGACGGAATCTTTCGGATTGGCCAACTGTGAAGCTGTTTTGGCCGGTATACCATCGATCTGCACGAATGTCGGGGCTGTGCCGGAATTATTGCAGGACGCGGTCATATTTGTAGATGATGATAAATATATGATCGCAGACCGGATTCAACAATTACTTGCGTCGGATAAACAAAGAACGAAACTCAGGGAACAAACAAAAATAATTTCAAAAAAGTGGCCCGGCGCAGAGGAGATTGCGAAGAAACTGGAAGATATTTACCTTTGTTGTAATGCGGATCAGGAGAATCGATGGCAGGATTAGAAAAAGAGATACGTACCGAATTTGGTACATTCCTGCTGCGGCCGTATCGGGATGAAGACGAAGAAGGAGTCGTACGACTCTGGGAATCGGCATTTGGAAAAACTTTAGATAGAAGAATCTGGCGTTGGAAATTTCACGGCAATCCCTTCGGTCGTGAGGTGATGGTGTGCGTCGATCAATCGAATACGCCCGTTGTTTTCCATGGCGGCATTCCATTTCCCGCTCAATGGAACATGCAGGAGATAATCATGACTCAGTGCGTAGACAGCATGTCGCATCCGGACTATCGGCATATCCTGTCTGATGGCAAAAAACTTTTCACTCTCACCGTGGAACATTTTTTCAATGTCTTTGGAAACGCCCGGCTGAGCACAATTCATTATGGATTTCCCGGAATAAAACATTACAGCCTGGGGAATTCACTTCTAAGCTATACGGCAATGCCTCATGAGCACTTCTATTTTGAACTGAAAATCAATCTTTTCAAGAGAAGCCGTTTTACAGCGTCGGAAAACATACGGGTTTTACATGAGATCGACGAACAGTTCGACAAACTCTGGCAAAAGAATAAGCGAGAGTATCCGTATTCGGTTATCAGAAATTCACGATTCCTGAGCTGGCGTTTTTTCCACCATCCCGTACACAGCTATCGCACCTTGGGGTTATTCAACACAAAGAATGAGTTGACCGGGTATCTTATTTTCCTGCCGGGTAACAAGACCGCAACTATTGTGGACATATTCTCCGCCGGGGACAAGGACGAACTTGATCGTTTAATCAGGGCAGGAATTAACATGTTAATACAAGAGAAAATCAAAAGGGTAAGAATCTGGATTCCAGACAATCACTTTATAACCCGGGGGCTTATTGAATCCGGATTCAAAAAAACTAAAGAACCGATCGGGATTGTTCCCGCCTATAGGGAGTATAACGGCACGATCGACTTGACACATTTCGATGCATTCTTTTATACAATGGCGGACGGAGACTTGTTCTGAATGAGTAACATCAGGAAAATACAACCGGAACAGGAACATATCCCTTATAAGGCAAAAAGAAGTGTTCCCTCCGGCAGAACGCTGATTCTTGCACCCCACGCAGACGATGAAATTTTCGGTTGTGGTGGTGCGATGATCAGGTGTGTACAGCAGAACGATGTAGTGAAAACGGTTATTGTGACCGATAGTGGCTATCCGGTAACCGACGAACAGAAGAATCCCGATTATCCGGAAATCCGGAAAAGGGAATCTATTGCCGCGGCAAAAATTATTGGTTGCGAGGAACCTGAATTTCTGGATTTTCATGATCGTTCCTTAGTTTTAGATAAAAAATTAGTTAATTCGATACAATCGATAATAGAAAGCAGTAATCCTTCCAACATTTATTATCCCGCAGATTCGGAAATCCATCCGGATCACCGTATACTGAACAAAGCCGTTCAGGAGGCCTTAAAAAATGTCACAACAAAAACGGTCAGATATTTAATTTCTTACGAAATAAGTGCTCCTTTATCGCCGAACTATCTACATGATATTACGGATATTGCGGAGATTCTGCTATCTGCTATGAATTGTTTCAAAAGCCAGCTGAAGGTTCAGGATTATCGAAAAAAGATTATGGCATTGAATACGTACAGGACCTACACCTTACCAAAGGAAGTTCTTTTTGCAGAGGCATATGCTATTCAATCCGTTAATACTAACAGATTGGGAATTTTCAGGGGAAGAAGATGAGCGTCAAGGCATCCATTATTTCTCCATGTTACAATCATGGCAAATATATTTTCGACATGCTCGATTCAGTTTTAAGTCAAACCTTTCAAGACTTCGAAGTAGTCATAGTTAATGACGGTTCCACCGATGATTCACGGGAGATCCTGGATTGTATTCATCATGAAAAGGTCAGGGTTTTTCATACGAAGCACTATGGACCTGCGCATGCCCGTAATCTCGCAATAAACCATGCCCAGGGTGAGATAATACTGAACCTTGATGCCGATGATAAGATAGCTCAGCATTTTCTGGAACAGTGCGTCCCGGTATTCGATTCTCATCCGAATGCGGGGATTGTATATAGCGATGTCGAACGTTTCGGTGCTCGATCCGGTCGATTTGAGGTGAAGGAATATTCCATCGAAAATATGCTCTATGCAAATTGTATCGTAGCGAATTCCTGTTTCAGAAAAGATGATTGGAATATAACATCGGGATATTCCGAAGAGTTGGTTTACGGACTGGAAGATTACGATTTCTGGTTGTCGATTATCGAATTAGGCAGAGAAGTATTTAAGATTAACAAGCCCCTGGTATTCTATCGCACCTATAATGATCAAGAAGCAAGTCGTACCGGAAGAATGAATAAATGTAAAAAGAGAATTAATAAGACATCTCTGCAGGTTTTTCATCGGCACGAAACACTCTACAGGAATTACCCTCAAATTTGGGATTATTTTTCTAAACGTGAAAATCAATTTTGTTTTGAGCCTGTCCGTTCTCTGCTCAGGTTTTTTTCCAGACGCACCGATTGCGGCACCCATATGTGACAGTGCCATATGAGATACAACAGGTAACCAGGAATGGCGCAGCTTGTTACTATCGTATTCCTGTCGAATGAACAGTTGAAAAACAGAGTTTCCGAAAAAGGAAAGGCAGTCGATCCCATACTTGCACCTGTGCTCAAGGTACTATACGGACCTGATGCGCTATTATGATTTATTCAATCTGATCGCTGATTATCCCTGCATTCCGGTACCGAAACGGGACAAATTATAAGCTTTTAACATGATAACTCGGAAGATCGATGGAAATAATGCACCAGCTTTTTGTATATTCGGTGCTATGCCAACCTCAGAAAACCTGGGTGTTTCAGCTTTGTCATTTTCCACAATGATCGGCATAATGAAACGCATCCCCCGGACACAGTTAACAGTGTTTGATGTAAAAAGAGGCGTGCATACTAAAACATATAGCACCGAAGGGCTCTCTTTTAAGTATACCTTAATGTGCGCTAATCATTCGCGTCGATATTACCGACAAGACAATCTCTGGAATATGCGCGTGAGTTCCTGGTTGGGTGGATTGTGGAATCCCGGGGTGAAAGCCATTGCCGATGCCCGATGTGTGCTCGACATCAGCGGCGGTGACAGTTTTACAGATATGTATGGCCCTCATCGTTTTAATTGGATTACGCTTACTAAACTGATAGCACTCGAACAGAATCGTCCTCTAATTCTTTTACCGCAGACCTATGGTCCGTTTAATAGTCCTCGTTGTCGTAATATTGCCGAACGAATCGTTTGTAATGCGACTGCCGCATGGGCGCGTGATGAAAACAGTTTTGCCGGATTGCGAGAATTGCTCGGCAGTTCCTATGATCCGGCACGACATCATTCAGGCATAGACGTGGCATTTGCCCTCCCGGCAGCCAGACCCCGAAGAGTGCTTCCTGATACGGTGGTAAAGTGGCTGGATATTGATAGACGTCGAAAAACTATCGGTTTTAATATCAGTGGTCTTATTTATAACGATCCGGATGCTGCAATTCATCGGTACGGGTTCCGGGCGGATTATCGAAACGTAGTTGTTGAATTCTTACGGCAGATCTTAACAAAGACGGATGTTAATATTCTATTAATACCACATGTGCTGGCGAAGAAGGGTAAACGTGAGTCCGATCCGGACGCCAACAATGATATTATCCAAAAACTGGCAGGTGTCGCAGGGAGCCGACTGTCAGCTTTGCCGCCGTATTATGACCAGTCGGAAACAAAGTGGATAATTTCCCGGTGTGATTGGTTTTGCGGTACTCGTATGCATGCAGCAATTGCGGGATTGTCGACGGAAGTCCCTACGGCGGGGATCGCCTACAGCATCAAGACCCGGGGGGTATTTGAAACCTGCGGTCAGGGCGATCAGGTTATTGATCCCCGCTGCCTGTCAACAGGAGATGTGATCGATGGCCTTTTCGTTTCTTTTCAGCGGCACGAAGAAATCAGAGAGTCTCTCGAATCGGCTTTGCCGGATGTCAAGCTTCGTGCTGAGTTACAGATGGATCAAATTGTTGAATCGTGTCTTTAACACCGTTATGTTTACGATGAATTTTGTATCGGAAAACAAGAGGTGAAGCAATTAAGCGGGATAAACAGACATTTTCCGTTATCTCCGGTTTCTATACTATAAAAAGCTGATATCTGATGAAAAGAATAAAGACCATCAAAACTGTTGTTGATAAGAAGATGTGTATCGGTTGTGGTGCCTGTTATGTTGCGTGCCCGACATCGTGTATTGAATTGAGATACGGAATCAGGTTTAATTATCCCTCGATCGATCAAGAACGATGTACTGAATGTGGATTGTGTGTAGAAAGTTGCCCCAGTGTATATTTATTAAAAGATACAACAATACCGAATAATATTTATGGTGGTATGTGTGAATCAAATGAACATTTGGAAATTCATTGCACTGAAAGGGAAATTCGCTTCAATTCCGCATCAGGAGGGTTCGTTACGGGACTGATACTGTATATGATGTCAAAGGGCCTTTGTGATGGTGGCCTGGTCTCATGCAGTAACAGTAAAGATGCTCTGATCAGCGATACATTTATAGCGCTGGATAGAGAAACGTTACTTGGCTGTAGAGGCTCCAGGTATACGCCGGTCTCCGCATGTGGCGCCTTGGAGGAGGTATTGGAACGTCCCGGAAGATATGTATTCATAGGGACTCCCTGTAATATCGAGGGATTACGTAATTTGCAGAGTCAGTACAAAGAACTTGAAGAAAGAATTGTTTTAAGTCTGGGGTTTATCTGTGCCGGAATGGCTTCTCGATCGAGTACGAGGTCGTTTCTTAAACGATATGGTGCCGATGAAAAGGAGATAAAAAAGATTTATTACAGGGGAAACGGCTGGCCGGGAAGTTTTACGGCGTATGGGGATAACGATGAGATCGTACTCCGGAGGCCTTTATTAACGTATAAAAACAAAGAAGTTATTGGAGATGAATTGTTTTATCTGGTTGCAAGGGACCATCCGTTACGATGTCATAATTGTACAGATCATTGGGCACAATATGCCGACATATCCGTCTCAGATCCCTGGACTCCGGATAATCTGGAGACAGAGAACATCGGAAACAGCTCAATAATCATCAGGAGTGACAAAGGACGTCAAATTGTAAGGGAGGCAATAGACTCAGGTTTTTTTAATGTTACCAGGAAACTCAGCATAAACGATATCTATAATCAGCAACAAAACGTTGTTCAGAATTCAGAGCGCGCTGCAGGGTCCTGCATCCCTCTCTATCAACTGTTTTTTCTTAAACGTATCCCGGATATTTTTTCAATTATCCGTTACAAGGGGAGCGGACTGAAAGTGACTTTGAGGTCCTGGTTAAATAGGAACTATTATAATTCACCAAAATACATACATGTCAAAAATAACAGAAAACACAAACAGGCTAAATCCAATGCGTGAAATAAGAAAGATTTTAAATCGTATTTAAACTCAAACCCTTAACACAGTGGGCTGAAAGAGAGAAATGAAGATATTGATTAAAAGACTATTCCATTTCGGCGAGGATTTTATGTTATTTCTTCTCACCATGGTGGGGTATGTTCCCTGTCATATTTTCAGAAAAACTAAGCCTATCCCCATAGTCAAGA
>DCUQ01000026.1:0-2650 GCA_002327865.1 Syntrophaceae bacterium UBA2210
GCCGTTACCGTAACAGCACACTAGAATGGATGACCTGACACAAACCAGGATGGAGGTCTCCCTTGACGAAGCGGTGCGCGTATTGCGGTCGATATATTGTGCCCGACCCGCGAGCGGGCAACAGACAGAAGGCCTGCCGTGACGAGCCCTGTCGCAAAAAGCGCACGCAGCAGGCGCAGCAGGGCTGGAGCCGGAAGAACCCCGGCTACTTTCGGGGGCGCTACGGGTACGTAAAGGAATGGCGGCGAAGTCGAAAAACGATACAAGACGAGTGCCGCTGCCGCAGGCCGGATGTGGAGTACGTTCTGAGGATCCCGGCGTCGATGTCGGGCAGGATACAAGACGAGATCCTGCTGCAAAGGCTTGACAGGCGGACCTTTGCGGCTCGCGGCCCCGGATACAAGACGAGATGGACGGGATTGGCGATCCGGGGTAGAGCATGCCCGAACACCGCGCGGGGAGGGGGGCATGAGCGAATCCTTGGAGAGCCACGTCCGGCATCTGTATGAAGTGGAGGGGTTGAGTCATCGCCAGATCGCCCACCAGTTGGGCCTGTCGCGAAAGAAGGTCGCGCGGTTGCTTCGGGGGGCAGGGGTACGGAAGCGTGCCTTCCGCAGTATCGTCGCGCCTTACGGGCGTCTGATCGCCGAATGGTATCGGCAGTATCCGTCCTTGAAGGCCATCCAGATTCTGGAGCGGCTGCGTTCCCACGGATTTACGGGGGGGCTATACCAGCGTCAAAGACTTCACCCGTCCGTTTCGGCAGAAACCCAAGCGGGCCTATCACGAACTGGTGTTTCTGCCCGGTGAGGAGGCCCAAGTCGACTGGATGCAGTGCCGGTTTCCGTTCGGAACGGTGCATGGCTTTGTGTGGATTCTCTCCTACAGCCGTTACCTGTACGCGCGCTTTTATCCGGCGCAGTCGATGGAGTTTTTCCTTGCGGGTCATCTGGAGGCGTTTGGGGAGATCGGGGGGGTGGCGCACCGGGGCCGCTATGACAATCTCAAAAGTGTTGTGATCCGGCGCCAGCCCCAAACGGTTTTCAACAGCCAGTTCATGGATTTTGCAAGGCATTTTGGCTTCTCCGTCTATCTTTGCACACCCGGCAGGGCCAACGAGAAGGGCCGGGTCGAGCGGGTGATCCGGGACAGGGAAGGGTTTCTCATGACCAACGCCTTCCGGGATCTGGAGGATTTGAACCGGCAATTTGCCCGCTGGCGAGCCGAACGAAACGGGCGGGTGCACCGCAGCACGGGAAAACCGCCGTCCGTACTTTTGCCGGAGGAGAGGCTCAAGCCCCTGCCCGCAATCCCCTACCGGCCTTATCGGCTCAAGATGGCCGCCATCAGCGCCACGGGCTTTGTTCAGCTGGAAACCAACCGCTACTCCGTCCCCTCGTTTTGCGCCAATCGGCTGAGCAGCCTTCTGATCTATCCGGATCGGATCGAGATCGTCGTCGACGGCAAAAAGATCGCCGCGCACCGGCGCTCGTTTGCGAGAAACCACACGATCGAGCATCCCTCCCATCGGGAAAAGCTTCTCCAGTGCACGCCCGCCTTCAAGCGCGAGCGCATCCTTCAGCTCATGTGCCGGATGGACAAGGCGATCGAGGCGTTTGTCCAAAAGGCAGGGGCCGAGGGGGAGGAGCCTGCCACGGTCGCCTGCGAGCTGTTCCGGCTTCTCAAGGGACGGGCCCGCGAGAGCCTGGTGTCGGCCGTCCGGGAGGCCTCCGCGCCGGGCATCTACAAGACCGTTTACATCGCCAATCTACTGGAGCCCTCGGCCCGGCAGCCCAACCCGGTTTATCCGCAGGACCCTAAACTCCCGGGCATTACCTATGAGGGAAGGAAACTGGAAAACTATGATGAGCTTCTCTGAACTCTGGAGACACTTTCGGCTGCTGAGCGAGCCGGAAGGGCTGCCGCCAGACAAAGCGGCGTTTCTGGAGGAGTTTCTCCGGATCGAGTACGCAAAACGGGAGCAAAAAAGGATCGCCTCGCTGCTGCGCATCTCCGGGATCAAGCGGATCAAGCTGATGCACGATTTTGACTGGGCATTCAACCCCAAGATCCCCAGAGAGAAAATCATGGAGTTCATGCAAACCGAGTGGCTGCAGCGGCCGGCCAATCTCGTGCTCATCGGTCCCGCCGGCGTCGGCAAATCCCATCTGGCGACGGCGCTCTGTCACGATGCCCTCCTGAAGGGGCGCCAGACCGTCTTTGCCGGCCTCTTCGACCTCACGGCGCGTCTTGCCCGGGCCAAAAGCATCTACACCCTCATCGACTACTATGCCCGCGTGCCGGTGCTGTGCCTCGATGAGTTGGGCTATCTCATCCCCAACAAGGAGCAGGCCGATGCCCTCTTTCAGATCATCTCCAAAAGATCCGAGACGGCGACAACGATCGTGACCACCAACCTGATCCCGTCGCAGTGGGGTAAAATCTTCGATACGACCACGGCCTCGGCAATCCTCGATCGCTTGAGCCTCAATGGCCGATTCATCACGCTGGAAGGGAGATCTTATCGAAGCAGGAAACAGACGAGCTAAAGAAAACTGAAAATCACTTGTAGGCGAAACGCCACGATCGCCGATCACGAAGTGCTCTATCTTGCGAGGCGGTCTGCCGATGCGCCGCTGTTTGCCCTTTT
>DCUQ01000026.1:2706-73828 GCA_002327865.1 Syntrophaceae bacterium UBA2210
GACCTTGATATTAAAGTATAATAACATGACTGTCTCCCTATCTCTTCAAGAAAAAAGGGTTATCCATGTTTGGATAACTCCTTGATTTTATTGGCGCGCCCTCGGAATACGGGCAAAATATCATTGGGCAAGTCTGGCCTGTCCGGTTGCCTGTCCGTATCATGACAGGGTGATCGGGTAACCCTTCACCGTAATTCACGAGTCTATCAGGCACATTACGGGATTATAAGGCTCAGACCTGTAGGATTTGCCCTCCACTGCAAGCAACTCGCCCGCCGCTTTCCGCAGGACGAAGACGATTGGATAGCCAACTATATCGAACAGTTATGCGTCAATAAATCGATGCGGTACGATTATTGCGAACGATTTCAGTGGTCGTTCCTCTTCTCGTTCAAGTTGTGTATGAGAAAGGGAAATGAGCTTCCGATAAAGAATTGGATGGAGCGGGAAAAGGGAACCCGACCTGCATTGAGACGGTATAAACAAACAAACGCTGAAGGGGGCCAATTGATGAAAACGAAGACGACTCACCAGATCATTGCGGGTGTTGCCATTCTTTTCATGCTTCTGACCGTACGTCATGCGCCGGCTGCCGAATGGGTCTTCTGCGAGTCGAATCGCTCGGGGCATCTGTACTATGACAAAACCAGCATCGTGAAAACCGGGGATGTTGCCCAGGTGCGAACGATGACAATTTTCAGTGACGACGGGAAGGCAGCGTTGAGTAATGCCTTCAAGAAGATGGGCAAGGCGTCCGGAAATCCCGACCTGTTGAGTTATTCGATCTCATCGGACGAATTTAATTGCGTGAATAAGAAAATGAAGATTTCGTCCATGACGGTTTACAATGAAAAGGGGGGAGCCATTCATTCATCGGTTATAAAAAATGCCGGGTGGGATGATGTCATTCCCGGGACGAATGGGGAGATCCTCGGGAAAATCGTCTGCAGCGGTTTGAAATAGCGCCGGAAACGGGGTCAGGCCAAGTGTTCTGATTCGCACGGGTTCGAATATCAATATTCGAGTCTGGCCCACTACGTTCTACTTTCTGTATTTGTTACTGCTGCGGTGGATATCGTTCTCTAGCCTCCTTCTGGGGTCATCTTTATCAGCATCGTATTTCACAACCTCAAATAATTCTATTAATTCATCCCACTGTTTATCTGTCATATGATGTACCCTGACTTTTTCCAGCTCTCTGCTGTGCAATCCTTGGGGAGACGAAAACGAAGGATGTCCACCCCGGGCGGATAAAAACGGCCGCAGACTAGTGCCGTTGCATTGGGAAGTCAAGGCAAATCGGTCTGCGAGGGAGTGCTGGGGTGTGAGGGCAGAATGTGAAGCTTCTGCCCGTCTCGAGAGAGCTGCTTTTGGTGATAATGGAGACTTTTGGAGACAACGAATGAAAAGGGGTTAGCCTGATTGACTAACCCCTTCTGTTTTATGGCGCGCCCTCTAGGGCTCGAACCTAGGACCTTTGGATTCGTAGTCCAACGCTCTATCCAACTGAGCTAAGGGCGCGCTTTATTCGGTTGTAAAAATGGCGGAGAGAGGGGGATTCGAACCCCCGGTACACCTTTAAAGGGCGTACATTCGCTTAGCAGGCGAACCCATTCGGCCTCTCTGGCATCTCTCCGCGAGTCGATCGGCCTCTGTTAAATCCCCCCTCGCCCCCCTTTACGAAAGGGGGGAAAGAGAAAGCTATTTTCACCCTCACCCTACCTCTCCCCTCAAGGGAGAGGAGTCTTCGCGGTGGCCTCTGCAGGAAAAGGAAAGGGATTATTCCCCCTCCTCCACTTCCTCCTCCCACCGGGGGAGGAGAACAGAGGAAACGCCTCCGCTGGAGGCGGTTATTTTGTATGGCGGAGGGAGCAGGATTCGAACCCGCGAACCTTTCGGTTAACGGTTTTCAAGACCGCCGCCTTCGACCTCTCGGCCATCCCTCCGGTTTAAAAAAGATCGATCTTACTTATTCCCGGTTATACTGTCAACCCCATTCATATAAGGTCTCAGCGCTTCGGGGACAACCACACTTCCGTCCTTCCGCTGATAATTCTCCAGTACAGCTACCAGTGTCCTCCCCACTGCGAGACCGGACCCGTTGAGGGTATGAACATATTCGACTTTTGAATTCTTCTCACGCCGGAAGCGGATACCCGCCCTGCGTGCCTGAAACGCTTCAAAGTTGCTGCAGGACGATATCTCTCTGTACGCGTTCTGCCCCGGCATCCACGCCTCGAGATCATACGTCTTAGCGGAAGAAAACCCGAGATCACCGGTACATAAATTGACGGTCCGGAAATGGATCCCGAGCCTTTTCAAAATTTCCTCCGCGTTAGATGTCAACCGCTCCAGTTCGTCGTACGATTCTTCCGGCCTGGTGAACTTTACCATTTCCACCTTGTTGAACTGGTGCTGTCGTATCAACCCCCTCGTGTCTTTCCCATACGATCCCGCCTCCGCACGAAAGCAGGCGGAATAGGCGACATAATTAACGGGAAGATTTTTTTCATCAAGAATCTCATCCCTGTGCATATTGGTAACGGGTACTTCGGCCGTTGGAATAAGGTAATAGTCCGTCCCTGCTACCTTGAAAAGGTCTTCTTCGAACTTGGGAAGCTGTCCTGTCCCCGTCATACTCTCGCTGTTCACCATGAACGGGGTAAAAACTTCCGTGTAACCATGCTCCGTCGTATGCAGATCCAGCATGAAGTTTATCAGGGCTCTCTCCAGCTTTGCTCCGGCACCACGATAGATGGTAAACCGCGCGCCGGCGATCTTGGCTCCACCGGCAAAATCCAGTATGCCGAGTGCTTCGCCGATATCCCAATGGGCCCTGGGTTCGAAATCAAACCGCGGTTTTTCTCCCCACGTCCTTACGACCGGATTGTCTTCATCCCCTGACCCGCAGACAACCGACTGGTGCGGCATGTTGGGTATGGTCATCATTATGCCGTTCAGGAGCGTTTCGGTCTCTTTAAGCGATTCATCCAGTTCTTTTATTCTTGAAGATACGCTGCTCATCTTTGTGATAAGTTCGGACGCATCTTCACCCGTCTTTTTTCTTTTTCCTATTTCCTTTGAAACGCTGTTCCTCTCACTCCTCAACGTTTCCACTTCCTGAAGAATATCTCTCCTCTTCCGATCCATCGCGGAAAAACGGTCCAGATCGATGGCTGTTCCCCGATCTTCCAGCTTCTCCCTGACCAGATCGATATTTTCTCTTACAAACCTTATATCGAGCATATCTTCATGTTTCCCGTCTGCGATTTATCCACTATAAAGAGGGCGTTCCACTAACATTTTGACCATCTTAAGTCAACACAAAAACCTTTTTAAACCTAAAAGCTGTTGCAATAGTTCTTTCATTGTACTATCTGGAAGCATAGTCAGACCCGTAACAATCAATATGCGTCATTTTGATTTTTTATACCTTTATCGGGCCGGTTATCTTCATGGAAAGGAATATCGAATTGTGAAAAAGATTGCAATACTTCCGGGCGACGGAATCGGTCCGGAGGTAATGAAAGAAGCGATCAAGGTCATGGACGCGGTGCAAAAGAAATTTTCACTCGAGCTNNCTTCCCCATTCCACACTGAAATTATGCGAGGACAGCAACGCTATTCTCTTCGGTTCGGTGGGAGGTCCCAAATGGGAGAAACTTCCCCCCGATAAGCAACCCGAACGGGCGGCTCTGCTTCCCCTTCGAAAGCATTTCGAACTGTTCTGTAATTTCAGACCGGCCAGGATTTTCCGTTCCCTTACGGCCGCCAGCCCGCTCCGCCCCGAAATAGTAGGAGAGGGTTTTGACATCCTATGCGTACGTGAGCTTACCGGCGGCATCTATTTCGGCAAGCCCAAAGGAAGAAAGGGAAGCGGCCTTGATGAGGCAGCTTTCGACACAATGATATATACCAGAGGCGAAATAGAACGTATAGCCAGGATGGCTTTCAACGCGGCACGGATAAGGAAGAAGAAAGTAACATCCATCGACAAGGCCAATGTCTTATCTTCGATGGTGCTCTGGAGAGAAGTGGTAAGCGCGATAGGGGCCGAATATCCCGATATCGAGCTTAGCCACATGTATGTCGATAATGCGACAATGCAACTCGTCAGAAATCCGCATCAGTTTGACGTTATGTTATGTGGCAACATGTTCG
Source organism: Syntrophaceae bacterium UBA2210 (assembly GCA_002327865.1). Classification (GTDB taxonomy): domain Bacteria; phylum Desulfobacterota; class Syntrophia; order Syntrophales; family UBA2210; genus UBA2210. The sequence continues at coordinate 6,868 of DCUQ01000026.1, forward strand.
GGGATATCATCTCCGACGAATGTGCCATGTTAACTGGATCAATGGGGCTTCTGGCGTCTGCCAGCATCAACGAGACGGGCTTCGGCCTGTATGAACCCGCCGGAGGATCGGCACCCGATATCGCCGGCAAGGGAACGGCAAATCCCATCGCGCAGATATTGTCACTTGCCATGCTCCTTAGATATTCTCTGCATCGGGAAGAAGCCGCCAAGGCCATAGAGAACGCGGTTGCGCATACCATAGAATCAGGGATGCACACCGCGGATATTGCCACCCCCTCAAGCCACATTATAGGGACAGCCGTGATGGGGGACGAAATCGTAAAGAACATAATGAAAGCATAATTATCGTACGATTTTCTCTCTCCTTACATATTCGACGAGGCCGCCCGCTTTGATCAGCTTTGCCATGAAATCAGGAATAGGGCTGGACAAAAATACCCGGCCCTTTCCCTCGATCTTTCCTGAGGCAAGGTCGACAACGGCGTGATCACCATCGGACAGGTAGTCGGAAGCCTCCGCCGATTCCAGCAGTGGAAGACCTATATTGAAAGCGTTCCTATAGAAAATCCTGGCAAAGCTCTCTGCGATAATAACCCTGATGCCCGCCGCTTTTATGGCGATAGGCGCGTGTTCGCGCGAGGAACCGCATCCGAAGTTTTTACCCGCGACGAGTATGTCGCCAGCCGAAACCGATCCCGAGAAATCCGGTCTTATATCGGCAAAACAGTTTTTTGCGAGTTCGGACGCGGCGGATACATTCAAGTACCGTGCGGGAATGATAACATCCGTATCGATATCGTCGCCGAACTTCCATATTCTTCCTTCTATCATCATCTTCTCCATTTCCGAAAAATCTTTCCCTTTCTACAGTTCATCGGGTCCGCCGACCCTTCCCAGTACCGCCGATGCCGCGGCTACGAAGGGGTTGGCAAGATAGACTTCACTCTCGTGATGCCCCATTCTCCCCACGAAATTACGATTGGTTGTGGCCACGGCCCGTTCCCCGGACGCCAGGATGCCCATATGTCCTCCGAGACAGGGTCCGCATGAAGGCGGACCGATTACAGCTCCCGCTTCCAGAAATGTTTCGAGGATGCCCTCTTTCATCGCCTGCCTGTATATCAAAGGAGAACCGGGCATGATTATCAGCCTCAATCCCGGAGAGGCTTTTCGCCCCTTAAGAATAGTCGCGGCGTCACGGAGATCTTCCAGCCATCCGTTCGTGCAGGACCCGATAACAACCTGGTCGATCGGGACATTACCGGCTTCCGAAACCGGGCGAACGTTCGAGGGCAGATGCGGAAACGCGACCTGCGGTTTTATATCGTCCACGTTGATTTCAATTATCTTTTCATACTCCGCGTCCGGATCACTCCTGAATATATCGGGTTTCACGGATGTTCTCCCGGCAACATAGGCAAGCGTTGTCTCATCCGGTTCTATGATACCGTTCTTTCCGCCGGCCTCGATAGCCATATTCGCCATCGTGAACCGCTGATACATGGGAAGTCCTCTTATCACGCTTCCGGTAAACTCCATGGAACGGTACAGCGCCCCTTCCACTCCGAGAAGACCTATCGTGTGCAGTATCAGATCTTTGCCTCCCACATAGGGCTGAAGAGAGCCTTCGTATTTCAACAGGATGGCCGAAGGAACTTTGAGCCATATCTCACCGGTCGCCATGACCGCACCGAGGTCGGTGCTACCGACACCGGTCGAAAAAGCACCCAGGGCGCCATATGTACAGGTATGACTGTCCGCTCCGATAACGAGTTGTCCCGGAAGCACAAGTCCTTTCTCGGGGAGTATTACATGCTCTACGCCGGAGTTGCCCCCCTCGAAGTAATTATCCAGACCTTGCTGCCTGGCAAATTCACGAACAACTTTGACCTGTTCCGCCGAGGAAATATCCTTATTGGGAACAAAATGATCCGCCACCAGAACCACCTTGCCGGTGTCGAATACCTTTTCCACACCTATTTCCCCGAACACTTTTATGGCGATCGGCGCAGTAATATCATTCGCCAGGGCCACATCAACCTTTGCCTCTATAAGGTCTCCGGGGGAAACATGATCCAGCCCGGCATGAACAGCCAGGATTTTTTCCGTAATGGTCATCGACATATATGCTATCTCCTCTGCTAATGTGGTTACCCGCTGAAAAAGTCCACATGATCCCGAACATGCGTTTGCGCTGCCACGCATACTTAAGCGGTTTTTTATATCAATCGATCACGCGATACCGGATCTAGTCCCGGCGTTGCGCGTCGGGAGAGATTCGATTCTGTTCAGTGCGTTTATATACGCCTTCGCCGACGCTACAAGCACATCGGAATCCGAGCCCCTTCCGGAAATTATACGCTCCCCGTGCCTGAGTTGAACGGTAACTACTCCCTGAGCGTCGGTACCTTCCGTTATAGCATGTACCAGGTATTTGACAAGTTTGTAATCCGCGCCTGTGATCCTTTTGATCGTGACAAAAATGGCGTCGACCGGACCCACACCGAAATGGGCCTGCTGTACGACATTACCATCTATTTCCATTTGAACGGTGGCGGTCGGAATCGCCGCATTTCCACTCACCACATTCAGATACAGAAGCTTGTACTTATCCGGTTTTCTGAATATATCTTCGGCGATGATGGCTTCTATATCTTCATCGAATATTTCCTTCTTTATATCGGCAAGTTCCTTAAACCGCTTGAATACAGTATCAACCTCCTCACGGTCAAGGTCAAAACCCAGTTTTTTAAGGTGTTCTCTGATCGCGTGTCGTCCGGAGTGTTTTCCCAGAACTATGTTCGCATCAGACACTCCAACCTTTTCAGGCGTCATGATTTCATATGTCATCCGCTCCTTGATTAGACCGTCCTGATGAATTCCCGCTTCATGAGCAAAAGCGTTCGCCCCGACGATTGCCTTGTTGGGTTGAACCTGAACACCGGTTATATCGGTCAGCAACCGCGAGGAGTGATATATCTGTTTTGTGTTTATATTCGTATGCAGCCCCCAGACATCTTTCCTCGTTTCAAGAGCCATCACGACTTCTTCCAGCGAAGCGTTCCCTGCACGCTCACCGATTCCGTTAACCGTGCACTCCACCTGCCGTGCTCCGGCTTTCAGACCGGCAAGAGAAGTGGCAACAGCAACGCCCAGATCATTGTGACTGTGAACCGATATGACAGCCTCCTCTATATTGCCAACGTTATCGAACAGGTACGCTATCAATTCGCCAAACTCTTCCGGCATTGCATATCCTACGGTATCGGGGATATTGACTGTCGTGGCACCCTCGTCTATAACCGCTTCCACGATCTCGCACAGGTATTTCCTGTCCGTTCGCGTGGCATCCTGGGCCGAAAATTCCACGTTCCCGGTGAAACCGCGGGCATGTCTGACTGCGGCGCGCGCTTCCTTCAGAACCTGTGGTCTTGTCATCTTCAGCATGTGTTTCAGGTGTATATCGGAGGTTGAAATAAACGTGTGTATCCTGGGAAAAGCCGCGTTTTTGATCGCATCCCAGGCCCTGTTGATATCTCCGATACTGGTCCTGCACAAACCGGCAACCTGGGATTTCTTTATTTCTTCTGCGATCCGTCGAACGGCAGCAAAATCACCTTCCGACGCAATAGGGAAACCGGCCTCGATAATATCCACACCAAGCTTTTCCAGCTGCTTAGCAAACCTGAGTTTTTCATCCGTATTCATACTGAAACCGGGTGATTGTTCTCCGTCGCGTAGAGTTGTATCGAATATAAATACCCTGTTTTTGTTCGATTTCATTTATTCTTTACCTCCTGCACAGTATCAATTTTATCATCTTTACTCAGTTTGTACTGTATGCTGTCTATGAGTGCGTGCCAGCTTGCCTCAATAATGTTCTCCGACACTCCGATGGTAGTCCACTCTTCCTGCTCGTCGCATGACTCCAGCAAAACCCGAACCTTTGCTGCAGTTCCATCACTCCCCTCCAGTATCCTTACTTTAAAGTCCACAAGGTGCATCTCGCTGATCCTCGGATAAAACTTGATCAATGCCTTCCTGAGGGCATTATCGAGGGCGTTGACGGGACCTTTCCCCTCGGCGGCGGTAATTTCATACTCGTCCCCCACGGATATCTTTATCGTAGACTGGGATTGGGAGGCCCGGTTTCCGGTTTTTTCATCTATCACACGAAACGACTCAAGGCTGAAGGGTTCTTTAAACGTTCCGATCGCCTTTCTGATCAACAGCGACAGGGAACCGTCGGCGGCATCGAATTGATATCCTTCATCCTCCATCTTCTTGATATCCCTGACAATCTTTTTACTCAACCCGCTATCCGACCCGAGATCGATACCCAGTTCTTTCGCCTTATGCTCGATATTTCTTTTCCCCGACAGATCCGACACGATTACCCTGCGCCTGTTTCCAACGAGTTCCGGATCCATGTGCTCATAGGCCCTCGTATTTTTTAAGATAGCGCTGACATGCACGCCACCTTTATGAGCAAAAGCATTGCTTCCGATAAAAGGCTTCGATTTCATAGGGGGTATATTAGCTATATCGTTTACATATCTCGACAGGCCGGTAAGCGACCGGATCGACGATTCCGGAAGACATTTTTTCCCCATTTTCAGATCGAGGTTGCCGATGATAGAGATCAAATCGGCATTTCCGCATCGTTCGCCGTACCCGTTTATGGTTCCCTGGACCATCCTGACCCCGAGCATAACAACCAACAGTGAATTGGCAACCGCCAGGCCGCAATCGTTATGCGCGTGGATACCGAGTAGCTCTGGTGGGATCAGCGTCGCAACATCCTTGACTATTTCGCTCATCTCCCACGTAAGTGTTCCCCCGTTGGTATCACAGAGTGCTATGTTATCGGCGCCCGCTTCCAGGGCCGTCTGTATCGTCTTGAGCGCATATTCCGGATTGTTTTTGTACCCGTCGAAGAAATGTTCGGCGTCATAGATTACCTCTTTTCCCTTCGATTTCAGATACCGTACGGAATCACTTATCAGTGAAAGATTTTCATCCAGTGAAACTCCCAGAATCTCCGTAGCGTGCAGATCCCAGCTCTTTCCGAAAACGGTAACGACCGGTGTGTCCGCTTCGAGCAATCCCCCGATATTGGGACAGTTGTCAGGTGATAAACCGGGTTTTCGTGTACTGCCGAATGCCGTTAGACGGGCCGTATTGAATGTAACCTCTTTCGCCATCTTGAAAAACCGCATATCCCTGGGATTCGACCCCGGCCAGCCTCCCTCGATATAGTGAAAGCCGGCATCATCCAGTCTTTTTGCTATGCGAAGTTTGTCCTCCGCCGAAAAGCTGATTTCATACCCCTGCGTACCATCTCTTAACGTGGTGTCATAAAGCAATACATCCATTGTTTCCATAAATCCCTGTCCTCTTCACCCGGAAGCAAAAAATCCGTTACCAGCAAACCTGATAACGGATTTTTAATTTTTTCTTTTTAGGAAACTTATTCCATCATCAAGTTGCACATATGCACCCTTCTATAAGGATGCCGTTAATTATGATGATGGTTATAAGGTTTCCTGTCAGCATTTGCGCGCTCTCTTCACGATTAAGTTACTTAGATAATACTTAAAAGAACTGTTGTCAATAAAAAGTTTAAAAATCGCCATCGAAAGCAAAATTTTATCAATCGGGGAATAAACACGTACCCTCGTCCTCTTTTATTCTTGACATATAAGATGCTTATTTTTTATATTTATTTCGCTTACATTACCAGTCACGATGTGAGATTTCAAAGAACCGGACCCTGGTTATTATGCTAACAATTTTTGTAAGTTATTTTAATTTCCACTTATATTCCAAGCATGCCTGTAAATATGTTAATGTTTTGCCACAATGATGACGATCCGGGATTGCCCTGTTCGAGGGTTCAGGATAGCCGGCATCCCATAAAAATCCTGAACGGTAAGGAGATACCATCATGAAAAATTTTTTCAACCGAGGTGTATTGATTGCAGCTATTATCATGCTCGTATTCATTACCCCCGTTCCGGTCCACGCGTCATACGACGCCGACAGAATCGCCGATAATGGAATTGGTGACGACGGAACGTCGGGCGACCGGGCAAATTCATACGCATGGAGCATGGATCTGTTGCCGATGGATTTTGAAAACGATGAGGATGACGGAGACTATCTGTACATAGGGGTCAACCGGGGACTTGCCTATGGTGTTATAAAAAATATCGGCCTTTCGGATGATGATATCGAAACCATATTCCAGGGTGATATTGCCACGCCGGACCCTAATCCTGCAAACAGGGACAACAAGGGACGAATTTTCAGGTATAAAACGGACGGCAGCAAAGGATGGGAACTTGTATTTACATCCCCTGTTTATACAACACTTCCAACCGGACAGCAGATCCCGCGTCACTTCGGTTACCGGGCGATGAAAACCTTTACAAACGTTTCGGGCAGCACGGATCTCTACGTCGCGTCGTCATCATTCACATCAGCCATACCAACCGAAATAATAAAGATACCGTCCGATTTCGATCCCACGGAAGACACCCCCGAGGTAGTGCTTCGCTTAAAAGACTCCGGGGGACAGAATTCAATACGTGCGATTGAAGTATTAAACGGATATCTCTGCGTCGGTTTCATGAACGGAGAAATCTACATCTCGAATGAACCCCAGGCTCAGCCGGCCGGCAACGATACATCGACTACGGGGTGGACAAAAGTTGCCGAATTCGCCGATTTTACGGCAGCCAGCCTGGTTAACGGTGCTGCGATACCGCCGTCGACAACAGAGGACAATACAACTTATCCGAACGCACAGTTCGTATCCTTCAACGATTATTTGTATACCTCCTTCGCTCGATTCAACACATCGGAATCTCCCGGGGGATTCTGGATATTCAAAGGAAAACCGGCCGATCCCGGCGACCCCACAGGAGATTGGGAATGGTCCGAGGTTATGCGCGACGGCGCCGGTGATCCGTGGAATGAAGCCGCTGGCATATGGGTTTTCGAAGATTATGTCTATGTCGGCACGATGATACAGTTTCCCGAACACCTGATGCGGGACGACGGAATCTCCCTGCTGTACAACAACCTTGACAAACTGAGGTGTGAAGTATTTCGCTTCGACGCAACCGATACATGGGAAATGATAATCGGAACTCCGGAAGAAAACAGCATGTTCGATACGCGGCTAGGAAACTACGATGCCGGTTTCTGGGACCCGATCCTTCCCTTTTCCCCCTTCAACGACGTGAATGCCTCGCTGAATCTTTATTCCTGGTGGATGGGTGTGTACAACGGCAAATTGTTCTGCTCCACCTTCGATGTCAGGGTTTTTTTGAAATATATTTCCGGATTGCTTGAATTCTTTGAATACAGCCAGGACGACATCGATACCATCGAGGAATACATAGATCTATTAGATCTTGTAAACGATAACCCGGCCGGTGGTGACCTGTACGTGACCGAAGACGGGGTAAATTTCGATCCGGTAACACTTGACGGATTCGACGATGAATATAACTACGGCATTCGGACATTGATGGGAACACCCGATGTTCTGTTTGCGGGAACTGCAAATCCGTTCTACGGATTCCAGGTCTGGGAAGTCACCGAAACATCGGATGGCGGAGATGATGATAGCGGAAGCTGTTTTATATCCGCGGCAGGCCGCTAACAAGGAAACAACTGTTAAGCATAGAATCGATATGCTTCCTTCCTTTCCATTTGTACTTACGACATTGCGGAGGAAAGATAGCACTCCAAACACGCTTTCTTCATTTTAACGTCTTCGTCGCAGAGTTGTACAACGCACGAGCACCAAGGCTTAGCGGTGTAGTGAATGATGGTCCGGTTCATAATGAAAAAGTCGCCGATAAAAGATACTTTGTCCCTCCTGCCACGCTTTATCGACTTTATTGCAGGAGATATCTGGAGAATTCGCCTGGAGAATCTTCCACGCAAAAAATCCTTTTTCATTAAACAACTACGAATCTTTCTTCTCTCAGCACGCGGATTCGATGAAGATAAATGCCTGCTCAGGGCATCGGCTCTTACTTTTTATTCACTGATCTCCATCGTTCCCGTGGCGGCCATGGCCTTCGGAATCGCCAAGGGTTTCGGTTTTGAAATACTTCTCGAAGAACAACTTCTGAAACAATTCTCCGGGCAGGAAGCAGTAATAAACAGGGTAATCGACTTTGCCCATTCGCTGCTCGCGAATACAAGAGGAGGTCTTCTCGCCGGCGTAGGTATCCTGGTACTCTTCTGGGCGGTAATAAAGGTCCTTGGTAATATCGAACACTCGTTTAATGATATCTGGGGGATAAAAGAAGGGAGAAAACTGGGGAGGAAATTCAGCGATTATCTTTCTGTAATGCTCCTGTGTCCGGTGCTCATGATATTGGCAAGCAGCGTAACGGTATTTATAACCGCCCAGATTACGCTTATTACGGAAAAGGTGGCCCTCCTGGGAATATTCAGTTCGATCATATTTTCCGTTCTGAAATTGCTGCCCTACTGCCTGATATGGATACTTTTCTCTTTTCTCTATATCTTTATGCCCAATACAAGGATCAATTTTAAATCGGGTATACTGGCGGGAATCATTGCCGGAACAATATACCAGCTGGTTCAGTGGGGATATATCAGCTTTCAGGTCGGCGCGGCGAAGTACAATGCTATCTACGGCAGTTTCGCGGCACTGCCGCTCTTTCTGATATGGCTGCAGCTGAGCTGGCTGATCGTTCTCTTCGGCGCTGAATTCTCTTTCGCCCATCAGAACGTGGATACCTACGAATTCGAACCCGACTCGCTCCTCATAAGCGATTCATTCAAGAAACTGCTCTCCCTTCAGACTTGTCATATACTGGTAAAAAATTTCGCGGAGGGGGGAAAACCTTTGACTGCCACAGAGATATCCGGGCAGCTTGAGATTCCCATCCGCCTTGTCCATCAGATCCTCTACGATCTGGTGGAATGCGGGATCGTTTCCGACACGCAAACCGAAGAGTACAAGGAACTGGCCTACCAACCCGCCCGCGACATTAACACAATCACGATAGGATTCGTCGTCGAGTCCCTTGAAGATAAGGGAATAGATACGATTCCCGTAGCCCGTAACGGTGGATTGACAGTCATCGAGGATACTCTCCGGAACTTCAGGGATGAAATTAAAAAGGCAGGAATTGATAAGCTGCTGAAGGACATAGACTAAACCTAAACACTACGCAGTCTCCCTTTATGCTTGACATACACATATACCCCTCTTATCATTCGTTCAAAAAAGATCTTTTATCAGACAAAACCTTACCATGGTGAACAACATGTCTCTAAAATACACCAAACTGCCTTCCATGATCTTTATCATCCTGGTTTTTTTTATTGCGTCCGGCATCGGCACAGCCGCATCGAAGGATATACAATACAGTGAAACCTACTATAACGAACTGGGACTTTCCGCTTTCAACAAGGGTTTCTACGATCTTCTGCCCAGAGGAGAGAAAGGGGCGGCGGACCTGTGTTTCGAGCAGGCTGTCACATTTTTCGAGAAAGCCATCGAAATAGACGGTGATTTTACAGAGGCCCATCGCAACCTTGCAAGGGTCTATTTCATCCGGAAAGAATATACACTCGCGGTGGAGGAATATAAAAAGGTTATCGCCCTCGATCCGGGAGATCCGGATGCCCGCCTTGCCATAGCGTCCGCGTATGTAAAGCTGGGCATGAATGACGAAGCCATCGAACAGCTCACGGCGGCAAAAAACCAGAGTGATGACCCGGCCGTTATCGAAAAACTCGACAGGCTGATAGAGGGGATACATGACACGAACTAGATTCATGAAAACCCTTTGCCACAAGGCATCAAGTAAAATAACAACAGTGTCCCTGACGCTTATAACTATTCTTTTTCTTTCGACATTCCCGGGCTACGTTCTCTGGGCCGGCAATCCGCATTCGGCCTTATACAGCACCGATAACGACAAAGTTTTCTGGTTCATACACATATCCGATACCCATATAGGGACGAGCGGCAGCGATGATACGGATAATCTGGAGTGGATCGTCAATGAAACGCGCACCGTCATCAACCCTTCATTCATCGTCAATTCGGGTGACCTTACGGACTCCACAAACGGCGGTCTTATCCCTGACGGTCCTTATATAGAAGAGTGGAACGAGTACAACGCGATCCTCTCGGCCGCAGGTATCAACGCAGACTTCTATTATGAAATTCCGGGCAACCATGAACAGTACAACGACCGGTTCTTTGTCTATTACCTGAACAATTCGATCCAGGGAAAGGCAATCGGCCGGACACAGATTTCATGGCGCAGGGACTTCGCTTTCGGAAATTATCACTTTATCGGCGCATGCACGGCCGGTAACGACGGAGCCGCGTTCAGCATCCTACCCCCGAATTTCGGTGATAACGCCGGTCTGGACGAAGATGAACTGGCTTATATCGAGACCGAGCTTGAGAACAACGCGGACGCCGATCTCACGATTATCTTCGGGCACCATCCCATCCTTTCGACGGGCAATCCCGAGGAAACATCTTTGACATACGGGGTCGAAGATTTTATCGACCTTATGGAATCGTACGGGGTTTCCATGTACGCCTTCGGACATACCCACCGGTACGAGGAAAGTTTTCTGTCCGGGGACACCTCGGACGGTATCTTTTACCTGAATGTCGGGGCCCTGGCCAAATCGGATCAGAACCAGTACAATGTGACGGCCATCGACTGCAACGGCATCTCGACCGTGGCGGTAGATGTCAAGACCTGGCCGGTGGTACTGATAACGGCTCCGGTGGACAGAAACCTCGGAACGGATGACAGCCCGTATGCTTACAGTATAGACGATCTGAATCCGAAACCGATCCGGGCTCTCGTGTTCGATGTCAATCCCGTAACACAGGTGCGCTTCAGGATCGACGAGACAGGCGACTGGCAATCGATGACACAGGTCCCCGGCAATCCTTACCTGTGGGAGGCGCTCCTCGACGATTCCTCAACGCTGTCGGAGGAAGATCATACACTGGAGGTTCAGGCTACGGGCACATCGACCCGTTCGGATATAATCGTGATCGGCGAACAAGCTTCGAACGGATCATCGGGAGGATCGGAGGGCGGAGGCGGCGGGTGTTTCATCTCGGCAATCCTGCCTTGATTAAATCAACGGATAATTTTTTTCATTGCGGATGATTTCTATTGATCTTGCAAAAAATGTTTGATATTTTTCGACCTTAACAAGGATAGAAGGTGTTAAAGGTTTTCAGGGTACTCGATTCACATTAACAGGAAAACTCAATTAAGGAGGAGGTATTATGAAGAAAAGGTTTTTTGTTTGCGTGGCGATGGCCACATTGGCTCTGTTCCTGGTTGCCGGTCCGGCGATGGCGAGTGACAACTACCTGTCCGGCAAAGCAGGGGTAGGTTATCAGGGAATGGTTTCCGATGGTTATTTTAACGGTATTTCCGTGCGTGGCTGGGTAAATGACAACTTCGGTCTGGAAGGTTCCNNGTCAAGAGCAACAGCCGTTTCTATATCGGAGCGAAGGTCGGCTACGGAATGGTCGATCTGGAGATGTATGATGGCGAGCTGACAATCCTTGACGATGACTTATGGTCACTTGGAGCCTTCATCGGAGCGGAATGGAGCTGGTCTGAAATCCCCGAGTTAGGTTTTAACTTTGACATCGGTTACAACTACATCAATTATGAGGAAGATTTCGACGGTTATAAGGTCGAAATCGATCTCGCCGGGATCGCCGCTACTTTCGGAATTCACTACTACTTCTAAGAATTAATTACGATCTGAAGCTAAAAACCCCCTGCTACAATGTAACAGGGGGTTTTTTTACGATCCCACGGCTGTCATTCCCTAACACACTCCGCAGCACAGTGATCTGAAGGCTTTACTCCACAGATCTACTCTCCATGCACCAAAACATCGAACCAAAAACCTGTTGACAAAAAAGAGTGATATAACTATAGTGCCGCCATTGTGGGTACGGGGCATGTACCGAAAGGGATGCGTTCAAACCCGCAATCCATTGCTGGGAGATCGTTCAACGGTAGGACAGCGGACTCTGACTCCGTCAATCAAGGTTCGAATCCTTGTCTCCCAGCCAAATAAAAACAAGGGGTTAGGTCTTATGCGGGCCTGACCTTTTTTTGAATGATCATTTTGTTCAATCCCTTTACAGCATTTTTATATTTTATAAACACTCTGAAGTTTTAATCATGATGAAACCTCATTACTTTATAGTCTCGTTTTCAAGACACCCATTAATTAATGGCATCTTTCGACAAGCAAATATCCCTTGACAAGATATCCCGGGCAGAGCTAGAAACAATAACTCATTGTTATTAATGCTGACACATATGATACACCTTTGAGTGGCTGTAATAACCGAGGTGGATTATGGTTTGATTATCAAAAGCCCTGTTTCTGACGAGATATAGGGCTTTTGTGTTTGGCGAACCGTTGTAGCGGGATACTTTCATCTCAAAGCACTTGATGAATTTTTCGTAGGAGGAAGGAGCACATAAAATGAAAAAGCTTATGTTTTTCTTGATATGCTTGATTATTGCAGGGTGCGAATATGCAGTGCCGCTTCCGAACGCTCCGAATATCGATATCGACAGATCGGTCCTGGGACTGTGGCAGACGACAAAGGATGACGGGCAAACCGAAGACCTGCTGGTCTTGCCCCTGGGCGAACAAAAATACATGATATCATTTCCTTCCGGCACAAAGAATTCGATGTTCGCCCTGGCTTGCCTCTGGCGCGATAAAGGTATGACACTGGTGCAACTGAACTGGTTCGGAACAGCACAGGCGGAACTCCCAAAGAACAACCGCACATACCAATTCGCATCCTATTCGGTCGAAGGAGACGAGATGCGAATCCGGATGCTGAACAAGGACGTTGTAAATGAAAATATCGGGTCATCGGAAGAGCTGGCAAAGGCCGTTTTAGACAACAGGACCAATCCGCTTCTATTCCGCGACGAGATGCTGTTCAAGAAAATAAGTAAATAAGAGAACAGGTACAGACGTCCCTGTTCTATCCGCTTTCTGCTTCAGGCGATGTAAAAAGCTGTTCGATTGCAAAAAAGAAATGTACACTAGCTCGATTCCGGTTGATTTAACCTACAACAGGAAAAATCAACGGAATTTCCGTCTTGTTCCTCAAAAATCCGGTTTCTGCGCCTGCGTCCGGGTGCCGGAAGCGGCAAAAAAGCCGCCCGGGATAAAGAGGTTTATCAAACTTTTCCGCTTATCTTTCCCCAAGTGTCCCGAAGAGGAACAATACGGTTAAATACAAGGCTGCCCGGCACGGAATTTTCCGGATCAACGCAAAAATATCCCAACCGCTCAAACTGGTATCTGCTGCCCGGTTGCGCGCCTTTCAGCCCGGATTCCACCCGGCAGTTGTCAAGCACCTCCAGCGAACCGGGGTTCAGATATTTCGTAAATTCTTCACTTTCGCTCAAAGGATCCTGAACCCTGAAAAGCCGGTCGTATAAACGCACCTCGGCGGGAACACAATGCTCCGCCGACACCCAGTGGATAACCCCTTTTACCTTGCGTCCGTCGGGAGGCGGCGCGTTTCGTGTCGCCGGATCGTATGTGCAGTGCAACTCGATCACTTCGCCTTTTTCGTCCTTCACCATGCTTTCATACTTGATGACATATGAATTTCTGAGTCGCACTTCGCGGCCGGGCGCGAGACGTTTATACTTGCCCGGCGGATCCTCGTTAAAATCTTCACGTTCAATATAAAGTTCACGTGAAAAGGGAAGCTCACGCGTTCCCATCTCGGGCCTCTGGGGATGGTTGGCGCATTCGAACGTTTCCACCTGTCCTTCCGGATAGTTGTCGATGACAACCCTGAGCGGGCGTAGAATTCCCATCACGCGCGGTGTCCGTTCGTTCAAGTCCTCACGCACACAGTGTTCCAGCAGGGCCATGTCTATGAGGTTGTCATTTTTGGCAACACCGATCTGGGCGCAGAAATTTCTGATAGCCTCCGGTGTATAGCCTCTTCGCCTCATCCCCGCTATGGTAGGCATGCGCGGGTCATTCCAGCCCGTGACCAGCTTCTTTTCTACCAGATCAATAAGTACCCGTTTGCTGATAACGGTATAACTCAGGTTAAGACGGGCAAACTCTATCTGCTTCGGACGAGCGCCCTCGACCAATTGTTCCACTATCCAGTCATACAGCGGACGGTTGTTTTCAAATTCAAGGGTACAGATCGAGTGTGTGATACCCTCGATCGCGTCGGAAAGACAATGGGCGAAATCGTACATGGGATAGATAACCCATTTGTTTCCCGTCCGATAGTGAGACTCTCTCTTAATCCGGTAAATTACGGGATCCCTCATGACGATGTTCGGAGAGGTCATGTCGATTTTTGCCCGCAGGACATGGGTGCCATCCTCGAATTCACCGCCCCGCATTCTTTCAAACAAGTCAAGATTTTCATCCACATTGCGATTGCGATAGGGACTTTCGACACCAGGCTCTGTAAATGTTCCACGGTATTCCCGTATCTCGTCGGCGTTCAAGTCGCACACGTAGGCCCTGCCGGCCTTGATAAGCTGAACCGCACACTTATAAAGATGTTCAAAATAGTCGGAGGCGAAGTACATGCGGTCCTCCCAGTCAAACCCCAGCCAGCGGATGTCTATTATAATCGATTCGACATACTCCAGGGATTCACCGCTCGGATCGGTATCGTCCATTCTGAGATTGCACTTACCCCCGTACTGTGCGGCGATACCGAAATTGAGACAGATCGACTTGGCATGGCCGATATGGATATAACCGTTCGGTTCGGGCGGAAAACGCGTGGCTACGCTCCCGTCGTTCTTGTTTGTCTTTAAATCGTCATCAATGATTTCACGAATAAAATCGGTGGGAGAAACAGTCTGTGGCTGTGTCATGTCTTAATGCTCCTTCCGTACCGCTTCGCTTGCTGATTCGGCAGGAATTGATTTATAAAAATTACCCCTGGGTAAATATAAATAATGCGTTTGTATGTCAATAAAATAGAGACGGATACATATGCGGAAAGAAGCGGTCATAAAAAATGTTAATACCTTGCCGTTCGGCTTTTCCGCGAAATTCTCCGGATATCGCCCGTAAAAATCCAAATATATTACCGTGGATGAATCCCGGCTCTACAGTACGTGTACTGCTGTCCGGCAGATTCGGAACATTTTCATCTGCAGGATACAGCGGACAGGGATTAGAGAAAAGGATTGACAAAAAAACACTATGATAATAGCATGCTGGCCTGTCTGTGTATGAAAAACACACACAGATTCTGTGAGTTGAAGAACCATGTTACGATCCGCCACATAAAGGAAGTCGTATTATGAACGATATTGTAAACAGCGAGAGAGCTCTCGATATTATCAGCCGTTTCCACAGTGCGAAAGTGTTGATCGTCGGAGACATTATGGTCGACCATTTCATATGGGGAAAGGTGAATCGTATTTCGCCGGAAGCTCCCGTACCCGTGGTCAAGGTTACGTCCGAGAGTCTTCTCCTGGGCGGTTGCGCAAACGTGTTGAACAATGTGTTCTCCATGGGAGGAAAGTCCGTGGTCTCCGGCATTGTCGGATCGGATGCCATGGGTAACTGGTTGATCGGCAAGCTGAAAGAGATGAATATCGACACAGCAGGCGTCATCATAGAAAACGAACGTCCCACCGTAGTAAAGACAAGAATAATCGCTCACAGTCAGCAGGTGGTAAGATTCGACAGAGAAGACAAACGCCCGATATCAGGGGATAGTCTTCGAAGGATACTGGAATACATAAAATCAATGGAAGACGGCCTGGGTGCCGTAGTTATCTCGGATTACAACAAGGGAGTTTTTTCACAGGAACTCATTAAGGGGATACGTGACATAACCGCAAAGAAGGGAATTACACTGTGCATCGATCCCAAGCAAAGTGATTTTTCTATCTACCGGGGCTGTGACCTGATAACACCGAACCATCACGAGATGGAGCAGGCGCTTGGTATGGAACTTGATAATGACGATGATATCATACAGGGCGGCAGAAGACTTATCGGGGAATTTGATTTTGCCGCCCTCCTGTTAACAAGAGGTGAAGAGGGGATGACCCTCTTTGAACGTGACGGCAGTATCACGCATATTCCAACGGTTGCCAGAGATGTTTTCGATGTAACAGGCGCAGGCGACACGGTGATAGGGGTATTCGCGCTTTGCATAGCCGCGGGAGCGACATTCAAAGAGGCGTCCGTCCTGGCCAACCATGCGGCAGGTATCGTGGTCGGTAAAGTTGGCACGGCTCCAGCCTACCAGAATGAACTGAAAAAACATTATGAGCAAACCAACCGTTCCTGAGCCGGTAAAATTGATATCCAGCGTATTTTCCGGGAGTAAAGAAATACTGAACAAAACCATAACGATTTTGTCGAAAGAATTCGGAGCACCCGACTATATCAGCGCTATCGTACCTTTTGAATACACCGATTACTATACAAAAGAATCGGGGGAGGCTCTTGTCAGGCGTTTCATATCCTTTGAAAATTTAGTGTCGCCGGATATGCTTCCCGATATAAAACTTTTTACAAACACGGTGGAAAAACAATTTATGAAAAACGGCAACAGGCTTGTCAATATCGACCCTGGATACATATCCAGAGCCCATCTGATTCTTGGCACGGGAAAGGCCTACACTCACAGGCCTTATATCAGGGACGGCATATATGCCGATCTGACTCTTATTTTTACTAACCACACCTTCCGGCGTCTCGAGTGGACATATCCCGATTATTCAGACAACGAAACCATAATGATGTTCAATAACATAAGAGAACGGTATGCTATTCAGGTTCAAAGGTCGATACAGTCATGAACGGGCGGTTTTCCTCAAACAAGACTCTACCGGAGGTACCGGTATCGCCCGGCTGAACATTTAAAACCCGAACCGGTGCGTCAGGGAAAGAGCTTTTTCGCATAATAATATCTGTTCGGACACAGGGTTTAAATGCGTAGAGAAGACCGGTTGAGAACCTTAAAATCGGCAATCGCTAACCGCGAGCTTTGAACAAGGAGAAAAACGTATGATAAGAAGTATGACAGGATATGGAAGATCAGAATCCGTTCTTTCCGGAAAAAAATTGATTATCGAGGTCAAATCCTTGAACCACAAAAATCTGGAAAGCGGCGTACGGTTGCCGTTCTTTCTGTCACCCTTGGAGGTGGCTGTTAAAAAAAGAGTCGGTGAACGGATTTCCAGGGGAAGATTAGAGATAAACATCAGAATAGATTCCGATCCCGGAGCAAACGGCACGGACAAGCCGGAGGTGAACCTTCCACTTGTCACAAGCTATTATGCCTTACTGACTAATCTGAAGGAAAAATTTAACCTCAGCGGTGAGATAACGCTGGATACAATTGTTAATCTGAAAGGCGGCATCTATATTCCGGAACTGGAAATCGACCCCGAAGAAGCCTGGGACACAATCCGTGCGGTATTGGATGATTCATTGGATTCTCTGATATGTATGAAGGAAATGGAAGGCAGGCTTCTCTATGAAGATTTCATCGCGCGTCTCGATACGATCGGCAGTCATATAGAAAAGATAGAAGCAAGAATTCCACAGGTTGCCAGCGAGTATCAGGAAAGGCTGCTCGAGAGAATTCGCGAGCTGACAGAGAGCATGGATTATGATAAATCGAGGATTATCCAGGAAGTCGCGATAATGGCCGAAAAGAGCGATATAACCGAAGAGATTGTACGCCTTAAAAGTCACATGAAACAGTTTGAGGAACTGCTGGACAGCGAAATCGCCATCGGCAGAAAAATGGATTTTATGTTTCAGGAAATGCACAGAGAAATAAATACAATAGGGTCAAAAAGCAGTGACCTCACAATATCCGGAAATGTAATAGAAATAAAGACGGAACTTGCCAAGCTTAGAGAACAGGCCCAGAACATCGAGTAATGTATAGTTCCGGGATTTGAGCGAGAGCAAAAATACGATAACAATCATCAGGGTCCTAATATCATGAAAGATACAACCACACAGGGGTTACTTATTGTTGTTTCCGCCCCGTCAGGTGCCGGTAAGACTACAATATGCAAGAGATTGCTGGACGAATTTCCCGACTTGCATTTTTCCGTTTCCTGTACTACGCGTCCCCCGCGAAAAGGCGAGAAAAACGGAGAGGATTATCATTTCATCTCAGCAAAAGAGTTTCAAAGAATGATAGAGAACGACGAGTTTGTGGAGTGGGAGGAAATCTACGGACATCTTTACGGCACGTCGAGAAAAGAGATAGAAGACCGTACCGGGAATAATCACGATGTTCTGCTGGATATAGACACGAAAGGCGCCCGTAACGTAAAGGCGATATACCCAGGGGGCGTGTTTGTTTTCATCATGCCTCCATCCGTAAAAACGCTCAAAGAGAGATTGAAGAAACGCGGTTCGGAAACCGACGATACCATAAAGGTGCGTTTCGACAGGGCCATGGAAGAGATAAGAGAAAATGAATGGTATGATTATGTTATATTTAATGATATGTTAAACGATTCGTCTCATATAATGAGTTCGATATATACGGCTGAGAAAAACAGGCGGTCCAGGCTGCAAGCCAGGATAAGCGATTTTTTCTGAATTGAACAGATGGAATTCACCCTTCGGAGGGTGGGGAGAGCGTGTGAATAAAAACGCAAAGCTCCCTTCCCTTACCCCCAGGCAATCGGGTGTACGGGTGTTACGGCAATTATTATCTGTGCCGGTAACGCGGAAAATAATTTTCAATGTATTCAACAATCGAAGACTTTCCGCCACGTATTGCGGGGAGCTTCAATAACCGGAGGTATATAAAGAATGGCAAGAGTTACCGTAGAAGATTCCTTGGAGAAAGCAAAAAACAGATTCGCCCTGACACAGCTTACCGCTCAAAGGGCGAAACAACTTCTCAACGGATCAAAACCCCTTTGCAATAAAAAAAGCAATCGGGAAATCGTTACCGCCCTGAGGGAGATAGCCGAAGGGAAAGTGAAATATGCCCATCCTGAAATTCTCGATTCCATGTCGGCGGATGAGCAATTTACTGTGCCCGCAGAACGAAGCATGGATTTTATCGAAGATGCAAGCGACGAATAAAGACAGCCGGAGCAGATTGATATTCGCCCTCGATCTGGGTGAAGATATGTACGAGGCCATGAGATGGGCCGATCTTCTAAAGGATCATGTGGGAATGTTCAAGATAGGAAAGGAAGCATTTACCCGTTTTGGCCCCGCTGTCGTTTCAAGTATAAGAGAAAGGGGTGGGAATATCTTTCTCGATCTGAAATTCCATGACATCCCCAATACCGTTGCCATGGCTTCCGAAGCCGCGGTGAAACTGGGCATTTCCATGTTCAACATACACGCGCTGGGAGGAAGAGAAATGATGGAGCGGGCGGTGGATTCCGTCGATAAAACTGCCAGAGCCCTGGGAATTGCACCACCGGCACTGCTCGCGGTAACGGTTCTTACAAGTCTGGATGATACAAACCTCGAAGCGATAGGATTTCGATGCTCCACCAGGGAACTTGCTTTGAAACTCGCCATGTCGGCAAGGGATGCCGGTGTCTCGGGAGTTGTAGCCTCCGCTCAGGACGTAATCCCGATCCGGGAGGCATGCGGGAAAGACTTCATTATCGTAACCCCCGGCATACGGATGGGCAAAGAAGTAGCAGGCGACGATCAGAAACGGGTATTGACTCCGCGGAATGCCATCGCGATGGGAGCGGATTATATCGTGGTAGGCAGGCCGATACGATTGGCCGACGATCCAGCGGCTGCCGCGGACAGGATTACCAGAGAGATCTCCGAGGGACTCTTTAATTAGTATTCTCAGTTACTGGCCGGAGGAAACATGCAGATAATCTATGGGATGCATCCGGTTATTGAAGCTCTCAGGGCAGGGGTAAAAATAAGAAACGTTATTCTGCTGAAGGGGGGGAAACAGGGGGGCACCAGGGAAATACTGGAAATCGCGGCCCGGAGGCAAATACCTGTTACATTCGGTGACAAAAAGCAGCTTGACATCACCGCCGGGAATAGTCATCATCAGGGTGTCATCTGTCAATGCGAGGAATACCAGTATACCGGTATCGATGAAATTCTGGCTGATTGTAAATCCAGGGAAAACTCTCTTATCCTCATACTCGACGGTGTTACGGATCCTCAGAATCTTGGTTCTCTCATAAGAACTGCTCTCTGCTTCGGCATATCCGGCGTCATTATCCCGGAAAACCGCGCCGCATCCATAACACCCGCCGTATTCAAGGCTTCCGTGGGAGCGGCCGTGCATCTCCCGGTTGCCAGGGTGGTAAACATATCGAGAGCAATTGACAGGCTGAAAGAGGAAGGTTTCTGGATATACGGCGCCGATGCCACAAGCGGGGAAAACGTGCACACCCAGGATTACAGTGCCCGCATAGGTCTCGTAATGGGTGGAGAAGAAAAAGGGATAAGGCCGCTCGTCAGAAAAAAATGTGATTTTATGGTTTCAATACCGATGACAACCGTCATCGATTCTCTTAATGTATCCGTATCCGGAGGCATCATTCTGTATGAGATGACCCGCAAGTGGGAATCCTTAACGGTTAAGGGAAAAAGAGGTTAAAAATGCCTGTATACTTGTGGAAGGGGACTACAAAAAAAGGTGAAATCAAAAAAGGTGAAATGGAAGCCCCTGATGAAAGTGCGGTCAGGATACAGTTACGGCGCCAGCGCATCAAACCTGAGAGCATAAAGAAAAAGCCCAAGGACCTTTTTGAAAATATCCCATTTCTGAAGCAAAGGGTTAAAGAAAAAGACGTAGTGGTATTCGCGCGTCAGTTTGCCACCATGATCAATGCCGGACTTCCTATAATCCAATGTCTGGAACTGTTGAGTGAAGAAGAAAAAAACAAAACCTTTTCAACGATTATCAGATCGGTAAAAGAGGATATCGAGGGGGGAAGTTCTCTCTCGGACGCACTGAAAAAATATCCGAATGTATTCGACGAACTTTTCATAAACCTGGTCGCCGCCGGCGAGGCTGGCGGTATCCTGGATGTAATTCTCAACCGTCTGTCCACATATATGGAAAAGTCTATGAATCTGAAACGGAAGATCAAGGGAGCGATGACCTATCCGATCAGTGTTCTTGTGATTGCCATAGCCGTTGTTATCCTGCTTCTTTATAAGGTGGTCCCCGTTTTTGATGATCTGTTCTCGAGCATGGGATCGGCGCTGCCGGGTCCTACCCAGTTTCTGGTGAACATAAGCCGTTTCGTCCAGAGCAACATATTGTATATACTGGGTACCATTGTCTTGGCCGTATTCCTCTTCAAAAGATATTACAAGACTGAAGGCGGAAGACTGAGGGTAGATCGCACGACACTCAAGTTGCCCGTATTCGGAATGCTTCTCAGAAAGGCTGCCGTTGCAAAGTTTTCAAGAACCCTTTCGACCATGATGAGCAGCGGTGTTCCGATACTTGACGGCCTCGAGATCGTCAGCAAAACGGCAGGTAATAAGATTATTGAAAATACATTAATGGAAACCAGAAAGAGTATAAGCGAAGGCAGGACAATAGCAGAGCCCATGTCGGAATCGGGGGTTTTCCCTTCCATGGTTGTTTCCATGATATCGGTTGGAGAAAACACAGGAGCTCTTGATGCCATGCTGGAAAAAATCGCCGATTTTTATGACTCCGAGGTTGACACGGCGGTTGATGCCATGACAGCACTGCTTGAGCCGATAATGCTGGTGTTTCTGGGTGGCGTTGTGGGAGGAATGATAATCGCCTTGTATCTGCCAATCTTTTCCATGGCTGGGGCCGTCGGATAGCAATACAAAATTACGGGCTGCCAAATGGCGGATCAAATAAGGCAGTGGCTTCAACAGATTTCACATTTCATTTCGATAAATAAAACGGCCTGTGTAATCTGCGGCGGATTGAAATGGTCGGGATGGCGCGATTTGNNTACCAGGCTGGGCCACATCCCGACAAAGTCCCTGACTATATAATTTCCCGATAAATGTCCACAAAAAAATGAATCGCATAAGAATATTTGTCAATATAATGCTGCAACTTGTTTCAGTCAGAAATTCGTGATACTAGTAACCTGTACCGCTTTACAGGAAGAAAGGATAAATAAGGTGATAATATACGACCTTACATGCGAAAAAAATCATATATTTGAATGCTGGTTCAACGACCACAAGTCCTTTGAGGAACAAAGAGAAAAAAACCTCATAGCATGTCCGGTGTGCGGAAGTTCAAGCATAGCGATAGTGCCTTCCTCTATAACGGTTATGGGAAAGGAACCCAAGAAATTAAACGAAAATTTCAAAGGAA
The DNA here is from genome assembly GCA_002327865.1 of Syntrophaceae bacterium UBA2210. Lineage (GTDB taxonomy): Bacteria > Desulfobacterota > Syntrophia > Syntrophales > UBA2210 > UBA2210. The sequence continues at coordinate 29,272 of DCUQ01000026.1, forward strand.
TATCACCCGCAGAAACGCTCAGAATGTTTAACGAATATATAGACAAAACATTTGAAGACGTGGGAAACAAATTCGCAGAAGTTGCGCTTAAGATACACATCGGTGAGGAAGACAGCCGTAACATAAAGGGAACCGTAACAAAAACCGAAGAAGATACCCTCAGGGAAGAAGGCGTCCCCTTCATAAAGATTCCAATACCAAAATTAGACAGTTAACTATTAAGACCCGGCTTCTTATCAATGGAAAAAAAATACGATAATATTCTGGATCTGATCGGCAATACGCCCATTGTTGAAATCCGCAACCTCAACCCGAATAAAAAAGTCAAAATATATGCGAAGCTGGAGGCATCCAACCCCGGCGGCTCTATAAAGGACAGGACCGCTCTATATATGATAGAGAAGGCGGAAGAACGGGGGTTGCTTTTCCCGGAAAAGATCATCCTGGAAGCGACAAGCGGGAACACCGGTATCGGGCTCGCTCTTGTGGCAGCGGTAAAGGGGTATAAGATTATACTGGTGCTTTCGGAGTCGGCGAGCGATGAACGGAAAAAAATTCTGAGGGCCCTAGGTGCCGAATTAATCCTCACCCCCGCGCATCTGGGCACCGACGGTGCTATCGAAGTTGTGTACGATATGCTGAGAGAGCACCCCGATAAATATTTCGTTCCCGACCAGTATAACAACGAAGATAATATCTTTGCACACTACCACGGAACAGCCGAAGAAATCTGGCGACAAACCGACAACAAGGTTACCACGGTGATTACATCGCTCGGCACATCCGGAACCGCCATGGGCATTTCCAGAAGACTCAAGGAATACAATAAAACGATCAGAATCATCGGCGTGGAACCATATCTCCACCACAAGATACAGGGTCTCAAAAACATGAAAGAGTCATATCGACCCGGCATATTCAACAGAGAACACCTGGATGAAAAGATAAACATACTGGATGAAGATGCCTTCGAAATGGCGAGAAAACTTGCGAAAGAGGAAGGGATACTTGCCGGCATGAGTTCCGGAGCGGCAATGCACGTGGCCCTGGAAAAGGCCAGGGAGATGAAAGATGGGTTAATTGTCGTAATCCTGCCGGATAGTGCGGAGCGGTACCTCAGTACGGAACTTTTTGCGGACAGGGAAGATACCTCTCTCTGCCTGTACAACACACTCACCAGGAATAAAGAGCCGTTCAGACCGATACGGACAGATCAGATCCTCATACATTCATGTGGCCCGACTGTTCACGATATTCCCCACATAGGAACCTACCGCCGCTCAGTTGTTTCGGATATGATATCCAGGTATCTGGAATTCAAGGATTACGCGGTCAAGCTCGTTTCCAATATCATAGACCTGGCTGACAACTCCATAAGCAACGCCGAAAAGGCCGGGGTGGATATCAAAAAGATTACAAAGCACCATACAGAGATATTCTTCAACGATCTCGTTAAACTCGATATTCGTCGTGACAACATCTACCCGGTAGCGAGTGAAAATGTCGAATTGATGATCAAGCTGGTGGAAAAACTCGCGGAGAAGGGATTCGCATATGAGAAATTGAAATCCGTTTATTTCGATATATCAAGGCTCGACGACTACGGACTCTTATCCAACATAGATCTGGCAAATGTACGGCATTCACGTACAGTGGACAGGGATAATTATGAAAAGGACAGTCCCGTAGATTTTACGCTATTAAAAAGAACAACGCTGACCGAATTAAAGAAAGGTATATACTTCAAGACAAAGTGGGGAAATGTACGGCCGGGCTGGCATCTCGAATGTGCCGCTATGGCCATGAAATACCTGTCAGAAACTTTCGACATCTATATAAGTGGATCCGATATCATCTTCCCGCACTGTGAAAATGTCATGGCGATAGGAAAAGCAGTTACCGGGGAAAACATGGCGAATTACTGGCTGGCCTCCGAACTCGTAATGATGGAAGGCAAAAAAATGTCCCGGTCTACGAATAATTCTTTTACAATGAGTGATCTGGAAGCGAAAGGATATTCCGGAAGGGAAATCAGATACTTTCTCCTAAGCTCTCACTACAGAAAGCCACTGAGTTTCTCGTTCGGCGCCCTGGATACCGCTCGTAATACCATTAAGCGCCTGAATAATTTTATACATAGATTGCTGAATTTCGTCCCCGGAGACGGAAACACGGACGTGAATCAGTTTGTCTATGATATCAGAAAGGGATTTACTGAAGCGATGGACGACGATTTCAACATATCGGGAGCCCTCGCCTGCGTATTCGAATTTGTGAGAAGGGTTAATATTCCTCTGACCAATCAGCAACTTACAAGGAAACAGAGAGATACCGTCCTCGAAATCATGAAGGGAATTAATTCCGTCCTTCGCATAATGAATTTCGAAGAAGAACCGCTCGGCGAAGATGTTGCAAGGCTGATAGAAGAAAGAAACAAGGCCAAGACCGCCCGCGACTGGGAGAAATCCGACCGCCTCAGGGAAAAACTCTCGGCGATGGGGATACTTGTTCACGATACACCGGAAGGAACGATCTGGACAGTGAAATAAGAATTCTAATGGAAAGTGTTTCTCTTGTGCTTTGCGATGTGCGTACAACAAACCGTAACTTGTTGCGGGAAGGTTACGATTAAAGGTACTTTCCCGTATTCCGAACCCGATCCGGAGTGAAACAGCCGGTTAATCGAGTCACATTCCGACAACAAGTCCTACCGCAATATCCAACCTGATGAAAACGACCGGTGGTTATGTTGTTTCCGCCAGTCCCATGGATGTGCCAAAAGGTAGAATATCTTCGAATATCTTATGTCCTGCCACCACGGTACAAACTCGGTTACGGAAACAGCATAGATACCAGCCAGGAAAACAGACAACGCGCAAACTGCATGATCAACGGCTTTTCGTGACTCCCTGCCGCGGGCAGTGGATCGCGACAGGGCATTTACTGCACATCGGCGAAACGGGCCGGCAGATATTGCGACCAAATGCCACCATGATCGTATTGTAATCGCTCCAGTACGCCTGGGGAAGTTTTTCTCTCAATGCGTACTCAGTCGCTTCGGGCGTGTCGGTCCTTACATAGCCCAGGCGGTTCGAGATCCTGTGAACATGCGTGTCCACACATATTCCTTTTCCCCCGTACCCCAGTGTGACAACGAGGTTGGCGGTCTTTCTGCCCACACCCTTAAGCGTCAGCAACTCTTCAATGCTATCGGGGACACGGGAGTTATACCGTTCGATCAGTTCACGGCACACATGCAATATTGTCTTCGCCTTGTTCCTGTAAAAACCGACGGGATAAATGGCGTTTATAATCTGATCTTCAGAGAGTTGCAACATCTCCGAAGGGTTGCCGGCCAGCGCGAAAAGATTTTCGGTGGCTATCTCCGTAACCTCGTCCTTTGTCCTTAGGCTGAGAAGAGTGGATACAAGTATCTGGAAAGGATCTGATTTTTTCTCCGCGAGAGCGGAAACTATAGGAAGTTTTTTCGTCTTCAGGTCTTCTTTAAGAGTCTCAATTACTGTTGCTATATCAATTTCTTTCATGAGGCACGATTATCAGCGGCCGATATCAGGTATCACATTCTCCGCAACAAGCCGCAGGGATTTTCAAAAACTATCCCCCGTGTTTTCCAGGCAGAACCTGATTCCGTACCCTGTTAATCGGGGGTAACGGGGAAAATGCATCCCCTGTGCGGTCGCTGTTTCGTAGGAAACAGATGTGCCCAGGGATTGTTATTCGTATCCTTCCTCATCGGCCAGAATATCCAGATGCAGCGTCGCTATATCTTCGACATCGAGATTCGGTTTTTTCTTGGTTTTTCTGAAATCAACCGTTTTTATGTATTTATTGCAGACGTTACATACATCCACCCTGTATTTTTCTTCGTCCTCAATCGTAAAATAGGCCAATGTCTGTTGATCTTCATTGCCACAGAATGGACATTTTACACGTCTGAACTGCCATTCAAACCCACACTGGCCACAAAAAAGGAACCTTTTCCCGCCCTCTTCTCTGAGTTCTGATATTTTAGGCTCTCTTCCGCAGATGGGACAATAACCTTCAGACCACCGCGCTTTAAAAATAGTATCCTTGTATTTCTCAGAAAGAAATTCCAGCGACGGACGCAGACTCTCTTCAATAAGAAAACCCAAAAGATCGAAAATGCCGCTTAAGTCGTCATCCTGTTCATCTTCATCCTGTTGAAAGGTGAAAGAATCACGAACCATTTTCGTATAATCGAGTTCGCCTTTTTCCATTTTTTCTACGATTTCACTGGTTTCCTCCAGAGCTCTCTTATTGGCTATCTCCAGCAGGGCGGCAAAATATTCCCGCGGTCCCTCAAGACCAAACGTGCCTCCGGGGAAATCGACAATGGGAAACCCCCCTGCAAGCTTTTTCTCTATAAGCGATTCGTTTACGTTAAAGATATCGTTCTTTACCTTACGGCGATACTGTTCCCTCAATATGAGTGACTCCTCGAGAATATCGAGCAGCTCCTCATAATGAGGATTCATATTTTTGTACCCGCTGATAGTTTCCAGGGTATCTTTCAATAACTCTGCCATGCTTCACCTCTTAGGGATTTAAAAAGACCCCCTATATATTCTTTTTCTTATAAACTCAAGGATTTCTTCTTCAGCAGAAAGGGGCCTGTCCTCGTTCGAACAGACCCCTTGATCACAAAATAACAAACATTTCAGATTGAGTTTCTAATCCGAAGTCTCCAGTTTTCCTTTTTCTTCCATCTCTTTCAGCCATTTCGGACACTGCTTTTCAGCCCAGGACCTTGTAACCCATCCGGTAAGAACCGCCGATACGGAGCCGGGAACACCGATTGTTCCCAGATATAAATGGATAAAGAAAAATGGAAATATCACAAGAAAACCAAGCGCATGTAACGGATACATCCATCGTACCAGACCCACTGGATAACCAAGCGGGAACCACATAATAAACCCGGTGACGATCATGACAACCCCAAAGAGTGCCACGGCCCAGAAAAATGCCTTCTGCCCCGGGTTGTATTTCCCCGTCTCAGGCGGGTGTTCTACGTGCCAGAGATACCCTCCCGCACACTTGATCCAGTCCAGATCCTCAGGGAATTTGAATATACCGGCCTCCTTCCACCATATCAGTATGGCGAAAAGAAGCGACGGGATGAACAAAAGCCCGCAGAAGTTGTGAAGTAGTTTCAAGCTCTTCAGTCCACCGACAGGAATCCCAAGAAAGTTAAGCGAATGGAACATCATTCCCAACCCCGTAATCATAAGGATAAGGCATGAAACAGCCATACTCCAGTGCACTACCCTCTCAAATCCATCGGATACTTTTATCATTCCTTTTTTCATGTTATTCGCCTCCTTCCTTGCTCACATGATCTCCATCACCGCTCGTATCTTTAGGGCCATGGATGAGGTAGTGTAAGAAAGATCCTGCAATCACACCACCGGCAGCAAACAGGCTGAGCGGTTTGAGCCAGTCTTTCCATACAATTACAGAAAGAGGAACTCTCGGTTTTTCCGGAAGTCTGTCATAGACACCGGCCTTTTCCGGAAGGACATATATCATGTGTGTTCCATCGACAAATTTGTCTCCATATACAGAGGCGTCTCCACCCAGTTCCTTTACCCGCGCATACGCCACTTTCAGCATATCATTCTTCTCTCCGAAGCGCAGAGCGCCGGTAGGACAGGCCTTGACACAGGCCGGTTCCATCGCGTTGTCGATCCGGGAAAAGCACATGTCGCATTTGAAGACCTTGTCGGTGTCAGGATCGTATTTAGGCACCTCGAAAGGACACGCAAAGACGCATTCCTTGCATCCGATACACTTGCTGCCGTCAAGAGCGACCGTACCGTACTCTGTATGCGACAGGGCACCACTCGGACAGACCTTCACACAGGCAGCATCGGTGCAGTGCATGCAGGCGTCATGTCTGAACAGCCAGTCAACGCCGCCATCGGTAGATATTTCCTGAAACCTTATGATATTCCAGGTGTTCGGCTGAAGATCAGGAGGATTCTGATAGGTTCCGGTGTTGACAGTCTGCTTCGCCGGCAGCTGGTTCCACTGCTTGCATGCCAACTGGCATCCCCTGCAACCGGTACATTTTGAAAGATCGCACAATTTGATTTTTTCAGACATGGCTTACACCTCCTTCCTTTCGACATTTACCATGAAGGCCTTGCTCTCCGGGATCATGGTATTGGCGTCTCCGATAAACGGAGTCACGATATTAGCGGAATCACCGAAAGTAAAGACCTCCGGTTTCTTGTCGCCATGCACGTACTCTCTCATTTTCGTGGTAACCCATCCGTAGTGCCACGGTATTCCGACCTCATGAATCGTATTGCCGTTTATATTGAAGGGCTTCCATCGCTCTGTTACGATCGCCACTGCATCGACCTCCCCTCTGACCGATTTTACCGTGACGATTTCACCGTTCTTGATTCCCTTGTTCTTTGCAAGCTCGGTGCCGATCTCAACGAACATGGAAGGCTGCATCTCCGCAAGCCAGGGGCACCATCTCGTCATAAGACCGGTCTGCCAGTGTTCGCTAACCCGATAGGTTGAACAGATGATCGGGAATCTGGGGTCGCAGGTCGCCCGGGCATCCACGTCGGTCCCCGTTCCTTCCTCATCCCATCTCTTGATCGTGGGATTGACAAACTGCGGAGAGAGAATGTTACTCTCAATGGGGCACTCCAGGGGCTCATAGTGCTCCGGGAAAGGACCGTCTGCGAGTCCTGGGCCAAAGATCGAACCGACGCCGTGGGGTTTCATGATAAAGGGAGGTCTTCCGGAACCCGGTGCGGCAACACCGTCCGGGACATCGCCGACCCACTTGGAACCGTCCCATACAATAACTGGGTGTTTCTTGTCCCACGGTATACCTGTTTCCGGATCAACGGAAGCACCGTTATAGATTATCCTGCGGTTAACCGGCCAGCACCATGCCCATTCGGGATACAGACCGACACCGGATTCATCCTTTTTACCACGGCGTGCAGCCATATTCCCATTCTCGGTATAGGAATTACAGTAAAGCCAGTTTCCGGAAGAGGTGGAACCGTCATCCTGGAGAAAAGCGAAGCTGGGAACCAGGGTACCCTTTTTGTACAGCGTTCCCTTTATCTCCTTATCTTCGAGGAAATAGCCGTTTATCTCCCTGGCTATATAGTGGGCGTCCAGATGCCTGATCTTGCCGTCGACATTCCTGGGTCCATAGTCCCACGTCATCTTGATAAAAGCCTCTTTCAGCGGGCCATCCTCTTTTTCGTAGAGTTCCTTGAGTTTGTAGAAGAGTTCCGAGATAATTTCACCATCAGGCATGGCCTCTCCGGGAGAATCGACGGCCTTGTACCGCCACTGCATCCAGCGGCCGCTGTTGGTAATGCTTCCTTCCTTCTCAATCGAGGCAGAGCAGGGAAGCATAAAGACTTCCGTCTTTATCTTCTTGGGATCCATACCGGGTCCCTTCCAGAAGGATCCTGTTTCATTGTCGAATATATTGACATTGACCATCCAGTCCAGCTTGCCCATGGCCTGCCGGGTCTTGTTGGAACTGGCGCCGCTGCACGCAGGATTCTGCCCCCACGCGAAGAAGCCGGTGAATTTGCCCTTGTACATCGCGTCGAAGAGACTCAGCCACGAGTAGTTTTTACCGTCATCGAGCTTGGGCAGGTAGCCGTAAGCTTCTTCCAGTGTGGCATTCATGCCGTAATGAGCTCTCAACAGACTGGCCAAATATTTCGGCTTGTTGCTCCACCAGTTCAGGCTATTCGGCTCATTTGTCTTCGGCGTGTTCTTCTCATTGTAAGCAGCAAGCGTAGGCAGGGATGCCGTAGGTGTCTGCAGATATCCCGGCAGGATATGGAACAGCAGGCACTGATCGGTGGAACCCTGAACGTTGGACTCGCCTCTCAGCGCGTTGACACCGCCGCCGGTTACACCCATATTGCCAAGGAGCAACTGGATAATCGACATGGTCCTGATGTTCTGGACACCGACCGTATGCTGGGTCCAGCCCATAGCATACATGATCGTTCCGGCCTTTCCGACTTCACCGGTTTTCGAATACTCCTTGTAAACCTCAAGCAGCTTTTCTTTCGGCGTACCGGTAATCTTAGAGACGATATCCAGGTTATACCGAGAATAATGTTTCTTCAGCAGTTGATAAACACAGTTGGGATCCTGAAGACTCATATCCTTCTTGGCGGCTCCGCTGGAATCCGTCTGGAATGACCATGAAGACTTATCGTATTTGGTGCCTTTGAGGCCGGAGAAAACACCATCGTTGTCTCCGGGAAGTTTGAAACCGGGGTTTACCAGGAACGGGGCATTGGTATAATATTTAACATATTTCTCCTGGATAAGTCCGTTTTCCAGAATATACTTGATCATACCACCAAGAAAAGCTATATCGCTTCCCGATCTCAAAGAAGCATAGATGTCGGCCTTAGAAGAGGTCTGCGTGAATCGAGGATCCACATTGATCAGCTTTGCACCGTTCTCCATGGCCTTGGTCACATATTTGAATGAAATGGGGTGATTGGAAGCCGCGTTACTTCCCATGATAAGCACACAATCACTGTACTGAATATCGATCCAGTGATTGGTCATCGCACCGCGTCCGAACGACTCTGCCAGAGCCGCAACAGTAGCGGAGTGTCAGATACGGGCCTGATGTTCAATATATACCAGGCCCAACCCCCGTAAGAATTTTTGATAAATAAAGCACTCTTCGTTATCCATGGCGGCGCTGCCTACAGAAGCGATTCCCTCGGTTCTGTTAACCACCTGGCCTTGCGCGTTCTTGAAAACGAAACTGTTGTCTCTGCTCTTCTTTACATTCCGGGCAATCTTGTCGATCATCCATTCCCAGGATTTTTCCTCCCACTTGTCGGAATAAGGTGCCCGGTACAGCGGTTTATCGAGACGATTATTATTAACGGAAAGTTGATAGATAGACCCTCCCTTACTACAGAGCGAACCCCTGTTTACCGGATGATCCGGATCTCCTTCCGTGTTGATGACCTTACCGTTGCGAACGGAAACTATAATGCCGCATCCGACTGCACAATAAGGACAGATTGTGGTGGTCTCTTTTGCATATTTGATCTTCAACGGCTGCGCATGAGCTGTGACCGGCTTCAGATTGATGCCTATTCCACTCGCCACCAGCGCAGTACCGGAAATTTTCAAGAAACCTCTTCTGCTGACATCCATAGCATGCACTCCTTTCTTAAATTTTTGATACTAGGATATTTATTTCATTTTCTCCTTTTCAAATACGGAAGGGATGACTGTTTCCATCCAAACCCATTGTCCACTCTTTATGGAAATTTCTCTTTAGAAAAAGCGGATCGGAGAGCATGATTTAGCGACATCCTCAATTATTCCCTGATCTTTTAAAAGGGGTCCAATCGAACACCACATTAAGGAGCCGAATTAGGCGTTAACCTATATATTCGATGATGGACGTTGTCAAGATTTTTTAAGACAATTAATCAATAATTTCAACATGTTATGTCATTATTGACATAAGCTTCAGCAATCTCCTTTGCATGACACCCTGAAATGGAGAGTTGCGAGGAAAATCAACCTTAATATTAAGGGCTATTTTTTTGATATCACGTTGTTTTTTGAGACCTGTAAAGTACAACCCGGGCCGGGATGGATGGGGAACTCTTTTCCGATCTATATTTGATTGACATACAACACCAGTTTTACTATAGCTCGACTACATAAAATCAACATCCTATTAGGGGTATTGAAAAATAGATTTCGAGATTTCGGAACAAGCGAAATGAATAAAACGGCAGACGAAAGTCAGGGATGTGTCTTTTTCAACTTCTGGGCATAACGTGTCATTCAGCTGTTTGTTGCAATTCACTCGCTTCGGCAGGTATATCGAGGACCAATAACCCTGTTTCTCATAAATGGCGAGCCTAATCAGGATAGAATAGGCGCTCAGATTCAGGAGGCTTTCAATGTCTCGATCTTCTGGATAGATCATCCGCAATCCATAACATTTTCCACCAATAAGCAACTGTCTCTTCAGCTCAGCCCTTACCGTACGACTATAGCGTTCGATTCGGATCTTTTATTCGTCAAGCCGATCGATCCGCTCTGGAAACCGTTGGAAGAAAAATGGATCTTGCTTACACGGTTCTTCCCGAATCCCTATGGTGTGGACGGAACTGCGGAAAATCCAGGTTTCGCAAATAGAATTAAATACATCAATGATGTAAAGCATCTCTTAAACGACGATGAGTACCGGCAGACGATTAAACAAATTCTGGTCGATGAGATAGATGTCAATACCGGTGTAGTGGGTTACGTTAAAGGCAAATCTGTATGCCCTCTTTTTTGATTTCCCGTCGCTCGGATTATCGATGCTCCCATTGCTGTTGAGAGATACCGAAGTTCCGGTTGCCGGCATCAACAGTGGTGACAAACCTCGAATACCAAAAGAAGATTTTTATCTGCTAAAAAGGTGCAGTTATTATTTCATGAGAGAGTTACCACAAAACAAGAGATTATTGTTTCTAAACGCGAACAAGAGAAGTAATGCCATGGAGGCTATTAAGGACAACCCTTTTTACAATGAAATTATCAAAAAGATATGCCCTGTCAGCCTGGGAGTTTCCGATCACGTAGCAGAATATAAGCGGTTAAATTCAAAAGATATAGACATCTTTTTCTGCGGGGACATTAAGAATTCCACCGTGCGGGAAGAAGGCATTAATATCTTGAAAAGATTGGAGGGTGAAGGTCACAAAGTTTTATGCATTACAAAAAGAATCCCTTTCGACGAATTCTATGATTACTGTTCGAGGTCATGGCTCGTATGGTCCCCCGGCGGCTTCGGGTGGGATTGCTGGCGGCACTACGAAGTCAGCCTGGCGGAATCCGTACCCGTTATTAATTACCCGACTATTATCAGGTATCGACCGCTCGTGGAAGGCGAGCACTGCTTTTATTACGGCGTTGAAGGCGAGCATTTATATCAAGTTATGAAAGATGCTTTACGTAATAAAGACAAACTGAAACATATGGGTGAAAATGCCAGGAAACACTGCCTTCGATATCATACGCGTTCGAAAATTCTTCAACATATTGCAGAGACAACACTGGCAAAAGCAAACCAAAGGGGAAAATAGAAGGTCAAATTTCTACCATTGATATCTACTGCTAAAGTCCCTGCACAATTCAAACAGTTACAACCTTACTGATTTACATGCCTCTTTTTCGATGTGGTCTATAATATGAAATCCTTCGTTAAAGGCCTCATCCATATCGATGTATTTATACCTCGCCAATCTCCCCGAGAAAAAAACCTTCTTTTGTAACATTTCTTTACTTGCCAGATGTTCATACCTGGAAATCAGTTCCTTATCGCATGTCGCCAGAGGATAGTAAGGTTCCTCGCCCTCCACCGGATATTCATAGCTGACTACTGTCTCAGGATGTACCTGTCCGGTCACATGCTTAATTTCAACGGTTCTTGTATAGGAATGTTCGTCAGGATAATTAATTTGAACGCATGGCTGCACAAATTCTTTTTTCTCCGTCTTGAATTCAAATTTTAAGGATCTCCACGGAAGTTTTCCAAAACAGAATTCATAATACTCATCAAGCGGCCCGCAATAAATGGTGGCGACCCTCGGACGCAAGATGTCCTTTATTTTCTGATACGGTGTTTCCACTAATATTTTAATATTGTCATGTTCAAGCATCCGCTCGAACATCTTTGTATAGCCGTCTTTAGGCATTAATTGGTACTTATGATCCACATATCTTTCATCGCGGTTGAGACGAACCGGTATCCTCCCGCACACGCCGGCATCAAGTTCTTTAGGATGTCTGTTCCACTGTTTTAATGTGTAGCCGAGATAAAAAGCTTTATATAATTCGTCGCCTACACGAGACAAAACGAACTCTTCCGAATTCTTAGGGTCTTGATTTTTTATCCGTTTTGCCGCCAGCAAATGACCTGCATCTTCCGGATTCAGATAAGAGATACGAAAGAATTTTTCGAGTGTCGTCAAATTAATCGGGAATGGATAGAGACACCCGTTTACACGGCTTTTAACGATATAGTTTCCGGGAATCCAATCTGTAAATTTTGACAAGTAGTTTAAAAGGTCTTCATCATTTGTTCGAAAATAATGCGGTCCATATTTATGGACAAGCACACCATTTTCAAAAACTTCATCAAAGCAATTACCTGCTATGTGATTCCTTCTTTCGACTATGAGAACTTTATACCCCTTATCGGCCGCTCTTTCCGCCGCGACACTTCCGACCGCACCCGCTCCAACAATAAGAATGTCGATATCCGAATGATTCATAGAGGCTCTTGATTAGAACAGTATTTCTATTCCTAAAGTTTTTAACAACAATGCATGAGCCCCGGCGTCCCGGTTATTTAACAGCGACACACGTTTCTTGAGATGAATACAAGGGATTATCGATCCGCCTCCCGTATACGGACGCAGGTATTATACCCCGGCTGATGTGATAATGATGTAATTAATACTGTTTCTTTCGTGCCAAGCAAAATCGAAACACGAATCATTACAATTGGGAGCCCTCCGCTTTATAAATAAAGAACCGGCCGCTATCCTTTCAACCAGTCTTCGACTTCTTCCCTTTGATAATCAATCTGTTGAACAGCCAGATCCATCTTCACTGCAATCCCGGAATGTTTTCGAAGCTCTTCATTTTTCTGCAACGCGCGATAACGTTCACCGCCTGTCCGGAGATTATCAACCGCTTTCTGAAAAGCATCGCCGACAGCACGGCTCATATCGATCCCTGCCGGCTTGAATGAGAGCGTTGCCCCGTCTTCGGCGAGAGCCTCGGCAAAGATGGCAAGGTGCTTCATCTTTTCCATAGCCTGGTCCATGATCTTCCATCCCGCCTTTCCCTCGTTCTGGAAGACCCATGAACTGCGGATGTGCTGCAACATTTCGGTATACTTATCAAAAAGTTCTTTCTGTAATTTCTCCACGAAATCCGGCGGCAATCCATGTCCCCCCTCCGGAAGCCCGCTCGCATCTTCCGGAGAAAGTTTGTCGAGTAATCGCTGGAACCGTCTTGCATGGATGGCAGATTCCCAAGCCTCACGCTTCAGTACACGTCTGATATGGGGATTGTCGACCTTCTCAGCCTCGGCGTTGTAGTGCGGTATCAACTTCTCTTCGTATTGGATGTAAGACTTCAGCATGGTAGCCCTGCTGGAAGGATCAAAGGGGTATGGTCCTACCGAGAAATCCGGTTCGCCCCCCAGTTCGCCGATAATCATCCCCAGCCAGTGCATGTGCCACATCTCCTCACGGCAACGTGAAAGAAGACTGGCGCCGACGACCGTATCCTCCCCTTCCTGGTAGCTGTGGATCAGATACCTTACCACCGCGGCGTGTTCATCGGTAAGGTCCCTGTTCAACATCGCGATCAGCGCTTTTTTTTCCATAATCTCCTCCCTTTTTCCCATACGGGGGAAACACCCCCTAAAAATTAGAGCGCCACTGTGATGTCTTGCGCATTGTTGTACAACTGTACATTAAAAATACTACTCTCACAAGGCTGTAATCGAGATCCGGTCAGGCGGGATCCCGATATTAAATATCCTTCACTGCCGATTTTCTAAGGCATAAAAGCTTCAAATTTTTAAATTTTCAGAACAGCATGAGACTGATAATCGAAAGAATGATCCAGCGGAAAAAGTCGATAAGAGGATTCAAAAAGCCGAAAAAAAGCAGACCGATTATAATAAAAAAACCGTAAGGTTCAAGACGTGCAAGTGAATTGCCAAGATCGTCCGGCAGAAAGCCCATCAGAATCTTGGATCCGTCGAGGGGCGGAATAGGGATCAGGTTGAATGCCGCCAGTATGATATTGATCTGGGCCATGTAATATAGTGCCGTTCCGATGATCCCCTCTCCGGGTGACAGCATCCGCAGCAACAAGATCGACAGGAAGGCGAGAATCGTGTTGACGATAATTCCTGCGGAGGAAACCAGAATGAACCCTCCCCGGGTTTCCCTGAGGTTGGCGAAATTGACGGGAACAGGACGGGCCCATCCGAAACCCACAAAGAAAAGCATCAGTGTCCCGACCGGATCGAGATGTCTCAGCGGGTTGAGACTGAGACGACCCATCATTTTCGCCGTAGGATCTCCCATCCGGTAGGCGACCCATCCGTGCGCCAGCTCGTGCAGGATAACTGAATATAACAATGGCACCGCTATCAGTACAAAGGTCAGAGGGTCTTTGATCAGGAGATTGATTAATCCCATTTGTTCACACCTCAATGGCGAGGAGAACTTGTTACACGCCGCATTAAACGCCGCGCCACATCGTCCCTTGCATATTTACGTTACCGATGGGTTGAGGACATAAGGCTACAGGCTTTCAGGAGTGAAGGCGACCACGTCGTCTATTGATGCACTGTCAGTGAAGATCATCGCCAACCGGTCCACTCCCAGCGCTATCCCTGAAGATTCCGGCATATCGGGCATCTCCGCCAGAAATTTCTCGGGCATGGGATAGAGTGCTTTGCCTGATTCACCGCGGTTTTGCTGTTCTTTCTCGAAACGTGCCCTTTGCTCCGCCGCATCGGTTAATTCGGAAAACGCATTAGCCAGTTCGAGTCCGCCCATATACAATTCAAAGCGCTCAGCCACTTCAGGGTCCGTTTCTTTTACCCTGGCGAGTGATCCCAGTTCAACAGGGTAATCATACAGGAAAACCGGTTTTCCCCCGTCGAGATTCGGTTCGATCGCATGTACCATAACTTCGTCGAACCGGTCGTCCGCAAGCGCCTTTTCCATCGATACGGAGGAATAACACCTGAAGGCTTCTTTTACAGAGATTCTGCTCCATGGGAGCCGCATATCTATTTCTTTACCGCGGTAATTAATCGTATTCCCATATCCCAGACTTCGCGCGACACAAACGATAAGTTCTTCGCACTCTTCCATCATCCTCTGGTAATCGATACCGCTCCTGTACCATTCGAGAAGGGTAAATTCCGGAATATGGAGCGACCCTCTCTCCTCGCTGCGAAAGCATCTGGTAATTTGAAATATACGCTCATATCCCGCAGCCAGCAATCGTTTCATGCACAGTTCGGGCGACGTGTGAAGAAACCATCCGTCAGAAGGGATAGCATCGATATGGGATTCGGGAGCGGGTCCGGGAATTCTGGAAGGTGTTTCCACCTCCAGATAATCTTTTTCCGTAAAAAACCGGCGTATTTCCCGTATCATCTCGGCGCGAATGCGCAGGGCGTTCTCTTTTCGCGCAAGTTTCCAGCTTTCTTCCATTATTCTTTGACGCGCGTAAGATATTCGCCGGTACGAGTATCTATTCGTATCTTTTCTCCCTCTTCGACAAATGGAGGCACCTGAAGAGTATAGCCGGTTTCTACTTCAACCGGTTTGGACTTTCCCGTAACTGAATCTCCTTTTGCCCAGGGCTCCGCTTTGGTAACGGTAAGATCTACGAAGTTGGGGAGCGTAATTCCAAGAGGTTGGTCCCCGAAAAAAAGAATTTCCACATCCAGATTGTCCGACATATAGTTTTTGGAGTCCCCCAACTGGTCTTCCGTGAGGTAGATCTGCTCGTATGTTTCCGTGTCCATGAAACAGTATTGAGCATCTTCCTCATAGAGATATTGCATCTTTTTCTCCTTGAGATTTGCCGGTTCAAAAGTATCGCCGGAACGAAATGTACGTTCAAACTGGTTTCCGTTGACCATATTCTTGAGTTTACACCTATAAAGGGATTGCCCTTTGCCAGGTTTTGAGAATGAAAAATCAACAATTACGTATGGGTCACCGTCGATCTGAATCTTCAAGTTTTTTCTTAAGTCGCTAGCATTATACATCGTTTGCTCCTGTACTCCGGCAAATTTAAACAGATTTGACCTTCTAATCTATTTGCCGGGATATGTCAAAAAATTGTTGGGATGCATATGGATTAGAGGTAAAATCGAATATACTCTTTTTCTATTGTCTTGCGAAGCGTTAATTGCGAGATCGACAATGTCAAACATATTGGAGTTACGGGAGTGTGCACCACACAATGCGATAACACAGGTTAGGGTGAGCATCTCGGGCGGGCACCGGTAAAACTCAATTCTGACAATCTCTTTACAGTGCCGTTACATTTACTGCGGACGGCCCTCGCCGGCCGTTTTCGATATCAAAGCTTACGCGCTGCCCTTCATGCAGGGTCTTGAATCCCTCTGCTTTTATAGCGCTGAAATGAACGAACACGTCACCTCCATCTTCGTCATTCTCTATAAAGCCGAATCCCTTCTTCTCATTAAACCATTTTACGGTACCTTCTGCCACTTCCCTTGCTCCCCCTTTCTTCCTGAGTTTTTCCAGAGACGAGAACTGTCTCTGAAAAATTTCTTCAGTACGCATGAATGAATTATAATTGCCGTTTAAAGCCAAGGGAGTTTCATCCAAAGATCGACATTGCATTTACAGTTCGCCGCGCAACCTGGCAAATTCCTTAAGCAATTTCTCCTCTTCTCTGCTCAGACCCGTCGGTATCTCTACCCAGACCTGAACAAGTTGATCCCCTCGCCCGAAACCTCTAAGGTGCGCAATCCCCTTGCCTTTGAGTTTGAATATCTTGCCGTGAGGAGTATTTTCAGGTATTTTCATCCGTTCTTTGCCTTTCAGGGTAGGGACCTCGATCTGGCCGCCAAGCACAGCCATGCTCATGGGAATCGATATCCGGCAAATAATATCATTCCCGTCTCTTTCAAAAATATCATGAGGTTCTATGTATATGAAAACATACAGGTCTCCCCTGGGGCCGCCGAATGTTCCTTCCTCTCCTTCACCTCGAAGCCTCAGACGTGAACCGGTCTCCACACCAGGCGGCACTTTGATCTGCATGGATTTCTTTACCCGTATCTTGCCTGTTCCGCGACAGGTTTTGCATGGGTTTTCTATGATCTTTCCCGCACCGTGGCATTGAGGACAAGGGGAGCTCATGCTGAAAAACCCGCTTGATCTGGTTACCTGACCAACCCCTCGGCATGTAGGACAAACTGTTGGCTGCGTTCCCGGTGCGGCGCCGGTACCCCCGCATTCCTGACACGTTTCAAATCTTTCTATCTCTATTTCCGGGGATGTCCCGAATGCCGCTTCCATGAAAGAAAGCTTGAGATCATAACGAAGGTCGGAGCCCTGACGGGCTGCCGTTCCCGACCGTACCCTGCCGGTGCCGAATCCGAAAATATCCTCGAATATATCTCCGAAACTCGAGAATATGTCCTCGAATCCTGAGAATCCCTGAAAACCGTTTCCCTTGAGCCCTTCGTGTCCGTACCTGTTGTAGATATCCCTTTTCCTCGGGTCGGACAAAACTTCGTAAGCTTCGGCGGCTTCCTTGAATTTTTCTTCTGCCTCTTTGTTGCCCGGGTTCCTGTCGGGATGGTACCGTAAGGCCAGTCTTCTGTATGACGACTTTATCTCTTCATGAGCGGCGTTCTTCTCGACGCCGAGGATTGAATAATAGCATCTCTTCATTATCTAAAGTATGGGGTCCTGTTTGATATAAATAGATTGACTGTTCGTAAGTGTGTTGTACGATCTGTACGAACGGCGAAATTAAGATAATGACCGGCTGTCAGCATGTCAAGCAGGATAATATATAAAATCTCATCCTACGATACGCCTGAGGGCTTCTTTATACTTTTCCATCGTCCCTGCTATGACACGTTCCGGCAACCGGGGGGCGGGCGGCTTCTTGTCCCATCGTATTGAAAGGAGATAATCTCTCAGGAACTGTTTATCAAAACTTTTCTGAGATTTACCCTCCTCAAAATCATCCTTCGGCCAGAATCGTGATGAATCCGGCGTGAGAAGTTCATCTATCAGGATCAATTCGCCATCGATTGTTCCAAACTCCATCTTGGTGTCGGCGATAATGATCCCGCCTTTTTCGGCGATTTTGGACGCCCTGTCGTAAATCTTCATACTGATATCGATAATACTGTCCGTCATATCGCGACCGATCAAATGTTCCATTTCCTCTCGTGTTAGGGGAGCATCATGCTGCCCTTCCTCAGCCTTGGTCGAGGGTGTGAAGACAGGTTCGGGCAACCGTGCAGATTCCTTAAGGCCCTCGGGAAGACGGACTCCCGAAACGCTTCCGTCCGCGCAGTAATCCTTCCATCCCGAGCCGCTTAGATACCCGCGGACAATACATTCCACCGGCAGGGCAGTCGCCCGTTTGACCAGCATGCTCCTTCCCTGCAATATGTCTTTGTAGGCAGCGCATTCTTCCGGGAACTCATCGACGTCTGTTGATATCAGGTGATTTGCTACAATGTTTTTCATCTGATTGAACCAGAAAGTAGACATACGCGTTAAAATCTTCCCCTTCTCCGGGACAGGATCGGACATTATAACGTCAAAAGCCGATATCCTGTCTGTCGCGACGATAAGGAGATTATCCCCGGCTTCATACACATCTCTTACCTTACCTCTGCTGAATAGTTTCAATCCTTTTAATTCTGTGCTGATCACAGCATTATCGTGCATGTTTGATCTCCCTTTTTATTGTAAAAACGGATTAGTCTCCCTCTCGTTTTTTATCGTTGATGTCGGTGTTCTTCCGTAATTATGCCCCGATAGCACAATGGTATTATCAGGAAGCGTAAGCAGCTTATTTACAATCGATTCATGAATGATCTTCCATGATCCGCCGGGAAGATCCGTTCTTCCAAGGCCCCCCACAAAAAGCGTGTCCCCGGTGAAGACGTACCCCGGCGTGTAGAGAGCCATGCCGCCCGGCGAATGACCCGGGGTATGTATGACTTTCAGTTCGATTTTCCCGATTGTAATAATATCCCCGTCCTGCACGATAACATCCGCCGGGGGAGAAGGTTTGGCGCGGAACATGCGCAGTACCATGGGAGGGGTGGAAACAAGCATGCCGGCATCATCACTGTGAATAATAATATCCGCGCCGGTACGGTTCTTCATGTCGGCGTTGCCGGATATATGATCGACATGTCCGTGGGTGTTAACGATATATTTTATTTTTATACCGCCACGCTCGGCCTCCGACAGTATGCGATCAGTCTCAGCGGCGGGATCGATAACCAGTCCCTCTCCAGTCTCACGGTCACCCACAAGATAGGCGAATACCGCCATATGCCCTACCTGCATCTGTTTCAGAAACACCCGTACCTATCCTCCCAAATATTTTAAAGTTTCTCTGCTATATTTTTTTTGGTTTAAAGTCAACCTATTTCGGGTATTCACAGGCGTGAGTCGACCGTGCAGCCAAAAGACATGTCTGCCTCATCAACTGAAAGAACCATCGGCGTGAAATATTATTACCTGTCCCCCTATCTTGTGTTCACACCTGATAGTCAGGTTTTCGGGAGTACGGTTAACAAGCGTAACTTCAACGTTATCTGACTGTCTGAAGCCATAGTCTTCCAGACCGGCAATTGTTGCAGGAGCTCAGGCGAGGCACGGATGGTCAAGGAAATAAAGGGTAATAGTCTTGTAAGCGCTCTCTCCCACAGATATGCATTCGGCCCTGTATGCCCTGTCTCTGTATGCAGCAAACTGAGGAATGGCGATGGCCGCCAGTATGCCCATGATGGCGATAACGATCATGAGTTCTACTAATGTAAAACCTCGATCTTTTTTTCTTTCCGACATTGCATTCGCCTCTCTTTTTTATTTAAAAATTTAGCAATTTGCATGCCAGTTTGTCTTTCTGATTGTCATGACCGGCAATACCTGCGTTCGCCTGTTATCCGGCGATTGTGACCATGTAGCCATTCGAGAATAAATCGGTGGTATTCAACCGGCAAGACGTGATTTTTACGGGTTACCGCGGAATAATTATCGATCATATCGTTAACTCCCCCGCGACAATGCGCGGGGAGTTAATATCGGGGCAGCGTGGGTGGTGGAATCGGTATTTTATGCGGAGTCTCCCTGCAACCCTATCGCAGCGGCAACCTCGCGCATGCCGTTAATGGCATCTTCAATAAGTTCAGCCAGTTCAACTCCAAGCATATCGGCGCCTTTCTGGATAATTTCACGATCTACTCCGGCAGCGAACGAAGGAGTTTTCCATTTCTTCCTGACCGATTTTACGCTCATGTCCATAACACTCCCGGAAGGCCGCACCATGGCGTTAGCGGTGATGAGACCCGTCAGTTCATCGATTGCGAAAAGTGTTTTTTCCAGGACGCTTTCAGGTTTTACATCCGAGCATATCCCCCATCCATGAGATACGACAGCGCGTATATATTCGTCCGGCCAGTTGCGTTCTTCGAGAATCTTTCTCGTCATGGTACAGTGCTGATCAGGAAAGAGTTCGTAATCAAGATCATGAATGAGACCGATAATACCCCATTTGTCTTCATCTTCACCATGTTTCCTGGCACAGTAACGCATGACACCCTCCACCGAATAGGCGTGTTTGCGCAAGCTGTCGCTTTTGTTGTATTCATGAAGCAGTGCGAGTGCTTCGTCACGGGTAGGTTTTTTCTCTGTCATGGCTGTTTCCCTTTCTTTTGTAGTACGGCGCCAAAAAAACCGTCTGTTCCATGGCGGTGAGGAAACGTTCTGAATATGCCGGTCCCTTCCGTCATACCGGCGGCGAATGCGGCCGGGCAGGCATATTCAAAATCGGGATGGGCGGACAGAAATTCCCTCACGACATCTTCATTCTCGGCGGATGCAATGGTGCAGGTACTGTAAACCATTATTCCTCCCCTTTTCAGATAAGCGGCCGAGCGGTGAAGTATCTCTTTCTGGAGAGGAGGAAATTGTTTCATGTCTTCAGGTTTCGTATTCCACTTTATCTCGGGATTTCTCCTCAACGTTCCCATGCCGGAGCAGGGGACATCAACGAGAACCCTGTCGAACTTTCCGCATAGATCATTATCCGGGTCTTTTGCCGCATCGCGGACAATCGGTTCGATGTTTGTCGCACCCAGTCTGCGTGCCAGCAACAGTGACATTTCGATCTTTTGGGGGTTTATGTCCATCGCAGTTATGGTGCCTTTGTTCCGCATCAATGCAGCCATGTGAGTCGTCTTTATGCCTACACCCGCACACAAATCCAACACCCTTTCCCCCGGTCTGGGATCCAGAAGGAGAGCTATCATCTGGGAGGCTTCATCCTGAATCTGCATATATCCCGCTTCATACAGCGGCATTCTGGCGACGGGCTCACGCAAGTTCGAAATCACAATACCGTCGGGTGAATATCTTGCGGGAATCGCTTCGCAACCGCAGTTCCTGAGCATATCCAGCAGATCGGACCGCGTGGTCTTCAGACCGTTCGCCCTGATTACAACAGGAGGTATATCATTGTTGCTCTTGCACAGCGCTAGCGTGTCCTCGATTCCGTACTGTTCCGCCCACATTTGAACAATCCATAACGGATGTGAATATAATACAGAAATATGCAAAAGAGGATCGTCATCAAAATCAGGATATTCGATGGCATCCATTTTTCTTGCCGCGTTGCGAAGAATCGCGTTCACCAGGTTTGAACGTCCGGGAAACATCTTTTTTGCCGTTTTAACCGCTTCGTTTGTTGCGGCATACACCGGTAATCTGTCGGCGAACATTATCTGGTAGAGAGCGACTCTCAGAATATTCTTCAGTCCGGTATCCATGCTTTCGAATTTACCCGCGTATGTCGAACGTATGACCCAATCCAGACGGTTTCTGAAGCGGAGTGTTCCATAGACGAGTTGGGTCAACAGCCCTCTGTCCTGTGCTTTGGCAAAAGTACTTTTTGAAAGGCATGAATCCAGAAGGGGCTGCGCAAAAGCTCCTCCCTCTTCGATTCTGTTCAAAATTTGAACAGACAGATTACGCGGATTATTCTTCATGAAGTGTGATATGTTACAACTCAGTGCTATTCAAGCGTATCGCCCGGATCGAGACGATGCCCCCTGAGAAAGTCTTCGATAAGCATTCTTTTTCTGCCTTCAAGCTGCACATCTTTCAGATATAAATGCCCGTCCTTAGCGGTTACCTGCAGTCCGGCTTCCATCAATCGTCCTATTTCACCCGGTGTTTTTTCCCCCGAGGATTTTTCTTTTCCAGCAACAGCATAGAATATTTTCAGTTTCTTATCACCCAGGAAGGAATACGCGCCGGGATGAGAAGAAAGACCTCTGATGAAATTTACAATCTTTTCCGCTTCATTATCCCAGTTAATGTATCCTGCATCACGGGCGAGGCGGGGCGCAAAGGTGGCGAGAGAACCGTCTTGAGGCGTTCCCTTAAGTGTGCCGTCGATCACACCCTCGACAGCCCTGATAAGAAGTTCCGCACCTATCGAGGATAATTTTTCATGGAGGTCATCGAATGTATCGACGATACCTATACCTGTTTCTTTTTGCAACAGGATATCTCCCGAATCCACTCCCTCGTCCATACGCATTATTGTAATACCTGTCTTTTCCTCTCCATTGATTATGGACCAGTTGATGGGAGCGGCCCCCCTGTATTTCGGGAGCAGAGAAGGATGCACATTAATACATCCGAACCGCGGAAAATCGATGATTTCCTTTGGGAGGATCTGTCCGAACGCAACCAGCACCACCATATCCGGAGATATTTTTCTGAATATCTCAAGAAAAGATTCGTCCCGGACACGGCCGGGTTGATAAACGGGTATTCCTGCCTTTAACGCGGATATCTTTACCGGAGGAGCGATATATTTTCTTCCTCTGCCCTTCGGTTTATCGGGCTGCGTGACAACTCCAACAACGTTATAATCATGTTCCAGGAGGGACTTCAGCGAAGGGATGGCAAATTCCGGGGTCCCCATAAAAAGTATATTCATTACAGCCGTCTCCTTTCTGAAAAGCACCACTCTATCATTATGCGGCATTACGGCAGGAAATGTCGCGTGTGCACCACGTGAAAACTCCTTATACCTTTTTGTCGCTTTTTAATCAATCCGGTTGTCAGGCATAATGTCCTGATATGAGTACCCACGTAAAAACATTTCATGTTATACGCGCTGGCCATTTGAGGGAATATGTGAAATGCGAATATCAATGTATCTAACGGATCGAAAGGCTCATGAACCAGGTACTTATAATAACATGTAAGTAACTGCTGATTAAAACATACTTTTTCCAGTTGCGAGAAACCGATATGTTTCAGGGTTGCAAAGCCCGTTACGGCAGAGCAACCCTTCCGCACAAAAAGACTGTATTTGTGGAATCACAGGCGGCAGATAGAATCTCCCGAGAGGATGCAAGGTTTGTCCCTCCCCCCTGCCGCCGTTACCTATCCCTTGAAAATTGCTCCCGTACTGGCAGAGGTAACCATCTTAGCGTACCGCGCTAGATAGCCCGTCTTTATGGGCGGCTCC
This sequence comes from Syntrophaceae bacterium UBA2210, assembly GCA_002327865.1. GTDB lineage: Bacteria > Desulfobacterota > Syntrophia > Syntrophales > UBA2210 > UBA2210. The sequence goes on from DCUQ01000026.1 coordinate 52,684, forward strand.
TTCGGGGTAAAGTTCTTTTTCCTTTCCGCCAGTTCCTGAGCACTAACCTTTAAATCGATTCTCTTATTCGGAATGTCGATGGCGATCCTGTCACCTTCTTTAACCAGGCCTATGGGCCCACCCTCGGCCGCTTCGGGAGAAATGTGTCCGATGGCGGCACCCCGGGTCCCACCGCTGAATCTTCCGTCCGTCAAAAGAGCGACGGACTTGTCGAGCCCCATTCCCGCTATGGCGGATGTGGGTGAAAGCATTTCACGCATACCGGGCCCTCCCTTGGGGCCTTCATAACGTATGACCACGACATCTCCCGGATTTATCTTTCCTTCCAGGATAGCATTCATTGCGTCTTCTTCGGAATCGAATACACGGGCGGTTCCTTCATTGGTCATCATATCGGGAGATACGGCCGATTGTTTGACCACGGCGCCGTCCGGAGCGAGATTTCCCCTGAGTATAGCTATGCCTCCTTCCCGGCTGTATGGATCTTCGACGGAACGTATCACCTCTCGATCCTTGACCAAAGCATTCTTAATATTGTCCCCCACGGTCTTTCCTGACACTGTCGGACATTCAAGATCGATGACACCCAACGCGCTTATCTCCTTCATGATTCCCTGTATGCCACCCGCTTCGTTAAGGTCTTCAAGGTGATGATGCCCGGCAGGGCTTAAATGACAAAGATTAGGTGTACGGCTGCTGATATCATTGAACAGGTCAAGATCCAGAGTAATCCCGGCCTCATGAGCGACCGCGGGAATATGAAGAACGGTATTGGTGGAACAGCCGAGAGCCATATCAACGGCTATGGCATTCTTGAAGGCTTGAAGCGTAGCTATATCTCTCGGCCTGATATTTTTTTCTACAAGATTCATTACCTGCATTCCGGCCTGCTTCGCAAGACGCACGCGGGCGGCGGAAATAGACGGAATGGTCCCGTTGCCGGGCAGGCCCAGCCCGAGTGCCTCGGTTACGCAGTTCATGGAATTTGCGGTAAACATCCCCGAGCACGAACCGCAGCCTGGACAGGCGCAATCCTCCAGTTCATCGAGCGTCTCCTGAGTCATAGAGCCCAGTTTGACGCTTCCGACCCCCTCGAAGACGCTGATCAGATCGACGCAATTGCCATTGTGGGTTCCGGCCATCATAGGTCCGCCACTGATGACGATTGCGGGAATATTCAGACGGAGCGCAGCCATGAGCATTCCCGGAACAATCTTATCACAGTTGGTTACCAGGATAAGTCCGTCAAAAGGATGTGCTGTTGCCATAATTTCAATGGAGTCGGCTATCAACTCCCTGCTCGCTAGGGAGTATTTCATACCGGCGTGTCCCATGGCGATACCGTCGCATACCCCGATCGTGGGAAATGTCACCGGTGTTCCTCCGGCCATTCTTATACCCGCCTTTGCAGCCTCCGTAATCGTGTTTAGGTGAATATGCCCGGGAATAATCTCATTTGCCGAATTGACAACCCCTATCATGGGTCTGGCAAGTTCTTCATTTGTATATCCCATGGCTTTGTACAGGGAACGATGAGGCGCACGCTCCAGCCCCTTTTTCATTAGATCACTTCTCATACCATCACCTTTCTTTTATGAATCTTCCGACAACTTACAGCATCCCTAAAGAGCCTTATTTTCAAACGCTATCCGGCGACAACCAATTATATCTTCTTATTCTTTAAAAAATATCGTTATCCCCGATATTATTTTTTTCGCCGCTCGGGTCTGAGATCACGAAGAACAGCACCGGCCCGCCACATTTCCATATTCTTGATCGCATCCAACTCTACCCGAAGTTTTTCGCGGTAATCCGGAGCGCTGTTTGCGTCAAGTACGATCTTCGTTTCCTTCCCGGATTTTACGCTATCATACAATTCATCAAAAACGGGGGCAACGGCCTCACGGAACCTGCCCTTCCAGTCGAGCGCCCCACGCTGTGCCGTCGTACTGCAATTCGCGTACATCCAGTCCATACCATTTTCCGCAACCAGTCGAATCAGGCTCTGTGTCAGCTCCTCGACCGTCTCATTGAATGCCTCACTGGGTGTATGGCCGTTCTTTCTGAGACACTCGTACTGGGCCTCCATGACACCAGCCAGGCACCCCATCAGAACACCTCGCTCACCGGTCAGGTCACTGTAGACCTCATTTTCAAAAGTGGTGGGGAAGAGGTAGCCCGAACCGACGGCGATACCGATCGCGCAGGTCCTGTCGTAGGCTCGCCCCGTGTAATCCTGGAATACGGCGATACTGGAATTAATTCCGCTTCCGTCGAGAAAGTTTCTTCGAACCGTTAAACCCGATCCTTTCGGCGCGACCAGAATAACATCGATGTTTTCGGGTGGTATGACGCTGGTCTGTTCCTTGTACACAATGGAAAAACCATGTGAGAAATAAAGAGCTTTTCCCTCGGTAAGATACGGCTTGATTGCAGGCCAAACCGCCGCCTGCCCCGCATCGGAAAGCAGCATCATGACGATCGTTCCCCGTTTCGCCGCTTCCTCAATCGGAAAGAGGGTATCGCCGGGCACGAAGCCATCGGCAATTGCCTTATCCCAGTACTCTTTTTCGCTTTCACGCTGTCCAATGATCACCTTGAAACCATTGTCGAGCATATTAAGACCCTGCCCCGGGCCCTGTACGCCATATCCGAGAATGGCTATGACCTCGTCTCTCAGCACTTCGCGTGCCTTATCCAGGGTGAATTCCTCATCCGTAATAACATCTTCGATAACTCCACCAATTTCCATTTTCGACATTTTAAAGCTCCTTTTTTATTATAAAGTTACGATCCCCGATCTGCTTACATCGTCTATACCAAGAACGTCAAGCCTGGTCAAGGCGAGATCGATTTCTTCCTTGTCGCCTGTTATCTCGAACACGCAATAATCGGATTTTTTCAGTATTAATCTATAGTTGAGCTCCTCAACAATCTTTTCAATCTCGTCCATGGTAACTTCATGAAGGTTCATTTTTACCAGCGCCATTTCCCTTTGTGCGTACTTGCTTTCCCGCGGACGTGAAACTCCGATGACATCTACCAGTTTTTTTAGCTGTTTCTGGATCTGAGTGATTGTCGCGGTGTTTCCCATAGTTACGATGATTATCTTCGTAATCTCAGGATTCATCGTTATGTTGGCGCTGATACTTTCAATATTATACCCGCGTCCGCTGAATATACCCGCGATCCTGGCGAGTACGTCGGGTTTGTTGTTCACCATAATTGAAAGCGTATGACTTTTTATATCCATATGGTTTTCTCCTTGATTGATTTGTTCGCCTTACTTGAGGTTTATATTCGTCAGGGAAGAACCCGGTGCGACCATAGGGAAAACTCCCTCTTCGGGATCAACCACAAAATCCATTATAACGGGCCCAGGTGTTTCCAGCCCTTTTCTGAGAGTGGGTTCCACTTCCCCGGGTTTACTGGCCCTAAGTCCCGTAGCTCCGTACGCTTCCGCCAATTTTACAAAATCGGGAACCTGGGTAAGTTTTGTGTGTGAATACCGTTTTTCATAGAACAATTCCTGCCATTGACGGACCATTCCCAGATAACCGTTATTGAGAATCACGACTTTAACGGGAAGTTTATAGTTAACAGCCGTAGCCAGTTCCTGTATATTCATCTGGATACTTCCGTCCCCGGCGACATCGACAACCGTTCTGTTCGGAAACGCAACCTGAGCGCCGATTGCAGCGGGGAAACCATAACCCATCGTACCCAATCCCCCCGAAGTGAGAAAGCAGTTCGGATGATCAAGATGATAATAATGGGCGGCCCACATCTGATTCTGGCNNCGCCGGCCACATCGATAACCGTCTTGTCAGGGAAGGCCATCTTGGCGCCGATGGCGGCGGGCAGGCCATAGCCCATGGTGCCGAGTCCGCCTGAGGTCGCCCATTGGCGCGGTTTGTTGAACTTGTAGAACTGGGCGGCCCACATCTGATTCTGGCCGACCTCCGTGGCCACAATGGCATTACCGCCGGTCAGTCGATGCAATGTTTCTATGACGCTCTGAGGCTTTATCAACTCACTCTTGTCATAGCTCAGGGGAGCTTCAGCTTTCCACTTGTTTATCCGGTCAAGCCATTCTTTTCTCTCTTTATCTGAAACGGTGTAACCGTCCTGTTCCATCTGGCGGTTAAACCACTGAAGGGCGGACCGGCAGTCACCGATTATCGGCACATGCGCGGGGACAACCTTGTTGATTGAGGCCGCGTCTATATCGATCTGAATGATATGTGCATGCGATGCAAACTCCGACAACTTTCCGGTGATCCGGTCTGAAAAACGTACGCCGCAGGCTATGAGAAGATCACAGTTGCTGATGGCCATATTTGCGTAAAACGTTCCGTGCATTCCCAGTATACCGAGCCATAAAGGATCACTCCCCGGGAAACCGCCTATGCCCATAAGAGTACCGGCGACAGGACTGCGCAGTTTTCCGGCAAAATCTTTCAGATCCTCGGAAGCTTTGCCCAGAATAACGCCTCCTCCTGTAAGAACGAGCGGTTTCTTCGCTTTTTTTATAAGCTTCATCGCCCGATGCAGTTGACCGGGATCCGGAGCGACGGAATCATCAGTATCCTGCCTGGGAACAACAGTTTCCGTAAACTCTGTCCGAGCCTGCATGACATTCTTCGGCAAATCGACCAGGACCGGTCCGGGACGTCCCGACCGCGCTATATGAAACGCATCCCTGATTGTTCCGGCAAGGTCTTCGACACGCCTGACCAGAAAATTATGTTTGGTACAGGGTCTCGTTATTCCTGTAATGTCGGCTTCCTGAAAAGCGTCGGTGCCTATTTGCGGTGTGGGAACCTGCCCGGTCAATATCACCATGGGAACAGAGTCCATGTATGCGGTCGCTATACCGGTAACGGTATTCGTGGCCCCCGGTCCGGAAGTTACGAGACATACTCCGACTCTGCCCGATGACCGGGCATATCCGTCGGCGGCATGGGCGGCACCTTGTTCATGGCGAACCAGAATATGTTTAATGCGCGTCTTGTATATCTCGTCGTATATATCGAGGACTGCCCCGCCGGGATAACCGAAGATGGTATCGACCCCTTCTTCCACCAACGTTTTCATAAGAATACGTGATCCTGTCAGTTCCACTCTAATTCCTCCTGTTCCTTTTTGATTCTTTCCCTATAACAAAAAAAAACCGCTGCCGGGACCGGCAACGGTATTGATGCTGAACATGTGTGAAAAAATCAAGCCATTGCCCATCCCCCGTATGCAAGGGAGGTAATTATAAGTACCTCTACAAGTATTATTGCTACCCGGATGTGCCCAGCCTTGATCTTTTCCATGCATTTCACCTTTTTACGTTTTGCGGTTATATACCAGGCAAAACGCACTGTCAAGGAAAGTTATTGTGTGTGCCCGATTTTTTTAAGTCTTCACGGAACCACCGAAAAGACACCCCTGTCTTTTTCTGTCGCTCAGTTCAGCGAGCTTCCCTCTGTTCCAGCTTGATATCCTGGAAAAATATCCCGCGACCTTTGTGATTCCTTCTACATTCTTTGAACCGCAATTAGGGCAGGTATCGCCGATGCCCCTGGATGTGCTGTTGCAATCCATGCAGGTGGTGAATTCGGGAGAAAACACCACCTGCCGGTTTTGTGTTTCCTTGAATATCCTTGTAATGAATTCGGCCAGGGCTCTCTTATCCGGCTCGGTATCGCCCAGCCATATACAGGTTGCCGCGTTTCCCTCTATAAGCGGATGGATCTCACCTTCGATTGCCGCCCTTTCGAATGAATCCGTGGGAGACGAAACCGCGAGAAGTGTCGAATTGGTATAGTATATCGATCCTTTCGCTATATTACCTCTTACAAAATGCCCCGCTGCCGGAGAAAAGTGCTTGAGATCCAAACGGGCCAGCCGGTACGGCATGCTCTCGGCGGGGGACTGTTCCAGGATAAACCGCATTCCATGCCTTTCCGTCAGACGATCTGCGACGTCTTTCATATACGCGACAATATCATGGCCACATTCGACGGCGGCCTTCGACTCGTGAAGCTGACTGCCCGTATGCACCCAGACCAGTTCATTGAGACCTATCATCCCCATGAGATATGTGCACCGGTTCATTTTAAGGTATGGCGTATGATCAAAATCCATTGTGAGAAGAGACAGGGGACCTTCACTACCATGTGAAAGTATTCTTTCGATAAAGGCGCGCTTCTGCATATGCGCTTTCGCGGCAAGCCCCATGACATCCGAAATCATGGAGAAAAGCTTTTTGTCATCTCCACCCGCCTTATACCCGAGACGCGGCAGATTGATCGATACATTCTGAACGGCAAAATACCGCATCTTCCAGGGCTCGGCCGCATCATCCTTATGTTCGCCCCGGTTCATATCCAGGTTACAGCATTCGGAAAGATTGACCGTATTATTCCTGTCAAAAATGAAGTGAGTATTTCCCTTTTCCGCAGCCACGGCACAGACCAGGTCGAGAAAGTCTTCGTGCCCGCGTGCATGAAAGAAACGCTCCGTAAGGTGCAAATACGGCCGGGGAAAAACAAAAGGGCGTCCCGCGGCATCCCCACTTCTGAAGACTTCGAATATCGCCCTTATAAACCGCCGGGCTTCTCCCTCATAGTCCTTGTATCGTTTGCCGGTATATACTCCGCCCGGTCCTATGGCAGGAACATCTTCGAAGTGCCCGGGCACCTCCCAGTAGAGGTGTATGTCGGTAAATATTGTCTGTCCTCCCCTGCCGACAGCCTGCTGTGCGAACTCGTATATCAGCCTCTGCGCGAGTTGCGTTATTTCCTCATCGGTCAAGCTCTCCAGATAAGGGGCAAAGAACAGGTTGACTGCATCCCAGCCGACGGCCCCCGCAAAATTTCCCTGGAGGGCGGCGGCAAACCTTACCATGTGCGACAGTAAGACTTCCGCATGCCGAGCCGGCTCTGCCACCGCGAGTGAATTGGGAAGGTTCAACCCGAATTTCTTTATATATTCAAGAGATTGACAACAACAATAAGGCCTGTCGATATACCCCAGGTTATGAACATGTATATCCCCAGTCATATGAGCATATCCGACATCCTCGGAAAAAACTGTAAGAATCGCGTATTCCCTTTTTACCCCCTGGGCCAGGGTCAGATTCGTACCCTCCGGGCTGTGTGGGATATTGGCGTTCTCCTTGTTACGGTACAACATGAGCTGCCCGACATCATACAGTGGAAACCCCAGCCTGGCATGGAGTTTCGTAGCCTGTTTCATGCCCCTTTCAATAAGTTTTGCATCGACCAGTTCCCTGATCAGCGAGGCGGTAAGGATGTCGATTCCCGATGAAGCTATCTGCCCTTCCACATCCCTGCTTATCGCCTCGGCGGTATCGAGATCCACCTCGGCTTCACGAATCAGGGCATCGACAATTTTCCTCCTGTCCCAGCCGGTTATATCCGCTTCCGATGTTCTGACAAAAAGTGTCAGATCCGTTGTTTCATTTCTCGCCATGGGCACCTTCCCCGCTATATTCTCCGGTTGCATGTTGATCCCTGCATAGGTATTCTCTTTATATAAATTTTGCAAGCTTTCTGTACGGAAATGGAATTATATCCTCGATTATCAAACAGTTAGCGATTCGCAGTCAGGTCTCATAGCGCTTTCGCATTCCGTACAAAACGAACGGGAATATAGACATTAATCCCGAATATTTACTTATATAACACACATCTTTCCGGTATTGACATCAGATGCTGTCCTCTGTTATACTGCCGCGGTTTTGTCGACAGCAGTAAGAGAATAACTGCTCGGGAACATTATGAAACAGCAAGATATCGGGTCATATCGGCCTGATACTCTAAAGAGAATAAGATATTATGAAAAGATTAAAAGCTGTCACGGGCATGTTGACTTATTTCTGTATCCTCTCGTTCGGCGCGGGGATCGGAATCCTTGTGCTGCATAGCCAAGGCGATGTCTTTTCCCAGGTTATTGTTTTACTGACGCTTTTTGGAACGCCTTTCTTTGTTTCGGGTTTTAGGAACCAGATAGACAAAGAGACATTTATCCGTGATAGTATTATCGGTGTTTCGGCTGCCTGCGTTAACGGGTTGGTGCTCTTACTGAGCTCATACCAAGGCATGTCTACGGTTGCCGCATTTTCCATATTTATAATCCTGATCCTCAAACTAGTCAAAAATCGAACCCGGCGCTGATATTCATAATCGAACCGTAAACTTCGCCCGGCCGCAAGTGTATGCAATTAAAATACAGATGCGACAATGTCGTTCGATGCTATGAATAAAAACAACAAGGTCCGATATCCAATACCGATCCGTGAATGGTCGGAAGATGACCGCCCCCGTGAAAAACTGCTGAAATACGGAGAACACACCCTCAGTAATGCGGAACTGCTGGCCATCCTGATCAGAACCGGAACTCCCGGCAAAAGCGCTGTCGATATCGGGAGAGAGCTGCTGCACACATTCAAATCCCTTCGCGCAATTAGCAGTGTCGATATCTCCGAATTCAGAAAGATCAACGGCCTCAAGAACGCGAAAATAGCGCAGATAAAAGCGGCCGTTGAACTGGGCAGGCGCATGTTGAGCGAGGAACAGAAACCCGCCGATCCTGTCCGTCATTCATCCGATGTTGCGAGCCTGTTGATGCCGCTGATGAGAGATCTCAAAAAGGAACGTTTTGTCATGTTGCTGCTCGACGGCAGAAATGCCGTATCGGACGTTCTGGATATCGATTACGGAACAGTCGACAGGGCAAACCCTTATATCCGTGACATTATTCAAACGGCTATCAGACACAACGCGCCGTCGATCATCGTTGCCCATAACCACCCCTCCGGAGCAACGGAGCCCAGTGAAAATGACAAGGCATTCACCAGGAGCCTGATGATGGCTGCGAAAGCGACCGGCATCAATTTCTTCGACCATATCATTATCGGTGACAACCGATATTTCAGTTTCGCGGACAAGGGCTTCATCGGAGAGTACGAAACGAGAGCAATCAGAGAGCTGTAAAAGTATCCTCCGTTTTAGCGCATATGATATATGTTTCTCCGGTGAAATCGGAAATATTTCATTTGTGCCGAAATGCCGACCGGAGCTTTTTCAAACGCTCAGGAATACCCCATGCGTGTATCAGCGGAGGAAGACAGGCGGGAACCAGGTGCTCCCAGGGTTGATCTGTTATCATTCGTTGACGGATATCACCGGCACTGATTCCCTTCCTCTCGATGTTCACTTCCCGCAACACATGTATGGCAAGATTCAGAGACTGGAAGTAGTGCAGTTTGCGCCGCCCCCAATCATCGTAGATAGAGAGAAAAAAAACCGCATCCGTGGGCAAATAGTATTGATAAAGCTCCGGGAAATTGATCGGGAAGGGAACGATTGAAACACAATGGAAGTCGAGATTTGCATCCAGCAGGACCTTTTGCACCATGATGTAGCGTTCGTAATACGTCAGGGGATTTTCCGGGGGGTCGCTTCGTGTCGGGTCTGCATTTTCCTTTCTGGTTAAAAAAGGATCCGGATTTGTTATACCCACAACGAGGTGTTTGCAGAGTGCTTTCCCGGACAGTATGTAACGCAGATGATCGTTATGAAAAATCTGGAAACGACCGTGAATAACTCCTGTTTCGTATATTTGTCTCCGTTCGTTCATCCCATCCCCCATCTAAAGATAAACACTTTCGGTATAAATCAGTTTGTATCGTTCAGGCGAAACGGTTCGTACCGTCCCGGCCAGTACGGCTGATCCACAGGGGTATCCATGAGGCCTTGAAGCTTTGCCCGGTCCAGATGGTTTAAGATCAGGTACATAAGTTCCTTTCCCCGTACGCAGCCAAGAGCTCCGCCCGCCGCGCTGATTTCATCATAGTGCCGGACATCATCCCGCCTTACGCCGGGTCCGTGAAAGACAAGAGGGACCGCTTCCCCGGAATGGATCAACGGCCCACCGCTCGGAGTCGAGTGATCGGAAGCGATTACTATCAGGAGTTCCGGTTCCGACATCAACTCTTTCAAAGCGGTGCCTATCCCTTTGTCCAAGGCTTCGATAACCTTAATTTTGGATGACGGGTTCTTCGCGTGTGCGGCCTGATCCGGGCCTTTGGTATGGACATGGATAAAGTCGTAGCGCGGAAGAAGCTTCATAGCCGTTTTCAGGCGTTGAGCCAGATCGCTTCCGGGACGGGCGGTATCTGCGACCTTTCGTACCTCCATACCCAGATATCCGGCCAGGCCATGATAAACGATTCCGCTGGCGATACTGAGTCCTTTCATACCATATTTTTCCGAAAAGGGAGGTACTGATTTCAGGCGTCCTGCGCGCTGGGTAACCAGACAGTTAACCGGTGCGATTCCAGCTTCCCTGCGCTTAGCGTTGCCCGGATAAGTTTCCAATTTATGATAAACCCACTCCAGGTACATGTTCAAGGCATGTGCCGTGTTCAGGGCAGCCGGGTCAGCCGCAAAATCCTTCCAGGCTCTCACCGCCGCAAGTGGCCGGTCTTCAATAATGGGATCTGAATCTGTTACGAACGGAGCTATTTTTCCGGCAAGAGTGAGAATACAACGAATCCCGCCGGCATGATTCAGGCGCACCTTAATGCCGTTTACGCTGAAATCTTCCACTGCCCGGAGAAGATCTCCGATCTCCTGATCGGACACCCGGGGTGCACCCTCTTTCATCACGAGTGTTACACCGTCGGCCGCCCGGCTGACACTGACAAAGTGAGCCAGCAGTGCGACTTCACCGGAGCGTAACGGGATGCCCGCGCCCAATGCTTCCAGGGCACCTCGTCCCGGAAAACTATCCATATCATAACCGAATATGGCGAAGTGTGCATTTTCACTGGGGAGAGCCTGACCAAGATAAGCGGCATGATACAATCCGTTGGCACCGTCGCGTGCCAGTTGGTCCAACACGGGAGTCCGGGCAACCTGCAGCGGGGTACGATGTCCCAATTCCGGGTATGACCGGTCCCCGATACCATCAAGGAGAATCATGATGCATCTTCTTGTCATCCGTGAAGCACCCCCTGACGGGCTCCTCTTTCATGTCGCCGCATTTACAATATCCCCGTTATCATTGTCAACAACGGTTGTCATTATATACCGACCGGTCGGAATTTGTCAAAACCGGGCAGGCAATCCTGCTTCCGGAATTACTTTTTTCAATTAACAGGCCGGTTTATATAAAAAAAATGAATTTGCCTTTGGCCGATAAATCTGTATCATAAATCCCATGATTATTGACCTGCATATTCACACATCAATCTCTCCATGCTGCCGGATGGACATTGAAGATATTATCGAACGTGCTAAGGACCGGAATTTAGACGGGCTTTGTGTTACCGATCACGACACGACCGATATTCGTCATGTTATTCCCGAAGGGATACAGAAGAATGGTGTATATGTGTTTTTCGGCATGGAGTACAGTACCCCGCAAGGAGATTTTCTGGTATTTTCCCCATCGGATGAAACAGTGCCGCCGAATCTTTCCGCAGAGATGCTCCTGAAATTGGTCCGGGATGCCGGGGGAGTGGCCGTTGCAGCACATCCGTTTCGTGAAAAAAGACCCACAGACGAACAAGTTATCCGTAATGGTTTGTGCGGTGCCATTGAATGTATCAACGGACGTAATACGGCTCTGGAGAATTCGGCCGCGGAAAAATGGCGAAAATGCTATGAATTGACCGGGTGTGGCGGGAGTGACGCGCACACGCTCGATGAAGTCGGCACATTCGCAACGCGGTTTACGGTTCCCATCCGGTCACGCCTGGATCTTATACAGGGGTTGAAAAACCAATTGTGCCGGCCTGAAATTCCCCTGTCGTAAAGATTCCCACATGTTTTATTGAAAAAGGTTTTCGTGTCCCGCATAAAGTACGGCAGTCGGAACACGGTTAGACCCGGTGGTGCATCTGTCTCGGTAAGCACCGAACGAGCGATCATTGTAATCGCAAAAACTATCTTGTGATTCGAGACAGGATAAAAAATGCGACAATAAAAAAGCCGATGACGATGAGAAGGTACAAGATACCATACTGGTACATTTTCTCCAGGCCATTATACCAATCGATCGTCTGATCCATATAGTGATAAAACAGATTTTTGATTTTTTCCATCACCTTATCCTGAAAATTATTGTAGTCTCTATAGCATGCATGTTATCGGCCTGGAGGAAACCGTGCTCTCAGATTCGGCAGATCCCCAGGATCTGCAATGCCTTAATCGTGAAAAAGTTCACAACACATAAAGCGCTTTCCTGTATAGCACCCGAATCTTGCCACTGGCGTAAATCGTAAATCCCATTTCAGGTCATTCTATGAGTCCGCCTTCAGGATGATTCGCGCGTCGGCAATAACACAGCGCTCGGGCGTGCACATGACAGGGTTCAAGTCGATGGATTCTACAAAATTATTCAGCTTCATGACAAGACCGGAAAACGTCATTAATGATTTTTTTAACGCTCCCATGTCAATCGGCCGGACTCCACGGTAACCTTCGAGGAGTTTCTTTCCCTTCAACCCCTGAATCATAAGATCCACATCATTTTCAACGAGCGGCGCCATGCGCAGACTCACGTCTTTGTATATCTCGACTCCCGTCCCGCCAAATCCCAGCATAATCATGGGGCCGAACTGATAATCACGCTTAGATCCTATAATCAGTTCCGTTCCCGGTATCATCTCCTCAACAAGCATACCCGCGAAGCCTTCTATTCGACTGAACCGGTCAAAGACCTTTTTAAGTTCTTTATTACCCGTAACACCCACTACAACTCCATGGGAATCTGATTTATGAAGAACTTCGGGAGAGACGATTTTGGCAACCACGGGATAGCCTATCTCACTCCCGATGCGGGAGATATCGCCGGGCGTTTTTACGACATCAAACTTCGGTACATCGAGTCCCGCGAGCGAAAAAATCCGTTTCGCGTCGGGTTCGAGAACCCACCCCCACTTTTCTGAGGCTTTTAAAATAACGAGTATCTCTTTTCTTACCATGGCTTGATCCTCTTCAGCGCAGTCGCCATGAGAACAGCCCCCTCGATAGACGGCGAGACAGGAATCCCGTTCAACTCAAATCCTTCGATGAGCATTCGATATTTATCGACGTGAGGCACGTACGCGATAAGCGGTTTACCTGCCTGCCGACTCACGTTGCTGAGCCTTGATCCCAGATCCATGGTAATTCCCGGAAGATAGGGGAGAAGCAGGGCAATAACGCACTCGATCTCAGGCATTGTGAAGAGGGCCTGAACGGTAGATACAAAATCATCGTCAATTGCGCTGCCTGTCAAATCCACAGGATTATGAATAGAGGCAATTGTCTTTACGCTGGATGACAGGTGCTTTTCGATTTCTTTTTTTGTTTCTTCTCCCAATTCCGGCACAGACAGGCCCTGGGCCGAGCAGGCATCCACTGCGAGGGCACCGTGCCCTCCGCTTCCAGTCACTACACCTATATTCCCATTAATGGGGGTCTGATATAAACTCAGCGATTCGCAGAAAGAAACAAGCTCCAGCTCATTCAGAACCTCGATGACGCCCTCGTGCTGAGCGAGGGCGGCGGAAAAATTCTGATAATCACCGGCCAGAGATGCCGTGTGACTTGAAACGGCACGCTTGCCCGCAGAGCTTTTCCCGGACTTCAGAACGAGTACGGGTTTCGGACATTTTTCCGCAGCCAGCACAAATTCGCGGCCTTCATCCTTTTCGAAACCTTCCACATAAAAAGCGATAACTTTTGTTTCCCGATCGCGGGCAAGAAAATGGAGTAGATTCAACTCATTTACAACGTCCTTGTTCCCGATGCTGACCGCCTTGGAGAGGCCTACCCCCTCATCGGCAAATTTTATCATTTGATCCACAAGGATACCGCCGCTTTGGCTGACAAATGCGACATTGCCTTCATCGGGTTTTATCATCCGTTCAGCGGGGAGGAAGAAACTGTCAACATATCCGGGAGAATAAATTCCCAGGCAGTTCGGTCCGACAAAAGGGAAATGGGCCTCTCTGGCCATTGCAACCATTCGATCCCTGAGGTCCAGCCGGCCGACTTCGGAAAACCCGCCCGAAACAACGATGGCGGCTTTTACACCAGATTTGATACAGTCTTGCAATATATCGGGCACGTAGTCGGCACGGGCGGCAATCACCGCCAGTTCGATCTGTTTCGGAATATCGGAAATTGCGGGGAATATGGGATCACCTTTAAGTGAACCGCCACGGGGATTCACGGCAAGGGTTTCTACGGGATAGCGGTGATGATTCTTGTTGTAAATGACATTCGCAGGATGCCTCTCATTAGTTGTCGATACCCCGATGACAGCCATCGTTTTCGGCTTGAATAATGCCTGCAGATTCATCGCTTCCCCCTTCTGTCCGTTTCAGAAAATTTTGCTTCCCTTTTCCTCATAACGTTCTACTGAGAAAACAGGATAATCTCCGGCATCATTATCTTCAAGATAGTGCCGTTGTTTCTCTAATCCCGGGGCCACACTTTTTTGAATCCCTTGCCCGGAACAAAGCAGTACGGGCAGGCTTCCGGGGGTTCATCCCCCACATGGACATATCCACACATGGGACAGCGCCATGCTGTCTTACCCGCGACGGATTCTGAGAATTCTTCCGATTCATCTTCAGCTCTTATGACCGGCACTTCGTCGAGCGGCGGCATTACCGGCTCGTATGATCCGAAGAGATGTCCCCCAATGATCAGGTGCTGTATCTCCGATGTGCCTTCGTATATACGTAGGAGGCGTACATCGCGAAGGAGTTTTTCAATGGGGTACATTTTCGTATAGCCAAATCCCGCAAAGAGCTGGAGCGCGTCGCTTACTACCTCAAAAGCCGCTTCGGAGGCATAGAGTTTTGCGATGGAAGCCGTAAGATTCGTCGCCGTGCCCTGATCAACCTCGGCAGCGGCCTTCCAGGTGAGAAGCCGGGCTATCTCAATCTTCGTAAACATCTCGGCAAGTTTGAACTGTACGGCCTGGTAGTTTACAAGAGGGGAACCGAAGGTATGCCTGCTCTTCGTATAGTGGAGCGCGAATTCCATTGCGGAACGGGCGGCACCCACACCGAAAGAACCGATTACAGGCCGTGTTCTGTCGAACGTCTTCATCGCAAGCAGAAAACCCTCGCCCGGTTCGGCGAGGACGTTTTCTTTCGGCACCCGGGTATTTTCGAAATGGATCCCGCCGTATTTGAGCACCGTTGTCCCATCTTGGGAATCGCCCGTCCGACTGAAACCCCGTCCCAGTCCAGTTCCACGACAAAGGCACAGATCCCGGCGTGCTGCAACTTCGGATCAGTTGTCGCAAAGACAGTCATATAGTCGGCGATCCCGCCGTTGGTTATCCAGTACTTGGTACCGTTAAGTATATAGTCGTCACCATCCTTCTTGGCCAGACATCGCATGCCTGCGACATCCGACCCCATTGTCGTTTCGGATGTTCCGAAACACATCAGTCTGAACTCTTTTGCCATTTCGCTTAAATAACGCTTTTTGATATGTTCTTTATCGGAAAGGATGATCGGCGACATTCCCAGGGAATTATCGAAAATGGACGTTGCCAGGCCGGGGCACCCCGCGGCTATTTCCTCCACCGCTATGGCACCTTCCACCAGCCCGTATCCCTTTCCGCCATACCTGGCTGGGATATCGGAATTCATGATCCCCTCTTCAAAGGCCCGGTGAAGAACAAATAGAGGAATTTTGTCGATTTTATCATAATACCAGGCAACCGGCATAATTTCCTGACGGGTAAACTCCCGCACACGCTTTTTTAAAGCCAACTGTTTTTTCGTCAGGGTAAAATTCAGCATATCGGATCCCCCCTTCTTTAAACAATATTGTCAGCCAAGCAGATTTTTAAAAAGCATATGCACTGATTCAGCAACTAGAGCAGTAAATACATTAATCTCGGATGATGTTCAGTAGAAAGAATTTCATGACAGAATACTTGTTATAATATGCCCTCATTATCTTCTTCGAATGTATGCACTCTTCGCATACATCGAGATCGTAATCAGGTTAAACCATTCTCAGCCATTCCATTTCAGACTGGGTTAGCAACGATACTACAAGTAAATCTTATAGGTAAAATACCCTGTGGTGTCAATAACCATTTAATCGTACGGACTGCGTCACGGAAGGCCGCATGGGGGATCATTATCGAATATATTTCTGGTTATTTCACATCGCATGGATTTACCTGCCGGGTATTTTCCCGTGGCCTTTTTTAATGTATTACGTGCTTTTTCACCGGGTCTGAACGCATGGAAAGTGCGATGCGGTTTCGCTGCATATCAACATTAATCACCGAAACCGTGACTTTCTGATGCACCGTGAGAATGTCATGGGGATTAAGGACAAATTTATCTGCCAGTTCGCTGATATGTACCAGTCCGTCCTGGTGAACCCCGATATCCACAAACGCGCCGAACTCGGTTACGTTTGTCACGATACCCGGCAGTTTCATTCCAACTTTCAGATCCGCTATCGTGCTGACACCCTCCGTAAATGTAAAAAGTTCAAACTTTTTGCGAGGATCACGGCCCGGCTTGGCGAGTTCGCCCATGATGTCCGTTAGAGTCGGCATACCGGTAGTTTCGCTGATATACTGTTCCAGTATAATTTTTTTGCGTAAAACAGGGCTGGTTATCAAATCAGCGATACCGCATCCAAGATCCCTGGACATCGCTTCGACAACAGGGTAGCTCTCGGGGTGAACCGCTGAGGCATCCAGGGGATAGTTCCCATTTCTGATTCTCAAAAAACCGGCCGCCTGCTCAAAGGTTTTTGCGCCCATCCCCGGAACCTTCATCAGTTCGGCGCGACAGGAAAATGCCCCTTTCTCGTTACGGTATGAGATTATATTTCCGGCCAGTCTTTCCGAGAGACCTGACACGTAGCTCAGAAGTTGTTTACTGGCGGTATTCACTTCCACCCCGACCGTATTCACACAACTTGTCACAACATCATCCAGAGCCTGCTTCAGGGCTTTCTGGTCGACATCGTGCTGATACTGCCCGACACCTATGGCCTTGGGGTCTATTTTTACCAGTTCGGACAAGGGGTCCATAAGGCGTCTCCCGATCGAAACGGCCCCGCGAACGGTCAGATCGTGGTCCGGGAATTCCTCCCGCGCGACTCCGGAAGCGGAATATACCGAGGCGCCGCTTTCACTTACCGTGACGATGGAGATCTTTCTGCCGAAATCTATACTTTTGCAGAAGGCTTCCGTCTCACGCCCGCCCGTACCGTTTCCTATCGCGATAGCTTCTATATCGAAACGTTTCACCAGTTCTCGCAATGTTTCTTCCGATTCCTTCGTCCGGTTACGCGGTTCAAGCGGAAAGATCGTATTGTTGTGCAGCAACTTTCCCTGCGAGTCGAGACAGACAACCTTGCACCCCGTACGCAGGCCGGGATCAATGGCAAGAACCTTTTTCTGGCCGAGGGGAGCCGCAAGAAGCAGGTTTTTGAGGTTCTTAGCGAATACCTTGATCGCTTCTTCGTCAGCCCTGTTTTTGCTCGAAAGACGGGTTTCCGTTTCCATGGAGGGTGCAAGAAGCCTTTTATAGCTATCCCTCACCGCGAGGCGTACCTCTTGCGAAGCGGGATTGTCGCCCTTTATGAAATATCGCTCCAGGATATCGATAGTTCTTTTCTCATCCGGAAACACGCGGAAAATGAGGAATCCCTCAGCCGCGCCTCGTCGAATAGCCAGAACACGGTGCGATGGCGCTTCTGAAACGGGCTCTTCCCAGTCGAAATAATCGCTGTATTTTGCCCCCGCTTCTTCTTTTCCTTTGGAAACTTTTGAACGTATGACGGCCTTTTTCGCAAAGAGCTCCCGCAGGGCGTTCCTGACACCCGCATGCTCGTTTATCCACTCCGCAATGATATCGCGTGCACCGGCAAGTGCGTCGTCGATTTCTTCCACACCCTTTTCGGGATCGACGAAGGCTGACGCCTCCTCTTTCGGATCGATATCACCTTGTTTAAATATCTTTGCGGCCAACGGTTCAAGTCCGCGTTCCCGCGCTATCATTCCACGGGTGCGCCGCTTCGGCCTGTAGGGAAGATAGATATCTTCCAGAATCGTCATCGTCCCGGCAGACAATACCTTCTGCTTCAATGCATCGGTGAGTTTTCCCTGTTCATCAAGCGATTTGAGAACTGTCTCCTTTCTCTTGTCCAGCGTACCTAGTTGTTCGGCCCTGTCACGAATGGATATTATACCTACTTCATCAATCCCGCCGGTTGCTTCCTTGCGGTAACGAGCGATAAACGGGACCGTTGTCCCTTCTTCTAAAAGCGACAATACTACTTGAACCCGCTTCTCCGTCAGTTGCAGCTCCTGAGCAATCTGTGTAACGTGTTTTTTCATTATCTCCGATGTCCGATTTTCCATATTCAAACTCTTCAATATCTTAACAAATTAGATTGGATCGACAAGATATCCTGATCAGAAGGTATATGAATGTTTTATCAAGGTTTCTTCCTGGACATAGCGTGATGCTTAGCTTAAGGGCGTGATATATCTGTACATCAGCCAGAAATGTGAAAAGGTTCCCATCATGACAAAAACATGGAAAATTTCATGGAAGCCGATAACACGGGGCCAGGGATTTGGCCTCTTGATTGCGTAGATTACGGCGCCAGCGGTATAAAACAGACCGCCGATAAACAGCCATGTCATTCCGCCGACATGAAGTGTTTTAGCCAGCGGCCATATGGCAACAATGGCTAGCCATCCGGTAGCGATATAGATAAGGGTATAAAGCCATCGCGGAGCCTCGATCCAGAAAAGCTTCATAATTATGCCGACCGCAGTTAATCCCCATATGACCCCGAACAGACTCCACCCCCATGCACCCCTCAGTGGGATAAGACATATCGGTGTATATGTGGCCGCAATCAGTATAAATATCATTATGTGATCTATCTTTCGGAGGCGCTGTGTCATTTTTTCCGAAACGGGCAGCCAGTGATAAAGTGTGCTCGCCGTGTAGAGCAGGATCATCCCTGCCCCGAAAACACAAAACGTCACGATATGCATCGGTTTGACGGGGTTAGTTGATTCCCATATCAGGAATACCAGTCCGGTAATGGCAAGAATAATGCCTGCGCAATGTGTAAGTCCACTGATCGGATCTTTCAATTTTATCATGTCACAGTACCTTATCTGTTCATACGGCTTGCAAAAACTCTCCGCCAGTGAGAAAATGGTGCCGTCATATTGACGGGCAAACAAATGCAAATCCGGGGTTTTATTCTCCCCCCATTGATAAGTGCATATTATTGTATGCCCAAGCGTGTTGTCAATTGCAAATTATGATAGGGTCATACTCTGCTTTGACAATCCGATATACGATAAAATGCTTTTTATGTAGAAAAGCTTTACGGATCCGGGGGAATTTCTAGAAAAAAACATTTGCATTGCGGTTGTATTGTTGTAGAAGTACCAGGATGTTCCAGAAAACACCGTTCGAACATGAAAGGAAACACAAAAATGCGTATAATTCCGGGTAGATGGTTCTATATAACAATTGTAATCATGATATTGATCACCATACAAGGATGTAAAAATGAAAAGGTGCAATATCCGGAAGGTACAATAGCAGCAGTCAATGGAGAAGTCATCACTCAGGACAATCTTGACACGGAAATGGCCATGGCGCGCCAGCAATTCGCAGGCATGGATCAGTTGGACGAGGAGCAACTGACTAAAATCAGGGAGGATATCCTGGATAATCTTATATCCCGCAGGGTGCTTTATCAAGAGAGCAAGAAGAAAGGAATAGCGATAGACTATTCACCCGTCGAAGAGCGACTTTCTGAAATTAAAAAACAATTTCCAATGGAAAACGGGTTCGAGAATATGCTGGATAAGATAAAGCTTACCGAAGATGCCCTGAAGACCCAACTACTGGAAGGGATGACAATCCAGAAACTGATAGAACAGGAAGTTATAAACAATCTGAAAATATCGGATGAGGATACGAAGGCTTATTACAATGAACATACCGACCTCTTCAAACAACCGGAAAAAATGAAGGCAAGCCACATCCTTGTAAAAGCTCAATCTGAGGATGGCGAATCCGTTAGAGCCGAAGCTCTCAAGAAGATCAAAGGGATACAACAAGAGTTGAAAGAGGGTGGAGACTTTGCCGAACTCGCCAAAAAATATTCGGATTGCCCCAGCGGTGCCAATGGTGGTGATCTGGGTTACTTCGGACCGGGTCAGACGGTACCGCCCTTCGAAGAAGCGGCATTTGCCCTCAAGCAGGGAGAGATAAGTGACATCGTTGAAACTTCATATGGCTACCATCTGATAAAGGCCGGTGACAGGCAACCCGAGGTCATAACAAAATTCGAGGATATCAAGGAAAAGCTTGCGCAGTACCTTAAACAGACAAAGATCGAAGAGGAAGTGCAAAAATATATCGAAGAGCTGAAGGCAAAAGCAAAAATAGAAAAATTTCTTTCCGAAGCAAAAAAACAGGATGTGACCGAATGAAGTAAGAAGGGGGAAACAGCACATAAAAGCTGTCCCTTCTTTTTCATCTTATAGTTACAGCCAACCTGCCGGTAAATGCATCGCGAGACAAGTGCTCATGCCAGGTTTCTGAACACACAATAGAAACAGGCAGTGAAACGACAATGGTAATTATAAGCGGTTTTCTTGAATTGGATATAGTAACGGAGAACGGCTATATGACCGGTCTATTATTACTCCGGCAACGATATATGTCAAAGCCGTCATTCCGCCCGTTACCCCGGTGAAATCAGGAACGACTCCGTAATACCGTCCCGGATCGGAGTCCGGGATGACGACCAAGCCGGTATCCAGGGTTTTTTATCATCATTCCGGTGAAAACCGGAATCCAGCCCCGACTTTCGCCGGGGTGACGGATCTGGATGCCCCCATATCAAGTACGGGGCATGCCCCGTATCGGGTACGGGGTAAACCCCGTTTCAAGCACGGGGCAGGCTTATCGGGGTCCGGCATGACATTTGATATGTTTAATTGACGTAGTAATAAGGATCATGATTGAATGCGCATCCTTGGTATGGCAAAAACACTTTAATTTTTCAGAACAACTGACCTTACCCCATTACATGGGCCA
>DCUQ01000004.1 GCA_002327865.1 Syntrophaceae bacterium UBA2210
GGAGAGATGGCTGAGTGGCCGAAAGCGATCGCCTGCTAAGCGATTGTACGCCCCAAAAGGTGTACCGGGGGTTCGAATCCCCCTCTCTCCGCCATATCTGTTCTATGCGCCCATGGCTCAGCTGGATAGAGCGTCGGACTACGAATCCGAAGGTCCTAGGTTCGAATCCTAGTGGGCGTACCAGCAATAAGGGCCTCCCGTGAGGGAGGCCTTTATGTTGTTCCCGCATTGATCAACTCATCATTATTTATATGACTCAGGATTTGAACTTGAGGAATATCTCGTAAAATAAGATTTTTTCATTTTACTTCGTTCAGCCTTGGCATCAAGGTCTTTACTCGTGCTCACAAGATAATCAAGCGACGGAGAGAGGTCGGGCGATCTTCCCGGCTCTGGGAAAAGGCTGTCTGGAATAGGTATAATCAGCGATTACGTCGGTCTGATAATTTTTAAAAGTTAACATACGGGTTTTTCTGTTTCTTTCTTCCCGTAATGTTTAAGGCGCCATATTTATTAGAGATATACCCTTCAAACACTAATCATTCAATGTCTGATTTCATTTGTATTGCAGCTAGTCATGCAATACAAGTTAGTGCGTGCAAGGGGAACTGAAAGGTGGTATATGCGGAATCGAGCCTGGTGTGTTAACCGAAACAATCACTGCTTCCCGGGAAACGCTAAAAAAAGTCTTCCAACGCATAATGGGTGTTAGCTCTTTTGACGTCATCAAAAGAAAAGCTTGTACAGGCCGGGAACCAAAGGTTGTTGCTGCCATTAAATACCGGAGAGCAATAAGGTTCGCGTATTGCAGGCTGGAAAAGGTTTAAAGAACTCGATAAAAAAGACCAAATTTAATTCACCGTCTCATTCGCCAATGGGATGGCGCTTTTTTTATTTGCCGGAGTCGATTCAATCGGATTCAGCAGCTTTTAGAGGATCCCCATTTCATCCTGGTTCAATATGGGTGTTCCTTTTACAGAAAAATCTTATGAAGGAATATGCGGTGAATTTCTACTGGATTTGCAGGAGGATTGAACCATGGCAGTCATCTCAATGAAAGAGCAGCGGGGACTAATATGAGTTTTCTATTCAGGAAGATAGTAAAGACAAGAGCATTTCATGCGTTTCTCTATCGTTTCATTCTCTTCTACAGTTCGACGTTCAGGATGCGGATAGAAAACGAACAGAAATGGATGGAACATCTCGCAAACGGTGGCCGGGTAGTCTTATGTGCCTGGCATCAGCAGTTTTTCCCGGCCATTCGGTATTTTCAGATTTATAGACGCTTTAAACCCTCTCTGATGATCAGTAAAAGTTCCGACGGGGAGATTATTGCGGATGTGGCCGAACGAAGCGGTTGGTATGCCGTTCGCGGTTCTTCTTCCCGAGGAGGCAAAACAGCCTTGAAAGAGATGATACAGAATTTGTGCCGGTTCGGTCTTGCCGCACACATCGTTGACGGTCCGACAGGACCTGCCGGAATCATTAAAGCGGGCGCGATCAGCCTTGCCCGTTCCTCCGGGGCTGCTATCGTCCCCTTTTACACTTCCGCTGACCGGGCGTGGTACTTCCACAGTTGGGACCGTTTTATGCTGCCGAAGCCTTTCGCGAAAGTTTACCTGAGATTCGGCGATCTGCTGGATTTCTCTTCGGGTATGAGTGATGAAGCTTTTGAGAACCATCGAGTAGGGCTTCAACAGATCATGTTGCCCGGTCTGATTTCCTGATTATTCAATTCTTCGAGGGCAGGGCAGAATCAAATGTACGATTTTTCGGATAAAATATATTGAAAAAAACATTGCATTTTCAGAAAGAATCAGTTATTGAGGGTAAAAACAAGTGCAGTGTGTTATTGTAGTTAGCAGAATACGAAAATTTAACCGCACAAGCCAGATTAAGGTATGTGCGGTTTTTTTGTATGTTAAAAAAACACTGCAAGTCGATTAGTTCGACAAAATTACAAAGGTTCCCGGAAGGAACCACAAAAAAAAGGAGTAGTGAAAAATGTCAGAAGGAACAGTGAAATGGTTTAACGATTCGAAGGGCTTTGGCTTTATTGAAGAGGACGGGGGAAAGGATGTCTTTGTGCATCATTCAGCGATCCAGGCCAATGGTTTCAAATCCTTATCAGAAGGTGACAGGGTAACTTTCGATGTAGTAGCCGGAAAGAAAGGTCCGGCAGCAGAGAACGTTCGCAAACTTTAGACCTGAATTTTATATTTACTTTAAAAGCCTCCCACTCCGGGAGGCTTTTAAAATGCATTAAGGTCAAATTCCTTAGATTTGGTTTTGGTTGTTAACTCCACCCCAGGGCCTATTAAAAAGGCTTCTGGGGTTTTTTATTTCTTGGAGGTGCCGGTAATGGTCTTGATGCCCATCGCTTGGAAAACAGGAGGAAGAATATGGCAAGGAAAAATCGCCAGCAATTCATCAAGCAGCAAAAGGAGATGGAACGCGCAAGAAAGGCTAAAGAAAAAATGGCTAAACGGCAGGGGAAAAATGAGTCTGTAGCGAACGAAAGCGATTTTCCCGAAAGTTCGGATCAACCGGCAGTCAGCGAATCTTGACGGGCTTTGCAACATATCCAATTTATCTGCATTCGACCGCTCGGAGACGGACGGCCGCGCCGGAGTTTCTCCCGGCTAAGCATTATAATGAAAAAGGAGAATTAATGAGTTTTACACAGTTTTATTTTAACCCACAGATCGAGGCCGGTATCCAGGCACTCGGTTACACGACACCGACGCCCATCCAGATGCAATCGATTCCCGCTATTCTTCAGGGCAGAGATGTCATGGGGCTTGCCCAGACCGGAACGGGGAAAACCGCGGCCTTTGCACTGCCGATTCTGCAGCGTCTGATGAAAGGTTCGCGCAGAAGGGTACGTGCCTTGATCGTTGCACCGACACGGGAGCTGGCGGAGCAGATTCACGGGTTTATCGATGAAGTAGGCAGGGCAACTAAGTTAAGGAGTGTTGCCGTTTATGGCGGCGTGAGCAAGAATCCCCAGATTCAGAAGCTTCGAGGAGGGGCCGAGATTGTGGTAGCCTGTCCGGGCCGTCTGCTCGACCTGATGAACCTGGGAGAGATCGATTTGTCCCGCGTGGAAGTTCTCGTGTTGGATGAGGCGGACCGCATGTTCGACANNCGGGCCGTCTGCTCGATCTGGTGGACCAGGGCGTTGCCAGTCTGGCAGACATAGAAGTTCTTGTTCTGGATGAGGCGGACCGTATGTTTGACATGGGCTTTCTTCCGGACATCCGGAAGATCATAAAACAGTTGCCGGAGAAGCGGCAGACACTGCTATTCTCAGCCACCATGCCTGCTGATGTCCGGAGCCTTACTAGAGAAATCCTGCGCAATCCGGTGACTTTCCGGGTAGGGGACAACGCCCCGGTACCCACCGTTTCCCATGCCTTGTATCCCGTTGCAAATCATCTGAAGACGGCCCTGCTGATGGAGATCCTCAGGGAGACGGATACGAAATCCGTCCTAGTCTTCGCGCGTACTAAATACCGCACCACGAAAGTGGCCATGCAGATGAAAAAAGCGGGTTTTCCTGTTACCTCCCTGCAGGGGAATCTGTCTCAGACTCAGCGTCAGACAGCTCTCAGCGGTTTCCGTGATGGAAGATATCGGATTATGATAGCCACGGACATCGCCTCCCGGGGGATCGATGTGTCACAGATTTCCCACGTTATCAATTATGACATGCCGGACACCGTCGAGGCTTACACACACCGGGTCGGTCGTACCGGTCGAGCGACTAAAGCCGGAGACGCATTTTCGTTTGTAACCTCCGATGAAAAGAAGCTGGTGAATTCCATCGAGTATGCACTGGGAGAGCAGATCGAAAAAAGAACCCTGGAGCACTTCGATTATTTAAAACCGGCTCCTGCTGTAAGCAGCGGAGCGCTCCGTCCCATGCGCAACCCGGCAAGGCACAAGCTTCCCCCACAGTTCCGGAGTTCAACCTCAACGGAAAAATCAGC
The DNA here is from genome assembly GCA_002327865.1 of Syntrophaceae bacterium UBA2210. Lineage (GTDB taxonomy): Bacteria > Desulfobacterota > Syntrophia > Syntrophales > UBA2210 > UBA2210. The sequence goes on from DCUQ01000004.1 coordinate 3,993, forward strand.
TTTTTATCGCATGGCGTCCAGAGCTTCTGGCCACCAAGGCCGCTAGACGCAGATAATCGATTTTTTTCTACATACTCGCACATATTAATCCCTCCGATTCATTAATTTCCGGAGGGATTTTTCATGAGTATTCAAACCATGCACTCCTCCAATCTGAGATCAATGGTTTTATATAAATCCCAAGGTCATACTCGGCAGGTGAAGTCTAGACACCCAGGAATTGTTATATCAGGGGGATAAATGCAGCAAAATAAAAGCATACAGGCTGATACCCCCGCTGGAACAAAATTGTGGTTAGCTATACTGCAGACTGGTTAATCAAACGGAATAAAAAGGACTAAATAGAATTGGTAAAAAAGTAGTGAAAAGAAAGTTCGCAATTTGGATATTGAGTTAGCCATCGATATCTCCTAAAAGGGTATTTTTGTCTTATACGATGCGCATATCCATCTCGCCGACCATTCACTTCTCCTGTGGAAAACCTTCAACAATGTGGACCCCGCCCTGGATATTACCTTTCCCGGCAGTGGAGCTATAATCGACGCGACAAAGAAGGGATCGGGGGACGTACATACCCGTGAATGGCCTGACGACCTGTTTATGCCCCAGGCCGTAAAAGATACAGTCGACGAAAAAATCCGCCTGTCGGGTATCGCGGATCTGCTTTGTCTAAAGAAATAGGGAATCGTTCTATTTAACAACCTGATTAGCCTCAGCGTCGTTCATATATTTCTTGACAATTATCGCGAAACCTCTATATCACTTCATATACTTGATATTTTGCATTATCTTAGTGCTCCGACACTCATCAGAATTTAGCAAGCTCCCCCACAGGCTGAGAGGGTTTGGTTCTGAGTTTGACACTGAGTAAATATGAACCATTAAATGCCCCGAATGCGAATCGGAAAATAGCTGGATGGCAAAATTCTGCAGATAGTGAGGCCGGAAAAGTAAGGTGAAATATTCTCAGTGTTTTAATGCCGTTCAGATATCCGGGTCTTTTCCCTTTGGGTGATGCCATGGCGATACTGTTAGAAGGAAACCCCGCTACTCAAAAAAGAGTGCGGGGATTTGTTTTTATGGAGATATTAAAGGTAAATTTTATTAACCGCTGAAAAGAATACAGGGGGTAGCCATGAGAAAATGGATAATTGGAATATTGGCAGTACTGGTGGCTGCAGCAGGTATATTCTGGGCTACAATTGACAAGGATATGCGAAGATTGGCCTTAAACCTGCCTACCGACAGGAATGTTCTTTTCTGGTCGATTCCCCAGCGTGATGCCGCTTTTCGCGTCCTCGATCGAATCCCTTTCATTTCCAAATCCAGGATCATTTATGCCGGCAAGAATATCTACCCCCTGCCGAAGGGGACGCCGCTCGATGTCGGTATCGATGTCGATGCCTACATGAGGTACCAGCGCACCGCCGGGTTGCTGATTATTCAGGATGGCAAAATACGTCTTGAGAGATATGGACTCGACTTCAGCGCCGACGGACGCTGGACCAGTTTCTCGGTTGCTAAGTCATTAACTTCGGCATTGGTAGGTGCGGCAGTCAAGGACGGTTATATCAGAAGTATAGACGACAAGGTGTCGGACTATATCCCGGACCTCGAAGGGTCTGTCTATGATGACGTTACAATCAAGCAATTGCTGTTGATGACATCGGGCGTAAAGTGGAACGAGGACTATGCCGATCCCAAATCGGACGTTGCTTTGTTCGACACACACAAGGCCGAACCGGGCGTCGATGTAACTGTAAGCTATATGCGCAAATTGAAGCGCGAAGCGCCTCCCGGAACGAAATGGGTTTACAAGACCGGCGAGACTAACTTGGTCGGAGTTCTGGTAAGTTCGGCTACCGGGAAAAACTTGTCTGCCTACCTGTCGGAGAAGATCTGGCAACCCTTCGGCATGGAGCAGGATGCGACATGGATACTGGGCTCCACTGACCATGAAATAAGTGGCTGCTGCCTGCAGGCATCAACCCGCGATTTTGCCCGTTTTGGCCTGTTCATGCTGGACGGCGGTATGGCGGGAGGCAAGCCGGTGTTGCCCGATGGCTGGATCGCCGAGGCGACGACAAGGCATGTCGATACCGATCAGGATGAATACGGCTATGGCTATCAATGGTGGATAATGAGCGATGGATGCTATGCAGCGAAAGGAATTTTCGGCCAGGGCATCTTTATCGATCCAAAGCGGAAACTGGTCATCGCGTCAAACAGCAACTGGCCGCAGGCCACCGATCGTCAAGGCGGCGATCAGGAGAAAAAGCGCCTTGAGTTCTACAGGCAAGTGCAACTGGCGATTGATAATGAGGCGAAGGCCATAAAATAGGTTTAACAAGTAGAGGAGGAAATAGGGAAGCGTCCCTATTAAAGCTGTAAGGGTAAAACAACCGAAGGAGTCATCTATGACAGCAAACAGCCTGACACTCCGCTTGCCGTTGTAATAAAATTGTGATAGACGATGGCGCTAAGTTTCATTTTTCCTGAGTGCTTGCAGGAAATCGGACTTTGTATTAAGCGGCTGGATTTAAATATTTATTGACTTTTCACAGCTAAGAATCTAAAGATTCCAAATTCGAGTCTTGTTGAGCGTACCGGTAAGTAATGGTCACGAGGTTAAGCCGTGTTACCTCGTGACTATTTGTTCACAGTGTTGAAAATGCTTTTGCAGGGGATTTTTCGTTTACGATGAATGCGCCCCGAATGCGGAATAAAACAGGGAGAGAAAAAATGGCTTCTAAGGACAAAGTTGCGAGAGATATCCAGAAGATTCAATGGGAAAGTATGTTAAGCCGTCGTCTGGCGGTTTTAGGTGAAAAAGGTCTCGAACCGAAGGAGATAGCGCGGGATGCCGTTATCAGAAAGATAAGGGCTGAGATACGTAAGATTAGTGCCAGGCTCAGGGTTATAGACAACAGACAAAAGAAATTAGAGGAAATGGCGGAAACCAAGGCCGAGAAAATGTCTGTTTCCAAGGAGAAAAAGACCGGTAAAGCAAAGTCTTCGGAAGAACCTCAGGAAATGAGTAAGCGACAGCAAAAGATCGAGAAAAAGCTGGAGAAAAAGAAAGAAAAAAAACAGGGAAGAAATACAGATCAGGATTAACATGACCGTACTCCGGTTCGGTGCGAAAAGCAGGGTTTCTAAAAACTCTGCTTTTTTTGTTTGCTGACCTGTTAATATATTGACCGCTTCGCGGAAGCGACAGTACATCGATTGCCGCTTTTGTAATGCATGCATGTTTTTAGGCTATGATCGATCCGACGGAGAAGATCTCTTTGTCGGATCGATTCGTTGAAAACATGGAAATAGCCGGTTAAAAATGATACCCTACCAACTCTAAACGATAATTAGCGGTTTTGCGGTAATCTTAATCTTACAACCTGTGTAAAAAACAAAATGGCAGGAGGAAACATTGAGACAAATTATATTGTACACTGTTTTCATTTTGATCGTTCTGTTTAATATTCAGGGGTGCACGGATACGGCCTACGGAACGGACGGGGTGAAAATAATCAAGGCAGGTAAGATTGTCGGGGGGCGGTGTGAATACAAGGCCTACAGGGGTACCGCTACGATTACGTGTATCCGTGAGAGTCCCGGATCGTCCGGGGGACCCCCGTACCGCGGGTATGTGGTCAAGTTTTTGTTTGTTCCCGACGAGATGATACAGGAATCGTATGTGGCCGTTGAGGGAAAAGAACAGACACTGAAGTTGAAGAATTCCTGGAGTCCGGGGGCAAGGTTCCTGGAGAAATATGGAATCGAAGCGGGGAAAAATTTCGAATGCTACCTCAAGGTAATTACCAAAGGAACATGCACGCCGTTCTTTTTCGATTTTCCCGCGATTGACCTGGGCGATTATTTTGAGGTCGGGATAAAATGATAAGGCCCCGCGCGAGAAAAAGCACATTATTGTTGTTTCTTAGTATCGTTCTTCTTGTGCTGTCTTCGGCCGTCTGGGTGTGGTCCGACCAAGGATCGAACGATTATCCCATCATGCGTCCGGATTATGAAACACGCATGAAATGGATAACGTCTTATGAAAACGCTCCTAAAATCCAGTCTGCTAAAGTACTCGAATTGACAGGTTTATCGCCGGGCGGGTCTCTCGATCTTCTCAGTCATCTGGACTATACTCCCTCGGAACGCAATCAGGGGTCCTGCGGAAACTGCTGGGTCTGGGCCGGTACCGGCGTGATGGAGATTGCCCTGGATGTGCAGGAAGGTATCCATGAGCGTCTCTCGATTCAATACCTTAACTCATGCGACGATAGCGAAGATGCCTGCTGCGGGGGCTGGCTTGCGGATGTCGCGGATTTTTATTCGGAGGAGAGGCGGGTCATCCCCTGGTCCAATACAAACGCAAGCTGGCAGGATGGCAGCAATCCATGCTCCTCCAATTGGGAATCTGCTGTGGAGTGTGAAGACATCTCTGCCGCGCCGACGTTTCCCATAAAATCCATAGAATCACAGACGATAGCAACCCACGGTGTCGGTCAGGCACAGGCTATCGCGAATATCAAAGACATCCTGGATCAGAACAAGGCTGTCTGGTTTGCCTTTTTCATGGGAACCGCAGACGACTGGTCTTCTTTTCGTACCTTCTGGACGAGCCAGACCGAAGATACTTTGTGGGATTTTGATACCACGTGCGGCCATACGTACACGTCCGAAGGGGGCGGCCACGCGGTTCTGTGTGTGGGTTATAACGACGATGTGGCCGAACCGTACTGGATAATGCTGAATTCCTGGGGATCGCGTACAAACCGCCCGAACGGGCTTTTCCGCGTGGCCATGGATATGGATTATGACTGTACTTACAGAGAAGGCATCATATCGTATTACAGTATCTACTGGCAGACACTGGATATGGATTACGGAACGTTGGCGACGGAAGCGGCTACCTCGGTGACATCTTCATCGGCTACACTGAACGGGATTATCAACCTGGGTGATGGATATACAGCGTACCATTTCGAATACGGGACAACAACATCTTACGGAACGGAGACGGAAAGCACGAGCATCGGGTCGGGGACGGGCTATATCCCGGTAAGCGCGGATGCCACCGGCCTTGCCGTCTATACCACCTACCATTACAGGATAGTGGCAACCGGCAGTGGAGGTACCATCTATGGAAATGACGAGACATTTACAACCCTTGCTGTTCCTCCGACGGCAGCAACGGGGGCGGTCTCATCGGCGGGTCTGAATACGGCTACGCTGGAAGGGACAGTCAACCCCAATCATGCAAGCACAACTTACTATTTCGAATACGGGACAACAACTTCGTACGGGTCGGAAACTACGGTCAGAAATGCCGGTTCGGGTACGGATAATGTTACGGTCGAAGCAGGCATCTCCGGGCTTTCCTCATGCACCGACTATCACTATCGAATTGTGGCAACAAATACGGCAGGAACGACAGAAGGAACAGACAGGACATTCTCGACAGATTGTGCCGAAGAGAGTGGTGACGGCGGTGGTGGCGGAGGGTGTTTTATAACCACTCCGTAATTATAAAATCACAACCCGGTCCATCAGTCGACGATGGCCCGGGTTTCCCCACTTGCGTAAGGGATGGATGTGCTTTTGTGTTTTTTGCCGGATGTGCGCTGTAACCCCTTGTATATATGTCCTATACTATCAAGAAAAAATAATGTAGTTATTACTCCGGCAACAATATATGTCAAAGCCGTTACCCCGGCCCGGCTTTCGCCGGGGTGTGGCGGGCCTGGATGCCTCCGTGTCAAGCAAGGGGCAGGCCCCGTATCGAGTACGGGGCAGGCTTATCGGGGTCCGGCATGACATTTGATATGTTTAATTGCCGTAGTAATAAGACATGACAGGGAGAACCGGGCTCATATCCTTAGTCATAAATGCTTATTAAAAATAATATGTTATCTCCTGCCTGGTAAATACCTGCAAGCGAAAGGTGATCGGGTTTGAACAGATTCAGCGCTCAGTCTTGACACGTGACGATAATTTTGACATATTCGCGCTCTGAATAAAAAGCGCTCCTTAAATCATTATTGAGGTTAGTCCAAGTGGAAAAAGTTACCAAGGTATTACTGTTGTTGAAGAACATGATTTATGAATCTACAGGCCCCTTGGAAGCGGTCAGATTCGCAAAGTACTATCACAAGAAGGGGCTTGAAGTGACTATTGTCCTCTGGGGACCGATGGGTGTTTTATTAGGTAAAGAGGGTAAGGTCGGTGTTATCAACTATGAAGCACAAGTGAAAGAATGCCTTGATATGGGCATTAAATTCCTGGTATGCGGCCTGGCGTCGAAAATTATCGGGCTCAAGGAATCGGAATTGATAGATGGGATCGATATGGTCCCGTCATCTCGGATCGCGGATTTACTTCTTGAATATCAGGAAAAGGGCCAGTTGGTCATTTCGCTTTAAGATATTTACGGTTGTGGTGTTCCGGAAACATCGGATCGTGTCGGACCGGAGGATGTTGTGGCGCAAGTAACAATAGATGGTAATGAGTATAATTACCGAATATCAAAACGGGGGATCGATAAAGAGCATGCTGTTGTTTGCGTTCACGGCGCCGGGGCTGAAAGCATTGTCTGGGGGTACCAGATAAGCAGACTCAGCAAGTATTTCAAGGTCATAGCGCCAGACCTGCCAGGACACGGAAAATCGGGCGGCACTCTCCTGACATCTGCTAAAGAATATTCCGAATGGCTGGACCAATTTACCGCGGCGCTCGGTCTTTCTTCCTTTTTTCTTGTCGGTCATTCATTCGGAGGAGGAATCGCGCAGGAATATGTCCGTACCCATCCCGACAAAATAAAGGGGTTGGTACTTGCGGGTACCAGCGTGATTTTCAAGCTTTCGCGCATGTACCGTGAACTGCATGAACGGGGTGTCGATTTCTCGGCGGAGGATGCTTTTGATAAAGCTTCTTCTTACGGAGTCGATCTGCCGGATTCATTCAGACGAGGGCTTACGATGTTAAGCCGGATGGGCAACGATACGCTGCAATCCGATTTACTGGCAGCCGGTCTGTTTGACAGTTCGGATTGGATATCGTCGATAAAGAATCCCGTTCTTATTATATGGGGGGCTAATGATGTGATAACTTCCAGTGAGCTCCCGGTAGAGATGCACCGGAAATTACCGGGAAGCGAGTTTCTTGTTATACCGGATGCCGGTCACATTGTAATGATCGATCAGCGGGATGCCTTTAACAAGGCTTTGAAGGATTTTGTTAATAAGCTGTCGGCATTATCATAAAAGTTTCTTAGTAACGTGTTACGATCATTGTCATGAAAAAAGATATTGGCAGTGCCCGGCGTTAAAAAAGATCGGATCATCTTTTGTTCTACTTACAAGATACAAGGGCCGCTTGATGAATCTCTGTGTGCATGCTCCAGTCGAGACCAGAATAATCGGCAATCCGCCGGGTTATCTGCAATCACCCTTTCATCCTGAGCAGGGGGTTATCGAGATCGCGGTTCTCAACCATATTCCCCCGGCGGATGCAGCATCAAACCTTCTTTTCGCGATCTCGTATCATGATGCCCATATCCCGGGCCGGACGATCGAGGCGAATAAATACTTTTTCCGCCTGAGCCTTGCATATATCGCAAACCGTTGCATATCACCTGCAGGGCTGAACAAATCCCTTTATCTGTCTTCGATAATTATTAATATGACCGGCAACTCGATCTCGACAAAAGCCGTGGAATGCATTAAGCTTGACGCCGGATATGTTGCGGAATATCCGTTGAATACTTTACCGTGCGACACAACGTGGTTCAGCGGTTTCTGCAATGAACATTCTGTTATTTGCTCGTCTGTAACTTGATATGAATATGAGACAGAAATCAAAAGGAGATGCTCGTGATGCAGGAGATTCTGACGGTAATAACTTATCTGGTTGTATGGCTGGTATGCAGAAGGGTTTTTGAAATTGAGAGTGGATTGATTACGCTTATTATCTCGCTCGGCGCAGCGATATCCGTTTACATTATCTTTGCCGCCAAGCGATATGAAGATAAAAAGAATAATGACAGAGAACAATGAGCGAAACGGGTACTAACAATAATTACAAGTCCTTCCCGGGCAATATAAAAATTCCTATCTGGTTGACAACAGCGGCCATCATTATATTCATCCTTATCATGGCCTTTACCGTAAACCATGCCCGCGAGAGGGATATCATAGAACATTTCAGCCAGCAGCAGGTAGCAATTGCAAGAGGAACCGCCGCCGGGATAGAGGATCTGATTTCCAGTGTCGAGAAGAGCATGATAATTCTTTCCCGGTTGCCTTCATGTCCCACGTGTGCATGCGACAATAACACCATGCCCGAAGTCATAACCAGACAAAGCATAAAGGTCATCTACGATGATCTGGAGGGAACAGTTGAGTGTATAGCAGTAAAAAATAAGGATGGCGTTGTGACAACCGATTATCCTCCTTCCAGTTCCGGAGAGATAATAAGTGTTCGGTTCAAAAACAATTTTTATTCGCAGGAAACAAAGAAAACAGGTGAGACGTATATAGGAGATTTACGGGTAGTGCGGGAGGGGGATACCGAAAACAAAGTCCATTCTGTGATCATCGCCGTTCCCAAATATGATTCGGAAGGTGAATTTTCCGGAACAGTACTGGCGGTTCTTTCGCTTTCAGCCCTTATCGATCGTTATATGAAAGCCGCGGGAGAGGCATCAGGCTGCGGCTGGATAGTAGATAACAGCGGATTCATACTCTTGCGTCCTGATCAAACCTGTGCCTGCGTGGAACTTGAAACGCTGGGAAACGCGAAAACCGTCGACGGAAAATTCCTGAAAGACATCCTGGCCAAGGGAAAAGAGGGGTACAGCGAATGCGTGCTTCCCATGGAAGATAAGGGCATGGGGAAAAGCATAATAGCCTATGCTCCGATTAATGCGGGTTCGGAACGCTGGTTCGTCGCAATTACAATACCTTACAATCGAATGATCTTGTTGGCACGAAAAGGTTTCATAAACGTTATATTATGGACTTTCGGATTTATTCTCGTCGTTATCATTGCAGGGATTCTGGTTGTTTATTTCGGCGTAAAGCGAGTCCGCCTTAAAGAAGAATTAAAACGCCTCAAAGAAACAAAGGTCTGGCAGGAAAAACTGCTCAGGGAATACAGGACAACCGAGGGAGTTATTACAGGTTCTCCGATTCCCACCTTCGTTTTGAACAGGGAGCATCGCGTTATTCTCTGGAACAAGGCCTGTTCGGAGTTAACGGGTTTTAGCGCCGAAGAGGTAATAGGGACGGATAATCATTCGATTCCTTTTTATAAAAGCAAGAGGCCTACGCTCGCCGATATAATCATCGATAAAGATATCGATGTTCTCGAGAAATACTACATTGCCAAGGGTATACATAAATCCTCAACGATTGAAGGGGCTTACGAGGCGAGGGATTACATTGAGGATCTCGGAGGAAGGAACCGTCATATATATTTTCTGGCTGCTCCGATATTCGACGGGAAGGGAGAAATTATTGCGGCGGTCGAGACGATTCAGGACGTAACGCAGCAGAGAGAAACGGATATCAGGCTGAAAAAATATGCCGATACGCTTCAGAACGAACTGAAGGAAAATATTAAACTTCGCAAAGAGATAGAAGGGTTGTACAACTATCTCCAGTCTATCGTGGAAAGCCTACCGGAGAAGATATTCGATCTCGACAGCGAGGGCATCATCACCTATGTGAGCAGGAAAGAGATAAAAAAGAATGGGAAAATCCTGTCTCAAAAATTAGGTGATAAGCAGTTCACGGATTTCGTCGAGCCGGAAAACAGGCAATTTGTTCTTGACATATGGGATAATGCGAAAAAGGGAATATTCAGTCCCTACGAGATGACGGCGACAGCGAGAGACGGGTCGAAGAGGAATCTGCTTATAACACTCCGACCTGTAAAAGAAACAGGTCATTATATTCTCGTTCAGAGAGACATCACGGAATTAAAGAAACTGGAGGAGAAATTTTATGAGAGCCAGAAACTCGCCGCCGTCGGGCAGTTATCGGCAGGCATAGCCCA
>DCUQ01000040.1:0-28722 GCA_002327865.1 Syntrophaceae bacterium UBA2210
TAATGGTTGTAAACGGCAACGGAAAGAACCTTCTTTGTCCTTTCCTGCCCTACAACATACTGATCTAAAAACGCTTTTATTTCTTTAGGCTGGGGAATATTTCCGATACTCTCCGCGTCATGGGCACCGCCTTCTTCAACAATGTGTTTGCAGAGTTCTATGCATTCATCACAGATATAGGCATTCGGACCGGCAACCAGTTTTTTTACTTCGTCCTGTGTCTTGCCACAAAAGGAACAAGAAAGTACTCCTCTTTCGCCGTTATCAAGATTTTTCCCCATTAGAAATCCCCTCCTGTTTATTCCGAGAAGCTCTTTCTACGATAACTTCGTCGATTATGCCATATTCTTTTGCCTGACTGCTCGTCATATAATAATCCCTGTCCGTATCCTGTTCGATCTTTTCAACAGGCTGACCGGTATGCTTCGCCAGTATGTTGTTAAGGTCCTCTTTTAATCTCAATATCTCCCGTGCCTGGATACCGATATCAGTTGCCTGCCCCTGAGAACCGCCAAGCGGTTGATGTATTATTATCCTAGAATTGGGCAGTGAATACCGTTTCCCCTGCTCGCCGGCCGCAAGGAGAAGCGCTCCCATGCTTGCCGCCTGTCCCATGCAGACAGTACTGACGGGAGGTTTTATGTATTGCATCGTATCGTATATGGCAAGACCGGCACTTACGACACCGCCCGGTGTATTAAGATAGAAAGAAATTTCCTTGTCCGGGTCTTCAGACTCAAGGTACAGCATCTGCGCTATGATAATATTAGCAACATCATCATCGATAGCCGATCCAAGAAATATAATCCTGTCCCTCAAAAGCCTGGAATATATATCGAAGGCCCTTTCACCTCTACCATCCTGTTCAATTACCATAGGAATGAGAGCCATTACCCTTCTCCTTTTTTTATTCTTCCTTTTTTCTATCTTTCTTGACAAGCGTTATAACGGCCCGTTCTTCAACAAAATCGGCTGCTTTTTGCTCAATCAATTCATCTCTCAGGCGTTCTTGCGCGTTGTTTTCCTCATAAATCCTTTTTATGGAATCATAATCCTGCCCGTATCTGAGAGCGAGAGCTTTCATCCTGTTGTCGACGTCTTGTTCGTCCACCTTGATTGATTCTTTCTTCGCGATCTCATGAAACATAAAAGATGCCTTTGCGATTTTGACCGCCTGATCATTGAATTTCTCACGCAGACTGTAGCTCAATTTAGCGGCTTCCTCGTCCGGCATACCGTTACGCACCATTCGCTGGCGTGCACTCAGCATCATGTTATAAAGCTGCTCTTCCACCCATGACGAAGGCACCTCGAATTCGTTCTTTTCCAGCAGCTTGTCAACTATTGCACTCTGAAGTTCTGTCTTGATTCTTCCATTCTCCTCTTCTTCGAGTGATTTTCTTACACTCTCCCTCAAGTCTTCAAGAGTTTCAAATCGTTCGAAGTTCTTTACAAAATCCTCATTCAGTTCCGGCAGTACTTTCTCACGGATATTTTTGAGTGTTATTGAAAACTCCACTTCTTTCCCGGCGATATCCTTTGCGCTGTAATTTTCAGGAAAAGTAACTGTAATATCTCTTTTCTCACCCTTTTTCATACCGGCTATCTGTTCTTCAAATCCGGGGACAAAGCTTTGAGAACCTGCCTGAAACACGTAATCCTCGGAAACAAGTTCCTTGCGCGCTTCTCCATCGAGTTTCCCCTCGAAATCGATCACGGCGAAATCACCATTCACGAGCGCCCTGTCCTCCTCGATATCCTCAAGCGTAGCATACATCTGTCGTATCTGTTCAAGTCTCTCGGCAATATCCGCTTCGGTAATCTCGACTTCCTCTTTCTCCAGTTCAATGCCGATATAATCCTTAAGATCGACTACAGGTTGTGTTTCAAAGGTGGTAGTAAAGAAAAAGTTTTCACCCTTTTTTATACCTTTCTGATCGATAGTGGGTTGCTCCACGGGAACAAGCTTTCTCTCTTCGACGGCATTGGTATAGTGCTTCGAGATTATGTCTGATATCACTTCTTGTTCCGCCTGCTCCTTATAGTGCGTTTCCAGAACGTTTCTCGGAACTTTACCCTGCCTGAATCCCTTGATTTTTGCATTTTTCCCCAGTGTTTTGTATATGGAATCGAGTTCCCTTTTGACATCCTCCCAGGGAATCTCAAAAGACAGTTTCTTTTTTACAGAACTGATATCTTCCATCGTAACTTCCGCAACCATATCTTCCATCGTTAGCTCCTTTGGCCAGTTTTTAAATACCTGTCAGGGGTATTAAACAATCCGATTGTTTTTATATAAACAATTGGTGCGAGAGAGGGGAGTTGAACCCCTATCCGCTNNGATCCTAAGTCCAGTGCGTCTTCCAATTCCGCCACTCTCGCAATTAAAAAGTATTGATATAATAGTAACTGCGAGACTAATTGTCAACAACGCTATATCCTTAATTAATTACCATGCAAAAAAACCGCCAGTAACGGCGGTTTTTCCGGATACTAATGGTCGGGGCGAGAGGATTTGANNTACGCTACCAGACTGCGCTACGCCCCGACTTTTTCACCGCTGAGATATCATCATCGCTTTTCTCTGTCAAGGAGAAGAACCTTCTACGTACAGATACTCTTTTATCATGCTGTACCGTTCCTTTTTCAACACTTTCTTCAAAGCGTCGACCCCGGAGAATTTTCCTTTTTCTTCCCTGAGTCCGATTATCTTCGAGGCCGTCTTGAGACCTATTCCCGGCACGAGCATCAACTCTTCCTGTGTTACCGCATTAAGATCGACTGGAATACCGAAGGCGAGCCTGTAAGGGGCATTCATGAATCCCCTGGTTACCAGATATCGTGTCCTGTCGGGGACAACCCTGTCGCCCGAGTTGAGCATCCCGGTTAAATCGGTATCCTCGAATCCCGTAATGTCGCCGAGTCCCGCCTTTCTCAAAAGGTCCCGAACCGTTGCCCCATGCGGAAGAAAATAGATTCCTCCATAACACTCGTCTCCGGCAAGTTCCACTACGATGCCGGACTTTTCATATTCACAGAAAGCGGCGGGCCTCTTAAAGGAATACGTATATTGAGCAATATCCATGGCGGCACAGAAGAACACCGCCACGGCTACAATGCCGACAGCCCCGCAGATCTGTCTTTTGACAAGGTTCATGATTAACTGTCCACGTTCCGGAGGACAATCGTTCAGTTCTCCTGTTCCAGACCAAAAGCATCATGCAAAACTCTTACCGCAAGTTCGGTATACTTGGCTTCTATAACGCACGATATCTTGATCTCGGAAGTACTGATCATCAGAACATTGATCCTGTCATTAGCGAGTGCCGCAAACATCCTGGATGCGACCCCGGAATTGCTCTGCATGCCGACTCCGACAATGGATACCTTGGAAATATTTTCATCATAATCTATTCTGGATGCGCCGATCTTACGGGCTATCTCATCGAGTAGTCTTCTTGCTTCTTCAATGTCTTTCTTTGAAACGGTGAAGGTCAGATCGGTATAGCCGTCGCTGCTCGCATTCTGTATGATCATGTCGACGTTGATATTGTTATCGGACAGGGGCGTAAACAAACTTGCCGCGATGCCCGGTTTATCCGGGACATGAACAACCGTAACTTTGGCCTGGTCTCTGTCATAAGCCACGCCGGAAACAACTTCTCTCTCCATATCTTTATCCTCTCTGGCAACCAATGTTCCGCTATCCTCGCTGAAAGAGGATCTCACATACACGGGAACTCCATATATTTTAGCTAATTCGACAGAACGGGGATGAAGTACTTTCGCTCCCGCTCCCGCCAGGCCCAACATTTCATCATACGATATTTTCTTGAGCTTTCTCGCCTTATTATAGAGATTAGGGTCCGTAGTATAAACACCGTCGACATCTGTAAATATTTCACAGAAATCCGCCTTGAGAGAGGCGGCAATCGCTACGGCGCTCGTATCGGAACCGCCCCTGCCCAGCGTGGTTATATTCCCTTCTTCATCGACGCCCTGGAACCCGGCCACAACCACTATCTTCCCCTTCTTAAGTTCTTCGGATATCAGTCCGGTATCGACACGGTGTATTTTTGCGTTGCCGTGTACCTTGTTCGTTACTATTTTTACCTGGTACCCCAGAAGCGATATCGCCTTATAACCCATCTTGTTCAAGACGATCGAAAAAAGAGAAATTGATACCTGCTCACCTGAAGAGACAAGCACATCATATTCTCTCCAATCGGGTTCCCCCCCGGAAGCGGTATCGGCCATTTGAACGAGCTTGTTTGTTTCACCTGCCATTGCCGACAGGACAACGACCACATCATTTCCACCTTCCTTGGCCCGTATCACTCTCTTTGCCACATTTCGAATCTTTTCGATATCGGCCACAGAGGTGCCTCCATATTTCTGTACGATTACAGCCACCTGTTAAAAACCCTCCTTTTTGAGCATTTTTATAATCGCTGAGATATCGGATTTACTGGAAATCCGTATCTTCCTCGTGTCACCATTACTATGTTCCAGATGTATTAACAAGGCCTCCGCGGGAATTATATCATCCACCTTTTCGGCCCATTCGATGACAACCACGCCATCTCCATAAAAATATTCTTCATACCCCATATCTTCGAGATCACGTGAACCTGATAAGCGGTAAGCATCCATGTGATACAGGGGGATTCTTCCCGGATATTCATTAATCAACGTGAATGTGGGACTCGTGACATAATATGTCTCGGGAATCCTGAGCCCTTTCGCGATCCCCTGCGTAAGGCATGTCTTGCCCGCGCCCAGCTCCCCCCTAAGGGCGACAACGTCTCCGCCCTTTAAATGTTCCCCTATAATCTTTCCGATGCAGATAGTATCATCGGAATGCTGAGAAACCAAATCAAAATTCGTCATAATCCGCTGTCCGAAAAACAAATCCCTCGAGGAGCATATAAGTGAAAATCTGTTCCCTTTATGCCTGACATTCTTTTATCTCGTCGATAATCAGGGACACACGCTTCATAAAATCAACATCGTGAACCCTGACAATATCCGCCCCGTTCATTATGGAAACGGCGATACTCGCCGCCGTTCCGGCAACGCGGCCGGCGGGAAGTTTTTCGCCTTCGATTTCTCCTATAAATCTCTTACGCGACGTACCCACCATAATCGGACGTCCCAATGCCTTTAATTCTCTGAGGTGCTTTAGAATGGCAATATTGTCCGCCGTGGATTTGCCGAAACCTATACCCGGATCGACGATTATATTCTCAGAATCAATACCCGACAACTGAGCTGTTTCGATCCTCTCCTTCAGAAAGTCCGTGATCTCCCCCATAAGCGACCGGTACTCGAGGTCACCCTCCTGCATGGTCTCCGGTACGCCTCTCATATGCATAAGGACAACGGGAACCCTGCATCCGGCAATCACTTCGGGCATTTTCGGGTCGAATCTCATCGCACTTATATCGTTAACCATCTCCGCCCCTGATTCTATCGCACGGAGCGCCACATCGGCCTTAGTAGTATCTATGGATATCGGAATGGAGAGCACCTTCTCGAGTCTCCTTATCAGCGGTACAACCCTCTCCAACTCATCTTCCGAAGACACGGGCAACGAGCCGGGCCTTGAAGATTCACCCCCTATATCGAGAATATCCGCGCCCGCTTCCTCCAGTGCAAGCGCGTACTCGGCAGCCTCGTCGATACTGCCGAACATGCCTCCGTCGGAAAAGGAATCGGGAGTCATGTTCAATATACCCATGACAAGTGTCCGCTCTCCGGCCTCTATATCTCTCTTCGGAGTTCTCAGCAGAAAGGTATTCCTCTTGATATTGGCAAGAATCTTTTTGATGTCTTCAGATATATTGCTCAGACCGAAGGGCTGTGATGATATCTTTTCCGCGAGTCGTCCTACCTGTTTCAGCGTACCGATGATTATGGCATCCGTCCTGTCGATACTGCACGATACGGATCCCCTCGCAACGGCGACATCCCCGCCTGCCGATAGCATCTCCTGCTTCAATATGTTAGCTACCTTGCACTCTATCCCTTCGAGCAGCAGGTTGACGGTTTCCATCTTCGGAAGCATCGCACCGATTCCCGGAAAGTCCACCCCGACCGCTTGTAATGCCCTCTCCGCTTGAGCAGAAGATATTATATGCAGATATCTCACCTATGCCTCTTGCTCCGCTTCCTCTGTTTCGACAGCTCTACCGCTTGTTTCACCCTTTCTTTTGCCTATTACCTCGTCAAGTTCTTCCGCGTTCAGCACCTCTTTCTCGAGAAGTTCCTTCGCGAGTTTATGGAGAATATCGATATTATCCGAGAGCAGTTTTTTCGCCCGTTCATAGTTTTCGACAACTATCCTCGATATCTCTCTGTCTATTCTTTCGGCCGTATCCTCGCTGTAATTTTTATGCGTGGAGATCTCCCTGCCCAGAAATATCTGCTCCTCTGTTTTCCCAAGCGTAAGCGGGCCCATCTCTTTACTCATGCCCCAGCTGCAGACCATCTTTCTGGCGATTTCCGTGGCGCGCTCTATATCGTTTCCCGCCCCTGTTGTAAAGTCTTTTAGAATCAGTTCTTCCGCCGCCCTGCCTCCCATCAGGATCGCAATATTATTAATCAGATACGAGCTGGGATAGGCATGCTTCTCGTCTACCGGAAGTTGCTGGGTAAGACCGAGCGCCCTCCCCCTCGGAATAATGGTAACCTTGTGTATCGGATCGGAATCCGGGATCAATCTGGCGACCAGCGCATGCCCGGCTTCATGGTAAGCGGTGTTTTTCTTCTCTTCGTCGCTTATGACCATGCTTCTTCTTTCGGTACCCATCAGTACCTTATCCTTCGCGTACTCCAGGTCGGAAAGGGAAACTTTCTCCTTGTTGGATCTTGCGGCGTACAGGGCGGCCTCGTTAACCAGATTCTCTATATCGGCACCGGAAAATCCGGGCGTTCCCCGGGCAACGATGGAAAGATCTATACCGGGCTCCAACGGGATTTTCTTGACATGTACCTCGAATATTTTCTCCCTCCCCCTGATATCCGGAAGCGGGACCACCACCTGCCGGTCGAATCTTCCGGGTCTCAGCAGCGCGGGATCTAAAACGTCGGGACGGTTGGTCGCCGACATTATAATAACCCCTTCGTTCGATTCGAATCCGTCCATCTCCACAAGCATCTGATTCAACGTCTGCTCCCGCTCGTCATGTCCCCCTCCGAGTCCGGCCCCTCTCTGCCTCCCAACCGCGTCGAGTTCGTCGATAAAGATGATGCAGGGAGCATGTTTTTTCCCCTGATTGAAAAGATCTCTCACGCGCGATGCGCCGACCCCCACGAACATCTCTACGAAATCGGAGCCACTGATACTGAGGAAGGGAACACCGGCCTCTCCGGCAATCGCCCTTGCGAGAAGCGTTTTTCCCGTTCCGGGCTGTCCGACAAGCAGGACTCCCTTGGGTATTCTTCCCCCCAGTTTTGTAAATTTTCTGGGGTCTCGCAGAAACTCGACAACTTCTTCCAGCTCTTCCTTGGCTTCATCGATACCGGCCACATCGGCAAAAGTCGTCTTCTGAGATTTATCGGTCATCAGTCTGGCCCTGCTTTTTCCGAAAGACATCGCCTTTCCCCCTCCCGACTGCATCTGCCTCATAAAGAATATCCAGACAGCTACAAGTAACAGTATGGGGAGCCACGATATAAGAATGGTCATATACCAGGAAGACCCTTCAGCGGGTTTGGCGCTGATTTTTACACCTTTTTCCTTGAGAAGAGATACCAGGGTCGGATCCGCTGGCGCGTACAGTCTGAAGCCCGTACCGTTTACAAGCTTTCCCTCTATATTGTCGCCCTGAATTGTCACATCCATGACCTGGCCCTGATCGAGATAGGCGATAAAGTCACTGTATATGATATCTTCCTTCTTGGAACCGGGATGATTAAACATCTGAAAGAGGAAAACAAATACCAGACTTACCACTATCCAGAGGGCCATATTTTTCTGAAATTGATTCACTTTTTACTCCCTGTTAAAATATTTAGAATTTTACTATCAAATAATTTCGGCTTTTACCACTTTTTCCGTAGTATTGGTAATCTTTACTCTGTCACTTAACACCATGCCGGGAACCCACAGCGTAGATTTCGGGTCGACCAGAAGAGCGATCCCTTTTCTATGTAACTTCGGAACCTTTTTATCGATAAACAGCTCCTTTATCTTCTTCGTCCCTTTCATTCCCAGGGGCTGTATCCTGTCCCCGGGCCGTATGTTCCTCACTACGAGCGGGAAAGAAATGGAACCGTAATCCATGAAAACGGGATTGCTCGAACGGATACTCGCTTCCGACACATCGACCACATCGAATCTCATTCTTACGCCCGTCTCTCTGATCTCCACACTACCCGGAACTTCAACGGTGTATGAAAAATCGTTTTCTCTCCCATCCGAAGCATATTTCCCCGATGAGCGTTTCCCCCAGCCTTCTGCCGGTGAAATAATCAACATATCATATTGCCGCAGCGCTCTCAGGTTAAACGGAAGGTCCACAGAGGCGCTCGGGTTAGAACTCTTAATCAGATCCACAACCGATTTTATGTGAAGATAACCGATGCCGTTCCGTTCCGGAGAGTAACCTTCGAGAAGGGTCTTTATGACCCTCCACTGTAAAGCCGGATGCACCGTTTCCAACTTTCGTATGTCTATCTCCGCGCTTTCACCGCCGATCTCCCAATCCGACATGATCTTTTCGGTCGACTCCCGTATAAAATCATCCTCGGACCTGAGAATGTCAACCATACGACCGATATTTTCCTCGAGTTTCACATTATAAAGAGCCTTAAGTTCCGGTATCAGCGCGTTCCTCACCCTGTTTCTCAGAAATATGTTCTCCCTGTTGGAACTGTCCGTTACAAAACGTATGCCCCTGTTTTCAAGGAAGGACAATATCTCCTCCCTCGTAACATCTATCAGGGGCCGCACATAAATTCCATCGCGCACGGGCAGCATTCCCCGCAGGCCTTCGAGTCCGCTTCCCCTGAGAAATCTCATGATAACGGTCTCGATCTGATCGTTCAGGTTGTGCCCCAGGGCTATCTTGTTCAACGCGTGCTTCCGGGCCATTCTTTCAAAAAACGCGTACCTCTCTTTCCTGCAGACATCTTCAAGAGATCCGCCCAGCTTCTCCATGAGCGCCGGAATGGATATCTTCCCGACGTCGATGGGGATACCCATCGATTCCCCCAGTGTCACGACGAAAGCCTCGTCTCTGTCGGATTCGCTTCCCCTGATGCCGTGATTCAAGTGAAGAACGAACAGCTCAAGCCTGTATTCATCCGAAAGCATCGAGAGAAGGTGCAGAAGGGCAACGGAATCCACCCCTCCGGACACGGCGACACCCACCCTGTCGCCCGGTTCGAACATTACATTTCTTTCAATTGTCCTGAAAACTTTAATCACGGGTTTAATTCCTTACAAAAGGGATGCATCCGACATCGACAGGCGTAACAAGACAGTGAAACGCTCGGAGGGAGATGTGCCCGTTGTCCAATGAAGGGCTGGAGCTGCCGCGCATTATTTCGATCAGATCTTCTCCGAAGAACACTATGCAAATAACTCCTGCAGTTCCGATATGTCTTCACAGCAATAATCCGGATCGAGGCGGAGAAGTTTGTCCCTGTCTCCCAGGCCGTTCAACAACGCGCAACTGAGTACTCCGGTATTTTTCGCCAGTAATACATCGCTGACACCATCACCTACAACCACTGTTTTTTTCTTCGCGGCACCGTATGTTTTCAGAATCGGGGTAAGGAGAGCGGGATCGGGTTTACGTACAGGAACGCTGTCCACACCTATGATGCTTTCGAAATATCCGGTTATTCCTAGTTTATCCACGATTTCAACGGTATAACCGTAAAGTTTATTTGTGACAATCACTTTTTTCTTGTCCTTGAAATGCTCCAACACCCGCAACACACCCGGATACAGATCCGTTGTATCTAGGAGATGTTCGGCATAATAACCCCTGAAGATACTCAGTGCATCGTCCAGCCTTTCACGATATTCGTCGCCGAGAGACCTTTCAAGGAGCCTCACTACTCCATCGCCTATGAACCCTACGATTTTCCCCCTGCCCAGAGGAGGAATATCAAGTTGCTTTAAAGTATAATTAATGGAATTCGCAAGATCGTCACCCGAATCTATGAGCGTCCCGTCAAAATCGAAAATCATCAGACTAATTTCTTTCATCTTTCTCCCGGCATATAAAATTACTGTCTCAAATCAAGGTTGAATATCCCCGCAACAAGTTGCGGGGAATCTCCGACTGTTAAGGAATTTTTTATTTTTTATTCGCTCGCTAACCCCGCCTCAAGCGGCGGGGAATGCGCTCGCTGTTCAGTTCAAGATACGGCTTAGTATAATAACTATTGCTGGAATTACAAGCTGCAAAAAGATTTTCGGCAGAGTAGACTTGAACCCTTGATAACCCCCTTGGCAGTGTTTCATTTATTTGCGACATCCTCCAATTACAAAGTTGAGACACGAGAGAGGGAATACCTGTTATTCACCAGTACGATTTAAGATATCTTCAAGCATTGCATTATGCTTCAGGAAGGATTAGGGAATTTAAAAAAGCGACACCGTTCATACGAGAAATGGAGAAGCACCTCGATGTCGTTTAACACAAAGACATCGTATCCGGCGGAAAGCCGGACAACTCTCTGATACCCGCGGATTCTTTGTTTTCTCAGCAGATACCTTAAGGTAGGGGGACCCGGCTTCGACACCGGCCTCATAATACTTATGATGTCCCTATATGACAACCGCGAAGGATCTTCCTTTAACACAGCGCAGGCATCGCGGAAAGGGGAATTCCTCCATCCACCTAACTCCTGCTGTTTGTCTGCTCAATATCAGGATATCAAGCAATATGGCTTTATATGTCAATGTTAGGAGAAGAGAAAGTATATGAAAAAATTCTTGATGATTCTTGGTAGTGTATTTGCCGTCTTGATCGTGTTAGGTGTAATAGGTTTCGCCGTGCTCAATATAAAAGGGGACAGCCTTAGACAAAGAAAGCAAAGCCTATGTAGATGATGTAACGCCTAAAATTTTAGCTTATTTAAACCAAGAAACTCTATTTCTGTATGCAAGTGATGAACTGAAAAATTCTGCATCACCAGAAGATTTTGAGAAAATATTCAATTGGTTTGAAAAGTTAGGTAGGTTCGTTGAGTATAAAGAGTCAAAAGGGCAATCGAATATTTCTGTCACAATTCAAAATGGAAAACAAATCAAAGCATATTATGAAGCTCAAGCTGAGTTTGAAACTGGTCCGGTTACAGTAGCTGTAGCAGCTATAAAAAAGGGAGATAACTGGCAACTTATTGGATTCAACATCATTTAAATGGCCCTGGTAAACCAGTAACTCTCCCGGCAATCGCCTGCACAGGACTATAACAAACGGGCGGAATTCTTCGGTCAGGGACCGGCGACCGGAATCACCTGCGAACAAACCCACATCCCGGAAACTTTCCCCCGTTACAGGAAAACTTACTTTTTCGGGCAAATCACACGTTGACAATCCGCTCCTCCGTGTGATAGGTCGTACCCAAAACCGCTTGGATCCGGGGATCCGGACTGAGACGGAATGGTCAAAAATAAAGAAAATACCGGCAGACCGGTATATATGAACGGGCCTTTCCGACATCAGTCTGAAAGGCTTTTTTGTTATATGAGCAAAGATACCATCGCGATAATAGGGCTCGGCAAGGTGGGTTCCGCCGTAGGCCACCTGCTGGGACTTTCCGGTTATGAGATACGAGCCGTTGCCGACCGGTCCGCGGACGCGCTGAAGGCGGGTGCAGGATACACAGGCGGAGAAGGTTTTCTCGATCCCGTTCCGGCCTCATTGTCGGCGGACTGCATAATCATCACAACGCCGGATGATTTCATCGAATCCGTGTGCGATGAAATATCGAAGGGAGGTGGTGTGAAGCCCGGGAAAAGAGTCGTTCACATGAGCGGAGCCGGAGGGCTTGATCTCTTGAAATCCGCCCGCGAATCGGGAGCGGGCGTTGCAAGCATCCATCCACTCCAGTCCTTTGCCGACGTGGAGGGAGCGATAAAAAGCATACCGGGAAGCGTGTTCGGCATAACGGCCGAAGGGGAAATGCGGGACTGGTCGGTTCGCGTGGTAAAAGACCTGGGAGGTATACCGTTCTCCGTATCGGAAGCCGACAAGCCGCTGTATCACGCGGCGGCCTGTATGGCATCGAACTATCTAGTCACCCTGATGAGCACGGTGGAAGCGATCTATCAACGTCTGGGAATGAACGCTGATGAAGCGATGAAATCCGTATGGCCGCTCGTAAAAGGAACGATGAAGAACATGGAAAACCGGGGGATCGAAAAATCCCTGACCGGCCCCATAGCGCGCGGCGATATCGGAACGATACGCGGGCATTTGAAAATACTGAAAAACAACATGCCCGAACTTCTGGATCTCTACTGCGAGATGGGGTTATTCGCGGTGGACATAGGAATCAGGAACAACACACTGTCCGTAGAAAAGGCCGAAGAGATAAAATCGGTATTGAAAGGAGCGTTGCATGAGTAAACAGTGCAAAACAAGCCGGATAACCACTTTCTCGATACAGAAAATGAAAGAGCGGGGCGAAAAGATTTCCATGCTGACCGCCTATGATTATTCGACAGCCGCGATGATGGATGAGGCCGGGGTGGATATGATCTTGATAGGAGACTCCCTGGGCATGGTAATCCTCGGTTACGACAGCACTCTGCCGGTTACCATGGAAGACATGATACACCACACGAAGGCGGTGTCGCGAGGGACAAAGAAAGCGATGGTAATCGGCGATATGCCTTTCATGTCTTACCAGGCGTCGGTTGAAGAAGCGCTGCGCAACGCCGGCCGCTTCATGAAAGAGGCCGGGGCTCAAGGCGTCAAGCTGGAGGGGGGCGAGGAAGTCGCCGAGGCCGTCATGAAAATAACATCTTCGGGGATTCCGCTCGTTGGACATCTCGGTCTTACCCCTCAATCGGTACACCAGCTTGGCGGGTACAGAATTCAAGGCAAAGACGACAAGACCGCGAAAAAAATAATGGAAGACGCAAAAATCCTTGAAGAAGCAGGCGCATTTTCCATCGTTCTGGAATGCATTCCGGCCGGTCTGGCGGGAGAAATCAGCAGATCGCTGACAATACCTACAATCGGCATCGGAGCCGGTGTCGAGTGCGACGGTCAGGTCCTCGTCGTGAACGACATGATGGGAATGTACGGCGAGTTCACCCCGAAATTCGTCAAGAGATACGCGGAGCTGAACGCCGATATGAGCGCGGCTGTAAAACGGTACATCGACGAGGTCAAGGGCGAAACATTCCCGGCCGAAGAACATTCATTCTGAAAAAACCGGCATCGCAGTCCTGTTTAAATGGTGCGGTACCCCCGCATATCTGTTATAGGTGGGGTCGTGCCGTTTCAGGGAAACATCGCAAGATGGCCGGGCCTTAACGTTTTACCGGAACACCGGCCGTCTGCCACCTTCTGATATTCATCCAGGAATAACCATGATCGACATAAAACCCGATCGTTTGTATCTGACCGCTACCGGACGGCTGGCCCGCAGCCTGAAGAGGAACTTCCGCCTGAAATTTCTTGCCGGAGGGGAAATGGGATGGGAACCGCTGCAGGCCATGAACCTCAACGCATGGATGGAGCGTGCATGGTCCGGTTCATGGCCCGAAGAGACGCCTGCCGCCGATCTCTTCAGGATGAACCTCTGGAAGAAGCTGTCCGGCAGTATCGCACCTCCGTCCCCCCTGACCGTCGATACCAACCTGTGCGCAATCCTTGATGAAAATTACGGCACCATGGTCCGCCACGGACTCGACCCGGTATCCGGCATACCCTCCACCCCCCTCGTCGAATGGAGAAGAAAGATAAGCGCGGCTTTCAGGGAAAAACTCGAAGTCCAAGGGCTTTTCCACCCGTCGTTTTTTCCGGTCCTCCTGCGCCACGCGATAAACGACGGCAGGATCATTCCTCCGGAGAAGATCTCGCTGGCCGGTTTCGAATCACCCGCCCCCGTTGAGCGGGAACTGTTCACGACGCTCGAACGACGATCCGACCTCGAATATCCGGATCTCACCGCACGGAAACCTCGTAAAGTCGAGGCGCTGGCCCTACCCTCGCCCGACCAGGAAGTGCTTTACCTGGTCCATCGCCTCGCGCGTGACGCACAGACGACACCCCTGCACAGGATAGGCGTGATCGTCCCGAATATGAACCGGTACATGAAAATGCTGGAACGGAACCTTAAGGACGTTACGGTCGGTACAGCGCCCCACGGTTCTTACTGGTTCAATATGACGAAAGGCGTGCCCCTTACCGAGACGCACCTGATGAAGGCGGCCCTGCTCCCATTGCGTTTCGTTCTCGAAGGCCAGACACGCGAATTGCTACTCTCCCTTCTTACGTCGCCCTATTACGAATTCCGGCAGGGGAAACGCCACCGGATCGCGCGGGCCGACATCGTATGGAGAAATTGCTCCCTCGAATCCGGGCTCGAAGACCTGCTCCGCGTACTGAAACTGCGAGATCCCGGCACGTACGATCTTATCCCCTCGCAGAACATCGAACATCTCCTGTCCTTCTGCCGCGCGGCACGGACATCGGGGAAAATGAAAGGCGCTTTCTGGACGGAGCAGATAGGAAATCTCTGGACCGGCCTCGGGTTTCCCGTTCTCTCTGATGAGAAAGATACCATCGACGGCAGAAGCCTCAATGAAATCATGCGGGAGATCGACCGGCATCTGTCCGGAGAACCGATGGACTGCGGTGAATTTCTGTCCTGGATGACACATCTCGCGTCGCGGCGGATGGCACAGACCGGAGCCGCTGAAGACGCGGGCATACAGATCATGGGTATTGTCGAATCCCGCGGCCTCGATTTCGACAAGTTGTACGTGCTCGGCATGGATGAACGGTCGCTTCCCGAACCGGCGCGCCCCCTTCCCCTTCTAGACGCCTCGGAACGGAGACTGGTACAGGGGGGAACAGCGCAGAGCCAGTACGAGTTCGGGAAAAATGCCTTCGACAACCTGTTGAGACTCGCCCCGGAAACCACCTTTCTCCGGGCCGAACAGGAAGATGCAAAGCCCCTCGCCCCCTCGCCCTTCTGGCCCCGCAACGAGGAAAAACGTTCCATCGACATCTGGAACGCACCCGATCCGGCGTGGATGCGAACCGGATGGCTCCGCTCCGCCTTCGAAGGATTACGGGAAAGAACATCCCCGGAACCCCCGGAAGACAAGCCACTCGTACCGCCCCGCATCCCCGATACCGTCCCGGTAAGCCGGTTTCAGAAAGCGATCGTCTGCCCCTACCGCTTCTTTGTCGAGGGCATTCTGAAGATGGAACCGCTGGAGGATATCGAGCCTGATGTATCCCCCCGGGAGAAGGGAATCAGGATTCACCGGACGCTGGCATTTTTCACGCAGAGACTGAGAGAACAGGGGATGGAGTTGAACGACGAAAGGGCACACGATCTCCTGACCACGTGTGTGGACGATGTGCTTCACAGTGTGGCGAATAAACCACACTGGGAGGTGGAACGCAGGCGCTGGATCGGCACAAAAGGCGATCCCGGGGGCGGCATGCTTTCCGACTGGCTTGCCCTGGAAAGGGAACGTTACATGGCGGGCTGGCGGTGCGTCGCGGAGGAAATCGACTTCGATTCCCTGAAAATAACGGGGGTTCCCTTCTGTTTGAAAGGAAGAATCGACCGGGTGGACTTCGACAAAAAAAACGGCATCCTCCTCTGGGACTACAAGACCGGCAGATCTCCAAGCGCGGCGGATATCGTAAAACATATGAAAGATTGCCAGCTTATCGTCTATCTCATGGCACTCCAGGGCGGACACATGCCCTCCCTGGAACCGTATATATCGCCGGATGCTCCGTTTTCGGCGGGCTATATCCGCCTCAAATCATCCGGCGATATCGACATGTTTCCGATCAGGGGAATCGAATCGGCTATCGGGGAATGGGAGAAGACCCTGGCAGAACTGGGCGAAATCCTGGGATCGGGCGATTTCCGCGCCGAGCCTTTCCCCGTTTCATCGACCGGCAAACGGGATCTTCCCTGCGAAGAATGCCCGGTTATGACACTTTGCCGGATGGGGGTTTCAACTGTCCAGAGAGCGGAAGCGGAAGGAGAACAGCATGAAGCAGCCGATTGATGCCGAGCATCGAGCCGCCGCGCTCGATACGAGCCGGTCGCATCATGTGGAATCCCCCGCTGGATCGGGCAAGACGCTCCTTCTTACCCGGCGTTTCCTCAAACTCCTGGGAGAAGTACGGGACCCGGCGGAGATCCTGGCGATTACCTTCACCGAGAAAGCGGCAGGTGAGATGCGCCAGCGCATAACCGGTTTCCTGGAAGGCAGGACCCCCGCTAACGATCCCGGCGGTGAACTGACCCTGCTCGCCGAAAGAGCCATCGAGGCACACAGGAACAAGGCGCATCTCCTGACCGCCCCAGACACCCTCAATATCATGACCTTCCACGGTTTCTGCAGCTACATAGCCAGGCGCGCGCCCCTTGAAGCCGGTGTCGCGCCCGATTTCGAGATCATCGACGACAACGATCAGGCAATCCTGCTGGAAGAAACCGTCCGGGCCGCGCTGAAGGGCTTCTTCGCCTGCTCCACGTCCGACAGCAGGAGGATCGCGTTCGAAAACCGGCTCCTGTATCACAACAATAACTGGAGGGGCATCTCGGGCGAATTCACCGGCATCATAAAAAACAGAGACCGTTTCAGGGAACTGATAGAACTCATCAGACAAACGGGCGGGAGAGGACTCTCGGAGCTTCCTGCCCTACTGGACAAACGACTGCGCGTCTACATGGAAAGCCGCCTTCGTAACCTGATACTTTGCCTTGAAGAAACAGAATTGGGCCGCTGCTGGCAGGAACTGGCAGCGCATCTCGCCGACCGGGGCGCGCCGCTGGGAGAACTTCTCCCCTCCTCGCTGCCGGGGGGCGGCTGGGAAAATCTCCCTCTCTGGCAGGCGATAGCGAACGCGCTTACCACGAAGGCGGGGACGCCGCGCAAAAGCTTCGGCCCCGCGAGCGGCTTCTACGGCGGGTTCAGCAAGACAAAATGGGGTGCGATGATAACGTCGATGAGCGATCCATGCGCCGCCGGATTCGCCGAAATCAAGATCCTCCCCGCTCCCGGCGATATCGATTCGGACATCGATATCCTGTCGGATTTTATTATCATCGCGGCGGACCTGATAGACCGCTATGAAACAATCTGCAGGGAAAGACACGTCATCGACTTCGCGGGGCTGGAGCATGCCGCGCTCCGGGCGCTCGGCGGCAGCGATCCCTCCGACATCCATCTCTACCTCGACCACCGGATAAGGCATCTCCTGGTGGATGAATTCCAGGATACCAACCGGGCCCAGTGGGAACTCGTCAGCCGGATCTGCGGCGGCTGGGCCCAGGGGGACGAGCGAACCGTCTTTATCGTGGGAGATCCCAGGCAGTCCATCTATTCCTTCAGAAACGCGGAAGTTAGCCTGTTCACGGAGGCGAAAGAAGGAATCCCCGTTCCGGGAGGGGGAAAGATCCCACTCGACACGCACCTGCTTACGACAAATTTCCGCTCCGGGGGAAAACTGATCGAATGGATAAACGGACTTTTCGGCGAGGTGGTGATGAGAGACCCGGATAACGATGCCGACGAGGTCCCCTTTAACCCCTCGGAACCCTACGGAGACAGAAACGGCGGAGCGGTTTCGCTTACACTGTTTGCCGGGAGCGATACGGAAGCGGCGAAGGAAAGCGAGGCCGCGTGGCTCGCCGGAAAAGTCGGGGAAACCCTTCGAACAGCCGGTGAAGGAACATCCATCGGCGTGCTCCTTTTTACCAGGAACCGGATAAGCCGCTATCTCCGGGCCTTTCAGGAACACGGCATCCCGGTCCAGGCACGCGAAGGTCTCGGCCTCGGGCAACGGCCGGAGGTGATGCACCTCATGAAGATCGCCGAACTGCTGGCGAACCCGCACGACGATCTCGCTTGGGCATCCATCCTGCGTTCGCCATGGTCGTGGTTCGATATGAACCTTCTGTATGAAACCGCCATGCGACAGCCGGAGAGCTGGATGGAAAAAATTCTTGTGGCCGCCGGCGATCATCCCGATATGGACCTGATCACAAAGGCGATCGAAAACGCCGTCCGGCGGGTGGGACGCGATCCCCTGGGCACAACCGTCAGAACCTTCTGGGAAGACCTCGACGGACCGCGGAAAACGGCAGCTCGTTACGGTATGGCCGGGGTCGCGAACTGCACGCGCTTTTTCGAGATACTCGACGACGCGCACAGGGGAATACCTCTCGAAACCCTCCTGCAGGCGAAAGCCATGATCACCTCATGTTACGAACCGGCCGATCCCGCGTCTTCGCGCTCTCCCGTAGAGATAATGACCATTCACAGGGCGAAGGGGCTCGAATTCGACATCGTTTTCCTCCCCTTCATGGACTGGGCGCCCCTCTCCGACATACCGGCAACATCGCCCCCATACCTGATGGAGCGGGTTCCCGGAACGGAGGGAGAATATCTCGTCGCCATGGGGAAAGACAAAAGGAGAAGCGAAACGCCGCCGGTATTCAACCTGCTGAAGACATTTCACCGGAAACGGAGGTGGGGCGAGGCGAAACGCCTCTTCTATGTCGCGGCTACGCGGGCGAGAGAAGCGCTCTACATGAGCGGCATCGTGAAGACGGACGACGAAAATATCCTCAAGACAGGTAAAGAAAACATCCTCAAATGGGTCATGGAATACGAGGGGATCGTGGAAGCCGACATCGACGACATCCCGTCCGGGAGAAATATTCCCGTGGAGATAAATCCGGATTTTCCTTCAGCGGCACCGGACGGGAAACCCGAAGAGACATCCCTCCCCGAACCGTACGCCCTCCAACCGGAACGACCGGCATACACAACGGCGAAATCCCCCTCCTCATCCGCGGAGGAAAAATTCCTATCGGAAGGAAAACCCTCCGGTGACGAAGCGGACTTCAAACGGGCACGGGGAACGGTCATACACGCGATACTCAACACCGTCATACTCGGAAAAGCGATTCCCACGGAAGCGGCGGTGGCGCGCGCGATGCGTGCCGAAGGCATCGGACAAGACCGCGCCGGCGAAACAGCCGCCGGAATCCTCGAAGAGGTCCGGACGACACTCGCCGACCCCTTTATCGTCCGGCTCATGAAAGCGGACGAGGTAAAAAGCGAATGGGAGATAGAAGACACGCCCGAAGAAAACCGCATCCGCTCCGGCTCCATCGACCTCGCGGCGCGCGAAGGAGATACCTGGTGGATCTGCGACTTCAAGACCTCACGACCGGAACCCGGCCAGCCTATCGAGGAATTCATCGCCCACGAGATAGAACTCTACCGCCCCCAGCTCATGGCCTACCGCGAAATGCTCGCAAAAATAGGGACACTCCCCCATTTTTCAAAGACCTCACGACCTGAAACCAATATCCGCATCGGGATCTACCTTACCGCCCTGCCGAAATGGGAAGAGCTGTTATAGATACCAGTAAAAACTTGTCAATATGCCGTCGAGGGAAGTATAGTAATGGCGCTTAAGAAACTAGGATTGTTATCTGACGGTCCTATCTATAACATTCGACAATGCCCGTAAAACAAAGACAGAGGTCAGCAAGAAATGAAGGCAATGATACTTAAAAAGATTTCCAGCTTCCAGGACAACAAAGCTCCCCTGGAAATGGCGGATCTGCCCGACCCGGTACCGGGCGACGGGGAAGTTTTAGTCAAGGTTTCGGCGTGCGGAGTTTGTCACACCGAACTCGATGAAATTGAAGGAAGGACCCCGCCGCCACAATTTCCCGTCGTTCCGGGTCACGAAATCGTGGGAAGGGTGGCAGGTGCCGGTAAAGACGCGAAACGGTTTCAACCGGGGGAAAGAGTCGGTATCGGCTGGATTCATTCAGCCTGCGGAAAATGTAAATACTGCCTCTCAGGCAATGAAAATGTTTGCGAACAGTTTCGGGCCACCGGAAGGGACGCAAACGGAGGATACGCCGAGTATATGACCGTACCGGAAGATTTCGCCTATCCTGTTCCCGAAATCTTCTCCGACGCGGAAGCGGCTCCTCTCATGTGTGCCGGGGCAATAGGTTACAGATCTCTGAGATTGACAAATATGGAAGACGGCCGGAACCTCGGTCTGACCGGATTCGGAGCATCGGCTCATCTTGTACTTAAAATGGCACGACACATGTATCCGAACTCCAGTGTATTCGTTTTTGCCAGAAGCGAAAAGGAGCAAATCTTCGCCAGAGAGCTGGGGGCGGTCTGGGCCGGTGATACGGCAGATACCCCCCCGGAAAAACTGCATAGTATTATTGATACCACACCGGCATGGAAACCGATCGTAGAGAGCCTTAAAAATCTCGAATGTGGTGGACGATTAGTAATCAATGCCATCCGGAAAGAAGACACCGACAAGGAATATCTATTAAAACTTGGCTATTCCTCTCACCTGTGGCTCGAGAAAGAGATCAAGAGTGTGGCCAATGTGGCTCGGAGAGATATCAGTGAATTCCTGCAGTTGGCGGCGGAGATTCCCATAAAACCGCATGTCCAGGAATTCTCCCTGGAGGAGGCCAACAAGGCATTGCTTGAACTCAAAGAAGGAAAAATCCGGGGAGGAAAGGTGCTGAAGATCGACTGATCAGGAACTACAGGCTCACACATGATTTTCGAACAGATATATGTTGAATGTTACAGCGGCTATAAGGTAAATGAACGCCCTGTGGCTTTTACATTCCGTGACCGGCGGTGGGAAGTAGCGGAAATAGTTGATCGCTGGTACGAAGGCGACCCTGAAGCCGGCCTACCGGCGTTGGATTACTTCAAAGTCCGCACACAGGAGGGAAAAACTTTTTTTCTTCGCTACAACGCGCTTTTTGACGCATGGTCTATAGCCATACCGGGCAGCAAAAACGAATAATTAATAACTAGAACTTGTCCATGCTCGATAATTTGGAAAAACAGGGACACTTGTCTATGCTCAGTAATCAATCAACTAATTCGGTCCGCGCTATAAGGGCAAAATAACCCGGGGAATCACCTGAGGCGGTTTCCGGCCTCAAACACCGACTTGGGAAAGAACGATCATTATGTTAGGTTTCATCCGCACCTCTCAAGCCGGGTGCCGGATAAAACCTGCAATGGAGAAATACACCATGCCGTTTATAGATATACGCGATATTCATATGTATTACGAAATTCATGGAACAGGACCGCGTCTGCTTTTCTTCAGCGGCACGGGAGGCGATCTCAGGCGCAAGCCGAATATCTTCGATTCCTCCCTCGCAAAGCGCTTCGAAATCCTTGCCCATGACCAGCGGGGTCTCGGACAGACAGACCGCCCGGACATCCCGTACACCATGGCCGACTACGCCATGGACGCCGACGCCCTTCTCGATGCCGTGGGCTGGGACAGGTGCAACGTAATGGGAACATCGTTCGGTGGTATGGTTGCGCAGGAATTCGCGTTGAGGTACCCCCACCGTGTACATAGATTGGTCCTGGCATGTACAAGCAGCGGCGGAGCGGGCGGGGATTCTTACCCGCTGCACGAGTTTGCCGATCTGTCGCTGCAGAAACGGGTTTTAAAAATGATACCGCTTATCGACACTCGGCACGATGCAGCATGGCAAACAGCCAATCCACAGAAATTCCGGAAATTAGCGGATCAGAGCGTGGCAAACCTCACGGTCGGAACAGACGAACCCGGCAGGGATATCGGATCGCGCCGCCAGCTCGAAGCACGCATGAAACATAATGTCTACGACAGACTGCCGGACCTTCGGATGCCCGTATTCATTTGCGGCGGGCGCTACGACGGCATCGCCCCGGTCGCCAACCTCGAAGCCATCCATAAACAGATACCGCATTCCCGTCTCGAATTGTTCGATGGAGGTCATCTCTTCTTTCTCCAAAATTCACGGGCAATCGAACGCATTACAGCGTTTTTAAACGGCGCACCGGATAAACAGGGATAGAGCTTTCTTATTACTCCCCCTGCTTTCATCTCTGCCTCTACTTCCATCATCCGTTCCATTAACCACTGGAGCATTGAATACAGAGGATCTGCTTCTCCCATAAAATGCAGTAGTAATTTCTTGTACGTCGAGGTATCATACTTCCCGGCCATCGCGCTGTCTCCTTTCATCAGTGTTATCCGTTAACACCTTTTTAGGAGATATCGAAGGCCAACTCAATATCCAAATTGCAAACTTTCTTTTACACTACTGTTTTCTGGGGCATTTCATTCAGTATTTTTATACTCGCCCTCAAGCACTTCGATTTAAGTTTTATTTACGCTATCTGGGCCGGTATCGGAATTCTGCTGGTCTCGGTTATCGGCATGACCTATTTTAAAGAACCGGTCAGCTTATTGAAAATAATTTCTATTCTGATTATCGTAGCCGGTGTTTTGATGCTCAATCTAAGTGAAAGAGCATAAGGGTATAAGAGCGGGCTTGACCCCCTGTGAAAATAGTGACAGAATCTTTTCTCATTAAGCATTGCCACGTTCCTGTCTGATACCAATTAATCCGTTAACCATAAAGAGAAGGATCAGAGATGCGAGCACATTATTTACAGCATGTATTTTTTGAAGGTCTCGGCACTATTGAAGACTGGCTTCGAGAATCCGGTTACGAGATAACGAGCACAAAGTTATACGATTCTGAAGAGCTTCCCGATGTCGGGGATATCGATTTTCTGGTGGCCATGGGTGGCCCGATGAGTGTCAACGATGAGCAGGATTATCCCTGGCTGGTAAAAGAAAAGGAGCTGATAAAAAGCGCGATCCGTGCGGGAAAGCCCACCCTGGGTATCTGCCTGGGGGCGCAACTAATCGCGGATTCGATGGGTGCCGAAGTCTTCCCTAATCCGGCAAAGGAAATCGGCTGGTTCCCGATTAAGCCTGTCGAATCAAAAAGCAACGCGGTTTTTAAATTTCCCGAAGAAACGAAAGTGTTTCACTGGCATGGCGAAACTTTCAGCCTGCCGGACGGAGCGGTTCAAACAGCGAAAAGCAACGGTTGCGAAAACCAGGCCTTTCAAATCGGGGCCAACGTTATCGGTCTTCAGTTTCATTTGGAAACTACACCTGCCCTGGCGCAGGCAATCGTTGAGAATTGCAAAAATGAGCTGGTTCATGGTGAGTACATTCAAACGGAAGCGGAAATTTTATCTGCACCTCCAGAGCGATACAGTAAAATAAACAGCTTGATGGATAGCATCCTTGAATATTTACATTCAAAAAACGGCTGGCAATCATATCCTGTCGACTTATAAAAGCACTTGAATAAGGACATCTGTCCTTATTTAAACTAAAAAGGAGGTATTTCCATGGCACGAAAGAAAAAGGAACCTGCAGCCGGCGGGATCGATTACTTTTCCGCCCTCTACGACGTAGCGAAGGTCATCAACGCGTCCCTCGATCCGGCACGAGTCCTCGAAGAAATAGCCCGGTGCGTCACCGCGGCAATGGACGTGAAGGCATGCAGTCTCCGATTGATCGGGTCGCGGGGAACGACCCTCGAACTGGGGGCAAGTTACGGCCTATCCGGGGATTACCTCGATAAGGGCCCCGTCATCATAGCCGAAAGCAAGGTAGACCAGAAAGCCCTGAAAGGGAAGACAATATGGATGAAAGATGTTCAGACCGACGACGATTTTCAATACAAGCAGAAGGCGAAGGCGGAAGGTATCGCGTCCGTCCTCGTCCTGCCGTTGACCGTCGAAAAGACCATCATCGGCGTCTTACGGGTCTATACGGCGGATGTCCGCGAATTTACCGACAGGGACATCAAATTCCTCGAGGCGGTCTCTAACCTGAGCGCTATCGCCATCGACAATGCCCGGCACCATGAGAGGCTGAAAATCCGTTGCGATTTAATGGCGGAACACAAGTACCGCATCGATGATCTATAAGGAGGGACCCATGATTCGTCTAGGCATAAATGGTTTTGGAAGAATCGGGCGACAGGTTTTGAAAGCCGCTATGGAACGTTATCCCGATACGTTGGCGGTAGCGGCGATCAACGATCTCTTCGACGCGGAAACAAACGCTCACCTGATGCAATACGATACCAATTACGGCATCTTCGGAGCGACGGTCGCCGTCAGAAAAGACGGTTTTCGCATCAATGATCAACTGATCAGAAATTTCGCGTTCCGTGATCCCTCGGCAATTCCCTGGGATGACGAAGGAGTTGACATCGTCATTGAAAGCACCGGTCTTTTTCGAACGGAACAGAAAGCGTCGGCACATCTGAAGGCGGGTGCCAAAAAAGTTATTATAACGGCCCCCGGCGAGGATGTCGACCTGACCGTGGTCATGGGAGTCAATCACCGCAGCTACCGGCCGGAAAAACATCACATCATCTCCAACGCGTCGTGTACGACAAACTGCCTGGCCCCGCCCGCCCTCGCCGTTCACAAGTCATACGGCATCATTAACGGGATGATGACGACCATTCATTCCTATACCAACGATCAGCGCATCCTTGATCTGCCACACCGCGACCTGAGGCGTGCCCGGGCGGCAGGACAGAACATCATTCCCACATCAACGGGAGCGGCGCGTGCGCTTGCCCTCGTTATCCCCGAAATGAAGGGGCGCTTCGACGGATATTCACTGCGGGTTCCCACTCCCACCGTGTCGGTTGTAGACTTTACCGCGCAACTGGAAAAGAAAACGACTACCGAGGAGTTACGTAATACACTGATCGCCGCGTCCAAGCGTATGTTGAAGGGGATAATGGCCTGCGAATGGAAGCAACTGGTATCGTCGGACTATAAAGGTAACGCCCACTCGTCGATCGTCGATCTCGAATTCACTCAGGTGCTGAACGGAACCATAGCAAAGGTCGTCGCGTGGTACGACAACGAATGGGGCTATTCATGCAGGGTGGCTGACCTGGCAAATTATATCGCGGGGAAGAAATTGCGTTAACAAGGGCTCTTGCGTAAATGGGGGAGTGTCCCTATTTAAATTAAATTCGGCGAAAGATGAAAATGCAACAAACATCTGGGTTGGTCGTATTACGCGATGAAGCTGCCAGGAAATGGCTGGAGTTTTCTTCGCCTTGCCGGATAATGACGACTCATCGAATTGATGATGTGATCCCGCTTGTGCGTCAGATTGAGGATAGTGTACGGCAGGAGGGATTGTATGCAGCCGGATTCATTTCCTATTAGGCCGCCCCTGCTTTTGATCCGTCATTGCCCGCCAAGTTGGATGGTGAGTTCCCCCTTCTCTGGTTCGGGCTTTTCAAACAGATCAACGAAATCACCTTGCCATATGACGGTAAGGAGCAGGACACTTACATTGAATGGCATCCGTCTGTTACTCGAGAGGAATATGACCGTTGTATTAATAACATACGTACCCACATTCTGAACGGGGATACCTATCAAGTCAATTTCACCTACCGGCTCCGTACAATGACTGATGTCGACCCATGGCGTCTGTTCGTCCGGATCGCCGGGGATGACGAGGCGCCTTTTGCCGGATTTGTAGATACAGGCGAGTGGGCCATATGCAGCGCCTCGCCCGAGCTTTTTCTCCGGATCGACGGCGA
Organism: Syntrophaceae bacterium UBA2210; assembly: GCA_002327865.1. Lineage (GTDB taxonomy): Bacteria > Desulfobacterota > Syntrophia > Syntrophales > UBA2210 > UBA2210. The sequence continues at coordinate 25,705 of DCUQ01000040.1, forward strand.
GCAGATCGAGTCGCGCCCCATGAAGGGAACGGCCGCAAGAGGATTATGGTTCGAGGATGACCAGACGAAAAAGGAAACCCTGGTATGTTCCGAGAAGGAACGGGCCGAGAATGTGATGATTGTCGACATGGTCCGCAATGACCTCGGGCGTGTGGCTCTTTCCGGCAGCGTTGAAGTTCCATCCCTGTTCGCGGCCGAAAGGTATCCGACCGTGTGGCAATTGACATCAACCGTAGCCGCCCGGACATGTGCGCCTCTGGATCGCATACTCCAGGCATCCTTTCCTCCCGCATCCATCACGGGCGCCCCGAAGCGGCGCACGATGGAGATCATCGCAAATCTCGAATCAACCCCCCGGCGCATCTACACCGGCACGATTGGATTTGTTGCTCCAGGCCGCCGGGCACAGTTTAACGTTGCCATCCGTACAGTATTGCTGCACAAACCTACCGGTCGTGCAGAGTACGGGGTTGGCGGTGGTATCGTGTGGAACTCTACAAAGGAGGGTGAGTACAAAGAAAGTCTGACAAAGACAAAAGTGCTTACACCCCACCCCCGGGATTTCGATCTTCTGGAAACCATGCTTTGGTCTCCCCTTACCGGATATTCGCTTCTGGATTATCACATGAAGCGTCTCGCCCGGTCGGCGGAGTACTTCGGCTACCATGCAGACATTCAGAAAATTCGGAAATATTTGTCAAACATCGCATCTGATCTGCCTCCAAAGCCTCACAGGGTACGCTTGCTTGTCTCCCATATGGGGGGGATAAGATGCGAATCCGTTCCTCTGGAATCAACCTCTCTATACTTCGGGAATGTTGCTTTGGCAAAGAATCCGATAGATACGAGCAACATATTACTCTACCACAAGACAACCCGCCGCACTATGTACGAAGACGCTATCAAAATGTGTCCGGGATACGACGATGTACTCTTGTTCAACGAAGCCGGACATGCCACCGAGACCACCATGGCAAATATTGCGGTGGAGATTAATGGCATACTGTACACACCCCCTGTGCGCTGCGGACTACTGCCGGGGACGCAGCGAGCCTGGCTGCTCGAGCATGCCCGTCTTCGGGAGAGAGTCCTGAACGTTCAAGAAGTGCTCAGAAGCCCGAACGTCTACCTCCTGAACTCCGTCAGAGGGATGCAGCAAATCAATATTCTCGGCGGAGAAGAAAGAAACATGCCGAACAAATATATTGAATCTCCCCGCTTTTAATAGGGACAGCGCCCTTTTTATTGACAGATTGATTTTATAATTGTATTTTCGCCTTATGCCACGCGTCGCACGAATCATTGCCAGAGATTATCCATACCACGTAACCCAGAGGGGGAACTACCGGCAGATCGTTTTTGAGTCTGATTCAGACTACAGGCAGTATCTTGCATGGCTCGAGGAATACTCTAAAAAGTATTCACTGGATATCTGGTCGTACTGTTTGATGAGTAATCACATTCATTTTGTGTGTGTCCCCCGTAACGACAACTCACTTTCCCGAACTATAAACACCCTCCACATGCGGTACTCCCAGTATTACAATCGTAAAAAGGGAGTAACAGGGCATCTCTGGCAAGGGCGGTATCATTCCAGTATTCTTGATGAAAGGCACCTCTACGCTGCTATCCGTTACGTAGAGAAGAACCCGGTACGTGCCGGGTTAGTTCAGAAACCGGAAGACTATAAGTGGTCGAGCGCACGGGGCCATTGTGGAATAGTGTCAGACGACATCCTGTCAAACACCTGTCATCTTTGTAACGAGATTGATAACTGGTCTCAGTATTTGAGGGAATATGAATCGGAGGAAGTTGTAAAACGGCTGAAGACGAACATCAAGTCCGGCAACCCCTGCGGGGATGAGGATTTCAAAAAGGGCATTGAAGCGGTAATTGGGAGAGTAATCAATGTTAGACCCCGTGGGAGACCCCGCAAGTAAAAAAGGGCGCTGTCCCTATTAAAAGAATCTGCTCTTGAAATCGTCATACCCGAAGCGGCGTACAACCTGGTACCGGCCGTCTTCGTGCAGCAGGGCGATATCCGGCAGGGGTGTTCCGTTGAAGGTATTGTTCTTCACGAAGCTGTACTGGAGCATATCACCGAATACGAGTCTGTCCCCCGGTTTGAGGGGTTTCGAGAACGAATACTCGCCGATTATATCGCCTGTCATGCAGGTGTTACCGGCAAGGATGAAGTTGTGGGGATTCTCCCCCGGCGCGGCTCCGCCGTACAGCGGCGGTGTGTATGGCACTTCCAGAACATCGGGCATATGGCACGCGGCCGACGCGTCGAGTATGGCGATATCCGTCCCGTTATGAATGACGTCCAGAACCGTGGCTACCAGGTATCCGGCATCGACCACGAGGCCGCTCCCCGGCTCCAGGATGACATCGACATCGAAGAGGGCTCGGAATTTCCGTATGGCGCTTATGAGCGCCTCGATATCATACCCCGTCTTATTGATAAAGTGCCCGCCGCCGAAGTTTACCGCCTCGACCTGTTCTATATAAGGAGCGAATTCCCGGGTCATATGTTCTATAAGTCCTACAGATCCGTCATGGAGCGACTCGCACAGGGAATGGACATGCAGGATATCGATCTCTTCCCACGGGAGACTATCGAGGCCGGATCGCAGCACACCGAAACGTGAACGCGGCGAACAGGGGTCGTAAAGATGGCCGCCCAGCGTCGCTTTGGAATAACCGGGGTTGACGCGGATGCCGATCTTCTTCTCTTTTCCGGCAGCCCTTACATCGGGCATGAAGCGCCGAAGCTGGTCGGAAGAGTTGAAGTAGATATGATCGCTTATCGTCAGAAGCTCGCACAGATCCCGTTCCGTATAAGCCGGGGCATAGACGTGCACTTCCCTGCCGAAAGTTTCCCTGCCGAGGCGCGCTTCATGAATACCGCTGGCCGTGCTTCCGTCGAGAGACTCGCGCATGAGCGGAAACACCTCGGGAAGGGCAAAGGCCTTGGTCGCCAGGAGAATCCGGCACCCGGCTTCCGAGCGGATACGC
>DCUQ01000040.1:28738-46566 GCA_002327865.1 Syntrophaceae bacterium UBA2210
CGATTTCCCTGTAATCATCAGCACCGAGCTTCCGCACGTGCCAGGGCAGACCCTGCCGGGTGACTTCTTTCAGAAAGGGCTCGGGCGGAAGCTGTTCAACGTTGAACACCCCCTTGCCGCTCCAGATTCCTTTCATCATCATCATGGCTCCGGTCACGGCCGGCACTCCCGTGGTATACGATACGGCCTGCGCGCCCACCTCGCGGTTGGTCTCTGCATGGTCGCACACGTTATAGATGATATAGACCACCGGTTCGCCGTTTTTTACCCCACGCAATATGGCGCCGATGGAGGTTTTGCCCGTGTAGTTCTCGGCGAGGGAAGACGGCTCCGGGAGGAGACATTTGAGGAACTGCAGGGGAATAATCTCCACCCCGTTGTAGATAACCGGGTCGATCCTGGTCATACCTACGTTCTGGAGTACTTCCAGGTGCTTGATATAGTTGTCGGAAAAGGTCATCCAGAAACGGATCTGTTTTAATCCTTTGATGTTCCCGATTAGCGACTCCTCTTCCTCGTGGTAGAGCAGATAAGAGGTGCGGGGCCCTACCCCGGGGTAATCGATCATACAGGAGACGGAGAGCGGGTCGATCTCTATCCACTGCCCGTCTTTCCAGTACTTCCCGCGCTGTGTAACTTCACGGATATTGATCTCCGGATTGAAGTTAGTGGCGAATGCTTTCCCGTGGCTGCCGTCGTTGCAGTCGATGATATCGATGGTTTCGATCTCGTCGAACAGATTGTTCGCGGCATAGGCGCAGTAGATGCTGATGACGCCGGGGTCGAAACCGCAGCCGAGTACCGCCATGATACCCTTTTCCCTGAAGCGGTCATGATACGCCCACTGCCAGGTATAGCTGAATTTGGCTTCATCCCTGGGTTCGTAGTTGGCGGTATCCAGGTAGTGAACACCAGTCGCCAGGCAGGCTTCCATTATGAAAAGATCCTGATAGGGCAACGCCATATTGACTACGACATAGGGCTTTCGCTCTTCGATCAGACGGACGACCTGTGCCGTATCGTCCGCGTCCACCTGCGACACCGTGATGGCGGAAACGCATTCTTTCTGAACCTTGAGGCACTTCTCCAGTGTTCTCGACGCAAGGTGAATATTGGTGAAAACATCCCGGTTCATGGCACATTTCTTTGCCACAACGGATCCCGCGGCTCCGGCGCCGATGATCAGTATGTTATTCATTATTCCGCTCCTTTTTCTCTTCCGATACGCATGTCGCCCCCTGTTAACGGCCGTTTTTCAGTCCGCGGTCCAGCGCTATCAGGCATTCCCTCACCACCTTTGCCGCCACAACCGAAGAAACCCCCGAAGGGTCGATCTTCGGAGCAAGCTCGACAACATCGAGACCCACGATCCTGAGCCTGGTGATAAGGGAGATCAGAATGGTTGTCAGTTCGTTGAACATCAGTCCGCCGGGCTCCGGTGTTCCCGTTCCGGCAAGAACGGAAGGATCCAGTATGTCGAGGTCGCAGGTAAGGTAACAGGGATTTGCCCCCGCCCAGAGGACGATCTGTTCGGGCGAGGATCTGAGCTTTGCCACGGTTTCATGCTCCTGGCCGGTGCATGATCTGACGCCGATCTGCCTGACGCTGTCTGTTCCCAGAAGATCGAGTACCCGCCGCATAACAGTTGCGTGCGATAGTTTCATGCCAAGATAATCGTCCCTGAGATCGGCATGAGCATCCAGGTGGATGACTTTCAGACCCGGATAAACCCGAGCGGCGGCACGAACAGCTCCAAGACTTACCAGATGTTCTCCGCCTAGTAAAAACGGAAGTTTTCCGGCAGTCAGTATGTCCTGCGTGGCTTTTTCTATAAGCTCGAGTGCCGGGTCGGGATCACCGAAGGGAAGCTCCAGGTCGCCTTTGTCCATGAAAGAAACTTCTTCCAGATCCGCCGCCTGGACCGGCGAAAAGGTCTCCAGGGAATCGGAAACCTCCCGGATCGCGGCTGGCCCGAAGCGCGCCCCGGGCCTGAAGCTCGCGGTGGAATCGAATGGTGCGCCAAAAAGACATATGGTCCCGTCATCTTTCGATGCCATGAAGACGTTCATGGTGTACTCCTGCATCCGGATATTCCGGTAGAACGGTATCGGGACGGCACCTATTCCCAGAGTACCACGGCGGCAAAGGCCGCTCCGAATTCTTTTACCTGGTGCTGTGTGGCCGAACTTTTGATTTCCCGGACTGCCTTGCCGCGCATTTTCATTCCTTCTTCCGCCATCTTCCTGACTTTGGCCTCTACAACTTCTTTTGAATCTTTCGCAGAGTACTCCATGATAAGACCAGCATGATCCTCATCTTCCGGGAATGCTATGGCGACACCCGCAGCGATAATCTGGCCGGGCTGGGCGGAGGTTATGGAGGCATAGGCGACTGGGATAAGGGCTCCGTGCGGCAGGCTTACGGAAAAAACTTGCCTGGCATGAGGGGGACATATACTACTCATCCTCACGAGATTTGTGTTGCCGATACCGGCATCCATAAGCGCGCCGTCAAAAGCATTCAGGAGCGTAAAACCTTCTGAAACTCCGCATGTCATAAAATAGGTAGTAGGTGTTTTGAAAATCATGGGCATGTCCCCCTTCCTTTATATATTTCAGAAAGCCGGCGGGGCTGAAATCCAGAGAAGCCTTGCCGCTTTATCAGACTTATTTTCTATCCAGTGTTTCTTATTCGCCGTGTAGTAGAACGAATCCTCTGCCGCGGCAAGGTATGTTTTTTTGCCCAGATTAATGGCGATCTTGCCGGTGAGTACAAACCCGCATTCGTCGCCGGAGTGGGATCTCTCCTGGTAAGTGCTTGCACCGGGATCGAGAGTTACCAGGAGAAGATCCATCTTCCTGTCCTGGGCGCCCGCAATGAGCACCTCTCTCTTAACCCCGGCTTCTTCCTTATCCCTGATGGTAACCCGATGCTCCCGGCGGGAAACCACATCCGTCGCACCTTCATCAAGGAAAAACTCGCCGGCCATGATATCGAGAGCCTTAAGTATTTGTTCCAGGGTGTCCAGAGAAGGCGACTGGAGATCACGTTCCAGAAGGGATATGAAACCCTTGGTAAGATCGGACCTGTTGGCAAGATCTTCCTGTGTAAGCTCTTGAGCCAACCGAAGATTTTTTATCTTTTCTCCGATTTTCACACTCTCCTCCCGAGACACTTAAATATGATTGATAGTTTATTGTAGTAAAAATTTTAAGGCGCTTCTCTAAGGCAAATCTATCTATATGTCAAGAAGAAAAATCACGTTGTAAAAATTTTGTTTAACCGTTACCGGAAGGAAAACCGGGATGGCCGGACCCCTGATAGTTATGTTCCGGGTTTTCAGCATGTTACCCCTGCTTACCGTAGGAGAGCATTCAAAGCATTACCCGATACGACAAGGAACACGTAAACACCGTACGTAATGATTGACAAGGGATGAAAGATCTGATTGATTTCGAATATGTCACGAACAGCAAAAAACAGGTCGTCCATGAAAGGATTACAGCCATCATTACATTCAATCGTTTGTTATTTTTTTTAATTTCGGCAGTTGTATCGGTGCTGCTCATCGGCGGTTCATCCTGCGCCGGGGGCAAAAATCCTGTGCCCCCGGAAGTTACGATCGTCGACAGCGAAATGACCGAGAAAGAAGCCTTCGACGGCTTGAACCCGGGATGCCCGGAGGAAATACGTAAAAGACAGAAGCTGATCACTGTTACCTATTACTCATTCGACGGCAGAATACACCAAGGTCAACTGGTTATCGACGGCGCGCTGGAAAAAGATATCGAGACCGTGTTCGAAACGGCGCTGCAGGAACATTTCCCGATCTGTTCCGTTATTCCGATTTCAGACATGCAGTTTCGCAAAGACGGCTGCTGGGATGACGATCTCTCCATGGAGGCTGACAATACGTCCGCATTCAACTACAGGTATGTCACGGGAAGCGGCAGCCGACTGTCGAAACACGCGTACGGCAGGGCGATCGATATAAATCCCTCTCAGAATCCTTATATCAAAGGCGATACCGTTCTGCCGGAAGGCGCGAAATACGACCCGGATGTCGATGGTACGCTCACGGCAGATCACCCGGTTGTCCTCGCTTTCCTGCAGCTGGGCTGGGAATGGGGCGGCAACTGGACCAGCTGCAGGGACTACCAGCACTTCGAGAAACCATTGAACGAATAGCGGGGAAACAGAGCCCGCTGCTTCCGGTCTCTCCGGTACGCGTCACTTGCCCGACTGGATCGGATCCCAGTCGAATCCCCATACAGCGCTGTTCGCGGGAATTTTGTATTTTCTCTTGTCACTGTAAGACGGGTAACGCCTGGCACCACCCTCTTCCGGCTTCATCGGAACGGGAAAATGAGGCGCAAGGAGTCCGTGGGCATGGGCTTCACGCTCGAGCCATTCACGATCATCCGGATGAGCGATGGAGATAAGCGCCGCCGTCCGCTCATATCCGTTAAGGCCCCGAAGATTGACGATACCGTACTCCGTACAGACATAATGCGCGAACTGGGCCGGCAGATCGACCGATGATCCTTCAGGAAGGAAGGGAACGATCCGGGACTTGCCCTGTTTGTTTCTCGATGTCATACAGGCCACCCCTCTGCCACCCCTCGACTGGGAGCAGAAACACATGAACTGAAAGTATCCCCCGGTGCTGGATATCGGACGTTTCTCATAGAATCCGGCGCTTTGCTGTCCCAGGAGATCGACGGCAATACAGTTATTTATGGCTATCATGTTGTCGATCCGGGTAAGCACGTTCAGGTTGTTGGTATAATCCGCATCATAGACAGCAAGGTGCTGGTTTCGATCAATGGTATCGTAATACCACCGCGTGTCGACGGGGAATGCGAAGGTCCAGACGCTCTTTCCACGGTCGAGATTTTTGTACCTGTTGGTCACCTGACCCGATTCTATCAATTTGATCAGGCCGTAATTGAGCATTTCCGTATGTACGCCGAGATCCTTGAGCCCCGCGCTCGCCATCGCCGCGACACAGGCGGACGGAAGCGAACCTATACCGAGCTGCAGTACGTCACGATCATCCATTATCGTAAGGATATGTTCCGCTATCTGCTTTTCCTGCTCGGTGGGCACCATGGCTTTTTCGTTGATCTGCGGCCAGGCATATTTTTCGCAATCTACCTCGACCCAATAGTCCACATCGTCGATATGAATGGTATTGAAGCGTCCGCCTTCGGCCCACGGATAGTCTTCGCGCACCTCAACCACGAGGCGTTTGGCCGATTCCCTGAATATAGTGCAGTTATTTGTGCCGTAGGACCAGTTGAAGAACCCGTTATGATTCACGGGCGTGGCGGCATTGAAAAACCAGTCTATTCCGCGTTTGGCCGGATCGCCATGGGCGAATCGATAATGATGCCACCAACTGCCGATGGTCCAGCCCCACTGCGCCCAGCTGGTAACGCCGTGCTCTTTGCGGGCTTTCCGGTTCCATGGAAAGAAAAAATATTCATGAAAGCAATGGTATTTCTGGAGCGGGTCCACTTCCTGAAAGCGAAACTGCGGATAAAATTTCCCGTAATTCCAGATTTCGATATCCTTCAGGTCCGACGGGCCATCGCCCAGCCGGTTCGCCAGCGCCTCCATACATACCGTCGAATCGCCGCCGATACTGCCGTTGGTTACCCATTCCCCGCTTTTCATCATATCGGCAATCTGCCCGGGCGTTCTTTTCTTGTCTCGTATCTTCTGTTGTACTGGTGTAGTCATCGTGAGCTGTTCTCCCCCTCTATTCCCTTTTCTTTCTCCACTTCCACATGAGATAGCGCATTTCATACAACGTCCTTCCCGGACTCCGTCCCGTCCCCCGCGGGACAAACTCAAAAAGTTGGAATATATAATAAGATCGGAACGATGTGTCAACTAAAATCAATCGCCGTGTTTCTGCGGCACCTTGCCGATAATTATCGACACACATCCCTGATTATAGTACATTTCCTGCCTATACGTGTTCGCCGGGGTTCTTTTTCCCCGGGCCACAACCCGGTTATATAATTATTTGACAGCAGCGAAGCAAATCAGGGCTGAAGGCAATCTATCCTACCCCCTGAAAAGGGGAATCGAGAGGTTTCGTAATGATCGATCTTGTGAAAAAGTTTTTTGGAAACAGGACAACGAAGAATTCCGCCGAAAACGGGGAATCCGTTCATGATGTCCGTATCGCGACCTGCGCTCTCCTGCTCGAAATGTCGTACATAGACGGGAAGTTCAGCGATTCCGAGAGAGAGGGGATCATCTCGATCTTCAGGAGAGAATACGGGCTGGACAATGAATCCATCGCTGCAATCGTCGAAGCCGCCGATAAGGAGATGAAGGGAAGCCTGGACCTGTGGCAGTTTACCAACCTGGTCAACCGCAATTATACACAGGAGGAAAAGATTAAAATAATCGAGATGGTCTGGCGCATTGCCTATACGGACGGCAGGCTCGACAAGCATGAGGATTTTCTCGTTCACAAGCTGGCGAACCTGCTCCGTCTGACCCACCGGCAGCTCATCGACGCCAAGGTCAAGATCCGCGGGATCATGGGAATCGCCGGGGGAGAGCGGTGATCTACGCCTGGTACATGATTCCGATAAAGAGATTAATGATGAGTACCTTGCCGGGGTTTATCATTCGATTCCCTGGGAACTCGAAGCCCTTTACAAATAAAAAAGGGCCGGTTTCGAAAAACCGGCCCTTTTGACTGAATGCAGTTGACAGCGGTTATAGTTTAAACAGCAGATCAGCGTAAGTCGGTACGGGCCACATATCTGCCGGCACCAGCATTTCCAGTGCATCGATATCTACGCGCAGGGCCTGCATCGGCGGGATAACCTTATCCCGGCAGGCCTCGGCCTGCTTAACGGTATCGTCGGTATTCTTCGCCTTTGCTGCCGCCGCTTCCAGCTTCGCCAGGTTTTTGTAAACTGAGGACAAAATAGCGCTGACCTTCTTCAGGATGTCTTCCTGGACCGGAGAGGCAACACCCGCACCCTTAAGACTGGTAAAGGAATCCGCCAGGGAGGTCGCGTAATCAATCCCCGCGGGTATAAACTGCCGCTTGACCATGTCGATAGCCGTCATCGCTTCGATGTTGATCTGCTTGGAATAGGTCTCGACATAGACCTCGAAGCGAGACTCCAATTCCTTGTTCGAAAGGACCTCGTACTTCTCGAAGAGATCGAGGCATTTCGGAGTTACGAAGGCCTTCAAGGCGTCCACGGTGTTACGCGCGTTGGGCAGACCCCGCTTTGTGGCCTCTTTCAGCCAGACGTCGGTATAGTTGTCGCCGTTGAACAGGATCCGGCCGTGTTTCTTGTAGACTTCCGTGACGATCGCTACCACTTCGGCGTTTTTATCCCTGGCCTTTTCAAGGCGGGTGGCGATCTCGTCGAGGGCTTCGGCCGCGATGGTGTTCAACGTAACATTCACCCCGGCAACCGATTGGGCCGAGCCAACCATCCGGAATTCGAATTTATCCCCGGTAAAGGCGAAGGGAGAGGTCCGGTTCCGGTCGGTATTATCCTTCGGGAACTTGGGCAGTGTATCGACGCCGACATTAATGAATTGCGCGTCTCTCGAGGAGTTTTTTTTGCCTTTTGCAATATTCTCCAGGATCTCCGTCAACTCTTCCCCCATGAAGATGGAGATAATGGCCGGGGGCGCTTCGTTTGCGCCCAGGCGGTGATCGTTTCCGGCGCTTGCGCAGCTGGCCCTCAGGATGTCGGCATGGGTATCGACGGCCTTGATCATGGCAGCCAGGAAGATAAGGAATTGGACATTATCGCTGGCCGTTTTGCCGGGTTTAAACAGATTGACTCCGTCGCTCGTAGAGAGGGACCAGTTGTTGTGCTTGCCCGAACCGTTGATGCCGGCATAGGGTTTTTCATGGAGCAGGCAGACCAGACCATGTCGAAGCGCAACCTTCTGCATTGTCTCCATGACCAGCTGGTTGTGGTCGGTCGCAATGTTTGTGGTTGCATAAATCGGGGCCATTTCGTACTGCGCCGGAGCGACCTCGTTATGCTGGGTTTTGGAGGGAATACCCATCTTCCAGAGTTCGTTATTCAGATCCCACATGTAATCGGAGACCCGGTCCTTGATGGCGCCGAAATATTGATCCTCCAGTTCCTGCCCCTTGGGAGAGGGGGCACCGAATATCGTTCGGCCGGTCATCATCAGATCAGCTCTCTCCATATAAAAATCTTTGTCCACGAGGAAGTACTCCTGCTCGGGCCCCACCGTGGAAATGACCCTGGTGGCGGTGGTATTGCCCAGTGCCTTTAAAACCCGCAGGGCCTGTCTGGAGACGGACACCATGGACCGCAGCAGAGGAGTTTTCTTATCGAGAGCCTCCCCATTATAGGAATAGAAAGCTGTCGGAATTGTCAGGGTCACATTTCCGCTTTCATCGGTCTTCAAAAACGCTGGTGAGGTGCAGTCCCAGGCCGTGTAGCCTCTGGCCTCGAAGGTGGCACGCAGCCCGCCGCTCGGGAAAGACGATGCATCCGGTTCACCCTGGGTCAGCTGCTTGCCGGAAAATTCCACGGTACTGACGCCATCCACACACTCGGCAATGAAGGAATCATGCTTCTCGGCGGTAAATCCTGTAAGAGGCTGAAACCAGTGTGTATAATGAGTCGCGCCTTTCTCAATCGCCCAATCCTTCATGGCGGTGGCAACCACGTCGGCAATGTCGATACGCAAGGGGGTACCGTTTTCGATGGTTTCCATCAGGGCCTTGTAGATATACTTGGGCAGGCGCTGCTTCATCACTTTATTGTTAAAAACATTAGAACCAAAAATTTTTGTTACATCCATAATTCTCTCCTTTAAATATCAAGTTCTCGTCTTTTGAGATATGGCAGTAAAATATTACACTTCTCCAGAGATTTAGCAATAAACGTACCAATACTTTATCTCTAATATTAGAGGATACTTACGCTCGAAACACCCCTTCAGGTTCACTCATTTGAATAACAATTATGTTGATATGGCTCTCAATTCCTACAATTTTGTAACAATTAATCCGTTCCCGGGGAAACAGGGACGGCTGTCGGCATTCTTCCGCGGGTTTTTGTTCGGCGGGAAGTTAACCTGGTTTCCCTTATCTCATATATGTAACAGCGCCTGGCGAATAATGGTTGCGGCAACTATTTTCCCTTTTGCCTGGTGCGCCGCTTGCCACTGCCGCTGCGTTCGATCTTCGGGGGTTTCCACAATCCGGGGACAGGCACTGCCTGCGTTGAGCCTGCCGGTTGCAGCGTGTCCCCTTCATAGAGGACCTGCTCAAGGAAGAGGCCCGAGGGGGGCGCGGTGAGCCGGGCCGGTATATCGGAGGGATCATGAAGCATTCCTTCCACGTCCCGGGACGACAGGTTTCCCCGTCCTACCTCCACGAGAACTCCCACGATACGGCGGACCATTTTCCACAGGAAATGGGACCCGACGATCCTGAAGACTATCAGACCGTTCTCCTCCAGGAGTTCCACAAGTTCTACCTGTACCAGCGTCGAGGTCTCCTTGCCGCCTCGTTTGTCGGCGAAAGAGGCAAAATCGTGAAAGCCTGAAAAGAGTTGCGCGGCCTCAGCCATCGCCCTGCAATCGAGGTGGTCACTGATCCACCAGACGTAGCGCTTTCCGAAGGCCGTTCTGTGCTTCGAGATCAGGTAAACGTAACTTCTGGACCGGGCGTGGTGGCGTGCATGGAATTGGGGGGATACCCGCTCCACCCTGATAATATTGATGCCGGCGGGGAGAATGTCGTTAAGCCCCTCCATAACCTTGCGAGGCTCCATTGCCTTCTTTGTTTCCAGATGGGCCACCTGGGCCAGGGCGTGGACACCGGCGTCGGTTCGTCCCGCTCCCTGGATATCCACGTCGGTTCCGGTAAGCTGAGCCGCCGCCTTTATCAGAGTTTCCTGAACACTCCTTGCATTCTTCTGGGCTTGCCACCCGCGATACCCGGTACCGTCGTACTCCAGGGTGATCTTGTATTTGTGCATATGGTCTCCTCAATGTTGAGATCCGGTCATGACAGCCGGCAGAGCCGATGGCCTGTATTTATGAACCGTTCAAATATTTACTCATTTCATCCGTGATATTCCCTGGATCAGTCTCAATATTTACGCAGGTTCCAAACCGCATTTTTCAGGACGGACTGAAATAAAAACTTTTTTACACTACCATAAACCTTTTGAAATATCTTCTGCTGCAACATATCCTTTATAAATAACTACTGATAAAAATCAAATTACAAACAATACAACTATAAACACTTCGGCAATCCTTATCCAGTTCCCTTTGTCTTAAAGCTGTCCCCAATATCCCTTCACTGTTTTTATTTCCTGTTCCGTTCTCATCTGCCCCGATACCGGTTTTGAATGAAGAGCATTATTTACGACTGTTGACATTATTACGTTTTTATATGAAAATGCCGCTGTAAAAATAAAAGCCTGGCCTGCAGGAGCGGAAAATGGACTTTATCAAGATTAGATTCAGCAATGATCGGGGTATGGCGGATACAGAGATACAGGGCGGTGTCGGCGGAGTGCTTTCACGCATCTTCGATCCAACTTACATTTACCATAGACGCATCTGGAACCCTCCGGTTAACATCTACGAAACCGCCGAAAAAATAACGATCGTCGCGGAACTGGCAGGTGTAAAAGATGAAGATATACATCTGGAAATAAGCGGCCGGACCGTGAAGATAGCCGGGAAAAGAGCGGAGCGATCCCGCGTAAAGAATTCCCGTTACCATCTTGCGGAAATTACCTACGGAGCTTTCGAGCGCACCTTGTCGCTCGCAATTCCCATCGATACGGATGGAGTTACCGCTATGTACAATGACGGGATGCTTGAAATCCACATCCCGAAATTGCCGCCTGAGAAAATCATACACAAGATTATCGTTCAAACTTAACAGTCGACAACACTACAAAAATATCTGTGGAGGATTTAATGACTGAGAAGCCGCTTTCCGGAGAATTAAGAGATATACAGATACCGGGTGTTCTTCCGGTGCTTTCCATTTTCAACCTTGTTATGTACCCGCATATGACGTTTCCTCTTGAGGTCGTCGGAAAACGGGCCCTCGATCTTGTCGATGAGGCAATGTCCAACGACCGGCTGGTCGGCTTTGTCATGGCAAAAAAAGATCTTTCCGCCGATGAATTACCCGCATACGACGACATCTGCCATGTGGGAACCGTTGTGGCCATCCTGAAGATGGCAAAGACCGGCGAGCATAAGGCACAGCTTCTCCTGCAAGGCATCGGAAGATTCGCAATCACCGAACTCGTCGACGGCAAACCTTATTTACGGGCGAAGGTAAAATCGCTGACCGACAAAGAGGCAAAAGGCATCAAGGCAGAGGCGCTGATGGCGAATCTGGTCAGGCTCTTCGACCGTGTCGTTAAGCTCTCACCTTTTCTTCCCCAGGAGTTCGGCCTCATGGCAACAGCGATCAAAGATCCGGGGATGCTGGCCGACATGGTCGCCACCTTGATCAACGCAGATCCCGAGGAAAAACAGAAGTTCCTGGAAACCCTGGACGTCAAGAAGCGGCTGGAACAATTGACACTGACCGTGAGCCGCCAGCTGGATATTCTCGAATTGGGGAACAAGATACAGAGTCAGGTCAAGAACGACATCGACAAAGGCCAGAGGGAATATTTCCTCCGCCGGCAGCTCAAGGCAATAAGGCAGGAACTGGGCGAGGGCGAGGACGAATCGATTATCGAAATCGAGGAGTACCGTAAAAGAATCGAGGAAATCGGCATGCCGGAAGAGGCGAAAAAGGAGGCGGAACGCGAACTGAACCGCCTTGCCCGGATGCATCCTTCTTCGGCTGAGTTTACGGTCGCGTCGACCTACCTCGACTGGATAACCGCCCTTCCATGGAATAAAAGTACAACGGACAACCTGGACATCAGGAAAGCCCGAAAGGTCCTGGACAATGACCATTACGGGCTCGAAAAGGCGAAAAAACGGATTATAGAATATCTCTCCGTCAGAAAACTGAAACCAGATACGAAGGGTCCTATTCTCTGTTTCGCCGGCCCTCCGGGTACCGGAAAAACATCGCTGGGGGCGTCGATCGCCAGGGCTCTCGGAAGGAAATTCATACGTATCTCGCTGGGGGGCGTACGGGATGAGGCAGAGATCAGAGGTCACCGGCGAACCTACATCGGAGCGCTGCCGGGAAGAATCATCCAGGGTCTGCGGCGCGCCGAATCGAACAATCCTGTTTTCATGCTCGATGAAATCGATAAACTGGGGATGGATTTCCGGGGCGATCCTTCATCCGCACTCCTGGAGGTTCTCGACCCCGAACAGAACTTCTTCTTCAGCGATCACTATCTGGACGTGTCTTTCGATCTCTCCCATGTCATGTTTATCACGACGGCGAACATACTGGACACGATTCCCCCGGCTCTGCGTGACCGGCTGGAGGTTATCGAACTCCTCGGTTACACCCTGGACGAAAAGGTCAGGATAGCCCAGCGCTATCTTATACCCCGCCAGATAGAGGCAAACGGTCTGCAACCGAAGCAGATGAGGATGGCCGGGGCTGCCTTGAAAAAGATCATCTCGGGATATACCCGTGAGGCCGGTGTACGAAACCTAGAACGGGAAATCGCGAACGTCTGCCGGGGCGTCGCGAGCGAGGTGGCGGTCGGAGATATACAGAGCGCGTCGATCGGCGTGAAGGAACTCCATGCATACCTGGGACCTGTCCGTTTCACTTCGGAGGAAAAAACCAGGATTTCGAAACCGGGTGTCGCCATGGGACTCGCATGGACGCCTGCCGGTGGTGAATTGCTGTTCATAGAAGCTACCAGCATGCGGGGCAACAAAGAATTGACACTGACCGGTCAGCTCGGCGACGTCATGAAGGAATCGGCAACCGCTGCCATGAGCTTCATCCGTTCCAACGCGAAAGAGCTGGGCATCAACAACGATTTCTTCGATACCACGGACATCCATATCCATGTTCCGGCAGGCTCTATCCCGAAGGACGGCCCTTCCGCGGGAGTAACTATACTGACGGCGCTTACATCTCTGTTAACCGGCAGGCCGATCAGGAAAGATCTCGCAATGACGGGCGAGATAACACTGCGGGGGGTGGTCCTCCCCGTCGGCGGGGTCAAGGAGAAGGTGCTTGCCGCTCACAGAGCGGGGATCAAAATAATTATCCTCCCCAGGTGGAACGCGAAGGATCTCGAGGATATCCCCGAGAAGACGAGGAACGCGATAACCTTCCACTTTGTCGATGAGATGATGGATGTCCTGAAAACAGCCCTGCGGAAAAAATAACATACGGTAGAGATCACCCACCTGCCGGTTTCATCCGATCTATTCTTAACGGGGTGCAGGGAGTAATCCCTCTTATTCAGTTACAATACGCGACAAAACACCCGTTGTACATGCCCGTCCTTGCTCTTTTTTACAAGCTCAACGCAGCGGTACAGCACTTGCCAGTCATTCCTGTTTTTGATTGTATTCCACGACGATGAAAGATATACCGTCACAATATAAAAAATGGGGGAGGTCTTTTCTATCGTGAATATCAGGGAAGCAACGTCCGGTGATTTTGAAGCGATCTGGCCTATTTTTCATGAAATTGTAGCCGCCGGCGAAACATACGCGTATGACCCGCAAACGACGAAAGAAGATGCGTTTACTTTATGGATGACGCTGCCTCACAAGACTTTTGTGATTGAAGAAAACGGTACCGTGCTCGGCACCTATTATCTCAAGAGAAACCAGGCCGGGCCGGGCGGCCACGTCTGCAACTGCGGTTACATGGTTTCTCCGGAAGCAAGGGGGAAAGGACTGGCGACTTCCATGTGCGAGCATTCTCAAAAAACAGCGATCGAACTCGGGTACAAGGCCATGCAGTTCAATCTCGTTGTAGAGACAAACCTGGGGGCCATACGGCTCTGGGAAAAACTGGGATTCGAAATCGTCGGTCGCCTGCCTGGAGCATTCATGCACGGTAGCAAAGGTCTGGTAGACGCGCTTATCATGTACAAATGGCTGGCGGGCTCAAAGGATGCCTGAGAAATAAATAATGCGGCAACGCCGGCTATAAAAACGGGCGCTGTAACTACTTTATTCTTGACAGAGAAACGACGATCTCTATATACTCCGCCCGCATTGAACGGCTGTGACTTGTTGAAATCCTATCAGAAAGTATGTGTGTCTTTGCTCTAACATTTTCTAACCAATAAACAGAAGGAGCGGAACTGATGAAAATTTCAAAATTGTTGGTGATTATCAGCCTGCTGGCGTGCATGTGTATGCCCGCTACGGTTATGGCGGCAAAACCCGTAGTTATCGGACTCCAGGGTCCTATAACGGGTTCATGGGCTTACGAAGGAGAAATGGCGAAACAGTCATGTGAGATCGCGGCCCAGTTGATAAACCAGAAGGGCGGCATCCTCGGCGGTCGAATGATCGAACTCCGGATCGTCGACGACGCCGGCGAACCGAGAACCGGCGCCCTGGCGGCACAAAAACTGGTTGGGCAGAAAGATGTTGTTGCCGCCATTTCAACTTACGGCTCCTCGATCTGCGAACCGGCATCGAACATCTATGAAAAGTTTAAAAAGGTAAACATCGGTTACGGAGTCACAGCGGTAAGACTCACACAAAGAGATTTCAAATATTTCTTCCGCACGTGCGGGCGCGACGACTCGCAGGGAGCATTCTTCGCGGAGGCCGTCCCCGCAAAATTCAACGCTAAGCGAATCGCTATCATGCATGACAATACGGCATTCGGAAAAGGACTGGCGGAGGATACAAAGCGGGCGCTCAAAGAAATGATCGATGCCGGAAAGGTCGAACTTGTCTATTTCGACGCGATCACTCCAGGTGAGAAGGACTTCCATGTATCCCTTACCAAGCTTCGCGAGACGAAACCCGACGTATGGTACTTCACAGGGTACTACGCCGAAGCGGCGCTGCTGATTACTCAGGCCCGCGATATCGGAATCACCTGCCCGTTTGTGGGCGGAAACGCCGCGATCAACGATGAGTTTGTCAAGATTGCCGGTCCGGATATCGCAAAGGGTTGCTTTATGACCAACGAACCGCTCCCGGCCGATCTTCCATACCCGGAAGCCAAGGAATTCCTGAAGGCGTATAAGGACAAATTCGGAGAAATTCCCTCCAGTCCCTGGCCCATTTATGCCGCCGACGCCCTGAACATCATCGCCTATTCTGTAGATAAAGCAGGCTCTACGAAAGCCGATGTCCTTGCCGACTACCTTCGCAACAAGGTCGACGGCGTACCCGGCATAACCGGCCCCATCGGTTTCACAGGGCAGGGAGACCGTGAAGGCGTTCCATTCTACCTCTACGTTGTTGATGACAAAGGAAATATAGTCGTTTCGAAATAATCCGGAGAAAAGCTTCTCTGTCCGTGCCGTATCCGTTTTCGTATTCGGATACGGCACGATAATGCGAGCGGTACGGCTGTTCTGGTTATCGATTCGAATCGATTGTCCGCCGGCAGGCATGCGACCGGACAGGAAAGACTGAACAGAGATGGAAGTTGTAATAGAACAGATAATAAACGGACTTACAATCGGCTCTTTTTACGCGCTCATAGCTCTCGGTTACTCCATGGTCTACGGCGTTTTGAAACTGATAAACTTCGCCCATGGGGATTTTTTCACATTAGGTTCATATATCGGATACACGGTTCTGGTATTCGGGTCTGCGTCCCTGACATCACACTGCGGACTGTGGGGCGGGATAATCGTGGCCATATCAGTCGCCGCTATCTGTCTCGCACTTGTCGGTATAACCGTCGAGCGGCTGGCGTATCGTCCTATTTATCCGGCAGGGCGTCTTCCCGCCGTTGTTTCCGCCCTCGGAGCATCAATCTTTCTGCAAAATGCGATCATGGTTATCTGGGGTCCCCGCTACCAGGCATATCCGGCATCCCTGATTCCCAATATCCACATACAATTGGGCACTCTTCACATAACCCTGCTCCAGATCGTAATACTGGTCTTTTCCTTTATCCTGATGGGCATACTGTACTATGTAATCCAGAAAACCCTCTTCGGCAGCGCCATAAGGGCATCGGCCCTCGACAGGAACACGGCCGCCCTGATGGGAATAAATTTCAACAAGGTAATCTTCTTCATATTCACACTGGGACCGGCCCTGGGTGCTGTTACCGGAGTGATGGTGGGAATGTATTACCGGCAGATCAGCTTCACAATGGGATGGAATTACGGACTTAAGGCATTCACCGCCACCATACTGGGCGGCATCGGCAATCTGCCTGGCGCCATGTTCGGCGGGCTGATCCTGGGGCTCCTGGAAATGTTCGGCGGCGCCTATATATCGGCGGCATGGAAGGATGTATTTGTCTTCCTTATCCTGATCCTGGTCCTGATCTTCCGACCGACCGGCCTTTTCGGTGAAAAAACGGCTGAAAAGGTGTAATCCATGGGTAAAAATGGCCAATCCACTCTTTCAACGTTGTTCGGCTCCGGCCGAAGTTCCCTTTTTATTATTATCGGGATATTCGTACTGTACCCCTTTATCGCGAGCAATTATTACATCGATATAGCTTTTTTCTTCGGTATCTATGCACTTCTGGGGCTCAGTCTCAACATAGTTCTCGGCGAGGTAGGCCTTTTCGATCTGGGCCACGCGGGATTCTATGCCATCGGCGCCTATACAACAGCCATTCTCAACACCAATTTCGGCATACCTGTTCTTGTCCTTCTGCCCGTAAGCGCCCTCGCGGCGGCATTATTCGCCTACATCGTCTGCTCGCCCGTAATACACCTCCAGGGAGACTATCTGCTGATCGTGACAATGGGGATGGGGGAAATAATCCGCCTCGCGCTCATCAATAATCCGTTCGAACTCACCGGCGGACCCAACGGGGTATTCGGTATCGATTTCCCCTCGCTGCCCGGCGGGTTTGTCATTGATTCGTCCATAGAGTTTTATTTTTTCATCTGGATAATTGTCGGTCTCTCTATCCTCGGGCTGGTCAGGCTGCAGCATTCCCGGATCGGGAGGGCCTGGAATTATATCCGTGACGATGAAATCGCAGCGAGCGCCAACGGTGTGAATGTAAAAAATTATAAACTGCTCGCATTCGTTCTCGGTGCAGCCCTGGCGGGAGTAGCCGGTAACATCTACGCAAGCAAGCTCATGTGTGTATCTCCGGAAAGTTTTACATTCTGGGAATCCTGCCTGATGTTCTGCATAGTCCTGATCGGAGGCATGGGGTCCATCCCCGGCGTGATAATCGGAGCCGCTTTCATAAGCCTCTTCCCGGAGATTTTCAGACCTTTCGCCATGTATCGAATGCTCGTATTCGGCTCTGCCATGATGCTCATGATGATGTTCCGGCCCGGAGGCGCCTGGCCCCGTAAACGCGGCGGTCAATCCGTAACATCGCTACTGGCTAAAGCGAGGAAGAACAATGCCTGAACCAAATCACCGGAAAAATAACCCCATTATCCTGGAAACCAGGAAATTGACCAAGATTTTCGGTGGCTTGACTGCTGTAAACAATTTCGATCTGGCTGTCCACGAGGGAGAAATATCGAGTCTTATCGGACCCAACGGCGCAGGGAAAACCACCGTATTCAACGCGGTCACCGGTATTTACCGCCCCGAAGGAGGACAAATAATATTCAATAAAGAAGAAATCGCCGGGAAAGCGCCCCATCGGATCGTAGCCAAGGGGATCGCACGAACTTTTCAGAATATCCGTCTCTTTCCAACCATGACCTGCCTGGAAAACGTAATGGCGGGGCAGCATTCCC
>DCUQ01000015.1 GCA_002327865.1 Syntrophaceae bacterium UBA2210
GCTTGCGCTCGGTTATGTCGCGCGAGACTCCATGAATGCCTATTATTTTACCGTCCTTATCTCGAATCGCATGTATTCTGTTTTCAAGCCAGGTTGTATGTCCATTTTTATGATAGTATTCCATCTCAAGGGTTACAACTCTGTCGGGGTCAACATTGTTACACTTATCTTTTCCCATTTCTTGTGCGAGTACATCTATTAGTCTTGAATATGTTTCAGGTGTTACCATCTCCGATAAATGCTGGTTTAATCTTTCTTCCGGAGTGAACCCCAAAACTTTCAGGCTGTTTGAACTTACATAGGCAGGTCTCAAATCCATATTCGCAACCCATACGGTATCCGCCATGTGCTCCACAATAAAGCGATATTTTTCCTCGCTCTTCCGCAACGCCTCTTCTGTGTTTTTCAGCTTTGTTACCAGTTGTTTTAACTCTCGTATTTGCCGTTCCGTGTTCGACGGAGATTCAATCGGTTTGGATGTGTTCTTTTGCGTATCTTCCATCTTGAATTCCCTGTAATTTGTAAAGAAAATTGGTTGCCATATATATCATTTTGCGGTTGTGTCACGCATGATCGATTTTGGATAGTTTAATTTTTTTCTTTAAATATTTTAATGCATGCTGCTGCGGCATGCGGATCGTAGAGGATACCGCTGTTCGTTTTAATTTCATCGAGCGCGGCGTCGATACCCAGTCCCGATCTGTATGGGCGGTATGAAACCATGGCCTCCACAACATCGGCTACCGCCAGAATCTTCGACTCGATAAGCAGCCTGTCTCCCGTTGAACCGTTGGGATAGCCGGAACCGTTTATCCTTTCATGATGCTCGAGAACCATTCGCGCAACAGGTTGCGGGAAGTCGATTTTCTCTAATATCTTATACCCCGATTCGACATGCATTTTGACGAGACCGAATTCTGTATCTCTCAGTTTTGTCGGTTTGCTGAGGATGTCCGAGGGAACGGCTATCTTACCTATGTCGTGAACTATCCCGGCGGTATAAACCCCGTCGATCCGGTCCTGCGACATTCCCATTTCCGTCGCAATCGTTCGTGCAAGTTCCGCGACCCTTCGCTGATGACCGGCCGTGTAGGGGTCTCTGGCTTCGACGGTTGCAGATATCGCATGAATGGTGGCATCCCAAAAGCCGCTATAAAGAGGATAACAAAAACTATAGACCCGTATTCCTTCGTAATAGCCACTCGATGTTTCATGGAGATCGCAAAAAAGCCTCCTGCGTCGGAGGCTTTTATTCATGGAGCCGATGAGCGGATTTGAACCGCTGACCTACTGATTACGAATCAGTTGCTCTACCGACTGAGCTACATCGGCTTTCTTACAACCAATAAAGACGGTCTTCTATATCAACGTGTTCAAGTTGTCAAGAAATTAGCTGGGTTCCTTTTTAAAATGAACATATTTATAATCAATATTGGATGGTTCGTGTCGCTAAAGTCTCCGGCGACATGCAATGGAGTTTATTTCCGTCACAGACTTCTTTAACTCTGCCTGATGTCTGTTATCCTTTACCTTGACTTTCATTGTTGTTTTGGTAGTATCTTCGCGGTGTAAGACGTGTAAATCGAAACGGCGGGCGCATTTTCCGCTGTTTGTTATTACTCCGGCAACAATATATGTCAAAGCCTTCATTCCTCCCGCCCCGGCTTTTGCCGGGGTGACGGGCCTGAATGATGGCGAGAACCGAGGCAGAATCCAGAATTGGCCTGTATGCCACCGTATCAAGCATGGGGCAGGCTTATCGTGGTCCGGTATGACATTTGATATGTTTGATTGCCGTAAATAGTTAAAAAACGGGTTATGGAATTTTAGATACAAGGTTGCGTTGAAATGTCGTCAAAAAAGCAAAGGTACAGAAGCTGGGTGGAAATTGATCTGAATAATTTCAGGCACAACTGGGAAGAAATAGACAGATTGGTAGGACCCGGCGTGAAGGTTCTTCAGGTAGTGAAGGCGGATGCTTACGGACATGGAGCAATCGAAATATCGAAGGCTGCCGTAAAGAACGGCGTATATGCGCTCGGTGTAGCGAATGCCGATGAAGGGGCACAACTCAGGGTAGGGGGAATAAGTGCACCCATTATAATATTGAGTCCTCCCACCGTATACGAGATCGATGAAATCATAAAATACAACCTGATTCCTTCATTGTCGGATATCCATTTCGCAACTGAACTCGATAAAAAGCTGCTTGTAAAGAATGTGCGCTTCCCGGTCCATATCGAGATCGACACTGGAATGGGCAGGGGTGGAGCCATACATGGGGACGCTATCGGCATGGTAAGGGATATCATCGCTCTCCCTCGTATAAAGGTGGAAGGGATATTCTCTCACCTTTCCGTGAGCGAACGGGAAGATGATGAATATAATTTCCTGCAGTGGAAGCGCTTTGAAGATGTCATGACGGGATTGAAAAAGGAGGGTATCGATATTCCCATAAAGCACATTTCCAACAGTGGTGGCGTGCTCAATTTCCCCCTGTTCAATCTCGACATGGTGCGCCCTGGACTCATGACATACGGGGTATATCCCTCGCCGGGTACAGTTTCAAAGGCGGACCTGCTTCCCGTTATGAGCTTCAAAACCAGCGTTGTAATCCTGAAGCATTTTCCCGCCGGGTACAGTATCGGCTATGGCAGATCTTACGTCACAAAGAATCCCGCAAGGATAGCGACAATACCGGTAGGGTACGGAGACGGGTACGGTTTCATAATGTCGAATCAGGGAGAGGCCCTGATTCGCGGAAAAAGAGCGCCTGTCGTCGGGCGCATCTCCATGGATATGTGCACCGTGGATGTCACGCATATACCTGAATGTGAAATAGGCGATGAGGTTGTTCTTATGGGACGACAGGGGCAAGAGCGCATTCCGGCTGACGAAATCGCGGGGAAAGCGGGAACTATAAGTTATGAACTTCTGTGTGCCCTTGGTAAAAGAGCGCCACGTGTGTTTATGAACGCGGAGGGTACTGACACGGTCGAGCCGAAATTGCGAAGGATTTTTATGCCTGGAGAGGAGAAATCCATCACCAGGATTGACAACATGATACGCGGTTGCCTCCAGGCCAGAACCAGCGATATGGCGTTTGCCGATGCTATCTATTACGAGATGCTCGAAACGCTTTTCGGCAGGGAGAACCGTCAACTGG
>DCUQ01000027.1 GCA_002327865.1 Syntrophaceae bacterium UBA2210
CTTGAAATGAAGAAATATTGTAAATTCTGCCGGTGTCATACAATGCACAAAGAGACTAAATAAGATATATATTTATATTTTATGTGTTAGGTATTGTAGTTTGTCGGCAGTGATGATATTATAACGAATTTCGAATTCAGGAATGTTTCTTCATGAACTTTTCGGGAGTGTGAAAGAGTATATAGTATTTTAAACAGGCCAGTAGCTCTAACGGCTANNTCGAATCCCTCCTGGCCTGCCATTATATTTTGCCGGGTTCGTCTTATGGAAAAGATCAAGTTGATAATGAGCAAGATAAGGCGCTTTTTGCGGGAGGCAAAGGTTGAGCTGAATAAGGTGACATGGCCGACGCCGAAAGAAGCGCTTGCCTCGACTTCCGTAGTGATAGTCGTGGTTATTATCGTGTCTTTGTTTCTTGGTGTCGTGGATTTCGGCCTTACCAAAATAATAAGATTGGTTTTGGGTTAAAGAGATGGCTTTTCACTGGTATGTCGTCCATACGTACTCGGGTTTTGAAAACAGGGTGAAGCTCTCTCTTGAAGAGAGGGTTGCCACCTCCGGCATGCAGGATTATTTCGGCGATATACTTATACCTGAAGAGGATGTGGTAGAGCTTAAGAAAGGGGAGAAGAAAACTTCGAAAAGAAAATTTTTCCCCGGTTACGTACTTGTAAATATGGAATTAAACGACGATACATGGCACATCGTCAAGGATACCCCTAAAGTTACCGGTTTTATAGGGATGAGAGACAGACCTTCGCCTGTATCCGACGAATCCGTCAGATCACTGAAGGCCAAGATAGACGAGGGCACCCTTAAGCCCAGGCCGAAGTTCGAATTCGATTTGGGAGACCGTGTAAAAATTGTGGATGGGCCCTTTACGAATTTTGACGGGGTTGTTGATGAAGTCAAACCGGAAAAGGGTAAATTGAGAGTTATTGTAAGTATTTTCGGAAGATCTACACCGGTAGAACTGGATTTCATACAGGTTGTACAAATTTAGAAAAACAGCAGGTAAACTTTGAAAATCGAAGGAAGCAAGTAAAGGGGAATCTAATGGCCAAGAAGGTTATAGCGAGTATCAAGCTTCAAATTCAGGCCGGCAAAGCTACGCCGTCGCCACCGATAGGTCCCGCCCTGGGCCAGCACGGGGTTAATATAATGGAATTCTGTAAAGCTTATAATGCTCTTACGCAGAATCAGGAAGGGATGATAATACCGGTTATTATAACCGTATATGCCGATAAGTCATTCACCTTTATTACCAAAACACCGCCGACATCCGTTTTGTTGAAACAGATGGCAAAGATTGCAAAAGGTGCGGGAGATCCCAAAAGGGAAAAGGTGGGAACGGTAACCCCCAAACAACTGAGGGAAATAGCCGAATTAAAGTATGAGGATTTGAATGCCGTAGATATTAATGGGGCTATGGCTATTGTTGAAGGGACCGCAAGGTCTATGGGTATTGAGATTGCCAAATAAATTGACTCCGGAGTTTTGTTGAGATGTCTAGAAGTAAAGGATATGTTGAAGAAAGAAAAAAGGTAGAGTCCGGGAAGTGCTATCTGTTGCAGGAAGCTGTGGATCTTGCAATATCAACAGCTCGGTCCAAGTTTGATGAAACTGCTGATGTTGCAATCAAACTGGGCGTAAATCCCAAACATGCGGATCAGATGGTGCGTGGGAGTGTGGTCCTTCCCAATGGACTCGGCAAATCTGTGAGCGTGCTGGTGTTCGCAAAAGGGGAGAAAGAAAAAGAAGCACTTGAGGCCGGAGCTGATTTCGTCGGTTCGGATGATCTTGTTGAAAAGATTAAGGGCGGGTGGCTTGAATTTGACCGGGTTGTTGCTACCCCGGACATGATGGGCACTGTCGGAAAACTGGGTAAGATTCTGGGACCGCGTGGTTTGATGCCTAACCCTAAGGTTGGGACGGTGACGTTTGATATCAAAAGTGCGGTAGGGGAACTGAAAGCGGGTAAGGTCGAGTTCAGAGTGGAAAAAGCGGGTATCGTTCACAGTCCTGTGGGAAAAGTTTCTTTCGGAGCCGGTAAATTGACAGAAAATATTCTGGCATTGGTAGAGTCCATCATAAAGCTGAAACCTGCCTCCAGCAAAGGAACATATCTTAAGGCTATTTCTCTTTCCACTACCATGGGTCCCGGAGTTAAAATAGATCCGTTGGATGTCAGGAATATTTTGAAGGCCGTTTAAAAAAGCAGATAAGAAGTCAGAGACAGCGGGTACAAGAATGTTTAATCGATTTTTAGGTCGGCCTGCCGAGACTATGGAGGAGTTGTAGTAATATTTTTTCCTGTATAGCGGTCTGACTTTCAGAGAATCTTGATCGTCTCCGGACGGCAGGATGGTTTTGAATTAACGTGTTGAAAGGAGGCCATGTATTGAACAGAAGTGCTAAAGAACGGGTTGTCACCGAACTTCGTAAAAAGCTCAAGGATGTTAAGTTGGCTGTTCTTGCCGATTACAGCGGTATTACAGTCAAGGATATCACCAGCCTGCGTAATAAGTTGCGTAAGGCGGACAGTGAGTTCAGGGTGGTGAAAAACAACCTCTTGAGTATCGCTCTGAAGGATACGGAATTTTCTCCGTTGGATGATCATCTCAAAGGGCCCAAGGCTCTTATGATGAACTTCGGAGATGTGGTTGAGCCAAGCAAAATACTTGTCGAGTTTGCCGATAAGAATGAAAAACTTGAAATTGAAGTAGGTGTTTTGAATGGCAAGCTCTTAAGCAGGGAGCAGATAGGCGCCCTTGCCAAGTTGCCGGGCAGAGAAGTTCTTCTCGCGAAATTCCTCTCTGTCCTAGCCGGAGTACAGACCCAGTTTGTCAGGGTTTTGAGCGGAGTGCCCAGAGGGCTTGTTCAGGTGCTTGATGCGCATAGAGCAAATCAGGAAGGAAACTAAACATACAGGAAAGGATGTAGTAAGAAATGACGACAGAGAAAAAAATCACAAAAGAAGAAGTGATAAATTTTATTGAAAATATGACAGTCCTTGAGCTGTCGGAAATGGTTAAGGAACTGGAAGAAAAGTTCGGTGTTTCCGCGGCAGCTCCGGTAGCTGCCACTGTGGCAGCCGGGCCGACCGCAGCGGCTCCGGTGGAAGAAAAAACCGACTTTGATGTTATACTTACGGGATTCGGCGATCAGAAGATACAGGTCATCAAGGTTGCACGAGCCGTAACGGGGCTGGGCCTTAAAGAAGCCAAGGATCTGGTCGAAGGTGCTCCCAAAGCGATTAAAGAGGGTGTGCCCAAAGAAGAAGCCGAACAGATAAAGGCAAAGCTGGAAGAAGTAGGCGCAACTGTTGAAATTAAATAACCATTTGAATTAGTTACTTAAAAATTAAAGAGGGATTCAAAATTATGGGTCCGGAAGCCAGAGATCAGAAAGAAATTAAAACGTTTTTTTCTATTCTGGCTTCTCTATTTTTATAATCAGGGTAAATCATCATAAGGGTCGCTATGGGTACATATAGAAAAAGTTTTGGCCGCATAAAGAAGACAATAGAGATGCCTGATCTCATCGAGATTCAGAGAAAGTCTTACGAAAAGTTTCTCCAGGCCGATGTAAAATCTGAAGACAGAAAGAATTTCGGTCTCCAAGGAGCTTTTAAGAGTGTCTTTCCTATCGAGGATTTCGGGGGCAAATGCTCTCTGGAGTTTGTCAGCTATAAGATAGGAGATCCCAGATATGATGTAAGGGAGTGTACGCAAAAGGGGATGACCTATAACGCACCCCTGAAGGTCGTGGCCAGGCTTATTGTATTCGACAATGGCCGGGGTAGCGAGCAGAAGTTCATAAGAGATATAAAAGAGCAGGAAATATACTTCGGCGAGATTCCTTTGATGACCGATAAAGGTACCTTTAATATCAATGGTACTGAGAGAGTCATCGTGAGTCAGTTGCATCGGTCGCCGGGAATATTTTTTGATCACGACAAAGGGAAAACACATACAAGTGGTAAACTGATCTATTCGGTGAGAGTTATTCCCATACGGGGCTCCTGGCTCGATCTCGAGTTTGATCCGAAAGATCTCCTTTACGCCAGAGTGGACAGAAGAAGAAAAATGCCGGTCACGGTACTTCTCAAAGCAATGGGATACTCCAGTGAAGAATTGATCGAGTATTTTTATAATATTGAAAAAGTCATTCTGAATGACGGAAAACGCGTGTCTCTGGTGATAGATGACAGTCTTATCGGCGAGAGAATACCCGAAGATATTAAAGATGATCGGACCGGTGAGGTGATTCTGAAGAAGGGAAGAAAAATTTCAAGGACTTCTCTGAAAAAAATGACTGATGCCGGCACGGAAATGATAAGTCTCGATCAGGATTACCTGGTTGGCAAAGTCCTTGCTTCGGATGTTGTGGATCCTGGGACCGGCGAAGTTATTCTGAAGAGCAATAATGGGTTGCGCGAAGATGATGTGGATTTGCTGCGCGAAAAAAATATTGCCGAAGTCAGGTTCATTCAACTTGACGAGGAAGGGTTGAACTCCTACATCAGGAACACTCTGCTCGTAGATAAAATTGAGACTGAAGACGATGCCATAGTAGATATATACCGAAGACTGCGGCCAAGCAATCCTCCTTCCCTTGAAACTGCCCGCAGATTTTTCAACAGTCTGTTTTTTGATGAAAACAGCTATGATCTTTCTGATGTCGGACGTGTGAAGATGAATTATAAACTTCGCATGGATGTAGACCCCAACGTAACGGTTCTTCGCCGGGAGGATGTCATAAAGGCTGTTGAATATCTCATAAATTTGAAGAATGGAGTGCCTGAATACAGCGTTGACGATATAGATCACCTCGGAAACAGAAGGATAAGATCCGTTGGGGAGCTTATAGAAAATCAGTACAGAATAGGGCTGGTTAGAATGGAACGGGCTATCAAGGAGAAGATGAGTCTCCTCGATATAGAAACCATGATGCCGCACGATCTTATAAACGCAAAACCTGTTACCGCCATAGTTAACGAGTTTTTCGGAAGCAGTCAGTTGTCCCAGTTCATGGATCAGACCAACCCTCTTTCCGAGATTACTCACAAAAGAAGGCTGTCGGCACTTGGCCCCGGAGGGCTTACACGTGAGAGGGCCGGTTTCGAAGTAAGGGATGTGCATAATACCCATTACGGACGTGTATGCCCCGTTGAAACGCCTGAAGGCCCGAATATCGGACTGATCGTATCTCTAAGCGCCTATGCGAGGGTAAACGATTTCGGTTTCATAGAAACACCCTACAGAGTTGTGGAAAACGGGAGAGTTATTGATAAGATCCGGTATCTTACCGCGACAGAAGAAGAAGATTATATTATAACGCAGGCGAATACCCCGATCGATGCCGAAGGCAGGTTTGTTGAAGATCTTATCACTGCGAGAAAGAGCGAAAACTATGTGACGGTGACGCCGAAAGAGATAAATCTGATGGACGTATCTCCCAGTCAGCTTGTTTCCGTTGCGACCGGGCTTATTCCGTTTCTGGAACACGATGATGCAAACAGGGCCTTGATGGGTTCCAACATGCAGCGTCAGGCAGTTCCGCTTTTGAAACCGGATCCTCCTCTTGTGGGAACCGGTATGGGAGCGGTCGTCGCCCGGGACTCGGGGGCTGTGATTGTGGCGAAGGAATCCGGTATAGTGGAAGATGTCGACGCAGCAAGGATTGTTATAAAACGCGATGTCAGGGAAGGAAATGATTCCGATATCGGCGTCGATATATATAATCTTATAAAGTACCAGCGTTCGAATCAGAATACATGTTTTAACCATAAACCCATTGTAGATAAGGGCAGCAGGGTAAAAAAGGGAGATATCATAGCCGACGGTCCGGCAACCGATAATGGCGAACTGGC
>DCUQ01000025.1 GCA_002327865.1 Syntrophaceae bacterium UBA2210
GGCCCATGTAATGGGGTAAGGTCAAACTGAACCTCCCGCAACAAGTGAAAATCCCAGATTGTTACCGAAGGCATAGCCGGTGAACGAGGCAAGGGCAATTTTTCTGTAAGGAAGGGGGTGACGGAGGTAGCGCAACGCCAGGGAATCGTAAGAGGTCATGATAAGATAACTCATTACGGTAAGAACAACCGCCAGGAAAATGCTGCGGCCGGGGATCGAGCCGAGATGATGGAGAATATCGTGTAAATGATAGGCCTTCAGCTCACGGTCGAGAATCCACAGCGCCGCCGTGAAGAGCATAATCCCCAGCACGGGGCCGATGTACTTCGTCATTCTCTTTTTCATGATTCCTCTCTAGAGGTCGACACCTCAGCGCGCACTCATACAGCTTGAGTCACGCCGATAAAAAAGACCGGAAACAATGAAAGTGAAACGATAATAATTTACTTCGTCCAACTTTGCATCATTTTCCAAGAAAGGTACATCAAAAAATAGTGACAGGAGTACAATCGGGAACGACCGCACAGTTCTCTGAATAATCTCTCTCCCTATTAATTCATCAAAGAACATTACAGTAATTTACAGGGGAAAAGACTCAATTTCGATATGGCCCATACTTTGGGGTAAGGTCAACTGTATTGCATGTGCGATCCATTCTGAAAAATTAAGTATTGTGTCCCTCGAATTTGAGCAACCCATAAATCTGAAGCAACTTGACTATTTTTTGGGAGATCAACAGCAACAGATACATCAGGAAAAATAATCAATCCGTATTTCTCTCCAGGCTTTAAAACAAATGTACCCATATGATATCTTTCCTTCAAAAACGATGTCTTTTAAATTCTGGATAATAAAACTCTTGTCTAATCACAAAAGCCCCGTCTCTCGTTTTGAGAAACAGGGCTTCCAATAGTCAAACAATAAGCCTCCCCCCGGCTATAGTATCCGAATAGACACAATATGTGTTACCACAGATAATGATGTGTTACTTTCCCTAACTCCGCCGGAATATCTTGTCAAGAAAATATTTGTATGTCGGAACTTGTCTTAGTTAAAAGGCTTTCTGTTTTTCATAATTATCGTATACAGTTTTCTCCGGCAGAGAACGACACACAAAGTATGTGATTTTAAGGGTTTATGATTATACAAAATCTGAAAACCCCAGGGATGGAGAGGCAGAATGCTGTTTTTATTTAATCCACAAAAAAAGGGGTTAGCCAGTGACAGCCAACCCCTTCATTTTTTTGGTAGCGGGGGCCGGATTCGAACCGACGACCTCTGGGTTNNACCAGACTGCTCCACCCCGCGTCATAATTTTCATAACTAACACATAGATATTGCTTAACGGACGTGGCGCTGTACTTAAGCCAATATCCCGAAAATGTCAAGGAGTTTTATTTTCGGCACCCACGATATTGTATATGTCTATCTTTCTATCGATGCCCTTGAGGCTGACAGGCCCCACATTTTCGGCCCTTACATATTCCCTGATTTCGCTGTATGTGTCGCCACATACGAGAATCTGTTTTCCCTTTGCGAGTTTTTCGAGTCTCGATGCCACGTTGACCGCGGGCCCCATTACGGTATATTCCTTTTTTCTCGACGAACCGAATATTCCCGCCATGACTTCTCCCGTGCTTATCCCTATCCCTACAGAGATCTTCTGCGATGTTTCGGGAAGATTGCCGTTCAGCCTGTCGATTTCGCCCATCATCTCTATCGCGCACTCGACGGCTCTTATGGCGTCATCTTCGAAAGTGAGCGGCGCCCCGAATACGCCCATGATACTGTCCCCCACATGTTTATCCAGGGTCCCGTTATGTTTGCATATGATCGTATCGAGGGGTGAGAAATAACACCTGTTGAGCGTATCGCACATTTCTTCCACGCTCACTCTTTCCGAAAACCCGGTAAAACCACGTATGTCGCTGAAGAGCACCGTAGCCTTCTGTTTCTTTGAACGTATCTTCGCCCCCTCCCTCCACATCTCCGAAAAGACCTGTTCCGAAACGAACTGTTTGAGTCTTTTCCTGAGGTTGTATTCCCTGATCTTCGCGCTCAATTCTACGTTCAAGAAGGGTTTTGTGATGAACCCGTCTATGCCCGCGTTTACCGATTCGATGGCGCTCTCCATCGTGGCATATCCGGTAAGCATTATCCTAGTCATTTCCGGGTTTAGCTTGCCTATCTCGATCAACGTCTCCAGCCCGTCGATACCCGGCATCTTGTAATCGGATATGACTATTTCCACCCGGTGAGGATCGTCCCTGACGATCTCGAGTGCCTGATCGCCGCCTTCGGCCAGCGATACGGCATATCCTTCTTTTTCCAGCACTTTCTTCAGGGATCGTCTCACCCCTTCTTCATCATCTACAACCAGAAGACCTGTCATCCGTTCCTCCTTTTGCATGGAAGTTCCACGGACAGGACGGTCCCCCCGTCTTTTCTGCCTTTTATACCGATATTCCCTCCGTGTTTTTTTACTATTTCATGGGAGATGTACAGGCCCAGTCCCGTACCCTCGCCCGGCTTCTTTGTCGTAAAAAAGGGTTTGAATGCGTCTTTCATCTCTTCGGGAGACATACCCTTCCCGGTATCATGACATTCTATGCATATGATATCTCTCTCAGGCTCATACCGTGTCATCAGAATTATCTTACCGGCTCCGTCAGGAAGGGCCTGGATAGCGTTACCGATGATATTTATAAACACCTGCCCCAGATTCGCAAAGTTTCCCTCGATCTCCGGCAGGCTTTCCTCCAGGTCCTTTTCGATCGTTACGTCAAGGTTCCTGTACCGGCTGTGCAATACGCGCAGGGCGTCATCTATCAGTATATTTATGTTAACCCGCTCCACATAGGTCTGTGTCTGTCTCGAAAGATCCAGCAGGCTCTTTACGATACCCGCTGCCCTGTCGATCTCTTTCAGCGAAAACCTGAGGTCGTCCACTACTTCATCTCGTTCGCCGTCCCCGGCATTTTCCCACTGCACGACCGTTTCGATAGATGTCTGTAGAAGACTCGACGCGCTCGCGAGGGGATTGTTAAGTTCGTGCGCGGTCCCCGCGACAAGCTGCCCTATGGAGGCGAGACTCTCCGACCGTATCAACTGCTGCTGGGTCCTGTCTTTTTCTTCGAGGACTTCCGCGAGGGCTTTTGTTCTCTCGCTGACTTTTTCCTCCAACTCGATATTTATTCCCTCGATCCTCTCATAATTCGCGGCATTTTCTATGGCGATCGCGCCATGACTGGCGATAGTTTCCAGCAGCTCTATATCTTCATGAACGAATAATTCCCCCGATTTCTTCTCTCCCAGCGCCACGACCCCCGCCAGCTTTTCTCTCGATATCATCGGTATCACGACAGCGGCGCCGGTCACATCGAACAGGCCGGATAATTTTGTCTTCGCGGCATCGGCGGTGTCCATTCCTTCGATATTTGCCCGTACCGCCGCTTTTTTGCTCGCTTCGAAGAACTCGGCCATCGATCGGCTTCCCTCTATGGAAATGTGCGATTTCCTCCCAAGCGGGTCTCTCTTCCCGGAATACAGTTTCATAGATTCGGCGTCCTGACTGTATACAGCTACAAAGATTTTCTTCGGCCCCAGGGCCGACGCGATGGATTCGAGCATGAAATCTACGATCTCTTCCAGTTTCATAAGGGACGCCATGGTACCTGTCATGCTTTTCAGGGTCCGCTGATAATCATATTTACCGCGGAAAAAGATCCTGTCTACGACCTGCTGAACCCTGATTCTCAGGGGATTGAACAGCACGATCACAATTAAGGCAAAAACAAGGGATATACTGAACGGGTGAGTGTTTCCGTATCCTGTGAACAGCATGTTGGAGAAAGATATGGCCAGGGCATACAGCACGGTAAGTATTCCCGTCAGAAAGAAATAGGCGCTTCCTTTTCTGAGAAGCATTCCCATGTCGAGGAGATCGTATTTCAGTACACCGAAGGCAAGAAAGATCGCCGGTATAAAATTGAAATTTCCGACAGGGTATATTTCGTATCCGCCGATCGGGAAAGAGTTCAGAAAGATCAGAAAACCGCTCAGGCCGAAACCGATAAATACATACTTTATCCTGTTTCTCTCACTGTTTTCCGCAGCTCTTTTCATGCCGGAAAACAAGGTTATGATGCAGTACAGCGCGGCAAGACCTCCCGCGAAGGAAAACAGGTAATATGCCGGCCCGGCCGCGGCAATCTTCCCGAAGGAAAACCGGTGAAGTCCCACGATAAAATAACCGGTCTGCGTGAAGGGAAGAAGAGCTACGCTGAAGAGGTACGCTGTTATCTCAATCCATCTCCGGTTTTTTATTCCGAGGAACGAATGGACGAATTGAATGTAAACCGGTATGACGAAGACAAAAAACAGGTACGTCAGCCTGTCTATCCTGAGGGCGAGACCCTCGTCGGCCAGGATAGAAACGAGCGTAATATCTAAATCGATCAGGGCACCGAGGAAACAGATACAGGCGAAAAGTAAGGTGACGGCACTTTTCTTTCTCCTGAAGACGGAGAAAAGCGCCAGAAAGCAGAAAACGATACATCCGGTTACCGGGGGGAAAAGGTAGGAATATGATTCCCATAGAAGGCAAGGGGTCATAGACTGAAAACCTCCTCTCCCGTTTATTTTTTACAATAATACCTCTTCATCATAAATTCGCCTCCTTCATATACCAGGTAGGAATAACGTGTTATCCAGTCTCCCAGAATAACAAACGTTTTTGCCTTGCCGTTTACTGAATACCGCTCCATCGATGGGGTATGGCAATGACCGAGAACCACCGCGTCGAACCCTTCTTCGAACTTTCCCGCGGCAAACGCGCTCATGACGGCTGCCAGCCTGTTCGACGATTGCGGTTCACAGCCGCTGGCTCTGCTGATCCTTGAAACTATCTTCGAAATAGTCCACAGGGCCGGCGGCGGCATATTTTTCTGGAACGAGTAAAACAACCTGCTTCTGAGAACCTTGCGTAACGCGAGATAGGCGGTGTTGGAAGTATCGACAGCATCCCCATGAGACACGAAAACCCGTTTTCCTTCCAGATCTATCGAGGTATCATCAGGGAACACCATTATGCCGTATTGTTCAAAATAGTCGCCGAGAAAGAAATCGTGGTTGCCTTCGAAAAATGATATCTTCGTTCCCGATTCTTTTATCTCCCGCAGCTTGCGAACGATATCGATGAAGCTCGGGTAAATACCGTTCCCGCCGGCAAACCAGAAGTCGAAGAAGTCCCCTACTATGAAAAGTTCATCCGTATTGCCGCGCAGGGAATCAAGAAAGCGACTCAGGCAATAGTATCCTTCGGAATCGCTGCCGTCCAGATGAGCATCGGAGATAAAAACCGCTTTCATAACTTACCGCCTGATGATTTATCTCTTGGTGGCTCGTATGGCAAGTGACTCCGAGTTTCCGAACATTGCCTCGATCTCTTCCCCGCTCATTCCCGCTCCTCTCGCGATCTTGACAGCCATTTCCCTGTCCACGAGGTCTGCGAATGAGTGGGCATCGTTATTCATTACCAGTTTCGCGCCGACTTTACGCGCAACGGTGGCTACGTGGCCGTTGGTCAGGCTGTGTCCCTTCCGCGTAGTTATCTCCAGGAACACCGAATTGGCGGCGGCCAGCCTTGCTTCTTCTTCGGTAATCAGTCCGGGATGCGCCAGGATATCGACGGGTGCCTTAAGTGCGGCGAGATTGGTACCCGGTATAACCGGTTCAGCGATGGTTTCACCGTGAACCACGACGATTTTCGCGCCCATCTGCCGTGCTTCGGCGGCGATGGAAGCGATATGATCGGGATGGACATGCGTAATTTCGACACCCGGAATAGCTTTTATGGAAAAAACGGCCGATATCTTTTCGCAGACTTTCACCATCCTGGGAATAATGAAATCGATATTGGAGTGATCGGCATGATCGGTTATCGCAATGAACCGGTATCCCTTTACAGCCGCCCTCCTTGCCAGTTCCGAGGGGATCAGTTCTCCGTCACTGAAAATGGAATGCGTGTGCAGATCGATCATGAATGGCACCTTTCGATATTGTTTTCTTTAACGGAACCGTAGACCAGTAATTTCAATCTGATATATATCCGTATCACTTAGCAGATTTAAAATTTAAGGTCAATCCAAGAAATATTGAAGCAAAATCGATTTGCTGTTATATATTCCAACGTGTACGAGCAAAATCAAAAAGACGTTGTTGAATCGGTAATGCCACCTTTAGAATTTGAAGGCGAAGAGGCAGGAAGAATAAGTCTCACTGTCCCGTCTTCTCTTTTTCGTCGTCCCGCAGCTGTTTTCGATTTCTTTGGCGCTTTTGCGGGAATATAAACACTACCGTACCGATTGTTCACCGGGGAAAAGATGCGCAAGGTCGTAAGCAGATACATTTTAAGAGAAATATCGATCCCCTTCTTCATGATTCTCTTCATTCTCACCTTCGTCCTGCTGATGGGCAGGATCCTTCAGCTCATGGATCTCATGATAAACAAGGGAATAAACTTTACTGATATCGCGAGGCTGATTCTTTATCTTATGCCATCCTTTCTCATGATTACGGTACCCATATCACTCCTTATCGCGATACTGATCGGTCTGGGAAGACTCTCCCGCGATAACGAGATCATTGTATTGAAATCGTCGGGATTCAGCCTGTACCAGCTCATGCCGCCTGTCGCGTTCGCAGCTTTGTGCGCCTTCGTCATAACCTCGGTTACCGGATTTTTTCTGATACCGTATGGAAATCTTGCGACGAGAAACCTCCTGTTTGATATAGCAAGACAGAAGGCAAGTATCGGTATCAAGGAACGAATCTTCAACGACAGTTTCACCGGATTCGTACTTTATGCCGATGAAATCCCGTCGCACGGGGATTACATGAAGGGTTTATTCATATGCGATAACCGTACGTTGGAAGAACCGGCCACTATTATCGCACAAAAGGGGTACCTCATATCAGATCCCGAATCCATGCAGGTGACACTGAGGTTGAAGAACGGAAGCGTTCACACGACAAACACCGAATTGACGAATTACAGAAAGATAGATTTCAGTTCCTACGACATAAACCTGGACCTGTCGAAATCGAACGGAGGCGACAGCGGACCGGTCGTGAAAGACAGCAGGGAAATGTCGCTTCCCGAGTTGATAAGGGAAAGCAGAACCCCGGGATTGAAAAAAAACGTCCTGAAGGATTACATCATCGAGATACACAAAAAGTTTACCATCCCATTTTCATGCATAATTTTCGGTATAATCGGTCTTCCTCTGGGTATTTCGAAACACAGGAGCGGGAAATCGAGGGGGTTCGTTATCGGTCTTACTGTCATCATGATCTACTATATCCTCCAGCTCGGAGGAGAGGCCCTGGGGGAAACCGGTATCCTTTCCCCGGCGACGGGTGCCTGGATGTCGAACACAATCCTGGGCATCACAGGTGTATTCATGCTGATAACGGCTGCAAAGGAAAAACCCTTCATTCCTCTCTTCATACGTAACATTACGGCCCGGACACGAACATGAATACGCTCGACAGATATATTATTAAAGAATTTATAAAGATATTCATGCTGATCCTGGCTGCTCTTACAGGACTGTATCTTATCGCGGATTTTTTCGAGCGCATAAGGATGTTCCTGAGCAACAACGCCACCCCGGGGCAGATGGTATCTTATTTCTTATTGAACATACCGATGATACTGTCACAGATGATCCCTGTCGCGACCCTGCTCAGCGCGCTCCTCTCATTCGGGTTGCTGTCGAAAAACAGCGAGATAACAGCCATGAAGGCGAACGGTGTAAGTCTGTACCGCATATCTCTTCCGATTATCGCGTTGTCGGTTGTAATTTGTATCATCGTGTTCCTCCTGAGCGAATTTATCACGCCGTACACTAATCAGAAGGTAAAATACATAAAACTCGTGGAGATTCAGAAGCGGGAGAAACTGGGCAGTTTTAAACAAAACCAGATCTGGTACAGGGGCAAATCCGGGATATACAATTTTTCCATGTTCGACCCTCTTACAAACACGCTTAAAGGGATACGGATTCATCTATTCGACCGGGACATGAACCTCCATCAGCGGATAGATGCGAAAGAGGCAAAATGGGAAGACGGAAAATGGATATTCAAGAACCTGCTCGTGATAACCTTTCCTGAGGGTGAACCTCCGTCACTCGAAAAAATATCGTCGAAAGTTATCGACCTTCCCGAACAACCTTTGGATTTAATGACCGTACAGAAAGACACCGCGGAAATGAGCCTTGTGGAGTTGAACGATTTCATAAGGAAAACACGTTCGGAAGGATACGATACCATACAATACCGTACAGACATGCATGGGAAAATCGCATTTCCGCTGGTCAGCGTTATTCTCGCCATAATAGGCATATCTTTTTCAATGAGATCGGAAAGAAGCGGCGGGGTTGCTCAGAGCATAGGAGCGGGAATTATCATCGGGTTTTCATACTGGATTGTCTTCGCCTTTGCCGTGTCACTGGGTCATGCCGGCACCATGCCGCCTGTCGTCGCGGCATGGGCCGCCAATTTTATATTCGGCCTCGCAGCCCTCGCTCTGTTCCTGCGCGTAAAGACGTAAGCATTGAGCCGTTTAGCCTGAAGGCTGAAGGGGCCGGAAGCAGGAAGGACTTTGGCGACGGGCGAGATAGATTCTTGTACCATGCAGGCATGGCTTCAGAATTCGTAGCATCCCCGCTTTTTTCTAACAGCCTTCAGCCTATCCACCTGTCTATGTTCCCATTTCCCAGGAGTTCAGGTACTTGACCTGTTCGGGGGTAAGCGTGTCTATCTTTATATTCATCGATTCCAGCTTTAACCTGGCTATTTCCTTATCGATATCTTCGGGCACACTGTAGACTTTTTTCTCAAGCGTATCTCCGTGTTTGGCAAGATATTCCGCAGCCAGGGCCTGATTTGCAAAACTCATATCCATGACACTCGAGGGATGTCCTTCGGCGGCGGCAAGATTAATCAACCTTCCCTCCCCCAGTATGTATACATGCCTTCCGTCTTCCAGCGTGTATTCGTCGATATAGCTTCTTATTCTTCCGGTGTATTCCGAGATGTTTTTCAAGCCTTCTATATCCAGTTCCACATTAAAATGACCGGAGTTTGATACGATTGCGCCGTCTTTCATTTTCAGAAAGTGTTCTTTGCGGATAACATTTATGTCACCCGTCAATGTGCAGAAGAAATCTCCCATTTCCGCGGCTTCGGCAATCGGCATGACCCTGTAGCCGTCCATAACCGCTTCCAGCGCCCGCAGAGGATCAACCTCCGTTACTACAACGTTCGCGCCCATCCCGGAAGCTCTCATAGCGAGTCCCCTCGAGCACCAGCCGTACCCACAAACTACAAAGGTGGAACCGGCTATCAGCCTGTTGGTAGCCCTTATAATTCCATCCATGGTACTCTGACCGGTACCGTATCTGTTATCGAACATGTGCTTCGTGTTAGCATCGTTTACCGCTATCAGGGGAAACCGTAGAACACCCTCACTGGCCATGGATTTCAGACGTATAACCCCGGTAGTCGTCTCCTCGGTCCCGCCGATGATTCCGTCTACAAGCTCCGTGCGGCTTGCATGTATCGTAGATACGAGGTCAGCGCCATCGTCCATCGTTATCGTCGGTTTTTCGTCCAGCACCGAATTTATGTGACGATAATATGTACCGGTATCCTCACCATTAACGGCGTGCACCGGAATATCTCGATATTTCACGAGGTAGGCGGCGACATAAT
This sequence comes from Syntrophaceae bacterium UBA2210, assembly GCA_002327865.1. Classification (GTDB taxonomy): domain Bacteria; phylum Desulfobacterota; class Syntrophia; order Syntrophales; family UBA2210; genus UBA2210. The sequence continues at coordinate 9,781 of DCUQ01000025.1, forward strand.
CCTGCGTACTGAGCGGATTCGACGCGCACAGCGAAAGTTCGGCCCCACCGGCTTTAAGCGTTTCCATGAGACTCGCCGTTTCCGTCGTGACATGAAGGCATGCCCCCAGTCTTACGCCCTTCAGCGGTTTTTCCTTCTCGAACCTCATCTTGATACTGTTCAAAACCGGCATGCTTTTGTTCGCCCAGTCAACACTCGATTTTCCCTCTTCAGCCAGAGCTATATCTCTGATATCATAATCCATTTTCTATTCTCCCGATTGTTCCTTTCCGCACCGCAGCTGCTATTCCCGAGTCTGGCTTCTACTTCTTCACCTGAGCTTCCTGGCTCAGTTTTTCCGCCATGTCTGTTTTCTCCCAGGCATAGTCATCCATAAAGAGGGTCTTGGGTATCTTCCGGTAAATATCTCCGTTGAGCAGATCGAAACGCTCTATCATTCCCTTCGGTGTGAAATCGAAGAGCTTCTCCACGATAATCGACAATTCTTCGTCCGGCATCTTCCCAGTGTTGAACGTATTGACGTAGATGGACATCGGTTTCGCGACGCCTATGGCATAGGCCAGTTGTACCGAGCACTTGGTCGCGAGGCCGGAAGCAACAATATTCTTGGCAGCATAGCGCGCTCCGAATACGGCGGAGCAGTCAACTTTTTCCGGCGATTTATTTACAACCGACCCTCCACCAGGCTGTGCTCCCGGGTATCCCCCATAGAGCTGGCAGACGAGTTTACGCCCGGTAACCCCGGAGTCGGCCGCGCTGCAGGAATGAACAGCCTGCCATTCACCGGTGGGATTAAACAGGAATTCAGTCTTCCCGTTCACCCACTCATCCAGACAATCAAAAGCCATCTTTTTTGCCGTTTCCTCGATTTCTTCACTTTCCGCTACGTGGCGATAATCAATAGCGTTGGACATCAACACTTTGGTAACAGTTCTCGGCCTGCCGTTTTTGTCATAATCAACCGTTACCTGACCTTTGCCGTCGGGCGCAAAGATCGGATTTTCACAAGTCTCGAAGGCCCTCATCATTTTGTTGACCAGAACATAGGTAAGCGGAAGCAATTCAGGGGTCTCGTCACAGGCGAATCCGTACATGATTCCCTGGTCCCCCGCGCCTATTTCTTTATACTTTCCGAGGTCGGCACGCGTTCCTATGTTTATGTTGGGAGATTGCGGTATAATCGCGTTGAACACTCCCATCGAGTGCCCGTTCAGCCCGACCGCAGCGTCATTATAGCCCAGTGACAATACCGTCTGGCGCAAGCTCTTTTCAATATCTACATATATCCGGGTGGCAACCTCGCCGCCCACGATACAAAAACCTTTCCCCAGGAATACCTCCAACCCGCAATGGGGCATGGTATTTATATCCATTCCCATTTTCTTCTCTTCATCCAGTATCCTCGCTATGATATTAGCCGCGATGGTATCGGCAACGATATCCGGATGCCCGATTTTTACGCCTTCAGATGTTATCTGCACGCTTTTCTCCCTTTTTGATATATTGTTTTCTATCCGGAGGTGAGAGAACACCACCGGATATAATCAATGTGAACGCCTCTTCAACCGTCATATCGAGATAGATTATATCTTCCTCCGGTATTATTATGTAGAATCCCGACGTGGGATTCGGCGTAGTGGGGACAAAGATGTTTATACACTTTTTTGATGTTTTCGATTGTATCTCTCCACGACTTTCATCTGTTATGAACGCTATGGAATACAAACCCCTGCGAGGATATTCTATAAGGACCGCCTTTTTGAAACTTTCGCCCTTATCACCGAACATAGCCTCGAGAAGCTGCTTCAAGGCATTGTATATCCCTCTTACCAGAGGTATCTTACCGACAAGCCTTTCACCCATATGAACGGCTTTTTTACCAAGATAACTCTTGGTTATAAGGCCCGCGGTGAATATAAGTATCAACGTAATGATCACGCCGAGACCCGGTATATGATAGGGGAGTAACTGGTCGGGATGAAATTTGGCAGGTATAATTCTTACCAGTTTATTCATCATCCCTACAATGAGGTAGAGAATATAAAATGTCACTCCCACGGGAACAATCGCGATTATTCCTGTAAGAAAAATACCTTTTATGTTCTTCCGGATTTTATTCAACATCCTGATGCACGCTTATCCTTTTAGAATAAGAAGGTGAGGATATATCAGAAAGCGATTTCTACCGCAATGACGAAACAGTAAAAGTGTATGGAAGACCAGTCCGGAAATTCCGGATTGAAAAAATTATTATAAAACCGTCATCTTTTCTTAACCCCGTTTTTATCATCGACTAATATGCATTTCGGCTTCCAGCCCCGTGCCGAATCCTCGTCGACCAGGACATAGCTCGCGATAATAATGATGTCCCCTTTCGAGGCCTTTCTCGCCGCAGCTCCGTTCAGACACATAACGCCTGATCCTCTGGCACCTTTTATCGTATAGGTGGAAAATCTCTCCCCATTGGACACATTGTATATATCGACCTTTTCATAAGGAAACAGATCCGCCGCATCCATGAGATCTTCATCGATAGTTATGCTGCCCTCGTAGCTTAGATCCGCATCGGTAACAACTGCCCTGTGAAGTTTTGATTTCAGCATTGTTCTTTGCATTTTTCACCTGCCTATATGTCTTCTCCAAACACGCGGTTATCTATAAGCCTGGGAACACCAACCCAGACAGCCAGAGCCAGCACGGATTTTCTTTCGAGAAACGTAACATCCTTCATGGTCTCTACATCACATATTTTTACATAATCGATCCTGGTGCCGGGATGTTTTTCAATAAAACCCTTTACCGCTTTTATTATTACGGCAGCATCCCGCTCTCCCTGAGCATAGAAACTTTCGGCAAGTTTGAACGAACGGCTCAGACTCAAAGCTGATTCTCTTTCATTTTCCTGCAAATACGCATTTCTGGAACTCATGGCAAGACCGTCAGGTTCTCTGACAGTGGGCATTCCTACAACTTCGATATCCATGTTAAGATCGGCAATCATCCTTTTTATCACTACAAGCTGCTGAAAATCTTTCCTTCCGAATATAGTGACGTGAGGCTTGACTATATTAAACAGCTTGGCACAGACTGTCGCAACCCCCCTGAAATGGCCGGGTCTCGTCAGGCCGCATAGATTGTCCGTTACCGTTTCAACGTTTACATAAGTCTGGTAATTGTCGGGATACATCTCAGAATTCGACGGATAAAAGATAACATCCACCCCGACTTCCCTGGAAAGTTTCTCATCCCTTTCAAAATCTCTGGGGTATCTGTCCAGATCTTCACCCGGGCCAAACTGTGTGGGATTTACATATATACTGGTTACCAGACAATCCGACCTTCTTCTTCCTTCTTCCATCAATCGCAGATGCCCGTCATGAAGGTAACCCATGGTTGGAACAAACGCGATCCTTTTCCCACGCGACCTGAGAGATTCTGAAAAACACTGCATTTCTCTCACTGTTTTGATAACTTCCATCAGACGACCACTCCACAAAAAAGCCTCTCCGTTCTGAAACGGGAGGCTTGTAAATCATAAACCATAATGCTTCTGGTCCTCTTCCGTCTCAGTCCATCAATGGATCCAAGCGGATCGTGTGCTTCCTACCAGAATAATCCTCCCGAAGTCAAGAACTTTATGCATGACAGACAGGAGATTAGAAAAATGTAAAAGGCGTACTTCGATAATACTTGCAATTTTATTTCAGATGGTTTAGAAAGAAAAATTTATTAGGATAATGATATATTACGATTTATATGTTTCAGGTAAGTTGAACGTTCGTAGGCTTGACAAACCGGCAGCAGGAATTAACATACTCACCGAAGTCATCTTTTTACAAAAACCTCAATTCCGAGAGGGGAAACAATAATGGCTAATGTTTATATATGCAAGAAAACGCAAGAGTTCATCACAAAACCCTGTACCGATAAAATATGCGAATGGTGGTTGAAAAACGATACGTTCTGCAACTGCACATGGGTCGCTTGCAACTACGGACCGTTTACACTTGAGGAAGTAGGTGAAATGATGGGCGTTACTAGAGAAAGGATCCGGCAGATAGAAGCAAAGGCCCTCAAAAAACTGCAGCACAAGAAAAGAAAAGACCAGTTGATCGACTTTGCAACAATGCACAATCTCGAGTAAAACCCGACAACTTTCTTCCTGAATCCGACAAACAGTCACAAACTATCGTGGAAGAGGGTTAGGGGTTCCCCAAAATAAACATTTCCCTTACTATTCCAGACATAGACGAGATATGTAAGACAACAGATTTTTCTGTCGGAGAAATAAATAAAAACTCCCCGCAATGAATTGCGGGGAGTTTTTATTCAGTCTGCAGTAAGATCTTCCCGTATGTTGACTGCCCGGATACGCGAATTCATATGTAGCTGATACTACTTTATGTTTCGTATGAATCCGGTTAGCGATTAATCCTTTCCTGTAATTCCTTACCTGTCTTGAAGAATGCAATATTTCTTCCGGGGATATAAACCGCTTCCCCTGTCCGGGGATTTCTTCCGATACTGGATACTCTTTTTGTGATACCAAAGACCCCGAAATTCCTTATCTCTATCTTTTCATCACGGGCAAGCGCCTTTCCCATGCCTCTAAAGATAACATCCACAACAACACCGATATCCTTTACAGGGAAATCAGGAAACATGCTCTGTAACTTTTTGACCAGATCCCTTTTTGTCATGCTAAATCCCGCCAGGCAGTTTATAGAGATAACAGACATCCGTATCGTTTCCCCTGAATTCTTCCGAGATGGCTGTTATCATCTCACTCGTAAGATACCTGAGAAAACTTTTCCGCTTTTTCTCGGGATAAACAACTTCCGGCTCGTCTTTTATTCCTGCAAGCCCTGATGCAACGTCGATCGCGTATTCCATATTGCCGAGCTCATCGACGAGTCCCAGTGTAAGCGCCTGCCGGCCGGTAAATATTCTGGCATCGGCAATATTCTCCATTTTCTCCTTTGGAATATTCCTGTGTAATACTACTACCTCGACAAACTGGTCATGTATATCATCTATTACAACCTGGATAAGTTTTCTTTCGTCGGCTGTCATATCACGTACCGGCGATCCTACATCCTTGTACCTGCCCGCTTTGATAACGTTGGTTTTCAAGCCTATCTTTTTGAGCAGGTCGTCTATTTGAGAGAACTGTATTACAACACCGATGCTTCCGGTTATCGTTCCGGGGTTGGCGATTATTCTGTCGGCGGCACATGCCACATAATATCCGCCGGACGCCGCAATAGATCCCATCGAGACAATCACTTTTTTGGATTGCTTCAGGCGCAGGATCTTATCGAATATCTCCTGCGCCGGGCCTACCGCACCGCCTGGCGAATCCACACGCAGAATCACCGCCTTGACTTTGTCGTCTTTCTCATATTTATCCAGTTGTTCGATTATATCCTTTGAGTTGCGAAGAACGCCCTCTATAGTAACGACACCGATTTTATCCTTGGAAGAGAAGCTCGCGCTCTTTCTTTCGAACGGGATAACGGCACGAAGGATGAGAAAACAAAACACCCCGATAACGACAAGGAGCAGAAAACCGAAGACCACGGGATGTTTTTTCATTATCCTTCTCTCAAGAGAGATAATTGTTCGCGGACATACTAGAGTTTTATGCCTGAGAGTATGTCACCCAGGTTGGAAACAACCTTTTCGTTATTATTTATATACAACTTCTTGGACGGTTCGGGCGGATTCTTTTCCGAGTCCTTGATGCTTAGACCTATTTTCTGATTGGCAACATCAACATTCTTCACGGCAGCGGACACGACGTCTCCGACGGAATATATATCCTTGGCAGACTTAATTCTCTCACGGCTTATCTCGGATATATGAACCAGCCCTTCTATACCCTCTTCTATTTCGACAAAGATGCCAAAGTCGGTAACATTTGTTATCTTGCCCGTAATAATAGACCCGGGAATATATTTGGAGGCAATATCTTCCCACGGGTTGGTCGCAAGCTGTTTGATGCCGAGAGAAAATTTCTCCGCTTCCACATCAATTCCCAGAACAACCGCTTCGATTTTCTGACCTTTCTTATAGAACTCAGACGGATGCTTTATCCGCTTCTTCCATGAGATATCGGATACATGGACCAATCCGTCGATGTCGTCTTCGATCCCAACAAAGATACCGAAATCGGTAATGTTTCTTATTTCGCTCTCTATGACGGTTCCTTCCGGATATTTTTCCTTCAGCTCCATCCACGGATTAGGCATTGTCTGCTTGAGACCGAGCGATATCCTCCGGTTATCGGGGCTCACATCCAGCACCATTACGTTTATAACATCGCCAAGGGACAGCACTTTGGATGGATGCCGTATCTTCTTGGTCCAGAACATTTCAGAAACATGAACGAGTCCTTCGACTCCCGGTTCGATTTCGACAAACACCCCGTAATCCATGATACTGATAACTTTTCCTTCGATTATGGAGCCAACAGGATATTTTTCTGTAATGGAATTCCAGGGGTTTTCAGTAAGTTGTCTTAGGCCCAACGAAACTCTTTCCTTCTCCCTGTCGAAGCTGAGCACTTTAACCGTAATCTTGTCATCCCGTGAAAAACTTTCCGAAGGATGCCGTATTCTCCCCCACGACATATCGGTGATGTGCAATAATCCGTCTATGCCTCCCAGATCAATGAACAGACCGTAATCGGTTACATTCTTTACAACACCCTCTACGATCTTGCCCTCTTCGATGGTCTCAAGAGTTTTCTTCTTCTTTTCTTCTCTTTCTACTTCCAGTATTGCTTTTCTGGACAAGACAACATTACTTCTCTTCTTGTCATACTTCAGAATCTGAAAATCCATCGTCTGCCCGACATATCTGTCAAGATCTTTCACCGGGTGCGTGCTGACCTGAGAGCCGGGAAGAAAAGCTGGAAATCCGATATCGACTGAGAGACCGCCTTTTACTCTTTCCACAATCTTGCCCGAAATTGTGCCTTTTTCCTCGTATATCGCTACGACGTCATCCCACATCTTTATGCGGGCGGCTTTTTCCTTGGAGAGAATCAATTCGGCATCTTTTCTTCGATCTACAAGAACTTCGATGTCATCCCCGACAGCAATCGTTACATTGCCGTCACAGTCTGTCACTTCATTAAGATAAAGACGACCTTCCGTCTTGTAACCGACATCGACCATTGCCGCGTCGTCATTTATCTGAACAATTTTCCCCATTACAATTTTACCGATAGCGACATCTTGCAGACTCTGCTCATAGAGTTCCACAAAACTCATATCGTCTTCTTCCTTCTGTAACGTGCCCTCCTTCATGTCTTCCATTATTTTTTCTTCTGGTTCAGTTGTTAAGTTACCCTTGTTAACCATTAATAAATACCCCCTGGCGTTATTCTAAAATTACACTTATCTTTGCTTCTCTAACATACCGAAAATAAAATATCAAGCTCGGTTATGCATTCACGGCTATAAAGGTCGAGCAGGCGGACTAGCTTTATTGAAAGGTCGTTGGCAATCCTATTCCTCCTGCGATATATCGGATTTATCAAACCTGTATCTGAAAGAATCCAGACTCACGTTGAGAAGCTTGGCTGCCTTTGTCTTCGACCCTCCCGCTTTTTGAAGAGCCTTCCTCATCAAGCTTTTCTCGAATTTCGCGACCGCTTCATTCAGGTCTATCCCCTCTCCGGGTATTTCGAAATCATTTCCGGAGGATAATTTCGCATCACCTGCTGCGGATATCTCGAGATTTTCAGGAAGGACAATGTTGGTGGTTTCAAGCACGACACTTCTCTCGATAATATTTTCGAGTTCCCGCACATTTCCCGGGAAAGGGTATTCCATGAGAAGACTCATGGCGTATGGGGATATCTTCTTGATCTCCTTATTATACAATCTGGAGTATTTTTCTATGAAATAATTAACGAGAAGGGGTATATCTTCTTTGCGATCTCTCAGGGGAGGGATTTTTAACGGTATAACGTTAAGGCGGTAAAACAGATCTTCACGAAAATCCCCGGTTTTTACACGCGCCTCCAGGTTCTGGTTCGTAGCGGAAATAATTCTAACATCTACATTAATATCCCGTGCTCCACCCACTCTTCGGAAGGTTTTCTCCTGTACCACTCTAAGAATTTTAACCTGCAAAAAAGGAGAAAGTTCGCCGATTTCGTCAAGAAAAACGGTACCCGTGTGCGCATTTTCAAAAAGACCCGGCTTGTCGGAATAAGCGCCGCTGAACGAACCTCTCATGTAACCGAACAGTTCGCTCTCCAGGAGGTTTTCAGGTATACCGCCGCAATTGATTACGACAAAAGGATTGTTTTTTCTGGAACTGTTTTCATGTATGGCCTTGGCAATCAGTTCCTTCCCCGTACCGCTTTCGCCGAGGATCAGAACATTGGCAATGGTATCTCCCATTTTATTGATCTGAGAATATACCTCCAGCATCCCCCTGCTCTTTCCTGTCATTCCACCGAAAGAATCCGAACTTTCCACATCCTTTATGAACCTTACGTCTTCCTCATTGATTCCCTTCTTTCGGAGTGCTTCCCGGACAAGATTTTTCAGATCATCAGGCTCAAAATTTTTTTCAAGGTAATCATAAGCGCCCTCTTTCATGGCAGACAGTGCCGTCTCTCCGGAAGCGTATCCGGTTATCAGGATGGTCATGGTTTCCGGAGATATATCTTTCAAAGCTTTCAGCAGATCTATCCCATCTATGCCGGACATCTTCAAGTCGGTAATAACGAGATCGAATTTGCGCCTTCTGCAAAGGGTCAGTGCCTCTTTCCCGCCGGAGGCCGTGTCGACATCATACCCTTCCTTGGAAAGCATAATCTCAATGTAATCCCTCATCCCCCGGTCATCGTCGACAACAAGAATTCTGGCCATTACACCTCCCTGTATTTCTGTTCTTCCGCAGGCTCATCAATAGGCAGAAAAATAATACATTCCGTTCCTTTCTGCGGTTCGCTGTTAATCCTGAAACTTCCTCCGTGGCTTTCGACTATTCTGCTTACCACCGCAAGTCCCAACCCGGTGCCCTTTTCCTTCATTGTATAGAAAGGTTCGCGTACCTTGTTCAAATACTCCTTTGCTATCCCGCAACCGCTATCTTTAACAGATATTTTCAGAAACTCACGACTATCTCCATTTACATCAGGCGTGGTCTCGATATCGAGCCTCCCTCCATCGGGCATCGCCTGAAGAGCGTTTAATATAATATTCCACAGGACCTGTTTTATCTCGGAGCTGTTTCCAAACACTTTATTTTGAATGCACAGATTTTTCGCAATTACAATATCTTCGTTCCATTCGGAGGAAAGACGTATGGACTCGATCACTTCAGCTATAATGTCAACAATATCGGTATTGGAACGCTTACTTTTATCAGGTTTGGCAAAAAGAAGAAAATCCCTTACGAGATTTTCGAGTTGGTCTTTTCCCATAAGGACGATTTCCATAAGTCTTCTGTCGGAACCTTCCAGATCGAGGCTTTCCATCAACAGTTTTATGGAACCACTGATCGACGCGATAGGACTCCTCAGTTCATGTGCCAGAATTGTCGACATTTCCCCCATAAGAGCCAACCGTTTGTTCTTTTCAATCTCCCTTTCCATCTCCTTGAAATATGTCAAATCCTGAAATATGAGAATGTCGCCGATACTGTCTCCCTCCTGGTCAATAAGGGGGTATACCGAAAAACCCAGTATCTTGTCACTTTCTTCGGAGGACAGTGTCATCTCGAAGCGTCCCGAGGAGGGATCGGATTTCCGCTCTACTTCTTTTATTTTGTTTCTCATAGCCGGAAAATCGGGAAATACATCGATAACAATTCTGTCCATAACGCTGCAAGAAGATATACCCAGGATTCCTTCGGCTGCCCTGTTAAAAGACTTTATCCTGCCGTCGGGGTCCAGGGTTATAATCCCTGAGCCCACAGACTCGATGATGCTTTTATGGAGAATGTCCAGTTTGTCAAAAGCGCTTTCCTTTTCCGAAAGGAGTGTCTTTGTCTTCTTTTCCGTTTCCACAACGAAACTCGCCAGCAGGGCTACCACGTAAAATGATACGATATAGATGCATATTCTCATGAAAACATGCCCCGAATAAATATCGTATTGGTGCATCTTATCGTAAACAGGATGGATAGTGCCGTAAAACTCAAGATCCAGAAGAAGTCCGTACGCGATACCGGCCAGAGAGGCGACAAGCAATCCTCCCTTCCTGCCCAGAAACAAAACTGAATATATTATAACGAGAGGGTACAATGTGGAATAAACGCTTTCTATCCCTCCGGTGAAATAAACGAGAACAGTAACTGACATTATATCGAGAAGACATTGGATATATATGTTTATGGAGACGTTGCTTATTGTTTTCAACAAGAAGATATATAAAACGGAGATTATATATGTTACTGTTACCAGAACATATATGGCACGGATGGATTCAACCGGCAGGGAGTCCTGGAGCTTAAACTGGACAATGGCAACGATGGCAAGCAAAAAAGACACTGCGACAAGCCTGAAAAATACCAGCCATTGCGCCTTTGACCGCATTTTTTCTTGTTCCTGGCGGCTGTCTTTCAAGAAATCTTCTCCTGTCCGGTCTATTCCGGCAACATATCGTAATTATTTATATACTTGTACGTTTTAAATGGCAAAATCACGATATTTCGACTTGTGAAAAAATTTTTAACATTTTTTGCCCGTTTTCCGCCAATAACGCCTCACGGTTTCATATCCGTTATCTGTTACATATGAAACTTTCAAGAAATACTTGACATATACATACGATCGTTCGTAATCAACATAATGTATGAAACGTTCCATTTTTACCAAATACATTCATATAACAAAATGAGAGGGACAGCAATATTGCTCTTTGTTTCAATGCGATCACATAAAAACACCATCTTCAGGAGATACGGATGTCAGAAAAACTATTTACAGAAAACGATCTGGAGTCAATCCACAGGGAAGGTCTAACGGTAGAAACAGTTTATTCTCAACTGGAGATTCTTTCCAGTGAAACGACGCCGCTCAATCTCGACAGACCCTGCTCGATAGGTGACGGAATAGCCGCGATCCCGGAAATGGAAAAAAAGGTACTGGTTTCCATACATGATCGGGAGGCTTCAAGGGGAAGGATGATAAAATTCCTTCCCGCTTCGGGAGCTGCCAGCCGCATGTTCCGCAGCTGGTTCAATTATTACGAGATGGAAGGCTTTAATGATACGGAAGATGCCGGGAAACTGGCAGACACAATAACAGAATTTGCTTTCTACGATGACCTGTTGGCCGCTATCTCGCGCGACGGCAAGGATATTCACAATATGCTGCGGGGGAATGTTTCCGAGATGCTGGGCTACATACTCACACAAAAGGGGCTAAACTACGCAAACCTTCCCAAGGCTCTACTCAAATTTCATTCATACCCGGGTCGAAATCGCACACCTCTTGAGGAACACCTCGTCGAGGCTACCATGTTTCTGCAGGACAAAAATCACGTCTGCAGAATACATATCACCGTTTCCGAAGAGCACAGGTCGGCCGTAGAAAATTATATCTCAGAAATACGGATTTTTTATGAAACCCAATACGATGTTACGTTCCGGATATCGTTTTCCATACAATCCCCATCTACAAACACCATAGCGATAGACATGGGGGGCAAACCCTTTCGTGACGAAGCGGGCGGTCTTATATTCAGGCCGGGAGGACATGGAGCACTCCTTAAAAACCTGGACGCCATTGATGAAGATATTATTTTCATAAAAAACATAGATAATATACCACCTGACAGACTGAAACCGGAAACCGTGCTGTACAAGAAAATCCTCGGCGGATACATAGTGCAGCTACAGGAAAAGATATTCAATTACCTGCGTCTTCTGGGAGAAAAAGAACCGGATGGGAAGCAGATTTCCGAGATAGCGGGTTTCTGCCGGGAAAATCTTTCCGTAAATACGCCCCGGGATTTTGATAAGTTGCCGGGCACGGCGAAAAAAGACCTCATTTTCAACATCCTCAACCGTCCCCTGCGAGTGTGCGGCATGGTGAGAAATGAAGGAGAACCCGGCGGAGGTCCATTCTGGATAACGGGGAAACAGGGAGAACAATCACTGCAGATTGTCGAGGAGTCGCAGATCAACTCGGAATCTGAAGAACAAAGGGCCATATGGAAATCCTCGACCTTTTTCAACCCCGTTGACATGGTGTGCAGCATCAGGGATTACCGGGGAGAAAAATTCGATCTGGGGCGGTATGTCGATACCGACACTTATATTGTTTCGAACAAATCCTATAAAGGGAAGGCCTTGAAGGTTCTGGAACTTCCAGGTCTCTGGAACGGCTCCATGTCGGGATGGAACAGTGTATTCGTGGAGATACCTTTGACAACTTTTAACCCGGTGAAGACCGTGGAAGACCTGCTTAGAGATGAGCACAGGTAACGACCGGGGACCGGTATCGGGAAAACCGGTTGTCATGAGATGAATTGTTCTTGGTTCATCGATCGTTGATTGTCAGAAAAGAGCCGGGAGCCTTCCTGACGGGACACCCGGCTGTGCGTTGGAAAATCGACGCCTTATTTTTCACTTTTTTCGCTGGAAGATTTGGAATCCGCCCTGGCTGGCGTCGTCTCACTTGCAGTACAGGCTTTGCCGTCTCCGACTGATTTGTCAGCAGAACTTTTTTCATTCACGGATGTTTCGGTGGAGGATGGTTTCTTTCCCCCGTAATCCGTTACATACCAGCCCGATCCTTTTAGACGGAAAGAAGAAAGGGATATTAATTTATCGACATTCCCGTCACAGAACCTGCAGGTTTTGATCTCATCATCTGTGATATCCTGAAATACTTCGAACTTCTTATTGCATTTCCTGCACTTATATTCATAAATCGGCATAAAATCTCCTCCAAGAAACTACTTCGCTCCCGAGCAACTGCCTCGTTCGGAAACTAATTATATATATCTCCTATTTGATAACGGCTGCTGAAACACTCGAGGACCAGATTCATGTCCGTGTCAGCCACCGACTGGAGCATATTTCCTGTAATCGAATGAACCTTGTCTTCTTCTATAATCTTTTCTCCAAGCGGCGCGTCGAAATCGATTTCCCTGCTGTTAAATCGTATAACATGAACAAGTTCATGTACGGCTATATACAACATGAGAGGCGCCAGTTTGATAAATGGCTCGCTCCTTTTTACCGCTGCGAGAATCCGGTCATCCTGAAGGCAGATTTTGAAGAAATAGAAGTTGCCGGGATGATCGGCGTTGCCATCTTTCTGATAAAGATACCTGCAGAGATGGGCAAAAGCCCTGCTGTCTATTTCGTGGCTCTCAAGCCGTGCCAGGGTTTCCACCTCATACCGGTGAGCCCTGAAACCGCCTTTGCCGAGACGAAAATAGTCCTCAGCCAGCCCTTCTGCACGCTGAAACACCCTTTTTATAAGGTTTATCTCTGATGGACTAAAATCCATTTCCCAATTTCACGTATCCGAGTTCGGGGGTTAATATATATCCAAATCGTAAAATGTCAATACAGGCATCGCAAGTATTCAATAGAGACAGCTGCACCTATTTAATTCGGTATCGGCACACTTCCGAGGAGGTATTTGAGATCTTCATCCTCAAATCGTATCGCGAAACCTACAAAAGGCGAGTCGTTTCCTTCGTTGCTTATAAAATCATCCCACCCGGCCGACAGATAGATATGTTTCAAAAGTCTGTACTCGGCATATGCCTTAAGGTGCGCGTTACGATCGCTGTCGAAATCGAAGGCCTCGAAGGTAAGCTGCAGCTTGTCGTTAAAGGCAAAATAGTCCACGCCTGCCCCGCCCGTCGATTCAAAAATCCCTCCTCTCAGGGCCACATTTTTGAACCGCTTTCCGATCTGAGCGGTAAACAGGAGTTCGTCACGTTCCCACGTTTCGGTCCGCGTCGTAATTCCACCCACGGTATCATCGGTTATCGTACGTCTGCCCTTGGGATCCGCGACCACACCGAGAATGTAGAATTTGTCTTCGTTCGGCCGTATCGTAAGATCAAAATATCCTTTACTCTCACTACTGTCGAAAAGATATTCCCCCCTGTAGCCGAGGAATGTCTTAAACTGATCCGCCTTCGACACATACCGTTCTATCCCGTCCATACTTTTTTCGAGACTTTTCAGGCTTGCGTTAAGGTTATCGACCGTATCCTCTTCGTTGATCAGCTTCCCTATCGTACCTTTCCCCTCATTAATCTTCTCGGTAATATCCCTGAGAGAAGCGAGTGTCTGGTTGAGGTTATCGAAAGCATCCTGATTTTCGATTAATTTGCCTATCGTGCCTTCCCCGCTGTCAATTTTTGCCACGATACTGTTCAGCGTCGAAAAGGCCTTTCGCATCTCTATCGACGCTTCCCCGAGATTGGCTATCATAAGATTGAGCTTTTCATCGTTTTGCTTGACGACTTTGTCCAGATTTTCGGTAATGGACCTGGTGTTTTCTATTATCGCCTTGAGATTTGCCTCTCCCTCATCTGTCCCGATAACCTTCTTCAATGAGGCAGTTACCGCCATTACATCGGCCGCGATATAACCAAGCTTACTTAAAAGCTTGTCTATGTCGGCCTGCTTTTCCGTTCTGATAATATCTCCGCCTTCCGCGATATATGTCCCTACTTCTGTCCCGGGAACGATATCTATATATTTATCACCCAATATTCCATACGATTTTATCTTGGCCTCCACGTCCTTCTCGAGTTTTACCGCTGGAAGTATCCTCATGGTGACCAGTGCCTTGCCATTCGCGAGGGATATTTTTTCAACTCTTCCCACCTCGACACCGGCTATCTGCACCGAGGCATCCCGTTCGAGACCCGTAGCGTTGTCGAATACCACGTTCACCAGGTACCCCTTCTTGAGGCCGAACCCCTGCTCGCTGACCCTGAATGACATGTATCCCAATATGATCAATGCCACCAAGACGAACAAACCTACCTTTGCTTCAGTGCTGATCGAAGACATCATCTTCTCCATTCTTTGCCGCAGGGACCGTGGTTTTTACCACCCTGCCGTTTTATATCACGCTGATCGGCCCTTCAAGGCTTCCGGACAGAAACTGTCTGAGCACGGGGTTGGACGATTCCCGTATTTCCTCGGAAGTCCCGTATTCTATGATCTTACCTTTATACAGCATGGCTATCTTGTGCCCCACCGTAAAAATAGACTGGACGTCATGACTGATTACCACGCATGTCAGGTTGAAATTCCTCTGTGTTTCAACGATGAGCTCATTGATCGCCTCCGTCATAACGGGGTCGAGACCGGTTGTTGGCTCGTCAAAAAGGACGATCTGCGGATGCAAGGCAATAGCCCTGGCAAGACCAACTCTCTTTCTCATACCTCCGCTTAACTCCGACGGCATTTTACTCTCGACGCCCGGGAGACCCACCGCTTTGAGCCGCTGAGCCACTATTTCACGGATTTCGCTTTCTTTTTTTCTGGTGTGCTCTCTGAGAGGAAATGCGACATTTTCCATAACGTTCATCGAATCGAACAACGCGGCCTCCTGAAAGAGCATCCCGAATTTCTTACGTATTTCGTTAAGATCTCTGTCGTTCAGCGAAGCGATATCAACACCGTCGACAATCACTTTCCCGCTGTCGGGTTTCAACAATCCGATAATATGTTTAAGCAGGACACTTTTTCCGCCGCCGCTGCCGCCGATAATAACGGTGGTTTTACCGTCTTCGATATCAAGATTCAGACCGTCGAGAACTTTTTGCCGTCCAAAGGACTTATGTATTTCAACAAGTTTGATCATTGTTTAAAACATTATGGCTGTCAGAAAATAGTCACTTATAAGGATCGATACGGACGCAAGAACAACAGCTTCCGTAGTAGCCTTTCCCACACCTTCAGCCCCCCCGGTTGTGTTAAACCCTTTATAGCATCCTATCAGAGACAGGATAAGTCCGAAAAACGCCGCCTTGATAAGGCCGTTATAAATATCGCCGAGATCGACAAGTTTATTGATATTGTTTACAAAAGCGCCTGAATTAATGCCCAGGACGGGTACACCGACAAAATATCCTCCCAGGATTCCCATAAAATCGGACACAATGGTAAGGGCGGGAAGCATTATAACTCCTGCGACTACCCTGGGAACGATGAGGTGTTTAACAGGGTTAGCCGCCATTACATACAGGGCGTCTATCTGCTCTGTGACACGCATTGTTCCCAATTCCGCCGCCATCGCCGAACCGGCTCTCGCAGTCACCATCAAGGCAGTGAGAACAGGGCCCAGCTCCCTTGTCATTCCCAACGCGACGGTGGAACCAACAAGACTTTCCGCATTGAACATTCTGAATCCGTAATAACCCTGCAGGGCCATTACCATGCCGGTGAACGTACCGGTGAGAACAACTACAAAGATCGACTTGACACCGACAAACTCCATCTGTTTGAAGATAAGACGCAACTTCAGCGGAGGACGCAGTAACCACATCAAAACTGAAAGGAAGAGGATGAGAATTCTCCCCATCTCCTCGACATTCTCTAGGACGGCCCTTCCGAAATTGTCGATTGTTACGGCGACTTTATTCATAAAACACCGGTGCCGTTTTACAACGGCCCCCTTTTGCTCGAGTGTGCCTCTAAAGATAACTGTATGATCCTGCTTATCAATTCAGATTGCGTGATCCCGGAAGCCGCCGCCTGGTGGAAAAGTACCGTGGAAGGCGTCATACCGGGCAGGCTGTTCGGTTCGAGTACCACTACCCGCCCATCGTCCTGAACAAACATATCTATTCTTGCGTAGACTTTCAGCCCCAAAGCCACAAACGCCCGTACAGCTGCCTCCTTTATCCTGTTCAGGAGATCCTCCGGCAGTCTTGCGGGTGTCTTGTTTTCTCCCTGACCGTACAGGAATTTGTCTTCCAGAGAAAGAATCCCCCTTGTCGGTATAGTTTCCGAAGGTACGAGTGCAACGGGCATATTGTTGCCTATAATACCACAGGTTACTTCCATTCCCTCAATGAATTCTTCCACCAGCACCACGTTATCCCAGTCGAGCGCTTCCGCAACCGCACCGGAAACATCTTCCAGTGACGCAACCTTTCTTACAGCGGTACTGCATCCCTCGCGGGCCGGTTTGACCACACAGGGTAACCCGATTTCTCGTTCTATCTCTTCGAAGACAGTTTCCCTCCCGCTTTCCCAACGCCTGATATCGACAGCTATCGTGCGCGGAACATCTATACCGCTCATTGCAAGCACTTTTCTGGAGGCATACTTATCCATGCCAAGCGCCGAGGCAAGAACACCGGAACCCACATAAGGAACATGCAGAAGTTCCAGGAGTCCCTGGATACAACCGTCTTCACCGTACTTGCCGTGGAGACCCGGATATATAATATCAACAAGTGTTTTCAATTCCTCATACGGAACCTTCTTCGCTTCATCTTTCAAATCGCACTCTATATCTCCGGTCGAATTCCGCATCAACATTTTTACCGGTATCTCCCACAGAAGACCACTGCTGTCCATAAAAAGCGCTAAGGGAAGATATCGCTTGCGGTCTATCTTACCGAATATATTTCTCCCGCTCTCCAGCGATATTTCCTTCTCAGAAGAGATCCCTCCCATTATAATGCCGACCCTGATTTTCCCCTGATGATCCGAATTCACAAATTGTCCTTCCCGATTGTTTTATACGTTCCGTTGACCGGCACAAAATTATCCGATGCTGCTTCCGGTTATAATGGTCCCTTCTTCCCGCGATGAACCCTGACTGAGATGTCGATAAGTTCGGATACGATCATCGATGGAAGCATGCCGGCTTCCGCTGCCTGCTCGAAGAAGAAAGACGAGGGAGCCATGCCTGAAGACGAATTGGGATCTGTAATCAAAACCCTGCCGTTTTCCAGGACAAACCCGTCTATGCGCCCGTACGATCTGAAGCAAAGGGTTTTGAACGCTATGATAACATCTTTCTTAATCCGATCGACCACGTCTTCCGAAATATTTTTAGGTGGTGTAAATTTGCTGCATCTTCCCGGCATGTATTTATCATCGTACGAGTAGAAATCACTCTGCGGATGGATTTCCGTAACCCCCAGCACATAAGGCCCAACTTCTCTTTCCAATACGATGCACGAGAATTCAATGCCTTTGAGATATTCCTCGACAAGCACATCCCTGTCCCACCTCAAGGCATCGGACATCCCTTTTTCAAGCATGTTCATATTCCGTACGATGGTAACACCGACACTGGAACCTTCCCTGACAGGTTTCACCACAAAAGGCAAATCGAAGGTCTCCGTTATCTTTTTCCTGACACACGCCTCGTCCTGCAGCCATTCATCTTCTCCAAAAACAAGGCTCTCCGGCACATCGATTCCGGCTTCACCCAGTATTTTCTGCTGCACACTCTTGTCCATTCCCAGCGCCGAGGCCAGGACACCCGGGCCGGTGTATGGAATTCCCATAAGTTCCAGAGCTCCCTGAATGCACCCGTCATCGCCGTATTTTCCATGAAGGGAAATAAAGGCAAAATCTATTTCATCCTTTAACTGCTCATAGGATATACGCCTTGCGTCTTTTTCGAGACGCTCTGTTATATCGGTCGTAGTGTTCTGAGACACGAGCTGCCACGGAATAATCCAAAGCCTGCCTTCGCCGTCCATGAATACCGGGATGCCTTCGTATTTTTCGCTATCCAGATTATCATAAACGTTTCTGCCGCTGTTTAATGAAACCTCCTTTTCGGAAGACATGCCGCCCAATATTATCCCCACTCTCAACAACTTCATCAAAACCCTTTTCCCTTCATTACATTACAAATCCCAGATAAATGTCACGCCGCTGTTGGGGAACACCCATTCATCCTCGCCTATGGACAGTTCTACAGTTTTTCCCTGCTTAGTTGTGATTTCGGGACATGGATGTCTTCCGGCAAAAAAACTTACCGCTCTCACGTTTCTCATATCCGTTTTTTCATAGTCGAGCGATACATTCATGCCTCGTGTGGGATAGGCAAGGTAGGCGGAAACCATCTTGCTGCTTTTGTGTTTTTTAGTTTCTACCTCTATCTCTATCTTTACCTGTCTATTGAGATATTCTTCAAGATCGCGGCCGCCGCATAACACTTCATATCCTCTGCCGGTATTGCCCGAGCTGATGACAGGCGCATCCCTGCCGTCGATCCTGACCCGGGTAACCCTGAAATCACCCTCTCCGAGGGGATTGTCCGTACCGTTCAGAAGCCATCGGTATTCACACTTCTCTTCCTCGAACAGCGCGGAAAGTTGAGCGTCGTTTTGAGCGCAGCCGATGATAAAGAATGTGTCCCGGAGTGTTTTTACATACTCGATGTGCGTCTCTATTTTGAAATAATCGGCATCCGGGACATGAGATCGTTTTTCCGTATCAGAAAAATCGCTTATCCTGATATCATATCTAAAGCCCATCCTCAATTCCAGTTGACGGTTCTCCCTGCCGAA
>DCUQ01000047.1 GCA_002327865.1 Syntrophaceae bacterium UBA2210
TACGTATAGCTTCCTGTACTGTTGTCTTTGTCTCGCTGATCTCACATACAAGATTACGAATAAGCGTCAATCCAAAATTGCATCAACACCTCGAACTTAAATCTGGGTGAATAGCTGGGGTAACCACTTCTATCTTAATACATGGCTTGCGGATTCGTTCGATTTAAATAAGATGGTCACTTCCTTCGCTACGAATAATATTTCCCCCGATATGATTTTTTTTGATATAATAATCAGCATAAGGTTTTACCAACAGGTTTCATTATACATTTCGTTATACGTTCAACTTGATTTTTTTTATGGTTTGACTATATGAATGTTTTATTATTCTTCTTTTAGCTGACCTAGTTGTAGTTGTTAAAGGTATTCAAGAATATTGCTGGCTCTAACCGTTCTGATTTACCCGTAACTGGTGCGAAGCCATGGCCACTGAATCACGATTAAAGATTGCCGTAATAGGTGGAGGTGTTGCAGGTATAACCGTATCGTATCTGCTTCAACGAAGACATTCAGTAACCCTGCATGAAAAAAACGATTATATCGGCGGACATACTCATACTGTTGTAATCGAAGACGGTCCAGACGCGGGAACACCTGTCGACACGGGATTTATTGTATTCAACGAGCGTACCTATCCGCTGTTCATCGAGTTTCTCTCTCAAATGGGAGTCGAGCCCGGCAAAACCCAGATGTCGTTCAGCTACTATTGTCGGCAGACCGGCCTGCAGTATGCCAGCAGCAATTTCAACACCCTCTTCGCGCAGCGGTTCAATCTATTGAACCCGTCGTTCTGGCGCATGCTCCTAGGAATAACGCAGCTTAATTCCAAAACGCGCCGAAAGCTTCAGGGGGGGACGCTGAAAGGCCTTCGGCTCGGCGATTACCTCGAACAGGAACGATTCAGCCGGCAGTTGATCGAATTGTATCTTATCCCTATGGCATCGGCGATATGGTCTACGCCCGACGCGCAAATGATGGATTTTCCGGCCGAATCGTTTTTCCGGTTTTTCGAAAATCATGGACTGTTAACTCTCACCGATCAGCCGCAGTGGTTTGTTGTCGCGGGCGGTAGCCATTCCTACGTGAAGGCGTTTCTCAAAGACTTCAAGGGCCGGGCCCTGACAAACCACGGGGTGAAATCGGTGCGAAGAACAGACAAAGGCCCCCTTGTGCGCTTCGAGGATGGAGAAGAAGAGCTGTATGACCACGTAGTTTTCGCGGCCCATGCAAACGAAGCGTATCGTATGCTGGCCGATCCATCACCTGATGAAATTCGTCTCCTCCTGCCCTGGAACTATTCTATAAATAAAACGATTCTGCATACCGACACGTCTTTTCTGCCGCAGAACCGCCGTGCCTGGGCATCATGGAATTATATCAGGGAAAGAGACATCGAATCGAAATCTCCGGTTATGGTGACCTATCACATGAATCGCCTGCAGAATCTCTCAACAGAAAACAACTATTGTGTCACCCTGAATCCGGCGACGCCCGTTCCCGAGGAGAAGATTATCAAGGAGATTGAATACACCCATCCCACGTTTACCTTTGATGCCCTGAAAACACAATTGGAGCTGCCCGAACTCAACGGGAAAAACAACACATGTTTCTGCGGAAGCTACTTTGGTTATGGCTTTCACGAAGACGCGGTCAGGTCTGCCGTCAGAGTTGCGGAGAAGTTTGGTATAACCCTATGAAGTCATGTATTTTCAAAGGACACGTTCAACATGAACGACTGAAACCGGTCATCCATCGCTTGAAATATTCTCTTTATGTCTATTGTTTCGATATTGACGAACTGGATGAACTGGATCGTTCCCTCCCCCTTTTCGGTTATAACCGGTTGCGTCCCACATCCATGTATGATGAGGACTATCTTAATGAAGAACCCGGCACAATCAGGGAAAAGCTTCTGCGTATTCTTCAATCCAAAGGATATACCGATGATATCGCCACCATCATGCTTGTCACATCGGCCCGCTACTTTAATTATGTGTTCAACCCCGTCAGTTTTTACTACTGCTTCTCAGGGGATAACAGGCTTGTCTGTGCCGTTGCCGAAGTCAGCAACACCTTTGGAGAACGCCATGTATACATACCCGGGCGAGCGGATGATACTGCGGATGAGTTCCCGCTTCGTTTCGTCGCTCCGAAAGAATTCCACGTCTCCCCCTTTAACGACCTAACAGGTACGTATGAATTCCTGCTGTCCGATATCCGCAAAGAGATGAAGATCCGTATCAATCTTTACCGGGATGACGAACTGGTCTTCTATGGAGAGTTGTCGGGCGATCCGTTGCCGCTGACAACCGCGAACCAGGTAAAGATACTCTTAAGGCACCCCCTGGTCCCCCATCTCACTATTCCGAGAATTTACTGGGAGGCGGCAAAAATTTCCTTTCTCAAGAAGCTCGACTATCATCCGAAGCCGGTTCCGGTCAGTATGATGACAATCCGGAAAACGCCCCCCACTCTCCTGCAGAAACGATCAATGAGCTATATCCTGCGGCTCCTGGGGCAGATAGAGCGGGGATATCTCCGTATGACGTTCCCCGGGGGCGCGGTCGAAACCTTCGGCGATCCGGCATCACCGATTCGCGCCGATATCACCATTGATGATTACCGCTTTTTTTCACGGGTGATCCTGAGCGGTGATACCGGCCTCGGCGAATCGTATATGGAACGGGAGTGGGAGAGCTCCGATCCGGCGGAATTCGTGAGGCTCCTGTATGAGAACAGGGACGTCATAATGGATGGAAACTTCGCCACAACCGTATATACGAGGCTACGGGACCGTGTCCTTCATCTGGCCCGCGAAAACACGGTGCTCGGGGCGAGGCGCAATATCCGGCGTCATTATGATCTAAGTAATGATTTCTTTAAGACCTTCCTTGATTCAACCATGACCTATTCCTGCGCGCAGTTTCTGTCACCGGAGGATACTCTGGAGGACGCGCAGAAAAACAAACTGCTATCCATGATTCGCAAAGCCGGGATTACGGAAAACGATCACGTACTCGAAATCGGGTGCGGCTGGGGAGGGTTTGCCGTGGAGGCTGTCGCACAAACGGGCTGTAGAGTGACCGGCATCACCGTCTCGGCGGCGCAGTATGAGTACGCCCGTAAACTGGTTCGTCGGGCGGGAATGGAAGACCGGATTAAGATTCTCTCCCGTGACTACCGCTCAATGAAGGGCAGTTTCGATAAAATCGTTTCAATCGAGATGCTGGAAGCCGTGGGGCACCGGTATCTCGGGACATTCTTCAGGTGCTGCGACACTCTCCTTAAGGAGGGCGGACGTATTGCCCTGCAGACGATCACCATTCCCGATCAGCGCTACGATGTGTACCGGAAAGGAACGGACTGGATTCGAAAACATATCTTCCCCGGGGGACACCTTCCGTCGCTGACCGCGATCAGCAACGCGGCAACACACCACTCATCCCTTGCCATCGATACCGTCGAAAACATCGGTCCGGACTACGCGCCCACCCTGCGGGAGTGGCGGAGACGGTTTATGGAAAATATCGACACCCTCTCCGATATGGGTTTTGACGGTACGTTCCAGCGGAAATGGATCTACTACTTCGCCTGCTGCGAGGCCGGCTTTGCCGCGCGGGCCTTGGGAAACCTACAGCTTGTGCTCAACAGACCCGGATAGAGAGCACGCAAAAAGGTTTTGAGGGACAACGATAAGCAGCGACAGCATTCAGGGTGCCCTATTCAACCCCTCAGGAGAAAAGGAGTAAGAACGTGTCATATTACCGGTATGTACTATTTTCGATCTGTTCTATCCTGCTTGTCATCTCCGCATGCGCACCAAAGCAGGATAAGGAGGTGTATGAAATGAAGGACTATTATCAGGCTCTGAGTAAAACCGATCCACATAAAGCGGGGGCCCTGCAGCCCGACTCTGAAAAGGAACGGGAAGCCGTCGAGAGATTTGTCTCTTTTTACCGTGTCTTTTCTGTCGAAAACATCAGGGAAAATATCCGCACAATATATGCTGATGACGCCTATTTCCGTGACGGATACCGCGAAGTCCAGGGACTCGACGCCATCGAGGCCTATTTCCTGAAAAGCGCGGAAACGGTTCACGAGTGTACCTTTGACATACAGGACATTGCCGTCCACGAAGGCAATTATTATTTTCGATGGGTCATGGACTTGACAACAAAGCGCTGGAAGGATGATCCCGTAAAAACGGTCGGGATGTCTCATGTCCGGTTCGATAAAGAGGGCATGATCGTTTTCCACCAAGATTACTGGGACACAAGCGTAATCTACGAAAAAGTTCCCGTCATGGGATTGGTCATCCGGTGGATCAGGAAACAGTTCTAATAATCCACCGCTTTCGTTTATACGGAAAGGAATGAGACCATGAAATACGCGGCCCTCACGCTCGGCATTTTGATAGTGCTCCTGTGCATCGCGGAGCTTTCGATCCTGGGGGTACGAATATCCAGGGGACGGCTCATTGCGGCAGAGAGCATGCCCTACGAGGTGCAGCGTCCGGGGGCTTCGCACTCACTTTTGATAGTCGGTGACAGCACTGGTGTTGGAACTGGAGCGCTGACTCCCCGGGACTCCATAGCGGGCAGAATCGCGTCCGAATTTGAGAATACTACTATCGTGAATGTGGCGCGCAACGGGGCTAAAGTCCTGGATGTGTACGCGCAGCTTCAGGAAACAGAAGGACGTAGATTCGATCTTATCCTGGTACACGCGGGAGCGAACGATATACTCTACTTTTCGCCAATCAGGGACCTTCGGGAATCGGTGGCGATAATGCTTGAGAGCGCTCAAAAGAAGGGAGACCACGTCATTTTTCTCAGCAGCGGGAATGTCGGTCTCGCTCCGGCGTTCTTCCCGCCACTGAGCTGGATGTACACCTGCCGTACACGGAAGGCGAGGCGCCTCTTCATGGAGGTGGCGGCGGATCACGGTGTCCAGTATGTCGATCTTTTCAGGGAGAAGGGTGACGACCCCTTTTCCGTAAATCCCGGTATCTTTTATGCCCGTGATTTTCTCCATCCCGGGAGTGAAGGATACCGATACTGGTATGAAGAAATAAAAAAACAATCATAACTTACAACAATCCTCGGCTCCTGAAACAGAAATTCGTATACTGTCTGCCGGGGAAACCGGCGGTGTCCTACGCCCCGGGGTAGCCACCGTTGGCTGCTGCTGTGGACGAGGTGGAGAGAAATGAATCCAAAACGGATGAGAATGTTAAAAGGAGGTTCTTCCAAGCCCGGCCCGGTCGTGTATTGGATGAGTCGTGACCAGCGCGCGCGTGACAACTGGGCGCTGATTTATGCTCAGGAGATAGCACTGAAAAGGAACGAACCGCTTATCGTTGTCTTAACCCTGGCACGGGAGTTCCTTGATGCCACACTCCGTCAGTACGCCTTCATGCTGAACGGCCTCAGGGAAGCCAGCGAAGCATTGCGAGAAAGAAATATCCCGTTTTATCTCCTCTCCGGAAGCCCCGGCGAAGAAATTGTGCGTTTCACGAGACGATTCGGCATCGGTGCGATAGTCACCGATTTTGATCCTCTCCGGGTAAAGCAGCAGTGGAAAAGCGAAGTGGCGAAAGAAATTTCGATTCCCTTCTACGAGGTCGACGCCCACAATATTGTTCCCTGCTGGCATGCGTCAGCAAAGCAGGATTTTGCGGCACGAACATTCCGGCCGCGCGTAACGGGCAAGCTGGAAGAATTTTGTGACAGCTTCCCGCCGTGTGAAGATCATCCGATCCTGTGGAAGAGACAAATTCCGGAGATCAACTGGAAGAACCTGATGAGCACCCTAAATATTGATAGTTCGATAGCTCCAGTGACATGGATAAAACCCGGAGAAGCAGCTGCAGGCAGTGTCTTGAAAAATTTTGTTAACAAGAAACTTTCGGTCTATGAAGAAACCCGTAATAATCCGTCGAGTGACGGTCAGTCACACTTTTCGCCATATCTCCATTTCGGGCAGATTTCAGCACAGCGAATCGCGCTGGAAGTCCGTAAGCAAGAGTCAACAACTTCACACGACAGTTTTCTCGAAGAACTGATTGTCCGCCGGGAACTTTCGGACAATTTCTGTTTTTATAATGCTGCCTATGATTCCACGGCAGCTTTTCCACAGTGGGCTCGCCGGACCCTGGAAGATCATGGCCAGGATGAACGCCCGTATCTCTATTCATTGGAGGAACTGGAATTGTCTCGGACACACGACCCACTCTGGAATGCCGCGCAGACAGAAATGGTGAAAAAAGGAAAGATGCACGGTTACATGAGAATGTACTGGGCAAAGAAAATATTGGAATGGAGCAACACACCCGAGGAGGCCCTAAACAAGGCAATATACATGAATGACCGGTACGAACTCGACGGGCGTGACCCCAATGGGTATGTCGGCTGTGCCTGGGCAATCGGTGGCGTTCACGATCGCGCATGGTTTCAGCGTCCTGTATTTGGCAAAATTCGTTATATGAGTTACAATGGATGCAAAAAAAAGTTTAACGCCGATATGTATATCGAAAATGTGCAACGTCTATAAGGGAGAACTCGCATATGTCCAAAAAAGACCGGAAAATAATTATGATAGCCCAGTGCCTGGTAAATCCGTATTGCAGGGTCCACCTCCTGGGGCAAAACTTTCCGCTTTCTCACGAATTGATGAATTATCTTATGCAGCAAAGGGTTGGTATCGTTCAATACCCCTGTCCTGAGACAACCGCAATGGGATTAATGCGGAATCCACAGGGTCGTCAGCAATACGACAACATTTTCTTTCGCCAGCACTGTAAGGAATTACTCAAGGTCCCCATGTTAATGGTGCGTGAGTTCATCAAAAACAAATATCGTCTGACCTGCTTTATCGGTCTCGAAAACAGCCCTACATGCGGAATCCACTGGGGAAAGCATAAAGTCAATAAATATATGACAGAGTCGCCGAATCCTCTTGAAGACGCGGATCCCGGTGATCCCGTCCTCATGGGTATCATGGCGGAGATACTGTCGGAGGAGCTGTTAGCCGATGGTATCACAGTTCCGTTTCTTGAATTTCCGACAAAAGAGACCGTTGGTTCACCGAAGCGCAATCAGTTCTGGAAAGATCTGGAGAGAGCGGTTAGTCCAAGTCTCTTTACCGATAAAATCAGTCCGACGGCAGAGGACTCTGCCGAGTGAAACGGTTGGATGAGATATTGAATCAGGTTTTGCTTTTTGCTCCCTGGAATAAATAGGCCCCCTTAATCAACGGTAATAATCTTTCGAATGATTACGGAAGGAAATCTGCTGCTTTTTCTTCACACTTGATTTAATTGACTAAAGGAAGTTATTAGTTCTTTTGTTCAGTATTGGGGGGGTATATTGGAAATTTGGGGCGTTTGATAATTTCACAAAGATACGTATAAAAAAGTTAGGTCCATGTAGCTAAAGACAAATGAACGGATGGTATGAGAGTTTGCATCGCCCACCACTAACTCCACCGGATTGGGTTTTCGGTCCTGAGGTCGGTTGTCAATAGTG
>DCUQ01000051.1 GCA_002327865.1 Syntrophaceae bacterium UBA2210
AAATATTGCAGTGCTACGTTTAAGTAATAATCAATTTTATCTTGAAACTATTCCGAGAAACGGTCAGTGAAAAAAGCAGACTTATAGCAGGATAAGTAAAACAATATTTGCCGGGTCTTGCACTGATTTTGTCGAGATGGCCTATGATAGCACCACAAATACCGTTAGAAGCACCATATCTCAATTAATTCTGAAAACAACTGCTGATCTATATATGGTAGAAGGGTTTTAACTAGAACAATGCGTTATCTTTGAAGTTTTTTAAAAACAATTTATAGATATCGGTATCGTGGTTATTGAACCGAAACTGCGCACTCTTTCACGTGCAGATAAAGAGTTGATTGTAGAATACCTTGGAATTTAATAAGCTTTAGCTTCGCAAACGGCCAGAAAGATTCAATACTTTTAGTATTACTTTTCGGATTTTTCTATGAGTTTTTCCTTAACGGACTTGAGGGCTTGAAGGAATTTACGAAATTCGGAAGTATCTGTGTGAATAATCTCGATCTCGAGTCTCGAAACTTCTTTCTTCAAGATTTTCAAGAGTTCTTGTACTTCTTCTGCTGTCAAATTAAATTGTGCCATAATCGTCACCCCTTTTCTGCTAAGGAAAAGCATGGATAAAAAAATGAAAAAGATCTTCTCCATAAACAGCAAACACGGGTAACATCTTTTATGAGGCAACGTTACCTCCTATCACTTATCCTTCGGTAACATTTTATTATGAGTCAACTGACTACAGAATGTGAAGTAGGGATTTGGATCCTGCAAAAGTAAAAGCGGGAAATGGACCTCAATCTGTCTTGAAAACCGATTAAAGAAATATATTAGCTAAAAATTGAAATTTGCTAATAAAATGGCGGAAGTGCATGGGAATCGAACCCTTACACCGAGAAAAAATAACTTGTAATAACAATGCGCTAGAAGAGGTAAAAATATCTTGGGGGACGTCTGGGGGGCAAGGTATATTTTAAAATTGGTTTCCCTGTAGGCTAACAATATAGCTTGAACTCATATGTAGACATGTGTTAGCATGTAATACACGTAAAACAAATAGTGAGGTTAAAAATGTCTAAAATATTAAACGTCCGGCTTACGGATGAGATATCATCGCGTCTCGATTTTCTTGCCGAAAAAACGAAACGCCCTAAAAGCTTCTACATAAAAGAAATTCTTGACCAGCATCTTGCTGAATATGAAGACGCCTACCTTGCCCTTGATCGCCTCAATGACAGAAACGCCAAATATTACTCAACGGAAGATATGGAGAATATCCTTGACCTATAGTATCCAATGGCATGAAGAGGCGATAAAGGATCTTCAAACAATTGAACAGCAGAAACAAAAGAAGATCATAGCCAAGATAAAAGACTATCTTTCAAAAGATCCTCTAAGCTTGGGTAAGTCGCTCAAAGGAATTTTCAAGGGGCTTTATCGCTACCGTTGTTATGGATCTTACCGTGTAATTTACGCCATAGATAGAGAGTCTGTTATTATTTTGATACTAAGAATTGCAGACAGGAAAGACGTCTATCAGAATCCTGCTAACGAAAATTAGAAAAATACGTATAGTTAATAGAACTTGAATGGGTTTGTTGTAGATAACAATTGGCAATCAGCAACAAGAGTCAGTGGCAATTTTGATCCCGGTATTTACTTGTCAATTAAGTATTGTGTCCCCTTAATCCGAATCTGCCTGAATCTGAATTCCCCCCTGCCGTCAATACCGGGTTTTTTTTATTTACTTACGAGCTTCTATATAAAGGCGTCTTGGACCATTTTTTAATACCCTTGCTTGCATTTAATTTCTTGAGCCTGCTTTTTGATTGTTTTCATCTCTTCAGGATCAATCAGGTTGTATAGAATAGTCATAATTTCAGGGTATTGCTGTTCCACACCTTTAGCTATATCATTCATAATAAAAGAAATTTTAAATTCGTTTGTTAGTGGGCTACGAATAAAATAAGGGAAAGTAAACTTTTCAAAAGGTATAGTCTTCCTCCACATCAATTCATGTGTAAAAATCTCTCTTAATTCCAGGATAATTTCTCCTTTAACTTCAGCATTTCCGGTTAAATCATAAACCGGAGGAGCGGCCCAAATGGATTCAACCTCTGCTTTATGATCTTTTAATGTAATTGCTAGCTTAACCTTTGGACCCAGCAAAAAATCAATTTTTTTCTTATCTGAGAAGGGTATCAGATCGTCCGAATCATAAGGACCAAGAACGTTGAATCCCTTTGCCACAAGGATTTTAGGCAAATCTTCTTTTATAGCTTCATGCAAATTAAAAAATTGCGGAGAGGTGAACCACATTATGTTGTTTTGAGTTTGATAAACAGTATTTGTTACAGTAAACGTTATTTCACTTAAAAGCTGAGATTGGCTAGCAGGTGTATAATTAAAATTTGCCATGTATGGAATAATTTCTCCCGGTCCTGGCTGAGGAGTCGTTGCACATCCAGTAAATCCTAAGCATAATAATAGCACTAACAGTTTTCTCATTTTAAACCTCATTTCTTAAAGATGGCGTGTACTTGCAGAAAAGAAACAATCGATTTAACATCATAAATGTGTATACTTCTTTTGATGGACAAAGTATAGAAAATTTAGAATGTATATAGTTAAGGAAAAAGGTTTTAGAATCAG
The DNA here is from genome assembly GCA_002327865.1 of Syntrophaceae bacterium UBA2210. Lineage (GTDB taxonomy): Bacteria > Desulfobacterota > Syntrophia > Syntrophales > UBA2210 > UBA2210. Next base: position 2,650 of record DCUQ01000051.1, read on the forward strand.
CAAGATAGAAAATTAAGTAATAGGCATTTCTATAGGGTATTAGTTATTAATTAATTTTTGATGGGGTGAACAAGTAATAAAGCTTAAAATACGGAAACGAGAGAACGAGAGCCGCGAATGTCGTAAGTTGTCTTGCTGGAGTCACATACACATTTTTTAGTCTGTTTAGGGTGATAATCACCACAGAGACTCTTGTTTTCTTTTTTTGTTTTCATCCAGCGACGTGACTCGTTACGCGCATCGCAGCATCTCGGTTACTTATAAAATAATAATCGTCATACTGAATGTCAACGGTTTTAAGGTATGATTATCTTGGAAGCGAGTTGCCGTTAATTAATATTAACAAAGACTTAAAATCTGATTGGATGGTTAAAAATACGAAAGTTAAAAAAGGTTAAAGAAATATATTAGCTAAAAATTGAAATTGGCGAATAAACTGGCGGAAGTGCATGGGAATCGAACCCACCTGAGNNACACCGGATTTGAAGTCCGGGAGGCCCACCAGTGACCTTGGCACTTCCGCATTGCTGTAAATTTCTTCTATCTCTTTTAATAGCGATTGTCAATCGCCTAGATATTCCGGATCTTTCCTGAAATCCAGAGAGTTATCGATAAGTTGTACTGCTACATCGCTGCCGGCTTTAACGAAATCGACATCTTCGGGGATAACGATTATCGCATTCGCAAAAACCATGGATTTCAATATTCCGGACCCCTGCTCGCCGGTGGTTCGCACAGTAAATTCCTGCCCCTGTTTTGTGATACAACCCCTGAGAAAATACCGAATCCCTTTCTTCGTCGTTATGTCCTCCGTAATCCTTGCTGTTATCTTTCTGCGAAATACATTTTGATGCCCGGTCATTTTCAGTATAGCGGGTCTTACATACTCCTCAAAGGTGATCATGGATGACACAGGGTTGCCGGGGAGCCCGAAGACCGGTTTCCCTTCTTTTGAGCCGAAGGCCATGGGTCTGCCGGGTCGTTCCGCAATTCTCCAGAATGCGATATTGATCCCGATAGCTTCCATTACATCTTTTACGAAATCGTAGTTCCCGGCCGAAACACCTGCCGAGGATACTATAACATCCGCATGCAGAGCCTCCCTGAATTTTTCTGTCAAGTCGTCTATGTTGTCTCTTGCAATACCCAGCTGAAGAGGGATCCCTCCGCATTCGATTACCTGAGCCGCAAGAGAATAACTGTTACTGCTCACAATTTTACCCGGCGACGCCGCATTATCTATATCGACAAGCTCATCCCCCGTAGCTATGATCGCCACCAGGGGTTTCCGATATACTTTTACGAAGGAGCGTCCGAGTGCGGCAAGCATCCCCACCTCCGCCGGCCTGATGGGTATGCCTCTTGATATGATCAACTCTCCTTCACACACATCTTCGCCGGCATACCTCACATTCTGACCTGCCGCGATTTTTGAGTATATCCGTACATCGGTATCGTTAAACTTTGTTTCTTCCTCCATTACAACGGCGTCGGCTCCATCCGGTATGGGTGCGCCTGTCATTATCCTTGAAGCCTCTCCACAACTCACGGTTTTTTGAGGAATATATCCGGCCGGGATATCCTCGATAATCTTGAGGATAACAGGATCTTCCGGACCGGCGCCGATCGTGTCTTCCGATTTCAGGGCGTAGCCGTCCATCGCTGAATTAGCCCGCGGAGGGATGTTCCTGGAAGCATGGATATCTTCCCCGATAACCCTCCCGAGGGCACTGAGTATATTCACGTGCTCCAGGCCGACTGGAGATATGGACCCGAGGATGTGATTCAATGCTTCTTTTACAGTTATCATTAATCTCTTCTCTTCGGTCCGCTCCGGGATCGAATACATCGTTTCCGGACCGGACTCCGATTGATAGGCGTGTTTTAAATATATGAAACCCCTCTTCCTGTCAACATTTCTGTCTTGAATAAATATAATCGATGTTATAGGTAAATAATCGCTTGGCCGAATAAAAAGAAAAGTAACAAAAAAATATATGAATATTATAGAGACACAGAAAAAGATCAGAAAACTGCTGGATGACAGAAATGCCGTCCTGCTGGCTCATTACTATCAGAGGGATGAAATCCAGGATATCGCGGATATATTGGGCGATTCGCTTGCCCTCAGCATTGAAGCGGCTAAAACGACGGCTGATATAATTGTCTTCGCGGGGGTGCAATTCATGGCGGAGAGCGCTTCCATATTGTCACCGTACAAAACGGTGCTTCTGCCGCGCCTTGATGCAGGATGTCCCCTAGCGGACAAGATCACCGTAGACGAACTAAAGCAGGCAAAATCAGAGTACCCGGATGCCAAGGTGGTAACATATGTCAATTCATCGGCAGAGACCAAGGCACACAGCGACATATGCTGTACCTCCGCCAATGCCGTCAGCATCGTTAACAGCCTCGACACGGACACCGTCCTGATGGTTCCCGACGGAAACCTTGCACGTTATACCGCACAGTTCACCGAAAAAAAGGTAATTCCCTGGGGGGGATTCTGTTATGTGCACGACAATCTGTCACCAGACGAGGTATGGGCGGTTAAAAACGCACATCCGGGGGTTCCCTTTGCCGCCCATCCTGAGTGCCGCCCCGAAGTACTCGCGCTGGCGGATTTTGTCGGGAGCACGGGGGGAATTCTGAAATTCGCCTGCCGGACCGATGTGTACGAGGTCATTATCGGGACAGAGCAGGGAATTATGCACCAGTTGAAAAAGGAGAACCCGGACAAGATATTTATTCCCGCATCGGACCATCTCACCTGCTTTGATATGAAGCGTATTACCCTCGACGATATCCTCACTTCTCTGCTGGAAATGAAACACGTGGTATCCGTGCCTGAATCAATACGGACTCCCGCGAATCTCGCCCTTAGCAGGATGCTGAAAGTATCGGGATAGGATAAAAAGCAGATTTTTCGCGTGAGGAAAATAGTAAACAAAAAAACAACATATCCGGATTCCTCCCTCCGCACGCTTATAGAAAATATCCGTCGAGGGGATGATGAGGTGGATATCTGCGGTCTTCAGGAATCCGCAAAATCCTTTATCTCGTCAATCCTTTTCAGAGATACGGGTAAAAATCTCCTGTTCATCGCTCCTTCCCGTAAAGAGGCACTTGATGTCTTTCGCGACCTAACCTTTTTCCTTGGTGAAGAAGACGTCCTGTTTTTACCACCACGGGATATCGTGACCCCCGACAACACACTCTCGAGTCAGAATGAAACTGCAACCTGCAGGGCACGAGTTTTGGCGAGGCTACTTTCAACGAAACCGGTGGTCATCGCCGCCCCCCTTGGCGCACTGATGCAAAAGGTTGTTCCGGCGGAAATTTTCAACCGGTATATCGAGACAATCGCCATCGGAGACGAGAGAAACAGAGATAAACTGTCGGAAAAACTGATTGAAGGGGGATACAGGAACGTTCCGCTCGTAGAGGAAGCGGGAGAATTCAGCACGAGAGGATACATCGTCGATATTTTTACTCCGACCGGTTTATACCCTTTCAGGCTGGAGTTTATCGGTGATGAGATCGAATCGATCAGGGAATTCGACCCCTTGACACAGAGATCGATGAGAGAAATCACGGATTTCGTACTTTCTCCGGCGGGAGAGGCCATATTCCCGAAAGAATCGAAAAAGCTGGCATTGAGGAATATGAGAATCAGGATCAACGAAGCGGAGATCTCGAGAACAAAAGGAGAACAACTCATCGATGCGTTTGAGAACGACCTGATCGACAAGGACAATCCGCAGATACTTCCGCTTTTTTTCAGCGGCCTTAATTCCGGGATCGAAACGAAAGGGATGGACACTTTCTTCGATTATCTCGCCGGGAGCAGCCTCGTAATCTGTGAAAGCCCCGGTGTCATGAAAAAAGCCGCGGAAGGCATTGTAAATGATGTCGACAGATTGCTTCGCAGGGCCGAAGACGAAAAAAGGTTCTATCTCGAAAAAGAACATTTTCTGACTTCATGGAATGATATCTCCCGGAAATGCAGCGCGCTGCAGCAGGTATATATGGACAGGCTGCAATCCGTTGATGCGATCCCCTTCAAAATAGAGGCGATAGAAACAACTGCCGACACTGGGAGTTACGCAGACAGGGAAGGAATCCTTGCCCCTGTCGCGAACAGGATAAAGTCGTGGCTAAAACAAGACTTCGTAGTAACATTCCTCTGCGGGGAAGCGGATATGCAGAAAATGGAGCATCTCCTTGAAGAATATTCCCTGCCGGTTCAACGATCTCTTCAGCCTTTTTTTTCCGATCTTGAAGAAAGCGGGAGCGGCCGTCTCATCCTGAGGGAGGGAAAAATAACAAGAGGATTCTCATACCCCAGTCTCAAGACGGTCATTGTCAGTGAAGAGGAAATATTCGGAAAGAAGACAAGGAGTAAAAGGAGATCGCGTGTCAGAGAGGGATATTTTCTCAAGTCATTCGGAGAACTGGAGCAGGGAGATTTTGTCGTACATGTGGATCACGGTATAGGGCGCTACCTCAGGCTTGAGCGATTGGTATTCGGTGATGCGGAAAATGACTTTCTGTTGCTTGAGTACAGAGAGGGTGACAAACTGTATATCCCGGTCGACCGGTTGAACCAGATTCAGAGATACATAGGTCCCGACGGCCATACCCCGAATGTGGACAAGCTTGGCGGAACGTCATGGGAAAAGGTAAAGAAAAGGGCAAAGCAATCGGTGCGATTGATCGCCAAGGAACTCATTTCGCTCTATGCCGCCAGGGAGGTAATGAGCGGGCACGGTTTTTCTCCTTCCGACAGATATTATGAGGAGTTTTCCTCTTCTTTCGAATTTGAGGAAACGCCCGACCAGGCAAGGGCTATCGAAGATGTCTACCATGATATGAGTGATCCTAAACCGATGGATCGACTTGTATGCGGTGACGCAGGATTCGGAAAGACGGAGATAGCCCTGAGAGCATCATTCAGGGCTTCCATGGATGGAAAACAGGTGGCGGTTCTGGTTCCCACAACGATCCTGGCGGAACAGCATTATCAGACATTTTCCAGAAGATTCAGCGCATATCCCGTCCGAATAGAAGTTCTGAACAAATACAAGACGAGCGCGCAACAGAAGAAAATAGTGGCGGACATAAACAAGGGGCTCGTAGACATTGCCATAGGAACACACAGGATCCTGCAAAAGGACATACAATTCAAGGATCTCGGCCTGGTAATCATAGACGAAGAACAGCGTTTCGGGGTGTCACACAAGGAAAAACTCAAGAAAATGCGGACGCTAGTCGATGTGCTTACACTGACGGCAACTCCCATACCCAGGACCCTGCAATTATCTCTCGTGGGGATGAGAGATCTTTCCGTTATCGATACCGCCCCGCAGGAACGACGCCCGGTGGAGGTCTATATATCGGAATACAACGACGATATCATAAGAGACGCGATACAGCGTGAGCTCGCACGAGGCGGGCAGGTTTTCTTTGTTCATGACAGGGTGCGATCGATACACAGTATCGCGCGTGATATAGAAAAGCTGGTTCCCGCGGCAAACGTGGGCGTGGCACACGGTCAGATGAAGTCGCAGGAACTCGAAGAGATCATGGTTAAATTCATCCGCCGGGATTTCAACGTGCTTGTCTGTACCACAATAATAAGTTCCGGTGTTGATATACCTTCGACCAACACGATTATGATAAACCGGGCCGACCGGCTCGGTCTTTCCCAGCTTTACCAGTTACGGGGGAGAATCGGCCGGGGGAATGCGGATGCATATGCGTACCTCCTGATTCCTGAAGAGTCCGCTCTTTCGAAGGATGCCAGAAAGCGGCTAAGCATAGCAAGAGAGTTTTCGGAACCGGGGTCGGGGTTCAAAGTGGCGACACACGATCTGAGCATAAGAGGCGGCGGAAGCATTCTGGGCATATCTCAATCAGGCCATGTGTCCGCAATAGGTTATGAGCTTTATACTGAATTGATGGAAAAGACCATATTGGAAATGAAAGGTGAAAAATACTACGAAGAAGAGATAGATCCCGAAATATCTCTCGGTATTCCCGCTTTTATACCGGATGATTTTATTGCGGACACGCATACCAGACTGATTATTTACAAGAGGATATCGATGATCCTGTCGGAGGAGGATATGTCCGGTCTCAGAGAAGAACTTGCCGACTGTTACGGTCCGGTTCCGCTTCAGGTCGATAATCTTATGGATATCATTCGAATCAAAAATGTACTGAAAAAGTTAATTGGCGAAAGAATGGGATATAACGGGAAAGAGTTGTTTGTCGATTTTCGCGAAAACAGCCCGGTAGACCCCGCCAGAATAGTGGCACTTTCGCGGAAAACCCCGAAAGCGAATATGCGATTCACGCCGGACGGCAGATTAACTATTTTCATGCCCGGTCTTGAAGGTAAGGACGTTATAGGAAGGGCAAAGGAACTTCTTAGCGAACTGGAGATTGAAGAACAGAGAATATTCTGATAGCATGATTTAATTTTGGATAATCCGGGGGAAATATGAAACTAAAAATATTCTTCATTGTATGCATGTTTGTTATTTTCTCTTCGATTACACTTTACGCCGATTTCGAAGACAGGATCGTCGCTATTGTGAACGATGAGGTAATAACACTTTCCGAACTGGATGCCACGCTTCAATCCTTTATGAAACGGATTGAAAACATTTCTGAAGGGGCCGAGCGGGATAAAATAGTATCACAGACCCGCATGGCAGCCCTGGACAGGCTGATCAACAATATGCTGTTCGAGCAGAAAGCGGCAAAAATGGGCATAGTTGTAAAGGATAAAGACGTAGACAAAGCGCTGAAAAACATGTTGGAAGAGAAGAATATGTCCTTTGAAAAATTCCTGGAGGCACTCGCCAATGAAGGGGGTGCGATTGATGATTACAAAAAGGAAATCAGGAGAAGTATTATCAGCGGAAGAATCATAGACAAAGAGATACGACCCGGGATAACGATCAGCGAAGAGGAAGTCGGCGCGTATTATCTCAAACACAGGGATGATTACGAAGGAAAAGAAGCCTCCAGGATTCAACAGATCCTGATCCTGAAGCCGAAAGATGCCGATGAAAATACCCGGGCGGAACTGCGCGCAAAAACGGAAGCAATACTGCAAAAACTGGAAAGCGGAGAACCTTTTGAAGTTATGGTGAGCATGTATTCCCAGGGTCCCGCTGCCAAATCCGGAGGCGATCTCGGTTTTGTGGAAGGAGGAATGATGTTTCCCGAGGTAGACAAAGTTGTCTCAGAGCTTAAAAAAGGTGAAACAAGCAAAGTAATAGAGTCTCCCGTCGGTTTCCATATTATCAGGATCATAGACAAAAGAGGCGCCGGCATTAAACCTGTCGAAGAGGTGCGGGAAGAAATTGTAAACAGCATAGGGAATGAAAAGATAAGAAAAAAATTTCAAGAGTGGATGAAAGAGTTGCGGGAGAAATCTCTCGTCGAGATAAAATTGTAATGATTAGAGAAGAGTTCGAGGATTCCAGGGGCCAAGGGGCAGAGCAAAAAGATAAAAACTACAAAAAATTGAGATTAATGCAGGTTGGATTGATGCACTAACCCCAACGGCACAAAGCCCGGCTGTTTTGTAGGGTTTCGCTTTGCTCAACCTGACTTTCGACCTGAATGCCTTCAGCATAAACAATCTGAGTAGCTACTCCGATTTCAAAGAAGACCACAATGAATCATATAAAGATACGTGGTGCGTGTCAGCACAATCTGAAGAATGTAAATCTTGACATTCCGAGAAATAAACTTGTCATCGTAACCGGCGTCTCCGGTTCAGGCAAGTCCTCCCTGGCCTTTGACACCATATACGCCGAAGGACAGAGACGGTATGTAGAATCACTCTCGACATATGCACGCCAGTTCATAGGACAAATGGATAAACCGGAGGTTGAATCCATTGAAGGACTCTCTCCCGCCATAGCCATTGAGCAGAGAACTGCAAGCCGCAATCCCCGTTCGACAGTCGGCACGGTAACCGAGATATATGATTACCTGCGGCTGCTCTTCGCCCGCGTGGGAACACCGCACTGCTATAACTGCGGAAATCGAATCGATGCACAGACCGTTGAGATGATGTCGGAACGGATAGATGCATTTCCCGATGGCACTAAAATCAATATTATGTCGCCCGTTGTCAGGGGCAGGAAGGGTGAATTTCAGAAGGAACTTAAAAAACTGCGAAAAGACGGATTTGCCCGAGTGCGGATCGACGGATCGATACAGGATCTGGCTGAAGATATCGTACTGGACAGGAACAAACGCCATGACATAGATGTTGTGATCGACAGGCTTGTTATCAGGAGCGGTATTGGGAAGCGGCTTAGAGATTCGCTGGAAATCGCCACGGGGCTTTCAGGGGGACTTGTCTGCATCCAGGTCGCGGGGGGAGAAGATCTGCTGTTCAGTGAGAATTATGCCTGCCCCGAATGCGGCATCAGTATGCCGGAACTTACTCCGCGCATGTTTTCCTTTAACAGCCCGTATGGTGCCTGCCCTGAGTGTGGCGGGCTTGGAACAAAAATATTTTTTGACGAAAATCTTGTCGTACCCGATCCCGAGCTTTCCATAAGGGAAGGGGCAATCGCTCCCTGGGAGCGTAAAGATTCCATCTACTTCCACCAGATGCTGGAGGCCCTCTCCAGCCATTACTCATTTGATATAAACACACCGTTCAACAAGCTGCCGAAAAGAGTACAGGATGTCATCCTTCACGGTTCGGGTGATGAAAAGATAGGATTTTATCTGGACAAGAGCGGTAGGCGGCACTTTTACGAGAAGCGTTTCACAGGCGTTATAGATAAATTGGAGCAACGCTACAAAGATGAAGCATCCGGCGATTCCAGGATGGAACTTTCGAGATACATGAATATAAACGATTGCCCGGTCTGCGCAGGCGCCAGACTGAGAAAGGAGAGCCTGTCCGTAACAGTCGGTGAGAAAAACATCGATGAGATATGCAGAATGTCGATTCGCGAATGCATGAGGTTTTTTGACAATCTGTCCATCTCCAGGGACAAAGCACTCATTTCCGAAAGAATACGCAAGGAGATACGGGAACGTCTGCAATTCCTGATCGATGTTGGTATGGATTATCTGAGCCTTTCGCGTTCTTCGGGTACTCTCTCGGGCGGTGAAGCACAGCGTATAAGACTTGCCACACAGATAGGTTCCGGACTGGTCGGTGTTCTCTATGTCTTGGACGAACCAACTATCGGTCTTCACCCGAGAGACAGCATGCGGCTTGTCACCACACTGAAACGCCTGCGTGATATGGGGAATACCGTGCTTGTGGTTGAACACGATTCACAGATAATGAAGTGCTCGGATGATATTATAGATGTAGGGCCCGGCGCAGGTCTGGATGGGGGTAATATAGTCTTCCACGGAACGCCTGAAGAGATTTGTAAATCGGATACTTCACTGACCGGAAAATATCTTTCGGGCAGGTTGTCTATTCCCATCCCGAAAAGCCGAAGATCTCTTTCCGGTAAGTTCATAATAATCGAAGGTGCTTCGGAAAATAACCTCAAAGATATCGACATCAATATACCCGCCCATGCTTTCACTTGCGTAACCGGAGTATCCGGATCGGGTAAGAGTACCATGGTCATCGAGACCCTTTACAAGACATTGCGGCGCAGATTGAACAGATACAGGGGAAAATCGGGCAGAATAAAGCAGATACGGGATTTCGGCGGTATAGAGAGAGTTATCACCATGGATCAGCAGCCGATAGGACGTACACCGCGGTCCAACCCCGCCACCTACACCGGTGTTTTGACATATGTACGCGACCTTTTCAGCCAACTCCCAGAATCGAAAATGAGAGGTTACAAGCCGGGAAGATTCAGTTTCAATGTCAAAGGGGGAAGATGTGAAACGTGTGAAGGAGAGGGGGTAAAGAAAATAGAGATGCATTTTCTTCCCGACGTGTACATAACCTGCGATGCCTGTCAGGGGAAACGATTCAACCGGGACACGCTGGAAATACTGTACAAGGGTAAGAATATAGCGGAAGTTCTCGACATGACGGTCAATCAGGGGCTCGCTTTTTTCGAGAACATCCCCCAGATCCGGTCAAAACTTCAGCTTCTTTCCGATGTGGGACTCGGTTATATAAAGCTCGGCCAGTCCGCCACGACCCTTTCAGGCGGAGAAGCACAGCGAATAAAACTGGCGAGGGAATTGGGTAAACGTATGACTACAGGCACCCTCTATATCCTGGACGAACCGACTATCGGCCTGCATTTCGCTGATATCGAGAAACTGCTTCACGTCCTGGACCGGCTGGTGGATATGGGAAACACCGTAGTGGTCATTGAGCATAATCTTGATGTAATCAAGTCTGCCGATTACATTATCGACATGGGTCCGGAAGGAGGAGACAGAGGAGGAATGATCGTTGCCGCCGGCACCCCTGAAGAGATAGCGGAAGTGGAAGAATCGGTTACCGGCAGGTTCCTGCGCCAGATAATGTAAAATACCTGCCGGCGCAGTAAGGATAATCCTCACGGATAAACATTGAACCCGGGTGGTACAAACAGTTCCGTGGGAAATCATCCGAGACTTTATTATGAATATAGAAATAGTGGGTACGGAATCGCTCGGCGTTCGTGGAATGTGCTGCCTTGTGACTGTTCATGATCGCAAGATATTGATCGACCCCGGCATAGCACTTGGTTACACCAGGTATGGGTTGCTGCCCCATCCGTTCCAGGTGTCGGTAGATGAAACGATACAAAACCGTATTGTCGAAGCATGGTCCGGTGCCACGGACATAGTGATCAGTCACTTCCACGGCGATCATGTTCCCCTGATAAACGCCAACCCCTATCAATTAAATATAAATAAAATAGCATCCCTGAATCATGGAGTCAGGGTATGGGCCAAATCCCGAAACCTTTCTCCCACCGAGCAAAACAGAAAAGATGCGCTTGCCGCCTTCCTGGATATGATACCTGCGGAAGAAATCAGGGATGGAATACTGAGTTTTTCCGGAAGCGTTCACCATGGGGCTGTAGGCGGTACTGAAACGGTTATCATGACAAAGATAACGGGAGATTACGTATTCATCCATGCCTCCGACATACAACTGCTTTGTGATGACGCGGTTTCACAGATACTTTCGTGGCGACCGGACATTGTATTTGCAAGCGGTCCCCCTCTTTATCTGAAGAGACTTTCATCCGGGCAGATAAAAACCGCGCGGGAAAATGCCGTACGTCTTTCAAAAAAAGTCGATACTCTTATACTCGATCATCACCTGATGCGCAGTGAAAGCGGGGCGGAATGGCTGGATACATTGTCGCTGCAAACCGCGAATCGGGTGGTATGCGGCGCCGATTTTACGGGGAAACCAAGAATGCTGCTCGAGGCCAGGCGCAAATACCTGTATGAAAGAATGCCCGTTCCCGGAGGGTGGCACGATGCATATGCCGGGGGCACAACCGGAACCGCCGGTTATAACATTATGCCGCCTGACGGTATGTAGCAGGGTGATACCCGGACCGAGAAGGCAAAGAGGTTGATTTTGCAATTTCCGTTGTTATAGATTGGGATCCGCAACAAAGAAAGAGGAGATGCATATGCCGGTATACGAATTCTATTGTCCCACTTGTAACACAATCTATAACTTCTTTTCGAGATCGGTAAATACCGATAAGGTGCCCGCCTGTCCTCACTGTAAAACCCTTAAACTGCAACGCAGGATGTCGGTTTTTTCCGTCATTTCTCCGAACAGGAGTGAGATGGAAGATAACCCCCTTCCGATGGATGAATCGAGGATGGGAAAGGCCTTGGAAATGCTGGGCAGAGAGATAGAAAAGACAAACGAGGATGATCCGAAACACGCAGCGGGAATAATGCGAGAATTCTCTAAAGCGGCAGGCTTCAACCCTACACCGGAAATGGAGGAAGCGCTGGGCAGAATGGAGCGAGGGGAAGATCCTGAAGTGATAGAAGCGGAGATGGGCGATATGCTCGATGGTAATGACCTGTTTTCTCTGAAAAGCGCCGGAGGAACAAAAAACAGGCAATCGACTGCCCGAGTGGATGAAACACTGTACGACCTTTAGGAGTCCGGCACCGTCTTCGGAAAAGAAGCACGTATAATCCGGATATGCAGACGCATCCGGATTGTTCCGCAATACCAGCGAACAACTGACATGGCGGACAGACATTTCCCGGCAGAGAATCGCCTGCTTTTCCCGCGAATTATAACAACCGGGCAATAATCCATCGCACAAAGAAAAAATAGATAAAAGCTGCTGTAAAGAGACATATGCAAGGCAGGACAATGAGCCGGTATACCTTTCTGGAAGGAGCCTCAAAATACTGGTTCGAGAGTATGATGCAGAGATGGAGGGGGGACAGCATGACTCCCATGAACCCGCTTACAAGTACAAGCATTACATAGGCCAGCATAAATGGATCTTCGCCCGTGGAATGAACGAGCGGGACGATAATAGGGAGGGTGCTCCCCACAAAAGCTATCGTCAGTCCGGTGATACCTCCCACTATAAAAGGAAGCGCGATAGTAATGAAAACAAGAGGTACGGAATATTCCGTAAACTCTTTCGTGAGGGCGGCTACGGCATGGCTGTCCTCAAGCATTCCTTTGAAGACCAGTATCGCGAGAACCATATAAAACATCTTCAGAATGTGGGGATTCAGAACGACCTTACGGATTTTGTCGGCGCTCATTCCGTTTTGAAACCAGACATAAAGAATGGACATGATCAGCGCAATAATCAGTCCGATTTCCTTCGCGGTATACAGCCCGGGAAATATGTGCGATATGACGATTCCCGCGCCGAGTCCCACGAATATCACCAGAATGATAGGGATAAGTTCTTTAAAAAACGGTCCCGCGGAGCGACCTTTGTTTCGTTCTCCGACGGCGTGTATAAGATCGATTCCCTTCACGGAAAGAGATCCGAGAGAAAAGGCTACTATGGTAAACGGCCACATAAACATCACAATGGTCCATAGATCTACGCTCGCAAGTGTTACCGAAAGAAGTATCCCCGGATAAAGAGGCCACCAGTACTCCCAGATATGACGGTACCAGTAGTTCATGAAGCTCAGCTGGTCCGGCCTTAGACGGCTTTTGTTTCCCAGTTCCTTCAGCATGGGAGCCGAGAACACCGCACCTCCGGGCATGGGAAGCAGACCGATAAGAGCGGGGAATATCGTGAGGTTCAAGCGGGGATTCGTCACAAGACCGCGAAAACTTTTCAGAAGCCGTTCCATCTGTCCGCCAAGCTCCATGCTGCTGCTGAGGACAAGAATGAGTGTAACAACAAAGGCAAGAGAGAGTGTCTTCGGCATCAAAATCGATCCGATCATTGAGTGTACCATCATGCCCGGTGTTAATCCGAAAAGCAGGCCGATTATAACAGCTCCCAGGACGAAGGCGTTCCCCAGCGAGAGACTCTTTCTGATGGCTACGAGGATGACAACAAAGACGAGAAGTATCTTAATGATGGCCGGAATGTCATGTATAATCGACATGCTATCTCCACTGGTCCGGTATAGAAAACAGGGAGATAATATCCCTGGACCTGTTTATCGAAAAATAATTCACACTCAATATTTCAAAGTGTCCGGCTTGCCCGGCCTCCTTATTTGTTTCCGAAAAATACCCTGTCTTTTCCCTGTCTTTTGGCATGGTACATGTTGGAGTCCGCCCGTTTCAGAAAAATTCTCAATTCCTCTTTAGATATGTACTGGGCTACCCCGACACTTATTGTTTTGTATACCGCCTTATCGCATCCCAAGGGGCAAAAGACCTCTCTTTTGAATTCCTCTCTTATTCTTTCTGCAAGTGTGGTCGCCGCATTTCCGGTTGTCTCGGGCAGAATAACAGTGAATTCCTCTCCCCCGTACCGGTACGCGGAATCCGGTTTTCTCAGGGATGTCAGTATTACCTCCCCCAGTCTGACGAGAACTTCATCCCCCTCGATATGCCCGTATGTGTCATTAAAATCTTTGAAATTATCAATATCCAGAAGAAGAAGCGAAAGAGGATGGTGATAACGTTCGGCTCTTTCTATCTCCGATTTTAACTGTTCGTAAAAATACCTCGAATTATAAAGCCCCGTGAGGGCATCGGTTACGCTCAACTTGCGGTACGTCTCTTCACTTCTTCTCAACGCATCTTCGGCAAGTTTGCGGTCTGTTACATCCTCAAGGGTTTCTACCGCTCCTATGACGTTCCCCGCTTTATTCTTCAGTGCCGATGCGGTAAAACGCAGCCATTTGCCGCCATCTCCCAGAGCAGGGAAAAAATCTGTCGCCTCATAGGCATCTTCTATTAATTTCGATTTATTGTATTTGCCGGGATACCAGAACGGGATTTTGCGATGGAGTTCATCCACGATCAGATCAGCCATTACAGGTCTTTCTTCACGATAAAAGGATTTCCACTGATCTTTTGTGCCGATCGCGTCTTTAGCCGCAATTCCGCTCAGCTTCTCCAGGGCCTTGTTCCAGTACCTTATAGTATGATCCCTGCCTATAACAAATGCCGGTATGGGAGAATCATCGAAAATTGTCTTTAGCATATGTTTCCCCTATATAAGAAACTGATCACGGTGAATAGTAATTAAACAAAAAGATATACTCTACTCATGGAAATACGGCAAATTCTAATTTTGTGAGTTTCATTATCATGTTTTTTGTAAAGGCTCTATGACTGAAACTAATAGCAGAAACTGCCGTTTTCATAGATCACGACTGTTTTTCCATCCGAAAGATGAGCTTTTACGGTTTTATTTTCTGTATTCACCATATCCCAGTGCAGCGCCGATTCGTTAAATCCGAGCTTCTTTTTCAGATCCTTTGTCAGTGAGGCGGGATTTCCGGCGTAGGTGTCGGAGTAAGAAGCCCCAAGCGCGATATGGCAGTTTCCCCATTGTCCCCCGTAATTTTCGTCGAAGAGAGTGTCGGCCATGAATGTGTCAATTCTGGAAAAGCTTCTGTCGGTGAGAGAAAATTCTCCGACCCTGCAGGCCCCCTTGTCCATGGACAATTGCTGCTTTGTAAAATCTTCCCCCGAGACAGCCTCAACCCTGACGGCTCGACCTTTTTCAAAAGTCAGTCGTATGTCTTCCACGTAATTTCCGCTTCTGAAAGACGGCTGGTTGGCGAAATAACGACCTTCGGTTCCTCTCCAGTCGGGAGAGATAAAGAGTTCAAAGCTGGGTATATTATGACCCGAAACACCGATCCACTTCCGTTGCTTTCCAGGACTTATGCGAAGATCAATATGCTCGGACTGTGTATGATAATACAAAACAGACATTCCGTTCAGCCACTTTTTGATCGCGTCAGCCTCCCTGTATACCGCTTCCCATTCGGAAGCCGGTTTATCGCTGTCAAGGAAACATGCCTTTATTACCTGGTCGGTATATTGTGAGAGGGTAAGTCTTGCGTTTGCCGCGAGTTCCTGTGTCGGAAAAGTGCACAATGTCCAGCCGAATGCTCCGCTCTCTTCTCTTCTGTCGAGAATATCGCGAAGTTCCTTTCTGGCGATCATTGCCTTTGCTATTTTTTGAGGATCCGCGTCTTTCAAATGCGTAAGCGATTCGGGCGCACAGAGAAAAATGCTTCCGTTCAGCGATTCATACAGCTCCTTTTCTCCTGGAGGATGGAAAACGAGTTGTCTCCTGTTCGATCTGCCGAAAAAGCTGCGTTCCATATTGACGGTAAGACCGGCGCGGGGAACCGGATTCATCCCCATTTCGAGCAACCGGTCGTACAAAATTTCGGCAAGATTCATAGCGGGTAATTCGTATCGTATAAGAACGATGTCCCCCCGTTTGAAACGTCCTGTCCTGGCCTTAAATAAACCCCACAGCAGGGCATCGGCATATCGTTCGAGGTGTTTTTTTGTCAGTGGCATGTATTCTCCATCAAAACACTGCGGGTTTACAGATGATTTCTTTTACCTTCAAATTGAAAATGTCGGCGCTGTTTGCGGGACGAACGAGCAGAGCGGCATCGGCTCCCTGGACAGTTCCACCTATGGATATTACGTCTTCGTCTGTCCGCACCAGACCCGCGTCGGCAGCCATCAAAGCCAGTTCAACGGCCACTTTTGTTCCCTGTCCGAACATTCTCAGGGTGTATGCCATAATCTCATCGATCTGGTAAGTTTCCAATTTTCTCCTTATACCCCGTCCCACTCCGCCGAAGGCGTGCTGGCATGTCAAGATACGCACCCCCTGAGATTCCAGCTCTCGGCGCATATCGTCTTCCAGTTCCTGATAATCGGGGCGAACGAAACCCGTATAATGGGTAACAGCTATGATTGCAATATCAGGCCCAAGGCAATTTACCGCTTCCATGGCGGTTTTACCGCTGCATGTCGCCACAAGAACCGTGCCGATACCGAGCTGCTTCGCTCGCTGCGAAACCGCTTCCATCACTTTGCCCGTATTTATCCGTCCCGCCTTTGCGAAATAACGGCAGGTTATATCATGCAACATATAATTAACTCCTGAATGAATTTCCTGAAACTTGTTGCGGGTTGGACTTATTCACTCTTGAAAATCTTTTCAAAGAAATGAGCCTTCTCTTTTGGGAAATAGATCGTTGCTCCACGATCGATGATGAGCTTTCCATCGAGGTGATCGAGCTCATGCTGGACGACGCGGGCAAGAAATCCCGTATAACGTTTATTGATCTTTTCTCCCTTTTCATTATACGCCTTAACTTTTATTGAGGTAGCCCTGGTGACATCGACACTGATATCGGGGCATGACAGGCAGGCTTCCTGCATTTTTTCCGTATCTCCCCTTACCTGTGTAATTCTAGGGTTAACGAGAACATCGTAATGCCCATCGCCTTTTTTTATCGGTTCCTTTTCATTAAAATTGCCGTTCTTGAACACCACGATTCTTTTGCTGATCCCTATCTGCGGGGCAGCCAGTCCGGCAGCGTCATCCCTTCCTACAAATACGTCGATAAGCGTTTCCACATCCCGTTTCGCCTCTTCGTCGAAAGGGATCGGAATCTCGTCGGCGGATCTTCTCAGAAGCCTTGTCTCATCGTCGTTGATCCGCTCATTTTCCCATAATTTCCATGTTTTCATCTTTCCATGCAGGACCTTTCTACTCGTGATTTTTATTTTTTATAACACCATGGGGTTATTATTTCAATACTATTGAAATAATATGAAAATCCTGATAACTCAGCGACATGAATAAGAGAGGGGTCGGTTATAGTGATAGAAAAATGTATAACGGAAATAGCAAAACGGGAATGTTCCCGTGCCATGCGTTTCACCGAAGGGAAAGACGTGTCTCTGCCGAAGGGAGAAGCAGATCGCGGGAGGCTTCTGTATCTCCATATACCGTTTTGCGAAAGTCTTTGCCCTTATTGTTCGTTCAACAGGGTAGTATTCGATAAAGATCTCTGCCGGAAATATCATGAAGCCCTCAGGAAAGAGATACAGCTTTACAAAAATAACGGTTATGACTTCACCGGCATATATGTAGGTGGTGGAACACCAACGATAATGATGGACGAGCTGGAGAAAACCCTGCTTATGGCAGCAGGTTGCTTCAGTATCAGAGAGATTTCGGTGGAGACCAATCCCAATCATCTTACGAAGGAGTATGTCGCCATACTCAAGAGGATCGGCGTTAACAGGCTATCGGTAGGAGTGCAGAGCTTTGACGACGAACTGCTGAAGGCGATGGGCAGATACGGTAAATACGGGAGCGGAGACGAGATCGCCGCTCGGCTCGCGGAGATGTCGGGAATGTTCGATACCCTGAATGCCGACATGATTTTCAATTTTCCTACCCAGACGGAAAAGACGCTGTCCAGGGATCTGGATATCCTGATCGATACGGGTGTGGATCAGGTTACTTATTATCCCCTGATGGTCTCGGAATCAACGCGCAAAACGGTAGAGAAAACGTTAGGGGTAGTCGATTACCGTAAAGAAAAGATTTACTACCGGCTGATTTCCCGAAAACTCTCTCTGTGCTACAATGCATCTTCGGCATGGTGTTTTTCCCGGAAAGGAACCATGGTTGACGAATATATAGTGGATTATGAAGAATATGCCGGTCTCGGCAGCGGCTCTATCGGCTATATGGATGGCAGATGCTATGCCAATACCTTCGACATCGCCCGCTATATCGAGCTGCTGGACAGGGGACATCTTCCATTGATGGCTTCGCGCGACTTTACACCGCTGCAACAGGCACACTACGATTTTCTCATGAAACTGTTCGGCCTGAAACTCGATATCTCCTTTATAAAGAAGAAATACGGTGATTGGGGTATCGGATATTTCCTGGACGGAATAACAGCCTTTACGCTGGCGGGAGGTTTGCGTTATAACCGAGGCACCTTCTATCTTACGGAACGCGGCAGGTACTACTGGGTCATAATGATGAGGGAATTCTTTATCGCGGTAAACAATTTCCGGGATTTCTGCCTGGGCAGACAGTGAATACATTTCAACGTGTGAATTTTAGTCAGTACCGAACCTTGAAAGAAGCGGGAATATGAATGAAAAAACCAGAGAATTACTGAAAACCCTCCCGAAAATCGACGAAGTACTCCTGATACTCGAAAGAGATGGCGCGTTAAAGGGTGTTTCAAGGGATATCGCGACGGAACAATGCCGTAAGACCGTGGAAGAGATGAGAAATGCCATATTGAATTCGGAAAAGATAGGCGGAAAAGTCTCAGGACCTTTTTCCGTCGACAAGGCGGTTCAGGAGGTCCGGAAAAAGTTGCTCGCCCTTCATAAATACAGCCTGCGCCGGGTGGTGAATGCCACCGGGATCATCCTGCATACCAACCTGGGAAGAGCTCCTCTCTGCGGGGAAGCTCTGAGGAGAATCATCGATGTCAGCGAAGGGTACTCGAACCTGGAATTCGATCTTGACAAGGGGAAACGAGGGATAAGATACGATCACGTGAAGGATACGCTCTGCTGTGTGTCGGGGTCGGAAGATGCCATAATCGTCAACAATAACGCCGCCGCCGTTTTGCTCGTTCTCAATACTCTCTCGGAGGGCAAAGAAGCGATCGTTTCGCGAGGCGAACTGATTGAGATAGGCGGAGAATTCCGCATCCCCGAGGTTATGGAAAAAAGCGGCGCCATTCTCAGGGAAGTAGGCACCACAAACCGCACACATTTCTTTGATTATGAGAACGCGGTATGTGATCGAACAGGTTTGATCATGAAAGTT
Source organism: Syntrophaceae bacterium UBA2210 (assembly GCA_002327865.1). GTDB lineage: Bacteria > Desulfobacterota > Syntrophia > Syntrophales > UBA2210 > UBA2210. The sequence goes on from DCUQ01000051.1 coordinate 21,888, forward strand.
CATACGAGCAACTTCAAGGTGCTCGGCTTCACCGACGAGATAAGCCTGACCGACCTGGTAAAACTTGGTAAAGAGAAAGATATTCCCGTCATGAACGATCTGGGAAGCGGGTGTTTTGTGTCGCTGGATAATTATGGTCTTGAAAGGGAGCCGACGGTTCAGGATGTTTTGAAGACCGGTGTGGATGTGGTTACCTTCAGCGGCGACAAACTGCTCGGCGGGCCGCAGGCGGGGATAATCATGGGCAAGAAGGATGTCCTGGCCAGGATAAAGAAAAATCCTCTAAACCGTGCCCTGAGGATCGACAAACTTACGCTCGCGGCACTCGAGGCTACAATGATGCATTATCTGGATCTCGACAGGGCGGTACACGATGTGCGGGTACTCCGGTCGTTGACGGAACCGGTTTCCGAAGTCAGAAAAAGGGCGGATTCGCTTTTATCGCTGCTGGAGCAATTATCGCTGCAAAGTATGACGTTTTCCATCATAGAGGAATATTCCATGGCCGGCGGCGGATCGCTTCCCACGCAGGAAATTCCGACCGTTGTTATTGCCGTACATACTCACGGCATTTCTCCCAGCAGGCTGGAAAGGGAATTAAGAAAACTGGAAGTTCCAGTAATAGCGAGAATATGCGAAGATAAAGTCCTCTTCGACCTGAGAACAATACCGGAAGAGGAATTCATGTTCATACGGAACGGCATACAACATATAGCGGGGCTTTTGTAATCTTCGGCATAGAGCATCTGATTCCTGCGCGGATCCCGCTTTTAAACCGGTTTCCCGATGAAAAATAATACGACATCAGCAAATAACGAAACTTTAATATTCACTGTATCTTCCGCAGAGAGAGGGGACAGGCTCGATGTTTTCCTGTCTAAAAAAGAATGTTTCGTAACGCGTTCGCGGGTCAAGCGGGTAATCGACAACGGAAAGGTACAGGTAAACGGGGTTACGGTAAAACCGTCTTTCCGCCTGAAGGATGGCGATGCGGTCGTTGTACGGAGAGAAGAGCCGGAGGAATATGACGTTGTCCCGGAAAATTTACCCCTCGATGCCGTTTATGAAGATACGCATATCATCGTAGTAAACAAACCCCATGGCATGGTTGTGCACCCTGCCGCGGGAAACCGCAGCGGTACGCTTGTAAATGCGCTTCTGTTCCATTGCAGGGATCTTTCCGGCATCGGCGGTGTTAAAAGACCCGGCATAGTACATCGCCTGGACAAAGACACATCGGGACTTATGGTAGTCGCAAAGTCGGATGAAGCCCATATCGACCTGGCGAGACAGTTCAAAAAACATCTAGTCAGGAAAATCTACAGAGTGCTTGTACACGGCGATATCCGGGAGGAATCCGGGGTAATCGACCTTCCTATAGGCAGGCACCCTGTGGACAGAAAGAAAATGTCCACCGGCAGCAGGAAAGGCAGGGAATCTCTGACCCGCTGGAGCGTAGAAGAGCGCTACAATATTGCCACGCTCCTTTCCGTCCGTATTGAAACAGGCAGGACACACCAGATCCGGGTGCATCTTAATGCAATAGGATATCCCGTTATAGGTGATACCGTATATGGTAATTCGAGGAAAAGAATCGAGACGATCAAAGATACGTTGCGGAAGGAAATACTGCGAAAAATCCGCAGGCAAGCCCTTCATTCAAGCGAGCTTTGTTTCAGGCATCCGGTCACGGGCGATCGTATGGAATTTTCATCCCCTCTTCCACATGATATGGATCTGGTATGCAGGGAACTTGCCGACATGGATAAATAATGTTTGAAACCGAAGATATGCGATACGGTACATCGGGCATGTTCAGGTTTTCCAGCAGGAATGCCATTCCATATCTGGAGTGTCCGGTGCTCGGGAAAACCGGATTCATAACCCACGCATTCTGCACCAGGTGGGGAAGAACGGATAGGGGAGAATCGGACATCCTCGATTTCGGTTCGTCTTCGGAATGCGGGAAAGAGCGGCTGTTACCGAACAGAGAGATTATCTGCTCCGCTTTTGATATTCCTGAACGTAACCTTGTTACTGTCAGTCAGGTTCATGGGAACAATATCCTGGTTATAGATGAAACATTGCAGCGTCGCAAGTATGATGCACCTCTTGAATATGACGGTATCATTTCCGCCACTGCCGGTATCGCGCTGGGTATTAAAACGGCCGATTGTGTTCCGATTTTTCTTGCCGATCGCAAAAAGCGGATTATAGGAGCCATACACGCGGGATGGAAAGGAACATCGCTGGGAATTATCGCCGGGGCCGTCAGCATCTTTGTGGAAGAATTTTTCTCCGATCCGGCGGACATTCTGGCTGTCATAGGTCCCGCTATCGGGCCCTGCTGTTATGAAGTCGACGAAGTTGTATTCAGCAAATTTGAAGAAACCGGGTCACAATCTTTCTTTACCGGGCGTGAAATGAAAGGGAAATGGATGTTTGATCTGCCCGAGGCCAACAGGCTACAGTTAATTGCCGCTGGGATTCCGCTGGAAAATATATTTTCCGCCGATATATGCACGTCCTGCAACAAAAACATATTTTTCTCGCACAGGGGGGAAAACGGCTGCACGGGAAGACAGTTAAACTTCATAATGTTACGATAAGCCACCTTCTTCTATAACGTAAAAAACACTTGACATGTTTGCTGGTTTGATGTAGGAACATTTCCAATCGAGGTTGTGTGCTAACCCCTTCCTTTTGAAGTATTTCAAGAGACCAGATTAGCTACCGGAAATAAGAGGACTTTGCAGTGCGCATCATGGATGCCGGCAATCTTTTAGCAATTCCAAATCCGTTTTTACCGTAACCTCAAGATTTGTTCTGGATTATGATCAATCGGGTTCACGATATTTGCATTTTTTAATAGGCTGACGTCTTAAAAAATTCTGGTTTGTCCCCGGAACCTGTTTTTATGCTTCCCATAACGTTTCAAGGAGATAAAGAGATTCGGACCAATGCCTTTCCTTTCCCGGGAATGGTATCTGTGCTTATACCCTGAAAGACAAATAAGGATCAATACCTTATGCCGTAAGATCAATGTTAGAATATTAATAAAGGAAAGATACATGAACATTTCAGAAGTCAAAAGCAAATCTATAGGCGAGCTTAATGCTTTAGCGGAAAAGTTGAACGTGGCCGGAGCGAGCGGGATGAAAAGGCAGGATCTTATCTTCGCGATACTTCAGACCCAGGCTGAAAAGAACGGCAACATCACCGGAGAGGGTGTTCTTGAAACGCTCCCCGATGGATTCGGTTTCCTCCGATCGGTCGGTTACAACTATTTCCCCGGACCTGACGATATATATGTCTCCCCGTCTCAGATACGCAGATTCGGGATGAGAACAGGGGACACGATATACGGCGAAGTGAGGCCTCCGAAAGAAGGAGAGAAGTATTTTGCTCTCCTGAAAGTGGAATCCATAAATTTCGAAGCTCCGGATGTCGCCAGAAGCAAGATACTTTTTGACAACCTGACCCCGCTCTATCCCGAAGAGAAATGGATGCTGGAATCCGATCCAGAGAATTACTCTACAAGGATTATGGATATTTTTACACCGATCGGGAAAGGGCAGAGAGGTCTTATCGTATCGCCCCCCAGGACAGGCAAGACAGTCCTTTTAAAAGACATTGCGAACAGTATAACCGAGAATCATAAGGAAGCGATCCTTATGGTTCTTCTGATAGATGAACGCCCTGAAGAAGTTACGGATATGGAACGAAGCGTTTCAGGCGAAGTTATTTCTTCAACCTTTGACGAAACCGCCACCCGGCATGTTCAGATCGCGGAGATGGTTCTCGAGAAAGCCAAACGCCTGGTGGAACATAACAGGGATGTTGTCATACTGCTTGACAGTATTACAAGGCTCGCCAGGGCTTACAATTCCGTCGTTCCGCCCAGCGGAAAGGTACTCTCCGGCGGTGTCGATTCCAATGCCCTGCACAAACCGAAANNTGATCTTCGAAGAATTCAAGGGCACGGGAAATATGGAACTGCATCTCGACAGAAGAATCTCCGACAGAAGAATTTTCCCCTCGTTTGACCTTGTACGTTCCGGCACCAGAAAAGAAGAAATGCTGATCAAAAAAGAAGATCTGAACAGAATATGGATTCTGAGGAGGCTTCTGCAGGAAATGAACCCCGTGGATGCCATGGAGTTTATTATCGACAAGATAAAGAGAACCAGCACCAACAAAGAATTTTTTAAATCCATGAATCAGTAGTTTGAAATTATTTTCTTGAAACTCGCTTTCATATGTATATAATAGCGACTTTTCGATGTTGAGGGAGGCTTGTAAAAGTTATGAAAAAGAATATTCACCCGGATTATAAAAAATCGACAGTAACATGCGTCTGCGGAAATGTTATTGAAACCAGATCTACCAAAGGTGACATTAAAGTTGAAATATGTTCCAAATGCCACCCGTTCTTTACCGGAAAGCAGAAGATAATGGACACTGCCGGAAGGATAGAAAAATTCAATCGCAGATATGCCAAAGATGAAAAATAACATCTCTGCCTGAGATGGCATAAAGCGATCTTACTTCTGCCGGTGCGGTGTTTTGTGTCTTTCCCGTGCCTTTGCCAACCTGAATGACTATTGCCTTATCAGGCGCTTTCCGCGGCCTGAAAAAATCGGCTGTTCAGGCCCGTTCCTGTCTCTGAAGTAAATCACCGCTGGTCCGTGAAGAAAAACATGCTGACAAAACTTAGAAGAATCGAAGAAAGATATCAGGATCTGGAAAAATTGCTGAGTGACCCTGACGTCATCGGCAATTATGACGAATACCGGAAGTACGCAAAAGAGCACGCCGATATTTCGGATATCGTACAAATCTACAGAAAATATGTGAAGACACGATCCCAGATCGAGGATAATAAAGATATTCTCAAAGATGGTGACGAAGAGTTGCGGGAACTTGCAAAAGAGGAACTTCCGTATCTGAGGGAAAAACTGGAACTTCTGGAAAATCAGTTAAAAATCCTTCTGCTCCCGAAAGATCCGAATGATGAGAGAAACGTATTTCTGGAGGTAAGAGCCGGTACGGGAGGAGATGAAGCGGCTCTCTTTGCCGAAGACCTTTTCAGGATGTATACCAGATATGCGGAGAGGAATCACTGGAAAGTGGAAATCATAAGCTCCAGTATGTCCGGGGGTGTCGGCGGATTCAAGGAAGTGATAATGCTNNAAAGCGGCGTTCACCGTGTCCAGCGTGTTCCCGTCACCGAGGCACAGGGAAGAATACACACATCGGCTGTTACCGTGGCGGTTCTCCCCGAAGCGGAGGAAGTGGAAGTAAATATCGATCCCAATGATCTCAGGATAGATGTCTACCGTTCGACGGGCCACGGTGGGCAGAGCGTCAATACGACGGATTCCG
>DCUQ01000018.1 GCA_002327865.1 Syntrophaceae bacterium UBA2210
TCATCTCGTTGCCGCGTTCGCCGCAACCTATGTAAACGATTATGTCCGCATTACACCACTTCGCCAATGCATGCTGGGTCATCGTCTTACCCGTTCCGAAGCCGCCGGGTATGGCGGCTGTTCCGCCCCTGGCTATCGGGAAAAATGTGTCTATTACCCTCTGGCCTGTCATAAGGGGCATAAAAGGTTTCTTTTTGATTCTACTCGGTCGCCGTCTTCTTACAGGCCAATACTCGGCGAGTTTCCCCGTATATGTACCTGTACCGTTATCGACTTTGTATATCTCATCTTCTATAGTATATTCTCCGGTATCGGCGATGTTGGTCAATCTGCCGGAGATCCCCGGTGGAACGAGGACCCTGTGCATAACAAGAGGACTTTCCCGGATCTCCCCAAGGATATCCCCCTCCTTCACATCGGTATCAGCTTTGATTAAAGGCTCAAATTCCCATTTTTTGCTCAAATCCAGCGGAGACAGTTTCACACCCTTCTTTATATAGTTTCCGCAGAGTTCCGCAATGCCGACAAGAGGCCGCTGTATACCGTCGTATATGTTCGTAATAAGTCCCGGCCCCAGAAGAACGGAAAGTGGCCTGCGATAGGAAATCACCTCATCGCCGGGCATAAGACCCGTGTTATCCTCATATACCTGTATAACGGTTATATCCTCGATGAGCCGTATGACCTCGCCGATAAGTCTGTCAGGTCCAACCTCCGCGATGTCGAACATCTTTATCCCTTTCAGGCCAATCGCCTTTACAATCGGGCCGTTCACCGATATTATCTTTCCCGTCAGCGTACTGTCCATATCCATTCACCTGTTGTCTATACGGGGAAGCCCTTTTGCTTTAGAATTTGTACGACTTCCTGTCGGATCACAAGAGATTTCCTGAAATATATTCTTTCGATAGTGCCGTTAAATATACGGCCGCCCGGTTCGTCCTGGACAATACATCCCCCCCACTTTATGGTGTTATCTTCGTGTATGGCGATATCCCGGTTTTTGTCGTCCGCCTTGACAGCCTCAATGATTTCCTTCTCAAAGACGCTATCTTCTTTCTTCAGGCGAACTTCAACTCTGCCTTGGATCCGGTTTGCGGCATCGCATACCGTATGTAACAGGAATTTCTTGTAACGCGGATCATTTCGCATCCCCTTCGCGGTCTCTTCGACAAGATGATCGACAAAGTCTTCAATAACGCGAAGTTTGAGCTTTTTGAGCTCGATGATGCTCATGTTTTCAAGCCTGCCTGTTTCCTTTGCTATCTTTGCCTCTATTTCATCCTCGTTTTTTTTTCTGAAGCTCTCTATTTCGGCGACATAATCCGTTTCCAGTTGCACAATTTCCGAGGTTTCCTTCTCCCTGATGGCGAGTATCATGCGCCTGGATTCTTCCCTGATGGAACTTTCCAATGGTGTCTTGTCCATAGCTGCCTTTTCCATAAGATCACAATGCGATGCCAAGCGCCTCGGATATATAATCCACGACCGATCCGCGAAATCCTTTCGTGTCGTCGATGCCCGGCACCTTTATTACCACGGTATTCGGGCTTTCCATGTTTATCTCTGCGATCCTCGTCTGGAGATCCTCGGCAAGGTCATTCGTGATAACCACTATGCGGGCATCCTCTTTTCCTATGACCTCTTCGAGCCTTGCCGGCGCGCTGTCCCTGCCGGAGACCACCCCCTCTATTCCGCAGGTGCGGAAAGCACTTACGGTATGCATATCACCGATAATATAGATACTCTTCATATTACAGCTTGTTCAGAATCATGATCGCGATGATTAGTCCATATATGGCGATACCTTCGGCCAAACCTAGGAAGACAAGAACCCTTCCCGTAAGCTCCGGTTTCTCGGTAACAGCACCCAGGCCTGCGGAACCTATCCGGGCCACGGCGAAACTACTTGCGAGGCAGGCTAACCCGACGGCTATTGCCGCGGATATGTATCCTAAACCTGCCCATCCTTTATCCGGAGCCATGTCGACCACGTTTGGTAAGGCCGCGAATATTGTATCCGGAAAAAGCAATAAAACCGACGACACGAGACAACTACTCAAAAAAACCACAAGCAGATTGTTCCTTACCATCCTACACCTCCGACGTTTTTACCTTTATTGTAAAAGGGGTGAATGCAATCCCGTCCCCTTTGAAAAACTTGCTGAAAAACTCGTAATACTCAAGTCTCATGGATTGGATGCCGCAGACAAAGCCCTCAAATCCGATGATAAAGATGTTTCCCACGATAATGACGGTAAGTGCACCTGCGGATTTCATCGAGGGATCGAACATGCCCGCCAGCGTATATGTAACGATGCTCAATCCCGCATGTGAGAGTGCGAAAGCTCCCACACGTATGAATGAGATAGTATTTGCGAGCATGCTTAACCCGGTCTCCAGAACTTCCATAAGCGTTTCAATCATGTATTCGAGTATGCTGTGTGGTTTGTGTTCGTTGAAAAGGACTGGTCCGAGCACTCCACGCATGGAAAAGAATACGAGAGGCAGGATAATGAATCCGCCGATCTCCCATATTCCGGCTTCCTGCCCGGTGCGCATGTATCTCACGGTGAGGAGAACTACAGCGGCATATAGAATCAGCACGGACAAGCCCCTCTTTCCGAACAGGGCCCCAGTGTAATCCGAATTCATAAAGCTGTTTATAATATTGACGCAAAGACCTGTGATAATAAACAAGGCACCCATCAGTATGGTAACGGAAAACAGGCACATGGGATGTTCAATGGGGTGAAACCAGAGGGCGGGCATTATATGTTCACTCGAGAAGATGCTGCCGTATAAAATCCCACAGACTGCGGCGGAAAGTCCGCATACGGTCAGGATTGCTCCGGCCTTTCCGAGTTCTGCCTGAGAATCCCCTTTCTTTCCGGCGATTTTACAGAGGATAACACCACCCAGTGCGAGGACCAACCCCTGGCCGAGATCACCGAACATGAGACCGAACATGAGGACAAAGGTTGCCGCTGTTAGCGGAGTGGGGTCTATTTCATTGTTTGCAGGTATTCCCATAATCTTAACGAGAAGTTCGAATGGTCGCAGGAACCTGATGTTTCTCAAACGTACCGGGGCATCGGATTCTCTCTGCCCGGCTATGACGGCGATGAATCTGTCGCCGCATATTTCCCGGAGAATACCGAAGAGCCGCTGTTTGTCTGTTATGTCCATCCATCCTGTTATGAATATGGCCTTCGATGAGAACAGTGCCATCCTCAGTGCCTTGAATACCTCGTCGTATCCGGTATATATACTGTGCAGATTCATCAGGGCCTTGCCTGTCTTGTCCTTCAGATCACTGAAATATCTGTCAAGGATTTCGAGCCGTTGCCGCAATGTGTTTTCACGGCTTATCAGGCTTTCAAGAGAAAGACCTTCAATATCTCCCGACTTATCGGAAAAACCATATTCACTGAGGAAATGGATCATCCGGGGGAAATCTGCGGGAAGAGCAGCGCCGAACACATATTCACCTGCCCTGGCGACCGCGAAAGTTTCTTGATCGGGAGGGTCCCAACCGGTGTTTCCCACTACCCCGAAGGCCACCTTGATCAGCCGAGTCGTTCTGACAGCCTCGGGATCGATACCCATCCTGTTTAACGCCTCGAGGTCTGCTATACGCCCTGTTGTGAAATCCAATTCCTCCTGAATTCTCAATCGAAGTTTCTGTACACGTTCAATGGTGTTAAGGGTCGTTAAGACGAATTCCTCATCCTGAGTTGTGTCTCGCACCTTATCAAGCAAGCCACTCCCTTCAGGTTCGATATTCAGTGTGTTCAGTGCGAACTCGATCCCGGAAAGGATTTCTCTCTGCCTGGCTTCTTCATTTTTGAGTCCCGTGTCAGCGACGGTATCGGTCAAATTATCCTTGGAGCGGGAGAGATGAACAAATCCCGCCTTTCCCAGCCTGAGATAAACTTCATGGTAGAATGTCTTTTCAAGGGCTATGGTAATATTTCTTATGTCGGATTTTACGAACATTCTAGTCATCATGCCTCGCATATGATCCTTTCAATGATTGCCTCGGGAGGCAAGCCGAATCTCAGACCCTCGATGATGCGGAACAGGTTTCTTATCTGATAATAAAGCAGCAGCAGATATGCGATTACACAATATACGGAGTGAAAATCCTTGTAAAACATGGATGAAACCCATCTGTAATAATATTGTTCCAGATGATATTCTATATCCGCTGCGGACGGTGAACGCCCGCCGCTTTTCCTCATCTGTTCAAGACGTATGTTCAAATCCCTTTCCATCATTCTTACCTGAGGCCAGGCAGGAGCACCGAAGAGGTTATTGAACATCTCCAGGTAAATTCTTATCCTTTTGTCGCTCCAATGATAGTTTTCCTTTAACCTCCACCGACAGGTAATCATGAGAATCGCGATCCTCCGGAGCATGAAATTCTGGAATATCTCTCTTGCCTCGGGGGGGAATCGGTTCGAAGATGCATACAGATTGCCGGTTGCGCAGGTGTCCACCCGGATCTCAAGGCGTTCATAGCTCGAGATATCTTTGAGTACGCTTTCCAGGTATGTGCCGGCCATAATTCCCCTGATGTCTTCCAGCGAAAGTTCTTCCTGAAGCAGGCTTCTGTTCAGGATAGCGTAAGGTCCGATATCATACCATTGTTCAAGGCTTTGTCTGCCGAGTGCCTTAGCCAGAAGAAGCTTTGCGTTGTTCACCTCGTACTGGCGAAGGAAGGCGATGAAGAGGGGAGCATATTTCCTGGTTGCCTCGGCGAGATGAATAACCGTGGCGGTCTGCTCCCTGAAGATCATCTCCTTGGTTTCGAGATAATCGTGCCCGCCGGAGATCTTATCATGAAAAGCCTCCTGATCCCTGACAATCGAGGTATAATCCTTGAGTGAAAGGAGGCGGCCCTTCATGGCATATATTCTGGTGTGTAGATTGTTCTGATCTGTATAATATTTCATTGCCCCTCAGATTGTGAGAAGGATAGAAATTAGTTTTTCCTTTATCGCTTCATTAAGCGAAGAGTCCTGATAAAGCTTTTTATTATCAGAGATTGCTTCCGACCGCTTGGCTTCCAGATGTTTTTTTGCTTCCGTAATCGCCTGTTCCAGTCTTTGATTACCCGCAGCGATAATCAGTGCACATTCTCTTGTCTTTTTCTCCTCCAGGACACCTTTATGAGCATCAATTTTTTTTCTGTATTCAAGTTCGGATTTTTCGACTTCCTCTGAGCCCTGTTTTTCGATTTTCACAATCCTGGTAATCACGTTTTCCATGCCTGTTTCCCCTCTATCCGCGAATTTGGCTTTTGAGTCATTCTTTCCCGGTATGGGTTACACTCAAGTAGCTGTTATCATAACCATGATATACGAGAAAAACTTCATGGCACCGGATTGTGTAACTTGAAATCAGTCTTGTAATCTTTCGTTGTAGGCATCTGAAAGAATTTTCTTAAGTTTTGATCCCCGACCGATACCGGGGAACCCCCATGATTGTCGGTTCAATAATATTGACAGGTAAACTTGCATATACAGGAAATTACTTACTTGCCTGTGAATATGTCAAAAACAGGATTATGTGTCAAGATGATTATAAGTACTATATATTGTATATGCCCGAAGAAAAAGAAGGATAAATCCCAATACGATCAATAAGATAAAAATCCTCAGACGGTTTCCGGCTTTGATTCTACTTTACATAGTGATCTGTTTTGAATATAGTTTTCCAAGTAAAATCGGGGGGGTTTTAGAAAAATATTGCTACGAGAGCTTTGTCTTTACGTGCTTACCCGGTTCGCGGAGTGGAGGTAATGGTGACAATGGGAACAGACAAACGGATGTGCGCTGCGGGAGAAGAGTTCGAAGAATGTGATCGGACCACCTTGTCACAGATAATACAGGGTAATACTATTCCTACAATGGTTGTAAACAAAGATCATATCTGCACTCACTGGAACCGTGCCATGGAAAATCTCACCGGGCATCCTGCCGAAGAAGTAGTCGGTACAAACAGGCAGTGGATAGCCTTCTATTCAAGGCCAAGGCCGATCATGGCCGATCTAGTCATAGATAACCGGCAGGACGAGATAATGAGGCTTTACAAGCATAATTGTAAGAGATCGGCGCTGATCGAAGGTGCATACGAGGCTGAAGCTTTTTTCTCGGAAAAGGGTGAAACAGGCAAATGGATATTTTTTACCGCGGCCCCGATCAAAGGGCCCGATGGAAATATTACGGGATCGATCGAAACCATATGGGATGTTACGGAATCCAAGCATTTGCAGCATGAACGTGAGGGTCATATACGTCAGCTCTCCACATTATGGTCGATCTCGAGCGCGTTGAACACTTCACTGGACATCGAAGAAAGGTCCCGGATTGCAGTTGATAAAATAATCACCAATCTGGATATCGACAGTGCGGCTATTTATCTGCGGGAGAAAAAATCTGATTTTCGTGTTGTCTACTCTTCAGGTTATTCCAGAAACTTTTGTCCGGCAGGAAGTAAAGTGGGACCGGAGAGTATTATAGGGAAAGTCGCCAGAGAAGGCAAAACGGTAATTTTCGAGAAAGTAACTACCGAAAACGCCCCGTATAGAGAATTTGCATTCAATGAAAAACTGCTGTCGGCGGTCTATTTTCCCCTTATTTCAAAAGAAGAGATTTTTGGCGTGATTATGGTATCGAGCCATGTCTCGCAGCAGTTTGCCGCGGAGGATAAAAACCTTCTTGAGATCATCGGCAATCTCATTTCCACTGCCATAGAGAATGCGATACTTCACCATCAGGCGAAGTTGTTCAGCAAGAGCCTGGAACGTAAGGTAGAGGAAAAGGCAAAGGAACTGGAGGAATCGTACCTTGAATTGAGGAGATCCGAAGAGAGATACCGGACCATGTTTGACGCGGATCCGAATCCGATTTTCATTATGGATATAAGTACCTTCAAGATACTGGATATTAACACAACTGCTTTGAATTGTTATGGATATTCAAGGAATGAGTTTCTTGCGATGAATTTTCTGGATCTCGGATGCGATAAAGATCCCGAACTGATGGAAGAGTTGAAGAATATTTCCTCGAGCCGGTCGAACTTTTATCCGAAGAGAATTCATGAGAGAAAGGGAGGCGACTATTTCTACGTCAATATTCATATCAGTCCAGTACGTTTTATGGAACGGGATTTCCTGATCGCGACTACCACCGATATTACCGAAAATGTGGAAAAGGAAGCTCAGTTGATCCAGGCGGGCAAGATGGCAACATTGGGAACCATGGCCGCAGGTATGGCACATGAAATAAATCAGCCGCTGAATGTTATTCAGGTATGCGCGGATTTCTTTATCAAAACGTTGAAGAGGAACGGGGAAATAAACAACCTGGAGCTTATCACGATGGCCGATGAAATCAGGAGCAATGTTCAGCGGGCTGCCGAAATCATAAATCATATGAGGGAATTTGCCCGGCAGTCCAAAGCTGTCAGTGGCGAACTAAACATTAACGAACCGATTCGAGATGTTTTCAAGGTATTGGGTCAGCAGTTACGGGTACACGAGATAAAGCTCGAACTGGATCTGGATGATACGCTCCCTCCGGTATTGGCGGATCATAACAGACTCGAACAGGTCTTTATTAACCTGGTTACCAACGCCATGGACAGCCTTGACAAAAAGGGGGAAACGGAGAATCGCAGATGGAGTAAGTTTCTGAAAATAAAATCTTTCTATGAAAACGGCCAGGTTGTTGTAAGCGTCTTTGATAACGGTACTGGTATCCCCGATGATATAATAGACAAAATATTTGACCCGTTTTTTACCACGAAGGAGATAGGAAAAGGTACCGGGTTGGGAATGAGTATCAGTTATGGAATTGTTAAGGATTACGGTGGCACCATCACAGTAAAAAGCAGACCGGGTGAGAATGCGATATTCGAGTTGAGATTTCCCGTTACTTCATAGGCAAAGGCGGCGAACATGTCCAAACTTTTACTTATTGATGATGAAGAGGCTATCGTCAGGGTTCTTTCTATATCATTGAAAAGCGATGGGTACGATGTCCTTACCGCATACAGCGGTGAAGAGGGTATTGGTGTATTCCTGAAGGAATCTCCGGATATCGTCCTTACCGATATAAAAATGCCGGGTATGGACGGAATCGAGGTATTGAAGCGGGTAAAGGAGAATAATCCGGATGCGGAAGTGATTATCATTACCGGCCACGGGGACATGCATTCCGCAATAGAGGCTCTTAAACTGGGCGCCTCCGATTTCATAAATAAACCTTTCAGGGACGAAGTCCTGGAAATTACACTCAAGAGGGCCGAAGAGAAACTTCTGATAAAGCGAAAACTCAGGGAATACACCGAAGATCTTGAAAACATGGTCAGTATCGCTACAGAAGAGGTGAGAAGAAAATCCGAATTCCAGGATAAACTGATTACAAGCTCTAACGACGGAATAGTGGCGACGGATGAGAACGGAGAAATCGTTATCTTTAATCCCGGGGCGGAAAAAATATTCGGTTACTCCCGGCTTGAGGTTATAAGAAAAATGAACATCCGCGATCTTTATCCTCAGGAAGTGACAAAAACATTCCGGCAAAGATTGAAACAGGAAAAAAATATAAAGAGCACGGGTTGGAAAGAGGTCGCAATTCCGGCAAAAGACGGCGAAAATGTTCCGGCAAGATTTTCAGGAGCTCTTCTCTATGAAAAAGATGCGGTGGTCGGCAGCGTCGGGTTTTTTCGGGACCTCAGGGAGATCAAGCGTCTGGAAAAGGAATTGATAAGGTCTGAGAGATTGGCTGCTATCGGTCAAACCGTAGCCGGGTTGGCTCACTATATCAAGAACATACTCAGCGGCCTCAAGGGAGGAAGCTACGTGGTAAATGTTGGCCTTGACAAAAATGATATCGGTAAGCTAAAAGCGGGATGGGCTATGATGGAGAGAAATGTCAACCGTGTATCCGAACTGGTAATGGACTTGCTCACTTATTCCAGAGAACGTGGTCCCGAATTGCGAAACTGCCTAATCAACGGGATAGCTGCTGATGTCTGTGATCTGATGGATGAACGTGCCAGGCAGAACCGGATCGAGATAATACGGGAATTCGACCCGTCAGTCGGTGAAGTTCATATGGGAGCGGATGCCGTGCATCGTGCACTTCTCAACCTGGTCTCTAATGCTATTGATGCTTGCATTGCCGACCTGAGCGCGGATAAAATCTGGCAGGTTCTTGTCAAAACCGTCCGCGAACGTAATAACGTAATGCGGTTCGAGGTTATTGATAATGGTTGTGGCATGAGTGAAGAAACAAGTAAAAATCTTTTTACCTCTTTCTTCAGCACAAAGGGCGAGAAGGGTACCGGTCTTGGGCTGCTTGTCACTCGCAAAATTGTAGAGGAACAGGGGGGAACAATAAAAGTTACTTCGCAGCTGGGAAAGGGATCTGCATTTATCATCCGTATGCCTTACAGCAAGGCAACTCATTGAAAGATTAAGAAATCACTACATTTTTATTGTGACAAATAATTCCGGGGAGGGTATATTATGGGCAAAAAGGTGCTTGTTGTCGATGACGATCCTGACATTGTAACGTTTGTCGTAACGGTTCTGGAAGAAAACGGCTACACCTCTCTAACGGCCAGGAACGGAGAAGAAGGCATGACCAGGATTGTAGCGGAAAGACCCGACCTGATAATCCTGGATGTTCTGATGCCGAAACAGAGTGGTATCAAGATGTATCGCGAATTAAAAGATGACGAATCTCTGAATGCTATCCCAGTTATAGTCCTTTCCGGAATAGCGAAGAGGACATTTCTCAGGTCCCAGGAGGCTTTAACGGAATTTGGAAGCCAGCCTGTACCGGAGCCCGAGGCATACATAGAAAAACCGGTTGAGCCTGAAGAACTGGTGGAGACGATAAAAAATTTGATAATCGAGTAGAAAGCGATGCCGGAATGGAGATGAATTTTTCTGTAGACTGACAAATCAATAGTATTGAAGACCCCCGCCGCATCATTGCGGAGAATCTCAGACTGTTAAAGAGATTTTCGATTTTATGAGCTGACTGTTCGGTTCAAACACTGCCGGGCATTAAAATCTTGAATCTTCGGTTTTAACGGCTTTTATGGGCGATTTCGAGTCTTGAAACGGGCTATAATTGTCGGAGAATTTATAACAGATCGTGGAGGGAAACCGTGGAAATAAAGAAGCTATTGTTTGTTACCCAGTTCGAGGAACTGTGGTTTGATTCCCTGAATTCATTGATGGATCTTAGAAAAACCGGCTTTAATCACGTTGTGTTTATCCATGTTATAGAGAGGGATAAGGTGGCACTGCGGCGTGGAAAGGGATACCTCAAGGACGAAGAAGTAAAATTGAAAGAGATAGCCAATGTGCGCTTCATCGACTGGGCAGAGACCCTTTATGAACAGGGGATAGAAGTCGGAGCATATATGGTTGTCGGCGATCTGGTTCCCAAAGTTGTTTCCGCCGCTAAGGAAGAGGGAGTCAACCTTATCGTAGTCGGTCACCATAAGAGGGGTAAAATCGAGGAACTGTACGCTGGTTCCAAGACTCTGGAGCTTCTTAGAAGGGCATCCACACCGGTCCTTATACATAAATACATATTGCCTTCCGGAAAAGTAAATGACAAGCCGTTTGAAAGACCGCTTTTCGCCACGGATTGGTCTCATCCATGTGAAGTAGCTGTAGAATATCTGATAAGTCTGAAAGAAATTATTCAAAAGATAGAAGTAATCCATGTCGCCAGTGAAAAGAGTCTAAAGGGATCTTCGGCAATGGAGGTTCAGAAAATCCGGAAAGAAAGCAGGCGGAGATTGGATGAAGTGTGTGAAATTTTTTGCGCCAAGGGGATCAATGCAAAGCCGCATCTTTATGTGGGTGATGCAGCGGAGCAGATCATAAGGGCGACACACGAGCGCGAAGCCAGCATGGTTGTTGCCGGAACGACGGGGAGGGGACCATGGAGGGAGAGATGGCTGGGAAGTGTTCCCAGAAAATTGGTCGAACAATCTGAAATTCCGGTCTTATTGATTCCAGCACCCATTGAACAAGACGATAGCTGATACAGATGAAATTACTCTACACAACTAACCGTAAAGACAGTGATCCCTCTTACGGTCTTAAAGAGACCCTGTTGATTTTAAAGGATGTCGGGTTTAGGGAAGTAGTGTATCTACAGACAACCCCCGGTGACGAGAGACTCAAAGACCTGTCAGGAACGGGGATTACGTACGGGATACTGGTGGAAGAGACACTGTCTCTGCAACGGATCTTGAATACAGCCTCAAAGGAAAGTGTTTCACTCGTTATCGCCGATTTCGACAGGGCTATACAGAAACCCTCCCGCAGTTTTCTTATAAGGGGTCTGATCAGGAAAACTTCCGTTCCTGTTCTGGTCCTCAATAATATACCGGCGCAAGGTGACAGTTTGTTCGAACATATTATCTTCCCAACGGACTGGTCTCCGGCCTCTGAGAAGGCCTTGGCCTATCTGCTGGGATTCAGCGCGATAATTAAAAGACTGGATATCGTAAATGTTATAAACGGGAAGCTGACTGTGAGGGATATACGGGAGCTGAAGGAAAAGCTTATTCGAACGCGTAAGACGTGTCTGAGTGAAAAAATAGATGCCGAATCGCATGTTTATGCCGGAAGCATCCCGGAAGAGACAATAAAGGCCTCTGAGGATTACAAGGCCACCCTCATAATTCTTGGAATTTCGTCAAAGAAGCCCTTCTATAAACGGATATTCAGGAAGAATTTATCCTTCCGGATTGCAATGGCGGCGGCGGTGCCGGTTCTTATCGTACCATAAAAAGGATTTGATCTATGGAAGTAACTCTCCTGATACAGTCTACCGATGATTCGTTTCGTATTCTTGAAAGTGCCAGAAAACAGGCGGAAGGATTATTGGATTCCGCGGTCAGGTTGACATCCGAAACGCGGCGGGTAGAGAAAAAAAACATAGAAGCCATCTTCAAAGGTGCGCAGGAGGCAAAATCCGGCCTTGAGAATTTTATCGCCACCTTTTTTATGCTGTTTATATTCTGGGTCTTATTATCGGGGAAATTCGATTTGTTTCATCTTACCATCGGGTTTATCTGCTCCATTGTTGTCGCCCAATTAACACATGATCTACTTTTCGCCAATGTGCGTGTAGGGGAAATATGGGTAATAGTCTGGCGCTTTATTGCTTACATACCGTGGCTTACCTGTCAGATAATACAAGCCAATATATATGTTGCTTATCTTGCCCTGTCTCCGAAAATGCCGATAGATCCTCAAATCCTCCGGTTCAGAACAAAGCTGGAGAGTGATATTTCATGGGTGACACTTGCAAATTCCATTACGCTTACACCGGGAACAATCACTATGGATATTAAAAATGGCGAGTTCTTCGTACACGCCCTGGACAGAAAAGTTGCCGATGATCTCCATGCCGGGGATATGGAAGACAGGGTCGCCCATATATTTATGGAAGCGGACCATATCTACATACAGGATGCCCTGGATGTGGCAAGGATATACTTGGCACTGAGAAAGTGGGAATAGAGATGATACGTTCCAGTGAAAATATAATTGTAAGAACGGTATCGAGAATTCTTATACCATTTATCCAGCTTTTTGCCCTTTATGTTATTGCTCATGGTCATTACAGCCCCGGTGGAGGCTTCCAGGGAGGCGTTATACTGGGGGCAAGCCTGGTGCTGTTGCTTATAACCTACGGGCCTCAGGGTACGATAGGGTATATGAAGGGAAAGAGCATATCGGTATTCAGCAGCCTGGGTGTTCTTATATATTCGGGAATAGGGGTCATATGCATGCTTCTTCTCGGGAACTATCTCGATTACGGGAAATTGTCCGTATTGTTGCATGTGATACCCGCTGAAGCGAGATCGCTGGGTATTCTGGGTGTTGAGGCAGGTGTAGGGTTTACGGTGATGGCTATTATGTTTTCGATATTTTTCGATATCTCATCAGGCGGAGAGCCGCCTGATAATGAGAAGAAATATCCCCCGATATGAGGAGTAATGATGAGCACTTTTTTTCTAGCCGCAGGTCTTGGATTATGCATCCTGGTCTTTTTTGTCCTGTACCGCGTTGTCTTCGGGCCGGGAGTCTTTAACAGAATTGCAGCCATTTCGGCTATTGGAACCAAGACCCTCATCATATTGCTTATTATGGGGTTTGTTTACGACAGGGTGGAGATGTTTGTAGATATCAGCATGGTCTATGCCCTGCTCAACTTTATCGGCGTCCTGGCTGCGGCCAAGTTCCTGGGAATGGAGACAAGATCATGATAAGCGGGGTGATTATATTATCTGTAATATTCATGCTGGCCGGCATCTTCTTTTTTGTCACGGCGACCGTAGGGATACTTCGTTTCCCCGATTTTTTCACCAGGCTTCATGCGACCGGTAAGGGGGATACACTGGCTGTTCTCCTGTGTCTTATCAGCCTTGCCATCTATGAGGGATTCTCCCTGACCGCCCTGAAAATAGTTTTTATAGCGGTATTCATGGCCCTTGCCCAGCCGGCCGCGACCCATGCAATCTCCGGGGCGGCATTGCGAGGGGGGATGCAACCCTGGATGAAAGGAGAAAAAGAAAATGATTCCGGTATTTGATATCGTTATACTTCTTTTCGTGATGATATGCGCCATAGCCGCAATCACCGTAAAAGATCTCCTCAGTGCAGTAATGATTCTAGGGGCTTACAGTTTTTTCATGTGCCTGATATGGGCGGAGATGGGCGCCGTCGACGTCGCTTTTACGGAGGCTTCCGTCAGCGCCGGCATAGGAACCGTTCTGTTGATCGCCGCGGTATACAGGACAACCAGGAGGTCGAGCGATTGAAATTGTTAAACCTGATTGTTGTGATAATTACCGGGGCTGTTCTTATTTACGGGACTATCGACATGCCCGGATGGGGGGACGCAAATTCACCCGCGAGTCTTCATGTCTCTCCGCGGTATATAACAAAAACGTTTGAAGAAACGGCCACGCCCAACATGGTAACCTCCGTACTGGCCGACTACAGGTCTTACGATACCCTTGGCGAAACAACGGTAATCTTTACGGCCGGAATGGCATGTATTCTGCTTTTGAGAAGGAAACGTAACGGGTCATGATTGATTTTATTATCAGCAAGTACAATTACTGGATATATATCGTTCTGATGATGATCGGTTTCTACGCCATGATCGGCAAAAAGAATCTTATAAAGAAGATTATCGGCATGAACATTTTTCAGACGGCGATCATTCTCTTCTATATCTCCATCGGATGCAAGAGAGGCGGTACCCTGCCGATTCTTGAAAATGTTCACGGACATGCCGAACATGTTATACAGGCCTCTGCTTATGTAAACCCCTTACCACATGTACTCATGCTGACGGCTATTGTTGTTATGGTTGCGACACTGGGTGTTGCCCTTGCCATAGCCATAATGATCTACAGGGAACATCATACTCTCGAGGAAGATGAGATTCTAAAGGATATTACATGATAGAACAGGCGCCTGTCCTGATAGTAGTAATTCCATTAATTTCCGCTTTTTTAACGCCCCTTATCGGATGGGGGAAAAAAGAGCTATGCTATCCGTGGGTCATCCTGTCCCTTGCCCTTTCGGGCTTATGCACCATTATTACATTTCTGACAGTCATTGAGACGGGAACCATTCACTATCATATGGGGGGCTGGCTTCCGCCATGGGGTATAGAGTATGTGGTCGATCATTTAAGCGCCTTTGTCCTCGCAATCATCTCTTTCATAAGTTTAACCGCCGCTGTCTATTCCAAAGAAAGTGTAAAACAGGAGTTATCTGAAAAGACCGTATATTTTTATACCGTTTTCCTTCTGCAGGTCACCGGATTTTTAGGCATTGTCGTTACAGGAGATATGTTCAATCTCTATGTATTTCTCGAAATAGCATCACTCTCGGGATATGCCCTGATAGCGGTAGGTGGAAAGGGAGCACCCCTGGCCGGTTTCAGATATTTGATTATGGGAACTGTCGGAGCTTCTTTTTATCTGCTGGGAGTGGGTTACCTCTATATGGCAACCGGTTCACTTAATATGGCCGATCTTGCCGGACGGTTGCCGGGTCTCTACGACAGCAAGGTAATCCTGGTCGCTTTTACTTTCTTTACAGTAGGCGTGGCTATAAAGATGGCTCTTTTCCCTTTTCACGGCTGGCTTCCCGACGCATATGAAAAGGCGCCGTCATCTGTGAGTACGCTTCTTGCTCCACTGATGACTAAAGTCGCGACATACGTGATGATCAGAATTATATTCACCGTCTTCAGTCCATATTTTTCAATTGAGACGCTGCCGTTTATGGCAATTCTTTCATGGATAGCCGCTGCTGCCATACTATATGGCGCATTTATGGCCTTGGCCCAGACCGATTTAAAGAGAATGCTGGTCTATATTCTGGTAAGCGAGGTGGGATACCTGGCGTTGGGTATCGGGCTTGCCAACAGAAACGGATTTACCGGAACCGTTCTTCACATAATGAATGATGCCTGCATGATGGTTGCCCTTTTCATGATTGCCGGCGCTATTTCGTACCGTTGCGGTAATATAGCAATTTCTCAATTCAGGAATCTTCACAGAAAAATGCCGTTTACTATGGGGGCATTTGTCGTAGTCGGGTTTTCCGTAGTGGGAATTCCGCCGAGCTGTGGGTTTTTCAGTAAATGGTACCTTATTCTCGGTGCCGTTGATGCCGGTCAGTGGGTTCAAGCCGGCGTGCTGGTGTTGAGCAGTCTTTTAAACGCGATACTGTTCTTCAGGGTTATTGAATACGCGTACATCGAACCGAGAGACGGGCAAAACAGCGTAAAAAAGCCATCAACTGTTGCCTGTGAAGAAGCTCCGTTAAGTATGCTTGTACCGATAATCGGTTTTGCCACGTTAGAAATTTTGCTGGGTTTGCTCAGTGGTTTGATTATTGCCACCGTAATAAATTTTACCGTTCCGGTATGTTTTTGAAACATTAGCAAGAGGAGTGTTACATGGGGGGAGTTATTTCGGTAAAACCACTTTTAGCTGTTCTCATCACTATCTCGGCGGCTTTGCTGATTATCTTTACCGGTGAGAGAAACAGGAATCTTCGCGAGCTCTGGACCCTCCTTGCCTCGGTTCTTAATTTTTCCGTTGTCATCTCCATGGTTCCCCCTGTTCTGAATGGAGCGGTAATACAGTATACCGATATTTTGTTGACACCGGGGATCTTTCTGCAATTCAGGGTTGACGCACTCGGGATGTTTTTCGGTGTCCTGGCCTCGTTCTTGTGGATTGTGACATCGGTCTATTCAATAGGTTATGTCAGGAGTCTGGATGAGCATGCCCAGACGAGGTATTTCTTCAATTTTGCGTTCTCTATTGCCGCTACAATGGGTGTCGCGTTCGCCGGAAACTTGTTAACCCTCTTCATTTTTTATGAGATACTTACAGTTGCCACCTGGCCCCTGGTTTACCACAAAGAAACCAGAGAAGCGGTAATGGCCGGCAGGAAATACCTCGTATATACACTCACGGCCGGTATGGCAATCTTGTTCGGCACAATTCTTATCTACAGCATCGCGGGGACAACCGATTTCAGACCCGGTGGATTTCTTTCCGGTCATGGCTCGGCCGGTATGCTTCGATTCATCTTTGTTTGCCTTATATTAGGCTTTGGCGTTAAAGCGGCGATCATGGTCCTGCATGAATGGTTGCCTTCCGCCATGATAGCTCCGACTCCGGTAAGCGCTCTGCTCCATGCCGTGGCTGTGGTCAAGGCTGGAGTTTTCGGATGTCTGAAAGTTATTCTCTATGTCTTCGGTCCGGAGCTGCTGCACGAGCTAAATCTGTGGCTGATACTGGCTTATTTTGTGTCTTTTACCGTTATTGTTTCGGGCATGTATGCACTCGCGCAGGACAACCTCAAAAGAAGACTTGCCTTTTCCACTATCAATAATCTCGCCATAATTATTATGGGAGCCGCCATGTTGACATCGAGCGGCATAAAGGGGTCCATATTCCATATGGGTGGCCACGGCTTCATGAAGATCACGCTCTTTTTTGCCGCGGGTGCAATTTATGTAAAGACACACAAGGAAAATATAAGCGAACTCGACGGAATAGGCAGACAAATGCCGCTCACGATGAGCGCATTCGCAATCGGGGCAATGGGTATTGCGGGACTTCCCCCTGTATGCGGGTTTATCAGTAAGTGGTATATGGCAATGGGTACGCTCGAAGCACATGAACTTTTTTTCCTGTTTGTTTTGCTTGTAAGCGCCATGATGGACATTGCCTACTTCTTCCCGATAATCTATAACGCATTCTTTAAGAAACCCAAGGATAATATTATTCGGCGTTTTAATGAGGCCCCGATGATGATGCTTGTTCCTCTGATGATAACGGCGATTATCTCGGTCATACTGGGCATATTCCCGAATGCCTTCTTTAATTTGTTAAACATAGCCCAGGCAGCGGCCGGCAAAATACTTGGGGGGATATAAATGGTCAGGATTTTCAAATACTTGTTTTTTATCAGTATAAGCTTAATTGTCCTTATCGGGTTATTCCTGCCGCATGAACATGTCAACTTCTGGTGGGAAAAAATCCCGGCCTTTGATGCGATTTTCGGGTTTGCGGGCTGTGTGCTGATTGTGTTTGTCTCCAAGGCCCTGGGGCATCACTGGCTCCAGAGGAATGAGGATTATTATGACGATTAATGCCATTCCGCCCGCATTCATATTTATCGCCGGAGGTATTCTGTTACCGCTGCTTAAGGCCAGACAGGCAAAACAGATGTTCCAGCTCCTGATTCCGGTGATCGCGTTTATCGATCTCCTCTACATGGGGCAGGGCACATACTGGACCTGCCATTTTCTGGGGTACGAACTTGTTTTAGGAAGGGTGGACAAACTCAGTCTCTGCTTCGGATACGTATTTGTTATTATTGCTTTTATAGGAATGGTCTATGCTCTTCATGTCGAAGAGGACGGGCAGCATGTCGCCGCATTTCTCTATATCGGCAGTACAATGGGAGTGGTATTCGCCGGAGATCTCTTTACCCTTTATGTCTTCTGGGAAATTATGGCCATAGCCTCCGTATTTCTCATATGGTACCGGAAAGACAAACAAGCTCTGGATGCAGGCTTCAGGTATATAATGGTGCATATCTTCGGCGGATGCTGCCTGCTGGCGGGGATTATCATACATACTGCAGATACAGGGTCTGTTTGTTTCAATTTGATTGGTTTGAACGGACTTGGCTCCAAATTGATTCTCCTCGGTTTTATAATAAATGCTGCGGTGCCGCCCTTTCATGCCTGGCTGTCCGATGCATATCCCGAAGGCACTATTACGGGAAGTGTTTTCCTGACGGCGTTTACCACGAAAAGTGCCGTATATGTTCTTCTAAGAGGATTTCCGGGAGTAGAACTTCTGATCTGGCTTGGAGCAATTATGACCGTATACGGAGTAGTTTTTGCTATCATTGAGAACGACATACGCAGGCTTCTCTCTTATCATATAATAAGTCAGGTCGGGTACATGGTTACAGGTGTCGGGCTCGGCACTATGCTTGCGATGAACGGTTCCAGCGCGCATGCATTCTGTCATATCCTCTATAAAGCACTTCTTTTCATGGGCGCGGGCGCGGTTATACATGTTACGGGAAGAAGAAAGATAACGGATTTGCAGGGCAGAAACCTGTACAGACAAATGCCCATAACACTTGTTCTGTATCTGATAGGTGCTTTTTCCATATCCGGAGTGCCTCTCTTCAATGGTTTTATCAGCAAGTCAATGATTATCGCGGCATCCGCGGGAGCCGGCATGGGATTTATATTCCTGATGTTGTACCTGGCCTCGATAGGTACATTCTTTTGTCTGACGTTGAAACTTACCAACGGTACCTGGTTCGGGAAAAATAACGATGGCAGTGGAGAAGAAAAAATAGAAGGGGCCAGGGAAGCACCCATTAATATGCTCATTGCCATGGGGCTTGCCGCGTTTGCATGTATAGTCATAGGTGTTTATCCGCAGATTCTCTACCAGATTCTTCCCTATCCTGTAGACTATAAACCATATACCGCGCAGCATGTCGTCAGTATGATGCAACTTCTTCTTTTTACCACTGCCGCTTTCTGGCTCTATATCGGCAAACTTGGCGGAGAGCGCACTATTACACTCGACACCGATTGGTTTTACCGGATGCCGGGCAGGCTCTTTCTGTCATTCTGCCGGAAACCCTTGAGTAACCTCAGAACCAATACGCAGGGTTTTTTTAGTAAGGAATCGGCATTTGTGGCATCCTTGAGTAAAAATCCTTTTACCTTCCCATTGGTCATCGCCGAATCGGTCAAGCTGAAAATGACCTCCACCGGAAACCATGAACGCAGGGCGGAGATTTCAAAACGTTTGCATGAACTGACTGGTATTGCTTATGACGAGGACAGATACAGGATATCTATCGGCTGGAGTATAATGGTCGGCATCGGGTTTGTTTCTGTCTTCGCCATTGTATTCCTGTGTATATGATTTGTTTCTATTTGCTTATCCCGGACCAGGTTATCCCACGTTGCCTGTAACCTGTCTCATATGCAAAACCGTACGCGTCGATTTTTGACAATCTTCGAGGTGGAATTGCTTCGTATTATGAACTGAACAGCGCTCGCTGCCCCCGCTGCTTGCGGCGGGGGCAGCGAGCGAATAAAAAATGAAAAATTCCTTAACAGTCGAAGATTCCCCGCAACTTGTTGCGGGGAGATTCAATCCCTGTGTGTAAAACATGGGGATTTTTTTATTATGATGTTGTGTTGAGAGTTTGCCATCTTTCTGTTCTGTGTTTATTTTAAAAAACAGAACAAAAATTTGTATTGACTTTTTGATGGAGAGACATGATAAACGTTAGCGTTTCCTAAGTTCAGAAACCAGGGAGAAAAGAAATGTTAATCATAGAAGATTTGGAGGTCAAGCTTGGTAACAAGAAGATCCTCAGAAATATGAATCTGGAAATTAAACCCGGAGAAACACATATCCTTTTCGGACCGAACGGGTCCGGGAAAACATCGCTTTTGATGACGATAATGGGTTATCCGCAATACAAGGTTACCGGCGGAAGGATCATGTTCAAGGGCGAAGATATTACACATATGAATATCGATGAGAGGGCGCGTCTCGGTATCGGGATGTCCTATCAGCGTCCGCCGAGTATACAGGGTTTGAAAACGCGGGGGATGGTGAATATCTGCGCCAGGAACGGCGTCGATGTCGATGCTTTGGCGGCGGAGGTCAATTTTCTGGACTTTCTCGACCGGGATATCAATGTCGGTTTTTCGGGAGGGGAGATCAAGCGTTCTGAGCTGCTCCAGTTGATGGCACAAAAACCCGATTTTCTGCTTTTCGACGAACCGGAATCGGGCGTGGATGTCGAGAATATCGCGCTTATCGGCAAAACGATAAATCGTCTCCTGCAGAGGGACATACACGCTACGAAAGATAAATCGAAAAAACAGATTACGGAAGAGCGTGCAAAAATGGGCCTCATTATAACCCATACGGGGTTTATTCTCGATTATCTGACGGCGGATAAGGGCCAGGTTCTTTATAATGGTATGCTTGCATGCGTGGGCAATCCTATTGAAATTTTCAAACAGATAAAAGAAGTCGGGTACAAGGAGTGTGTGCGATGCGTAGCTTAGACGAAAAGGCCTACGAGGCGAAAGATAAGAAAGCGGAAATCGGGCCTGATATCGATCTGAACACTTACTCCCTTGAGTCGACAGCGCATGCCGATCTGAAAAATCTTGATGATCTGCCGGCAGAGGATCAGGAAAGGATGACACTTGCCGGTCTCGATGTGAGCGAGGAGGGGCGCGCTGGAACGTATATTCAAAAAGATGCCACAGCCGTTCACGCCGGTTCGAATATCGACGGTCTGGAGATAATTCCCATCAGGAAAGCTCTCAAGGAAATAGAATGGATAAAGGATTACTACTGGAACCTTTTATCCGTGGATACCGACAAGTACACAGCGCGTGTCCGCCTAGACCTGCAGGATGGATATGTAATCCGTGTGCTCCCCGGTAAAACGGTTACATTGCCGGCGCAGGCATGCCTCTATCTCGATAAGGAAGGATTTAATCAGAACGTACATAATATCGTTATAGCAGAGGAAGAATCGGAACTGCATGTCATATCCGGCTGTGCGAGCGCTTCTCATGTGACCCGCGGCCTGCACGCGGGAGTTTCTGAATTCTATGTAAAGAAAAATGCGAAGTTGAGTTTTACCATGATTCATCACTGGGCGAAGGATGTTGTCGTGCGGCCCAGGTCTGTGGCGATTGTTGAAAAGGGTGGTCTTTTCCTCAGTAATTACATATCCATGAAGCCGGT
Source organism: Syntrophaceae bacterium UBA2210 (assembly GCA_002327865.1). Lineage (GTDB taxonomy): Bacteria > Desulfobacterota > Syntrophia > Syntrophales > UBA2210 > UBA2210. Next base: position 21,418 of record DCUQ01000018.1, read on the forward strand.
GAAATCCGTCCAGTCGTATCCTACGACATATCTTGCGGGAAAGGGAGCTGTTGCCCGTTCCTACAGTCTGATTGTAGGTAGTCCTGGTTCCGAGCTGGATATAGGTGGACGCATCTATCTCCAGGCGAAAGATACGCGTGCCGAGATCGTCTCACGAGCCATCACCAATGGAGGGAACATAATTTCACGCGGGGATATCATAGGTGAAGTGCCGGGGGTAAAAGGGCACCTGGAATGTCACGGTCTTATTCTTAATGGCGGAATTATGCACGCAATTCCAGAATTGAGTGGTAAAGTCGACGGGGTTGAACTGTCTCATGAAGCGGCCGTCGGAAAGATCGCGCAGGAAGAGATACTCTATCTTATGTCACGTGGCCTGACGGAAGAAGAGGCGACAGCGACGATCGTGAGAGGATTCCTGAGTGTTGATATTCCCGGCCTGCCGGCACCGCTCAAGGCGGAGATAGATCGCGCCGTGGAACTTAGCCAGAAAGATGTCATGTGATTTTTGTCCGGGGGGGGACCTATCGACCATCGATGCTGTCATAACGCGGGGCACCGGGGCGATTATGACGGTGGTTCTGAAGGACAGGATCAAGAAGAAAGAGTGGGTCGTAGTGACCGGGTAGACCCCCATTGAAAATTCGTCCGGTGGGACCTGGAATATCTGAAGGATCCCAAGGGGTGTGCGGCTTCTTCCATAAAATGCGGCGATAATCTCTTGTGGGCTGCGGTATCATGTTTTAGTATCGCGACTTTCTATATTTTCCCTTGCATTATCAAACACTTTAATGAAATGTCCATGTCCTGCAGCAGTACCGTACAATTCGGACTTTTTTGTGCCGATTCGGGAGATATTGCCGATATATGTCTTCTATTATGCAAGGGAAAAGGTGTTTACGCTTGAGGACGGGACAGATAACTGGTAACATACAAAAGTTGTTCCGAAGATACAGTATTCTCTGCTATAATAACAAAGTCTGACCATTTTGGACCGGTCGACTAAGAACAGAAACTTTCAGGAGGTATGAAGTAGTGGACAAAAACAGGTATGAACTGAACGTCCAGTTGGCCCAGATGTTAAAAGGGGGTGTTATCATGGACGTTGTCAGTGTGGAACACGCCAAAATTGCTGAAGATGCCGGCGCCGTCGCGGTCATGGCGCTCGAACGTGTTCCCGCGGATATTCGCAGGGAGGGCGGAGTCGCCCGCATGTCGGACCCGGCACTTATCGCACGTATCAAAGAGGCGGTGTCTATACCCGTTATGGCCAAGGCTCGTATCGGCCATTTTGTTGAAGCGCAGATCCTGGAAGCCCTGAAGATTGATTATATCGACGAGAGCGAAGTGTTGACCCCTGCCGACGAAGAATGTCACATCGACAAGACCAGGTTTGCAATTCCCTTTGTATGCGGGGCGCGTAACCTTGGTGAAGCTCTGCGCCGAATAGCTGAAGGAGCGGCTATGATTCGGACCAAGGGTGAAGCGGGCACGGGAAATGTAGTTGAGGCCGTTCGTCATATCCGGACAGTAAACAGTGAGATCAGGCGGCTTGTCAACATGCCTTTGGAAGAAGTTACAGGCTTTGCAAAGGCGAATGGTTTTCCCTATGAACTTTCACTTCGTGTCAGGGAGCTCGGCAGATTGCCGGTAGTTAACTTCGCGGCGGGTGGCATCGCGACCCCGGCGGATGCTGCTCTGATGATGCAACTCGGTTGCGACGGTATTTTCGTCGGATCAGGGATATTCAAATCGGAGAATCCTTCCAAACGTGCCAGGGCAATCGTCAAGGCTACGGCTTACTATAACGATCCCGAAAAAATTCTGGAGGCATCGATGGAACTCGGCAGTGCCATGCCGGGGATCGAAATATCCGATATTCCGGAGAACCAGATACTGGCAACACGCGGATGGTAATTCCCGGGAGACGAAATAGATGGATATGATTGGTGTACTTGACCTCCAGGGCGATGTTGTCGAGCATATTGATCATGTGGAACGCCTGGGAATTCAGGCCGTCCGTGTGAAAGAGCCGTCCGATTTTATGTACCTTGCGGGCTTGATAATACCGGGCGGCGAAAGTACATGTCTTTCCCGTTTACTGAACATCTTCGGTATCAGGGAAATTATTCTCAAGGAATTTCAACGAGGCCTGAAAATATGGGGAACATGTGCGGGGACGATTTTACTTGCCGGCACGGTCACAGGTAATTCGCCCAGTCTCGGTCTTATAGATATCGAAGTTCAGAAAAACGCCTTTGGCAGCCAACTGGACAGTTTTGTTTCCGAGGCTGTGGTTTCCTGCGTTGCACCGAATCCCATACCACTTGTCTTTATCCGTGCCCCGAAAATTACCCGGGTCGGCGCGGATGTCCGTGTGTTGCTCCATCAAGGTGATTATATTGCGGCCGCGGAGAGCTCCGATGTCCTTGTGACGGTTTTTCATCCGGAACTTACACCTTCACTTGCGTTTCATCGTTATTTCGCTATGAAATGCGGTCTCAAACCCACTATGGATGAAGAATTGTCTATGGTTGATCACACCTGGAACAGCAGGAGTTGGACTCGCTATACCCGGCTGTAGTTCCAATGCCGGTTCACTGACAGTATATATAGCCTGTGGGTACTGGAACATGGCGAAGGAAAGTTAGATGCCGACCATGTCGCTGAATAACGGAAAAGTAGAGATCTACATGATTGAACGATTCGTTGATCTTACGGGAAAACGTGTTCTTGAGGTAGGTTGCGGGGATGGCCGGCTGACTTCGTTGCTTGCCAGGAAGAGTGGTACCCTAGTTGCGATAGATCCGGATAGCGAGAGTATTGCGACGGCTGGAAGAAAATTTTCCGGGGTTGACTTCAGGGTCGGCTCCGGGGAAACCATGGAATTCGAAGACAACTCTTTCGATCTGGTATTGTTCACCATGTCTCTTCATCACCATACGGATTGTGAACGGGCTCTCCATGAAGCGTACAGGACAGTAACAAAAGACGGCCGGGTTGTGATTATCGAACCGGTAGCTGACAGCGAGATACAACTCCTTTACCGCCTTTTTGTCGATGAAACCCCGGCTATAGAAAGAGCCTCAGATGCGATAGAAACATCCGATTTTGAAGTGGAACGTTATGAGGTGTTCGAAAAAGACTGGGTGTTTGAAGATAAGGAAGACTTGTACGGCTATCATTTCGAGAACTACGGCAGTACGGGTTATGATGCCGGTATTGTTGACTGTATGAACAGGCAACTGGGAGACAGTATCGATGCCGAACCGATTATCGTTAAAGAGGATATGCGGATATTTTTAATGCGGAAAAAAGATACAAAGAAGGAGTGGCACTCAAAGGTGCTGAATCATATGATGACAGGACGTAGAAAATAAAGTATAAGAAAAAATCTGCGTAAAAGTAAAAGCAACTTGAACGCAAAAACCTGAATACGGCAGGGACAGTGTTATGCAACATCTTAGTGAACCCGATAATCTTGTGTCTTTTCTGGAAGGAAGCGTAGCAAAGTATCCGGACAGGCCCCTGTTCGGGACAAAAAACGTACTGGGTGAATACGAATGGGTTACCTACGAAGAGGTCGGGAGGCGTGTGGATAACCTGCGGTCCGGTCTTGCCGCGCTCGGTATACGTAAAGACGATGCGGTAGGTATTATCGCCAATAACAGGACGGAGTGGGCGATAGGAGCTTTCGCCGCATACGGTCTGGGTGCCCGCTGGGTGCCCATGTATGAATCGGAACTGATGCATGTATGGAAATATATTATAACCGACAGTTCAATCAAGGTACTCTTTGTGTCAAAACAGGAGATATATGATAAAATTCAAGGTCTCTTGACCGAGATACCAACGCTTGAGGAAATCTTTCTGATAGAAGGCAAAGGTGATAAAAGTATTGCACGATTGGAAGAAGACGGTGAAAAAAATCCTGTCCCTTCTACCACGCCGGGCCCCGACGATATAGCGGCCTTGATCTATACCTCCGGGACTACAGGCGATCCCAAAGGTGTCCTTCTGACGCACGGCAACTTCTCAAGCAACTCTCACGCCGGACGCAAGGTCTACCCGGAACTGATGAAAAATATTGCCGTCAGTCTTTCCATTCTTCCATGGGCGCATTCTTATGGTCATACCGCCGAGTTATGCACCATGATCTACCTGGGAGGGTCCATAGGATTTATCGATAATATAAAGACACTTGCCGACGATATGAGCAAGGTGAAACCAACCTGGCTTATAGCGGTTCCCAGGGTTTTCAACAAGATCTATGACGGACTGTGGGCGAAGATGAATGAAAGGGGAGGACTCGCAAAGAAGTTATTCGTTATGGGCGTGGACAGCGCGAAAAAGCGGCGGGAACTGGCAGCGCGGGGGAAATCGGATTTTATCACGAATCTTAAGTTGAGGATCGCTGACAGGTTGGTATTCCGGAAGATACGCGAAGGATTCGGTGGGCGACTCATGGGGGCCATGACAGGGAGCGCCATGATGAACTCGGAGATAGCACAGTTCTTCTTTGATATAGGAATACCACTGTATGACTGTTATGGCATGAGTGAAACCTCTCCGGCGATTACCATGAATTCTTCCGTGGATTACAAGCTTGGAACGGTAGGTAAGCCGATTGAAAAAGTACGTGTTGTGATCGATACATCTCTCGGAGATGAGAAACGTGGTGACGGTGAAATCGTTGTTTACGGTCCAAATGTAATGAAAGGCTACCACAACAAACCGGATCAGACCAGAGAGGTCATGGCCGCAGACGGCGGTATAAGAACGGGTGATCGCGGTAGACTGGACGAGGACGGATTTCTCCACATCACGGGAAGAATCAAAGAACAATTCAAACTGGAAAACGGAAAATTTGTATTTCCTTCGGCCCTTGAAGAAGATATATGTCTCGTTCCATATGTAGAAAATGCGATGATTTACGGTGAGGGGAGGGAGTATACTGTATGCTTGGTTATTCCCGATTTTCCAGCATTGGAAAAATATGCCTTGGAAAACGGCTTTCCTTCAGACCATGAAAAACTGGTCAAAATGAAAGAGGTACAACATCTTATCAGCAGCGGAATAACAGATTTCCTGCAAGGGAAATACGGCGGTTATGAAATACCGAAAAAGTTCATGTATCTTACAGAGAATTTTTCGCTGGAGAATGGTACGCTCACTCAAACGATGAAAGTCAAAAGACGGGTTGTGCTTGAACGATATCAGGAAGCGATTGATGCGCTGTATAAAAAATAAGGAGAATGGATTATGATCTTTAACGAAGAGTTTGAGACCCTGCCGAGAGAGGCGCTTGATGCTCTCCAGCTCAAACGGCTCCAGCAGGTGGTCAGTCGTGTCTATCATACTGTTGGTTTCTATAAGCGGGCCTTTGATGAGGCCGGTGTAATACCGGAAGACATCAGAACACTTGATGACATCAGACGGCTTCCCTTTACGGTAAAGCAGGATCTCAGGGACAACTATCCTTTCGGTTTATTTGCTGTGCCGATGAGTAATATTGTAAGACTTCACGCATCGTCCGGCACTACCGGTAAACCGACGGTTGTAGGATATACCTATAAGGATATAGAGACATGGTCGCGGTTGATGGCACGGTCGCTAGTGGCGGCAGGTCTGACAAGCAATGATATTATCCATAACGCCTACGGTTACGGTTTGTTCACGGGCGGGCTTGGCGTTCATTACGGTGCCGAGAGACTGGGCGCGAGTGTGATTCCCATGTCCGGCGGGAGCACCAAGAAGCAGATAATGATACTACAGGACTTTGGTCCTACGGCGATCTGCTGTACACCGTCATACGCCCTATATCTGGCGGAGCGTGGAGAAGATATGGGAGTGAATATGCGTTCTCTCAGGCTGAGGGTAGGAGTTCTTGGCGCTGAACCCTGGAGCGAGAAAATGAGGGAAGAGATAGAAGAAAGACTGGGGATAAAGGCGCTCGACATATATGGGCTCTCGGAGATTATCGGTCCCGGTGTTGCTATGGAGTGTGCGGAGGGACACAACGGCCTGCATATATTTGAAGATCATTTCATCGTGGAAACCATCAATCCGGAAACGGGGGAGAACGTTCCTTACGGAGAAAAAGGGGAACTGGTTTTTACCACACTTACCAAGGAAGCGTTCCCGCTGATCAGGTACCGTACGAAGGATATATCGATACTGATGAAGGAACCGTGCAGGTGCGGAAGAACCCATGTACGCATGGACCGTATATCCGGGCGCAGCGATGATATGATCATTATACGTGGTGTTAATGTGTTCCCGTCACAGATAGAAAGCGTTCTGCTTGGGATAGAAGGTCTTGAACCGCATTACGAACTGATCGTGGACCGGGAAGACAAACTGGACACACTCGAAATACGCGTCGAGGTAAGTGAAGATCTCTTTTCGGACGAGATAAAGACCCTTCAGCAGATCGAACATCGGGTAGCGAAAGATATCAAGGATTATCTGGGTGTTACCGCGAAAGTTAAACTGGTCGGATCCAGGACACTGGAACAGTATGAGGGGAAGGCACAACGGGTTATTGATCGAAGAAGAGTTTAGAGATATGAAGGGAGAGTCAGATATGAAAGTTGAACAGATTTCCATATTTCTGGAAAATAAGCCCGGCGGACTCGAGCATGTTACCAGGGTGCTGATGGATGCTGGTATAAACATCAGGGCCCTGTCCCTTGCAGACACCTCTGATTTCGGTATCTTGAGACTGATTGTGAGTGAAAGTGAATCAGCCATGGCAGCCCTTCACGGCGAAGGGTTAACGATAAGGCGGTCGCAGGTCGTGGCGGTAGAGGTCCCCGACCGTCCGGGTGGTATGCACAGCATCGCGAAGGTACTGACGGAAAACAATGTGAATGTTGAATATGCCTATGCTTTTGTAGAAAAAAGTGGTGAAAACGCGATAATAATATTCAGGTTTGATGATATCGATGCGGGAATAGACGTTCTGCTTAAGAAGGGGTTCAAAGTGCTCACCGGCGAGGAAGTGTATAGGTTGTAAAAGAGAAGGGTTTAAGGGGTCAAGGATTCAAGGGGTCAAGGGTTCGAGGGGTCAAGGGCCTGTTAAAAATTTTTTAAGTGCCTTTAACATTCTTTTACTTTCTGCTCACTCGACTCCTCGAATCCTTGAACCCTAACGGATTGATAAGCGCAAGCCTTGGTGGTATTCCATATTTCCTTATCGAAGGGAGGTTCCTCGAGTGGGGTCATGTCGAGCTGAGTCAAAATTCTTGTAGGTGTCCAGTAGTACCCGACCCAGGGCTGTCCTTTCTTGTATGCGGCCATCATCGAACCCGACAAAGCCGCATCGGAACCCGCTATAAAGTCATTGAAAGTTTTATCGAGACCGTATGCCTTCAATTTTGTCGAATTGATTTCCGTACACTTCCAGCCCGGTATGGAATTGTAGAAGCGGCCCTTTGTAGGAACCTCGGGATCTTTAAATACCTCCCAGTATTTCGGCAGGTCCGACACGGACTTCAGATCGGGTGTAATCAGTTTAATCCCCCTCCCGGGGTCTCCCTTGATCATGTAGGTGGGTACCAGCCAGCCCTGCCAACTGTCAGGGAAGTTGCTCCCCAGATCGAGCATCTTGCCCGATTTGATCCCTTTATCGTAAACCTCCTGGATATTCTCAGTCCATGATTCCATGTCTATATCCAAGTCACCCCTGATGAGACCGGAGACCATTGGTATGGTTTCACCTGGAAGATATTCGACATCATAACCGTATCCGTTCTTGATAATAAAACCTGCAATCCGGTTGTGAACCTGTATACTGTCCCAGCTCAGGTCTGCAAAACGTACGGTTTTCTTTGCGGCGGAAGCGGCAACCGGCAGCAAAACAAACTACATCAACACTAATAACATAACAAATTTAAATAGATATCCGTTTTTTTCTTTCATCTTATACCTCCGTAGTTTTCTTTATTGTTAAGAAACTGTACCCCGAATAAGATTTACGAAACTTTAGATATGCTCGAGATTTGAAACCATGAGAGTTAAGGCGGGTGTCATGCACGTGCAAAAGCACTGATACATGAGTATGTTACGAGGGACTCAGGTAAATGAACTGCTGATTGGCCTGGTTCTTTTCTTTCTGGATTGCATAATGGTTAACCCTCACCTGAAGTCTTTTCAAAACACACCGGACCTTTTATGTCAACCTCGGAAGATATAACCGACGGTAACTAATTTATTTTAAAGAGTTTACAAGATTACCTCTTTCGATTTTTTCGTTTAGGGAACAATTTTCTGAATAGCGGGGTCGCCTTACGGATATCGGGCATACTATCCAGGGCGGCCTTTTCCCCCTCCGCAATAAGATTTCCTGCACGGGAGAAATCGGACCAGTGAAGATTACCCACATCGGGACGGATCACTACATCCGCCGCCGTGATTTCGTAGTTTGTCAGGTAGTAGGATGTTATGTCGGGCGCCCTGTCGAGGATTTCCTGCGCGGTTTCGAGTTTTTCGTCGGAAAATATACCCCGCGCTATATTGACGGCTATGACGATATCGGCCCCTTCGCTCCTTGTGGCATTTACCGGAACCATGGAAATGATGCCTCCATCGGACAGCAGCAGCCCCCTTCTTTCGAGGGGTTCTATCGCCCCCGGAACTGCGCTGCTTGCCATTACAGCATCGCGCAGAGATCCTTTCGAACATATGATCTGTTCTCCGCTGATCAGATCCGTAGTTACAGCCCGGAAGGGGATCGTGGTGTCCTGGATCAGTATATCCGGTATGAAGAAATCAATCATGGACTGAAATTCTTTTGTGGAAAGTACACCGGGTTTGAACATCGCCTGCAGGAGCAGGAACTTGTTCTGGAGAAAACCCTGTATCTTCTGCGTGAGCGGTCCACGCTCTCCTTCATGCGATTTTTCAATGGTTCTGATCGCGGAAGATTTATATTCTTCGCTGTTGAGATAATCATCTATCTTCCGTTCCAGTTCCTCGGGTATTGTACCGCTGGCGTACGCCCCGCCGATCAGGGCGCCGCTGCTGGTGCCTACTATAATGTCTATGGGGATTTTTTCATGCTTGAGGGCTCTGATTACACCGATATGTGCGAAACCTCTGGCTCCTCCTCCGCCGAGGGCGAGGCCGATACATTTACTGCTCCATTTCATGGTGTTCGCCTCATCTTCCCGATATGAGTATTGACGGTTATGTGTCCGATAACATTGTGCGCTATCTATAAAACGTTGTTTTGTAAATGTCAAACACAACCGATCAGGCGGGCACCTTGGAAGCCGTCGGTAAAAGCGGGAACAGGGTGCGTTATGAAAGCGTGATCGGGAAGGGGGATCTGCTTTTTACGCCGCAGTATACTCCATGATTCCAAACCGCCGGTATTAAAATCTTGTGTGAAAGGTTATTGACGAATAACAATATTCCCGTCGCGGAATTCGGCCTTGTACATGTGTCTGGAAAAGTTTTGACATTTGCTTATGTATAAAATAAGGTATCCGCAATGGAGACTTGCTATGGATATACAGGATGTTTTTAAGCATTATACGGATGATATGAGAGTGGTTGAGGACTTCATCAGGATGCATCAGCGTTCTTATGTAAACCTTATCCCGGAGATTGCCGATCATATAATCGGAAGCGGCGGCAAAAGACTTCGGCCTCTCTTACTTATAATATCTTCGGACCTGTGTAATTACAGGGGTGACAGGCGTTTCCCCCTCGCTTCGGTAATGGAGTTCATCCATACGGCGTCTCTTCTCCATGACGATGTGATAGATCATGCCGTGGTCAGAAGAGGCAAACCTTCCGCGAACAGCATCTGGGGAAATGCTACGAGCGTTCTTGTGGGAGACTATTTGTATTCGAGCTCTTTCGGCATACTGGCCGAGGATGGTGACAGAACCATTCAGAAACTGCTTGCTGCAACTACTTCTTCTATGGCCGAGGGAGAAATACTCCAGCTGGCTAAATCAGGCGATATCAATGCCGGCGAAAAGGAATATTTCTCGGTTATTGAAAAGAAAACCGCAATACTGATCTCCGCGGCATGTGCCATAGGCGCGATCCTGGCGAATGCGCCTGAAACGGAGATCGAAGCTCTGGCAAAGTTCGGAATGAGACTGGGAACTGCTTTCCAACTGACCGACGACACTCTCGATTACGTGGCGCGGGAGGATGATTTCGGCAAGACTATAGGTATGGATCTCAGAGAGGGGAAGATAACGCTTCCCCTTATCAGGACATTTAAAAAGTGTAATCCGGACGAAAAGAAAATTATAGAAGAAGCCGTGGGAAACGCGGCAGCTGACTCTATCGACAAAGTTATGTCTCTCATCGACAAATACGGAGGCATAAACTATTCTCTCGAAAAAGCGAATACGCTTATCGAAGAGGGAAAGGGATTTCTTGATATCTTTCAAGATTCGACCCCTAAAGAAGCCTTCCTTGTCATTTCGGATTATGTCCTTGAAAGAAAATTGTAACAGTGGAGACGTGGTTCATGGGGGCAAACCTGCAAAAAAAACGATCGTCCCGTGAAAAAGACAGCTATTATTATCTGATAACGTCTACTTTGGGAGATGTCGGGATTGTATGGCGATATGATGATAAAGCGGCTCCTTTGATTGTCGGTGTTACGCTTCCGTGGGAAGACGTGCCGACAACCGCGATAATACGGAATAGCTGCCCGGATATCATGGAAGGTCTTCATCCGGACCTGTCCGGAATCTGTGATCGCATAAGATCTTTTCTCGAAGGCGCTTGTGTCGATTTCTCAACCGAATTCCTGAACATAGGCCACTGCCGTGATTTCCAGAGGAGGGTATTGCTCGAAACGATGAAAATACCAAGGGGCAGCGTAACCTCTTACGGAATCCTGGCGAAAGCGATCTCTGCGCCGGGTGCCGCGCGTGCGGTCGGATCGGCGCTCGCGAAAAATCCTTTCCCCATTATCATCCCGTGCCACCGGGTGGTAAGGTCGGACGGATACGTCGGGCAGTTTGGGGGAGGGACCGAAGCAAAAAAAACCCTCCTGCGTATGGAGGGTGTGGAAATAGATAGCAGAAGTAAAGTGGATCCGAAGGCCTTTTACATGCCTCGCTAGAGGTTTGTCACATTTCCGCAGTTTTCTATCTGATATGCCCCGGTTATGATGGGAAGTGTCATCAGCGGACGCTTACGGACGGGGATTTCGCAACGAAACGGCTCACCGCCTGCTTCCGGTTTTATTCTTTTATCTCTTTGATACCGCCATGTTGTCACGATGAATGATTTCGTCGTATGGCTTATCTCCCAGGACCTGTTCAATCCTTGAAGTTTTCAGGCCTTTTATCCGGTCTATCTCCGAAGAACTGTAATTGGTAAGTCCCTTGGCGATCATGGCACCCTCCATATCCACGCATGTCACCGGGTCGCCGACACTGAAATCACCTTCGACGCCGATAATGCCTGAAGGCAGCAGACTTTTGCCCTGGTTGATGATCGCGTCACCGGCTCCCTTGTCGATATATATTTTCCCTCTGGAACGCAGGGTGAAGGCTATCCAGCACTTTTTGCTCTTCAGGTGCTGCGTCATAGGCATAAACAATGTCCCAGTTTCCCTGCCCGAGAGTATGTCGTCCAGTATGCCTGTCTTCTTGCCGTGAGCTATGACGTAAGGAATGCCGAAAGCGGTCACTTTCCGGGCGGCGATTACCTTGCTCCTCATTCCTCCCATCCCTACGGTATCCGGTTCGGATGATGCGAACGCTTCTATCTCGCCGGTTATCTCCTTGACCATGGATATCAACCGGGGATCTTCCGATCCCCTGGGATCCCTGTCGTAAAGACCTTCCGTATTGGTAAGGTTTATCACCAGGTTGGCTTCCGTGATATTCGCTGCCATGGCGGCCAGGTTATCATTGTCGCCGAACTTTATTTCATCGACGGAGACGGTGTCATTCTCGTTTATGACGGGGGTCACTCCCCATTCCGTGAGGGTTGAGAGGGTATTACGTATATTGAGAAAACGCTGCCTGTCGGTGAGATCGCTCATGGTGAGTAATATCTGGGCGGTTACCATTCCATGCCTGCCGAAGGCATTGGAATAGATTCTCATCAATCTTCCCTGTCCCACGGCTGCGGCCGCTTGTTTCTGGGGCAGGCTCTTAAGCCTCTCCTTGAAGCCCATCCGGTGCATACCGGACGCGATAGCTCCCGAAGAAACGATAACGAAGTGGCGTCCCCTTTTTGAATATTCGGATATCTCATCGACTAGCCGCTCTATTATATCCAGGTCCAGGCCGTCTTTCCCCGTCAATACGCCGCTTCCTATCTTGACGAGTATCTTTTTTGCACCTTTAAATATGTTAACCCGTTCTTCCGACATACTGTTTCTATGCCCCCTCTCCGTTCTTTTCCGTCTCATCCAGTTTTTGCGATATTTCCCGTATCAATTCTTCCACTCCTTCGCGTGTGACTGCCGATATCGGGAAGACGCGGATGCCTTTTTCTTTGAAAACGGCTATCTGTTCTTCCAGCCTTTCTACTGCTGCGGTGAGATCGATCTTGTTTATCACCACTATTTGAGGTTTCTCCCGTACGGCGGGGCTGAATGAAGCAAGTTCGTTGTTTATCGTTTCGTAATCATCCCACGCTCCGGTGAAGGGGTCCTTTGATATATCCACGATATGAATTAATATGGACGTCCTTTCTATGTGCCGCAAAAACTGTATGCCCATCCCCGCGCCCAGATGGGCGCCTTCTATGAGACCCGGTATGTCGGCTATGACGAAGGTTTTGTAATTTCCGAAATTTACCACGCCCAGGTTCGGTTTCAAAGTGGTAAACGGGTAATCTGCTATTTTGGGTCTTGCTGCGGAAATGCTCGATATCAGAGTTGATTTTCCAACATTCGGAAAACCGACGATTCCCACATCGGCGATAAGCTTCAGTTCAAGACTGACGGTTTTCTCTTCCCCGGGAATACCTTTCTGAGCGTAACGGGGAGCCCTGTTCGTGGATGTTTTGAACCTGGTGTTCCCTCTACCGCCGATACCCCCTTTTGCTATGATTACTCTTTGGCCGTCTTTGACCATGTCGGCAAGGATTTCATTTGTTTCCATATCCCTGATAACCGTGCCCAGGGGAACGATTATCTCGACATCACTGCTGTTTTTACCTGTCCGGTTGCCTCCCTCTCCAGGTCCTCCCCGTTTCGCTACGTGGTGCTGGTTGAACTTCATGTCCAGCAGTGTCCGATGACTGCGGGATGCTACGGCGATGATATCTCCTCCCTTTCCGCCGTCGCCTCCATCCGGTCCCCCCCGGGGAACAAACTTCTCCCTCCTGAAGCTGACACAACCCTGCCCCCCGTCTCCAGCCTTTATATATATCTTTGCTTCATCGACAAATTTCATGAGAAATCATGTTGATCATCAGTAGAAAAATGCAACTAAAAAAGGTGTTAGTAATAGAAACTAACACCTTTTTCCACATTACTGTATCATGACAGGAAGCGTCTTTAAGAGGCGTACACGCTGACTTTTTTTCTGGTTTTATCTTTTCTCTCGAATTTCACTATCCCGTCGATCTTGGAAAAAAGGGTGTAGTCCCTGCCCATTCCGACATTGTTGCCCGGATGTATCTTCGTCCCCAGTTGGCGTGTTATGATAGAACCTGCGGATACTGTCTGTCCACCATATACCTTTACTCCGCGGCGTTGCGCCTGGCTGTCTCTTCCGTTACGCGAACTTCCCTGGCCTTTTTTGTGAGCCATTTGATTATTCCTCCGTTAAGCAACAATTTCTTTAATCTTGAGATTGGTCAGGTCCTGACGGTGCCCTGTTTTTTTGCTGTATCCCTTTCGTCTCTTCATCTTGAATACGATGATCTTGGGTCCCCTGATCTGTGAAACTATCTCTCCGACGACCTTCGCCCCTTCGATGAATGGGGTTCCTACCTTGACATCCTCATCTTTGGAGACCAGCAATACTTTATCGAAAGAAACAGTATCTCCCTTTTCGCCTTCAAGTTTTTCAAATCTCAGGATATCTCCCTCTGAAACCTTGTACTGTTTTCCTCCGGTCTCTATTACTGCGTACATAGTCCAAACCTCATCAAGTTAAATTAGAATCACTTATTATAAGAATATCGAACTGTTTGTCAATATATAAATTCACTTTTTTATGGAAAGTCCATAAAGGTAGATATGTTAATATGAAAGTAAAATCAACAAATATATGAAGATATGTTTACTCTTTTATGATAAACTTCCCACCGTACCTTGCTCCAGGCACTATAGCCCTGTTGGCTTAATGATGAGCGGGTCACATCGGATTTGCCGTTTAATCCACCCGGAAAGACCGGTGAAGAGATAATGAATGTGCCCGGGAAAGATAGCAGGATAGCAGTAATCGGAGCCGGAGCTGTCGGCGGTGTGGTCGCGTCCCTTGTCTCCGGGGCCGGGTATAATGTGGAAATCGTGTGCAAGCATGAGGGTCTTGCCGACAGGATCAGAACGGAAGGCATCCATCTGTTCGGCGCAAGGGGCGAGCACCGGGTGGTAATGCCCGCAGTAGCGTGTGTCTCCGAACTGAAAGAAAAAAAGGATATCGTCTTTCTTGCGACAAAGGCCACGGATATGCTGGACGTCGCGGAAAGATTGATCCCGTTTCTTAAAGACACATCTGTTGCCGTATCGCTGCAAAATGGGATTTGTGAAGACGCTCTCGGCTGGATTTTAGGCAGGGAACGAATCGTGGGTTGTGTGGTCGGGTGGGGGAGCACCATGCATTCTCCCGGTGAGATTGAAATGACTTCAACGGGCGAGTTTGTTATAGGTAATATAGACAACAAAACGGACCCGCGGCTTCGTTCGATAGGAGATATGCTCAAAACCGTAGCTCCCGTTGAAATCTCCGATAACATCATGGGAAGTCTTTATGCCAAGTTGATAATAAATTCATGTATTACCTCCCTCGGCGCCATATGCGGGCTTTATCTCGGCGAAATGCTTTCCGACAGGAAGATACGCAATATTTTTGTCGAGATAATGCGCGAGGCGATGGCGGTGGCGGATGCCATGGAACTTCACGTTGAGGATTATGGCGGAAAGATAAATTATTACAAATTGTTGCGGGGATATGGATTTGTCGATAATCTCAAACGCCACATGCTGATACGGATCATAGGTTTCAAATACCGGAGATTGAAGTCTTCAAGCCTCCAGTCGCTGGAACGCGGCAAACCCACGGAGATCGATTTTCTGAACGGGTATATTGCCAGGAATGGCGAAGAATATGACGTTCCCGTTCCGGTCAACAACAGGATAATAAGTATGATCAAAGAGATAGAAGGGAACAGGCGAAAAATTTCTCCTGATAATTTTAATTATCCCCTTTTTTCAGGATTTGCTTAGCTGTACGCTTTTTTATCTGATGGCTTGTGAGAATATTTTGCATTAAACACGAAACAAAGGAGAATGAAAGATGCCTGTTACTAAAAAATGGTTTGTAGTATGCATCGTCGCGATATCTATGACGATCTTATTCGCAGGGTCCGTTTATGCCGGCAAAATAAAAAGTTTTTCAGCCGATCAGGTAACGCTCACACCTGGCGGTCAGGTTGAAAACAGCACAAAGCTTTATATTACTCCCGATAAAATACGCGCGGATATGCATCCCCAGCAGGGGGAGGGTAATATGATAATGATTATGCGCCGGGATCGTAATCTTAACTGGACATTGAATCCCGACAATAAATCGTATGTCGAGAAACCTTTGAATGAGGAAGAATGGGAAGGCATGGCCCGGGGAATGGTCAAGTCGATGGATGAAAAAGACCTGGGAACCGAAACGGTCAACGGGTTTAAATGCCATAAAAAATCCGTTCGGATGGTTGTCGAAGTTATGGGTTTTCGGACGGAGAGCAATTCCATAGTATGGATCTCCGATAAACTGGATATACCTGTTCGTATCAAGACAGAGGACGGGCATGTTACCGAATTGAGAAACATCAAAACGGGGAACCAGTCGTCCAAACTTTTCGAGATTCCCGGCGGCTACAAAAAGGTGGGGAACATGATGGAGCTTTTCGGCGGATCTGATCAGGGCGGCGGCGGGGGAATTTCTCTTCCGGAAGGGCTAGGCGACAAATTGAAAGGTCTCAACTTTCCTCCGAGTAACTAAGAGAGAGCGCGTGCCCGCCGACCCGGGGCAACTGTTCGAAAAAAGCATATGAGGAACCGGTAGGCGTAATACGGCAGATTCGATCCTTCGGGGCATCAAAGACAGGCACGAAACCGCGAGAATGAATAAGACCGGGAATAGTTTTCTGTAAAGCATATCTCATTCTGAGAAGTGTCCCCGAAAATTTGAAC
>DCUQ01000031.1 GCA_002327865.1 Syntrophaceae bacterium UBA2210
AAACTTTCAAAAGTCTCCAAGCTGAAGGGAAAACTTTTCCTGACCAGAAGCCTGCCGATCCTGGTGATCAGTCTGATTGTCGGGCTGGGAGGGTTGCAGGTGATATCCAGCGTCTTCGCAACCAACAGGTTTCGCGGATTAATCGTTTACGCGTGGCTGGCTGTCTTCATTATCGCCTTCGTAGCCGCTAATAGAATATTCGTCACTAATTATTACAAAAGAAAAATGGGTATAAAGAGCACCGCAAAAAGAGAATAAACGATGAATCGTTCGTAACACAACAAGGTCGCGAACGATTCATTCCCTCTCCCGACTTATATCTATCCCCCTTGTATGAACAGCAAATATGCTGTTCTCATTACCAAAACTCTGGCACCCGACCTGCCTGTTCTCCGTTTTTTATCGCATAATCCGGAAGAAGTAATGACCCGGGAAGAAAGAAGTGATACGTGCCGCACATCAGCTCTAAAGACACAACTAACATACCGTCTTGACACAGGAGAACCAACAATATAGAAGTCAGATCACAATATCTTTCCGTGCCTCGTCTCACTAAAAATGACGAGGTTTTATTTTTGGCGTAGGCGAATATAAAACTCTTCAGTTTTCAGGATATCTGCAAAATAGAAAAAATGGATGGAACAAGAGGATATAACATGCTGAGGTCGGACGGTTTGCTCCTTCTTACCGCCGTTATCTGGGGAACCGCCTTCGTGGCGCAGCGTGTCGGAATGGATTTCGTGGGTCCCTTTACCTTCAACGGTATCCGTTTCGCCCTGGGAGCCCTTGTGCTCCTGCCTCTGATCGTAAGCCGTAAAACAGGCAACGGTATCGACCGCTCGAACGTGAAACCCGCCGGCGTCAAGACCATTTTCTGGGGCGGCATACTGGTCGGATCATTCCTGTTCGCGGGCGCCTCGCTTCAGCAGGTGGGCATTGTTTATACCACGGCGGGAAACGCCGGTTTTATTACAGGGCTCTATGTCGTTATCGTTCCCATTATCGGGTTGTTATTCGGACAGCGAACCACCGCAGGGACCTGGATCGGAGCCTTTCTTGCCGCTTTCGGGCTCTATTTTCTCAGTGTAAACGTACGGTTCACAATGGGGTATGGAAATTTCCTCGTTCTCCTGGGAGCATTTTTCTGGGCCGGCCATGTACTGATCATCGGATGGCTGTCTCCGAAATTCAATTCGTTCAAGCTCGCCTTTTTCCAGTACCTTGCCTGTTCGCTTCTAAGCCTTCTGACAGCCGCTTTCTGTGAACCTGTAACAACGGAAGGCATCTTCAAAGCCGCCATCCCCATCCTGTATGGGGGCATTCTGTCGGTAGGGATCGCATATACCCTGCAGGTGATGGCACAGAGAAAAGCTCATCCGGCACACGCGGCCATACTTCTCAGTATGGAATCCGTCTTCGCGGCGATTTCGGGATGGCTGCTTCTGAATGAAATAATGTCTATGCGGCAACTGGCGGGTTGCGCGCTCATGCTCTCCGGCATGCTGCTGTCGCAGCTATGGGGACTTGTCTCCCCGGCAAAGCTTACGCGAGGGCAATAAACCGGACATCCTTCTGCGGCGGCATTCCGCGGCCCGATCCATCCGAATGATATGATTTGCCGACCACCCCCTGAAGTACCGATACTGCTGTTTCTCATTCAATCTCCCGGTGGGATACAAGCAAACCATGGATCGACCACCCGATAACGATGCCTATCGCAAGGATGAAAAACATCAACAGTGCCCGCGACATCGAGAGAGTCCAGAACAGAAACCGTACCTCGACAACCGTGACATTCTGCACGATGAAAAGCACGACCAGGCCGGCCATTATAAGACTGAGTACCAGTTTCATATTCATCATCCCTCCCCCTCTTTTTTACCTTTATTGATCTATTCGTAACGTGCCACGAATTGTTTTATCTGCAATCCGAGCAGATGAATCACTGCATTTCCAAGTCTTACAATACAAGCACCCGGAGACAGTTTTGGTTTTCCCGCCTCGCCCGCGTCAGGCCAAACGGCCGCGCGGTTTCCTCAGGCGCACCGGTTCAACCTGTCTCTTAATCATTTTCAGGTTCAGCATCTCTACACAGACGGAGAACATCACCGCGAAGTAGATATAGCCCTTGGGAATATGAAAACCCATTCCCTCCGCCACAAGCGTAACGCCTATCAGAATTAGAAAGCTCAGGGCAAGCATCTTGATAGTCGGATGGGTATCGACAAAATTGCCGATGGGCCTTGCGGCAAACATCATAACCACGACCGCTATAACGATCGCGAGAACCATGATCTGGACATGCTGGGCGAGACCGACGGCGGTGATTACCGAATCGAGGGAAAAAACGATATCGAGCACCATAATCTCCATTAGAACACCAGGGAAGCTTTTCACCGCGTAGCCCCGGTCGCGCCGCCCCTCGGCACTTTCAAGACTGTTGTGAATCTCCAGGGTACTCTTTACAAATAGAAAAATTCCGCCCCCTATCAGAATGAAATCGCGCCCCGATAATTCATACCCACGTAAGGTAATCAACGGCGCCGTGAGAGTCATAACCCATACAAGCGAAAGTAGAAGCACTATCCGGCTTATCATCGCCAGAGCAAGACCCATGACTCGAGCCTTTTGACGCCGTTCCTCCGGCAGCCTGCTGACCATAACGGAAATAAATATGATATTGTCGATACCCAGCACAATCTCCAGCGCCGTCAGGGTCGCGAGCGCGACCCACGCCTGAGGCTCAAAAAACCATTCCATGGCATGCTCCTGCAGTGAAATCTATTATTACTACGGCAATTAAACACATCAAAGCTAGTTCTGGATTCCGGTTTTCACCGGAATGACAGGTTGGACAACGATGCGATGCCCACACCGATATGTCATGCCGGACCCCGATAAGCCTGCGCCTACTACGTCATACCGGACACCGATCCGGTATCCAGGATAATATGTCATAAGTAGACCTGCAAGCCCTGACCCGTACCCGATACGGTGGCGGCTCTGTCCTTATCCGCGGTATGCCGCTTCACCCGCCGCCCGCATTATCTCCCCGAAATAGATACGATGATAATCCTTATCCGGATAGTTGCCCTCTATGTAGCCGCTTAGGAAGTTTCCGGGATTCATGTCCTGCCAGTAGGTTTTACGGCATTCCAGGACCAGTTCCGCCTCCCTGTAGAAAGGGGCATCCACTACCTTCGATGCAACAATCGTCAAACCGGACTCGGCCAGTTTGTCGCAATCCCGCCCCGATTTCGTCCCCATCATCATCAGCGTGTTCTTGTAATTTGCCGAAAAGGCACAGAGGGTGAAGGTAGGGTATTTCTCCAGGTACTGAAACGTATGGCGGCCGGGTCTGACTACAACTTGGACGAAGGGCCTGCCCCAGATGCCTCCGATCGAACCCCATCCCACAGTCATGGCGTTAAAATCCTCAAAAGTTCCCGATGTAAGAACAAACCACTGTTTAAGCCATATGCCCGCGCTCTTGACCTGTAACGTGCGGGGGTCGATTTCTTCCATATATTCTTTTTCTCCTTATCTTTGATAGCAGCCTCAGCTTCAGACGCCGCTTATCCGGCATGGTACAGGAATACCGGCATTGAATCAAGGGACCCGTGGAGGGGATATTTGAGACACAAGATAATAGATAAGGAAGATAACAAGCCCGCCACTACATCCTGCGCCTAATAAAATACCCTTCAGATCGCGTAGAATCGCCGTTAAACCGCTATACCGTGACAACAAAGGGGAAACCTTCTACAAAAGGCATTCAAAGCCGTGACGGGCTATATTTCGAAAGGGCTACTCACCGGTCTTACCCACCGGCGCAAGGTAAATTACGAATTCATCTATTCCGTCAACCTGCACGAACCGATCCATCGCCTCCTGGTCATAGGCGGCGATGGCGCATGTCCCCGCGCCGATCGCCTCGCAGGCAAGGTAAAGATTCTGGCAGACATGACCGGCGTCGATCGCGATTACTTTATGTGCCGCGATCCCGTAGCGCCACTCCATGCGATAAGGAATAACTGTCCATATGAAGATTACCGCCGCTTCCCCTGCAAAGGGCTGATCGAAGGTTGCCGCGGCAATACTTTCGGCCATGCGGCGGTCCGCGTATTCAAAAAGAAGCTCGTGCTCCACCGGAAGATAACGGTACAATCCGTCGTCGATTCCCGTTACATTCAGGACACACATATAAGTTTCAAACGCGTGCCGGCATCCGGCCGACGGAACGGTACGATAGGCGTGACCGTAATCCACCCGCATCCGAATCCCCTGAGTCGCCCACAGCAGAAAGGAAAGTTCATCCGCCGTAAGCGCCCTGCCGCTGTATTTCCTGCGGCTCCTGCGGTTTCGCATCGCCGCTACAAGATCGATTCCTCCGATGTCATTCCATTTCCCGAAGGGAACCAGGCTGATCCGGGTCGCATTGTCCGCAAACGGTTTTTCCACGGGTGGAGGATCGAAGAGCAGGTTCTGGTCGGTCTGTGAAAAATCTATGGTTTTGCGGACGGTATCTTTCAGAAAATACCGATATTGTTCAAGCAGTGATTTTTTCACGGTAATTCCTCCTCTTCGCGCTTACCCTTTCCGCATGGCTTTTGCGGACGTCTTACTCCAGAACAAATTTTATCCTGCTGTCTTTGACATTCTCCATCTTTTCATCCTGAAGCGATTTGGGCTCCACGAGGAAAATTCTTTCCTTTTCAACCTTGCCTGAACCCAGGATATAGTCCCTGACACCGGTGGCGCGTTCATAAGCGAGCTTACGCAGGTCGTCGTCGGTGATCGCGATGTCCTGCATGATTAACTGCTCCACTTCTTCGTCACTCATCTTTTCTATGGCGACCGGTTCGGCCTTCTTTTCCGCCTTGGCTTTTTTCTCTTCCAGCCCGGCGTTATAGGCCATTACAAGGTATTCCCGGTACTTATCGGGTTCTATGACTATTTCTTCCACTGGGGGAGATTTCAATCCCCTCTTGATCTGATAGCCGTATTTCGCCGATTTTACCTTCTTCTCCAGCGCGGCCCGCCTGAGACTTTCCCTGTCGTTATCCGGATCGGCATGTCCTTCGACTCCCAGTTTCAGCAGAGGCCTGTCATAAAGGGCCGCCGCCAATATATCCAGTTTTTTGGTGCTTTCATCGGTTATGTCCGAACTTCCGTAATCGAATTCCGCGTAGCCCAGTTCTTCTCCGCCGCCGAAGATCGAACCGATAAAGGCGAACGGAGCGGTTACCGCTTTCTCTATGATATTTCCGATAATCTTAAGGACAAAATATCCCACGCTGAACTCGGGGGCATCGATTCTGCCCGTCACGGGAACATCCAGGTCGATCTCGCCTTTCCTGTTTTTGAGAAGCGCCACACCCAGTTTCACCGGCAATTTTACCGCATCGGGACTGTTCACTTCGGCACCCAGGGTAAACTGATCGATGAATATCCTGTTCTTCGAATCGAGTTTTTTCCCGTCGATCTTGTATTCCAGTTTCAGGACCAGCTTCCCCTTGTCGATTACATAACCCAGATATTTCCCGGAATACGGCGTCAGGGGGCTCAAATCTTTATTATCGAGAGTGATGAATATATCCGCGAAAAGATTCTCGGAAAAGACATCGACCTCTCCCGAGATTTCCACCGGGGCGGCCTTATCGATGTTGCCGGTGATTTCTATTTCGGCACGAGCGGCATTTTTCCAGGAAGAAAGTCCGGATACTTTCCCTTCGATATTGAAAAGATCCGTAGTGTGCATCGGTTTAATAGATTTGTCGGTAAAGTTGATGTGACCGTTTTTAAAGCTTATTTCTTTGATTACAAGGGGAATCAACACCTTTTTCGTTTTCTTTTCTTCCGTTACTTCTACTTCGGCCGTTTTTTCGACTTTCGCCGTTTTTTCTTTCTTTACGATGCTGACGACATTGATCGTTTTATCGGGATTGACAATCAGCGCGGCGTAGAAATCGGCGAGGCTGATACCGTCTATATTCAGGAAAGTGGGGTTGTAACCCGCATTGATATTCACAATACCTAATGTTTTACATTCCAGGAACTTTTCTTTCGTAGCCTCGTCGACTGAGGAAAAATCCGATACCGTGGCTTCGCCTTTATACGAAGCCTTCAGCCCTCCCGCTTCCGGTTCATTGACTGCGATATTCCCCACCGTAGAGATCTTTCCATCTTCTATGATTATTCCGGCCTTTTCGAGAACATGGTACCTGAAAGGTACGATATGGCAGTCGGTGACAACCAGACTGAAATCTGCAAAGAGAGGACGTATTCCCAGCGGCCCGTCCACGGCAACGGCACCTCCCATCTCGTCCTCGAACATCAGGACAATCTCGCCGCGGCTGCCCGGGGCCGTCGATATGTTCTTTCCCGACAATTTAAGTTCTTGAATACCGATACTTGCCGGCTCTGTCACGGAATGCAACGACGCGTCGGAGAAGACAAGTCTTCCTCCCGATACATCTATGCTGTCGAACCGCACAACCGGAGGTGCCTTCGGGGTTTCATTCTTCGATACTTCGCCGGTCTGAGGTGATTCCTTCTTTTCCCCGGCCGGAACGAGAGACAACAGGTTGATCGCCCCACTCGAATCCTTCTTCGCGTGTACAAAGGGATTTTCAACAATCAGTTCCTTGAATATAAGGGCTTTTTCAAACAGAGACTTGCTCTGGAGATTTATATAGAGCCTGTCGAATGAGGCGATCCGTTCGGCTCCTTCTTCTTCCCGTATCGCGAATTTTTCTATCGTGACCGAAAGTGCGTAAGGATTTATTCTGAGCTTTTCAATAGAGACTGGCCGCTGGAGGATTTGCGAAAGTTTGTCCGGCAAAACCGATTTGAGTACAAGCGGTGCGATAAAAAAACCTACCAACGTATACAAGACCACGCAGGCCAAAACAAAAATAACAAGCTTCTTCAGAGGACTTTTCATGACTACCCCCCCCTTTCCTCTTGTTCGGACGCTTTAAAGATCACTTTTTACACGGCACGCTTTTATCGCCGACCCTATCTCTTCTTACCTTTTCCCGCCCTGTTTTCCGACGGGACTTCTTTTCCCTCAATAACCGGGATATATCCTTCTGCCTTCTTGTTACTCGCTCTTTCGACATGATTATACACAAAAACAATCCGTGAAACCCGCATTTATTACTCCGGCGACAATATATGTCAAAGCCGGGGTGAAAACCAGGGCGGAATCCGGAAAGCATCAAGGTTTGAAAATAGTCTCCTACTTCGTCATACCGGTGAAAACCGGAATCCGGAAATTGCCTGATAACACTGGATACCACCGTATCGAGCACGGTGCAGGCTTATCGGGTCCGGTATGACATAGAGCCTAGTCATTCCAGCCCGTCATTTCACAATTGCTCTGGATGCCCCCGTATCAAGTACGGGGCAGGCTTATCAAGTCCGGCATGACGTATTTCCAACCTGTCATTCCGGCCGTCACCCCGGAGAAATCCGGGACGGTATCCGGTTCTTCTTTTAGTCATACACCGTAGTAGCAGTAGTAGTAGTAGTAACTAAAAATTCAAAATCAAAAATTAAAAATTGCAGTTAGCTCGCCCGTCATTCCGGTGAAAACCGGAATCCAGAAATTGCCTGATAACACTGGATTCCGTGTCGTGCTTCGCGTGCACGGAATGACAAAAAGGCATGTTTTATAAGGTTATAAAAACCTCTTTAATTACCGTAGTAATAATTAAAAATTGCATCCTTCTTATCAAGGTCCGGCATGACATTTTAACGGTTACTTGACATACATTTTTATTCCACTGCCCTTACTGTCTTCTGCCGATTTTCCCTGGAGCGACCTTGGTTCCAGGAGAAAGATCCTTTCCTTTTTCACCATGCCGGAATCCAGGATATAATCCCTGGCCCGTAAAGCCCGTTCATACGCGAGGTTCCTCACATCGCCTTCATCGAGCACGATACCGCGCAGTATCGATTGCTCCAACTGATCGGTCGGCAGATCTGTTGTTATATCCTCAGCCTCTTTTCGCTCCGCGGCATAGATCATCCCCAGATATTCTCGATATTCGCCGGGTTCGACAACGATTTTTTCCACGGGTGGAGATTTTTCTCCTTTTTTAAGAAGATAATCGTACTTCGCCGATTTTAATTTCTTTTCCAGGGCAATCTTTTTAAGTTGCTCCATATCCCTGTCGATATCGGCATACCCTTCGATGCCGAGTTTCAGTGCCGGTTTTTTATGCAACCTGACAACCAGCGCGTCCAGTTTCTCACCGCCCCGTTCGGTTATGGCCGAACTCCCGTAATCGAACGCCACATAGCTGACTTCCTCGCTGCCGTCGAATATCGCGCCGACCAGTTCGAAAGGAGCGGTAAGCGCCCTTCCAAGAACATTTCCGACAATCTTCATAACAAAGTATCCCGAGCTGAATTCGGGATCGTCGAGCCTGCCGGTTACGGGCACATCGAGGTTGATCTTCCCCCCGCTGTCCTTGAGCAGCGAAACACTCAAAGCCACGGGAAGATCCAGGGCATCGGGGCTGTTCACCTTCTCGCCGAGGCTCAACTGATCAAAAGATATCCTGTTGCGCGAAGTAAGCAGGTTGCCTTCTATTTTATATCCCAGGTCCAGCGTCATTTTTCCCTTGTCAACGGCGTACCCCAGATACTTTCTGAAATACGGCGTCAGGCGGCTGGCATCCTTATTGCGCAGGCTCATCGTCATATCCATGAACAGGTCATCGGAAAAGAGATCGATCTCACCGGTAATCTCAAGCGGGGCGGTCTTATCGACGTCCCCGCGCAGTTCAACCCTCGCGCCCCGGGGATCCGTGGAGCACAATCCCGATATCTTCCCTTCTACACCGGTAATATCAGTGGAATACGCCGGTTTTATAACGTTATCGGTGAGCCTGACATGGCCGTTTTCAAAGCGCAGCTCTCTGATAATAAAAGGATCGAACGCCTTTCGTGACGGCTTCTCAGCCCTCTTTTCCGTTGTTTCCTCTTCCTTCACTTCCACCTTCTTCGACAGATCGGTGATGTTGATCGTTTTATCGGGATTAACCGTCAGCCCGACGTAGAAATTCGAGAAGGCTATGCTGTCTATCGTCAGGAAACCGGGGTTATAACCAACCGCAATATTCAGGAAATCGGCCTTTTCGCACGCCGCAAACCGGTCTTTTGTCACCTCGTCGACGGATGAAAAATCCGATACCGTGGCCGTACCGTTATATACCGTCGTTATCGTACCGTCCGCCGATGAATCTATTGAAATATTCCCCGTCGCAGCGATTTTTCCGTCCTCTATTATTATCTTCGTTATATCGAGCAGATACGCCCTGAACGGCAACACCCGGCAGTCGGAGACAGTCACCTGCAGATCCGCGGATACGGGATTGACGCCGAGCGGCCCACCCACGGAAACGGAACCTGCCTGTTCGTCTTTAAACGTAAGGGCGATCTCTCCGCGGCTGCCCGGAGCTGTCGATATATTCTTCCCCTTTAACCGCAGGTTCTTAATCGTAATCTCCGTGGGATCCGTCACGGAATGGAGCGAGGCGTCGGAAAAGAGAATACTTCCCCCGGAAACATCGATACTGCCGAACCGTATGACCGGCACGGACGCTCCACCCTTCCCTTCAGATTCTCTTACGCGCTCCACTTCGGCCTTCTCTTCCCCGGCGGGAAGAAAATGAACATGCCCTTCCCGATCCCTGGTGATCCGTATAAAAGGTTTTTCGACACGTAATTCATTGAAAAGAAGGGCCTTCTCAGACAAAGATTCGACGCGCAGATCCGCGTAAAGCCCGGCGACCGACGCGATCCGCCCGGCTCCGTTCTTCCCTTCTACGACAAGATCCTCTATCGAAACAGTCAGGAGATAAGGATTAATCCTGACCTTCTCGATGGAGACGGGACACTGAAGATACCGGGAAAGCTTGCCGGTCAGAAAAGGCTTGAGCAGAAGCGGGGCGAATATAAACCCCGCCAGCGTATATAAAACCACGCATGCCGACACAAAAACAATAAACTTACCGATTAAACGTTTCATAGCTGTCTATCCGTGTACGGGGAGTGTGATATTATTCCTTCCCTTGCCCGTCATTCCGGTTAAAACCGTGGCGGAATCCGGAAAGCATTAAGGTTTGAAAATAGTCTCCTACTTCGTCATTCCGGTGAAAACCGCGCCTTATCCGTCATACCGGCGGAGGCCGGTATCCAGGTCTTTTATCGTCACCCAGGTGAAATCCGGCGCTCCTTTGTCATTCCGGCCGTCACCAAAGCCGTCATGCCGGCGAAAGCCGGTATCCAGAATCAACCCGAACATCAACCCGTCATTCCGTTGAAAACCGGAATCCAGAAATTGCCTGATAACACTGGATTCCGTGTCGTGCTTCGCGTGCACGGAATGACAAAAAGGTTTTTTATAAGGTTATGAAAATCTCTTTAATTGCCGTAGTAATTCGGCGGCCCCTTATCACGTTCAAGGAACAAACATCAGCGGTTTGTACAAAAAACAAACGGCGCTCCTCAGGCACGACCTGCCGAGGAGCGCCTTCTGAACCTTCCGGAAATTCATCGATAACAACGGGACAACATCCGGAAATATAAACGTCTCCGGACGTTACCCGGCCGCCTCCCGTTTCAGTTGAAGCTCCCCGCAACACGTTGCAGGGAATCTCCGACTGGTAAGGAAGGTGTTTATTTTATATTCGCTCGCTAACCCCGCCTCAAGCAGCGGGGATGTGCTCGCTGTTCAGTTCATACAGGTGCACATCGTGCTGAGGAAAGGGGATGGAAATATTTTCGGCATCGAACCTTTCCTTGATTTTCTCTTTCAGATCGAAAAACAAATTCCAGTACTCCCCCGTCGGAACCCAGGGACGGACGGCAAAATTAACGCTGCTGTCGGAAAGTTCCAGAACGGCGACTGTCGGAGCGGGATCTTTCAGTATCCGGTTATCGTTTTTCAGGATGTCGTTCAACACCTCTTTCACTTTTTTCAGGTCATCCTTGTAGCTTACACCGAAAACCAGATCGAGGCGTCTCGTATCTTCGGCCGAATAATTGATTATGTTATCCCCCGTTATTTTGGCATTCGGAACGATGATCACTTTGTTGTCGGGGCTTTTCAGCACCGTGGTAAATATGCTCATCTCTTCTACGGTACCGGCCGCTCCCCCTCCCTCGATATAATCGCCCATCTTGAAAGGCCGGAAAATAACCATGAGGACACCGGCGGCAAAATTGGACAGCGATTTCTGCAACGCGAGGCCGACGGCGAGACCGGCGGCACCGATGATCGCGATAAACGAAGTTGTCTGGATACCGAGCTGATTGAGAGCCGCTATGATAACGATAACCATCAACGCGACATATGTAATATTGCCGACGAATCCTACCAGCGACTTGTCCACCCTGGCCTTCGTCATGCTCTTTCTGATAACGTTCTTTATCAGCTTCGCGACCCAGCGCCCAATGATAAAAAGAATAACCGCCGCGACGATCTTCAGGCTGTAAAAAGCCACCCACTCCTGCAGGCCATACGTAATGCTTTCAAAATCCATGTCGTTCGCCCCCCTTCCGTTGTTTTCCGTTTTGACATCGGGGGCTATTATACCCTATTCTCTCACCTCGCGCAGTAACGAAAGATTGTCCGTTAAGACCGGAAGTATCATACACTGCGCAGAGTCACGCGGAGAATCTCCCCGCGACGCCAGAGACGCATGCGCGAACCCCAGGTGCCCGTTCCCCTGGAGACGATGACCGTCATCCCCGACACGTCATGCTTACCTTCCAGCAACGGATAAAAGGCGCGGACAACATAACCGAACGGCCAGACCTGCCCCCCGTGTGTATGGCCGCTCAACATCAGGTCCACACCTTCCTTCGAGGCGTTTTCCATCTGCCAGGGTGTATGCGAAAGCAGGATCGTAGCCCCGGAAGGCCGACCTTCCAGGGCCTTTGATATATACTCCCCCGTCAGGCCCTGCCGGTGACGTGCCGTAAGATCATCCACACCCGCCACAATCAGGCCGGGGGCCACTTCGGCCCACCGGTCGCGAAGCAGGCGGATTCCGGACCGGTCCATAAGTTTTGTAAAAGCGTTTACGCCGCCGTAAAACTCGTGATTGCCGGTAACGGCCCAGACGCCCAGCGGAGCCGAAAGACCGCGCATTACCGGAATAAGTTCGTCGATCGATCTTCCATGTCCCTCGAAAATATCGCCGACCAGGAAAACGATATCCGGCCGCTGGGCCTGTACCTGCGCTACCCGTTTGCTCATCCATTTACCGCCTAGAAGCGCGCCCAGGTGAAGATCGCAAATTGAAACTATCACCGTGCCGTCCAGATCCCGCGAAAGGCCGGGAAGACTCACTTCATAATTTCGTACCACCGGCGGCCGGAGCCCCTGGACAAGCGCGATAATCGAAAGCAGCACGGCCGTGATAACCGCCACCCCCCGGAGAGACGGCGCGAAGCGGGGCATGAAAAAGCCGAAACCGGTAACAATATCGGCCGCGAGAAGGCACACGAAAAGCAGAAACAACACCGTCATCCAGTGCAGACCCACCACCTCCAGCAACCGCGCCAGTAAGCCCGTGCCCCTGTGGCCGTAAACGAACCCCGACAGGAACAGCAGCCACAGAACAACGCCGGCGCCTATCAGCAACTGCCGGTGATCGCAAAACAAAGGAATCGACGATGCACGCCAGAACACATATACCTGTATCAACGTAAAGATGGAAATAAGGATATACCAGAACATGCTCTCTCACTCCGAAAGATAACTTCAACAGATACCGACATATAAAACACCGCCACAAACGATGTCAAGCGGTCGTATGTCATGCCGGACATCGATCCAAGGTCCACACCACAATACGTCATACTAGATTCAGGTCCAGTGTCCACATCAATTCGTCATACCGGCGTAAGCCGGTATCCAGGTCAATGTGACTGTCTGGACACCAACAAATCTGCCCCTATGTCATGCCGGACCCCGATAAGTTTACCCCGTACTCGACACGAGGAGTACGTCATACCGGACTTGATCCGGTATCCAGTGCTATTTTCCTGGATTCCGGTTTTCACCGGAATGACATGGAGAGAATGATGTGCCAATACGCCATACCAGATTCAGGTACAGTGTCCACATCAATACGTCATACCGGACCCGATAAGCCTGCCCCGTGCTTGACACGGGGGTATCCAGATCAATATGACGGCTGGGTTCCGATAATCCTGCCCCGTACTCGACACGAGGAGTACGTCATACCGGACTTGATCCGGTATCCAGGTCTTTTCCGCATTCCGCCGCAGCTATCGCAGGAACAGCCTCCAGCCCGCGTAGATCGACCCCGGAACAAGGTCGAGCGCGCCGGACGCTTCGGCAATGGGAGTGAAGC
Organism: Syntrophaceae bacterium UBA2210; assembly: GCA_002327865.1. Lineage (GTDB taxonomy): Bacteria > Desulfobacterota > Syntrophia > Syntrophales > UBA2210 > UBA2210. The sequence goes on from DCUQ01000031.1 coordinate 13,401, forward strand.
CGCAGGCGGCACAGTTGATCTCGCCGCGACTCTTGACGTAGCATCCACGTGTGACGGAGCCGTCGGGATCTACGTTGACCAGGATATCGTCATGGCAGATCCATCCGCCGGACACCATGGCCGCCAGTCTGCCGGAGGAATTCAGGACAGGGAATCCCCGCTTCTTCAGGTCTAGCAGGGTTTCCACTGCCAATCGGCGCTGATCGGGGGAAAGAGAAAGGTCTTCCTCTCCCTGGTTGTAAGGGTAGAAAAACTGAAACGTCACTCCCTTCACAGCGGGCAACCCGCGGACCCATCGTGCCAGCACCTCGATGTCTTCCAGGTTCTTCCGGTTCAGGGTGCAGTGAACGAATATTCTTTCGTGATCCGCCCGCTCCAGGTTTTCCCTGAGCCGGTCGAAGGAATTGCTCCGCAGATCATCATGGGTTTTCTTGAGTCCATCGACACTGACCCATAGGGAATGAGCGGGAACGTCCAGCGGCAAGGTTCCGTTGGTCGTCACCGCCACGCGGAGAAACCGCTTCCGGGCCTCGCGGACCAGGTCATGAATACGGAAAGAACCATCGCGCCAGAGCAGAGGTTCCCCTCCCTCGAAAACCACGATTCGGGTTCCCATACGTCTGAGGGCATCCATAGCTTCGAGGGCAATCGCCCACGTCATCCGTCCGGACTGGTCGTCCTGCCTAAGGTGAAACGGGCAGGCCCGGCACGCCAGGTTACAGCGGTACGTCACCTTGAAGCTCGCCAGCAGGGGGATATTTTGTCGTCTCAGTTTTCGCCGCAGATAAAAACCTGCAAGATCGATAGGCCATGGCAGGGGCATGTGATCGCGCATCCTTCACGTCATTTTCGGATGCACGCTAACACAATACGATCAAATCATCAATCGACAGCTGTATTTCTTTGATTCGGAGCAGAGGCGAAGATCCCGGCTGTCCGGTTATGCAGAACCGCATAGAGTGACAAGTGATTTGATATAATCATTCAATGTAAATTCGGGGTTAATTGTCCTTATTGATGAGATTGACAATTATCTTCGTTATAACATCCTTCTCCTTTGGATCGCTCATTGCGATCATCAACGTCAGTGCTACCAGAGCGTTATCCGCTATCCGTTTTGTTCCGTCGGATCTGTAGAGCAGGCTGTTTCGATCAAGAAACCAGGTAAATATCGCTGCGGCGATGCGTTTGTTCCCGTCTATGAATGAATGATTCTTCACAATGAAATACAAGAGATGTGCAGCTTTTTCTTCGATGCTGGGATAAAGATCCTTGCCGTCGAACGTCTGGTAAATCGTATCCAGAGAATTGCTGAACGAATTATCCTTTTCGCGTCCGAACAGGGTGGAATCGCCGAACTTCCCCAACATTTTTCTAATCGCACCCTTCGCCTCTTCATATGTGATTCGTTTTACGGTCCTGCCCGACACACTACCCATTTCCAGCTTTCCGTAATCATACCGGTCAAGAGTGTCCAGGGCATAGCTGAAATCTCCGATGACCTTCAGAAGGCCCTCTGATTCAGATGTGGAGAGCGATCTGCGGTCGCTTACATTCTCAATGAGTCGAATCGATTGCTTGAGTGCTTCGTATTTTTCAAGCTGCGATTGCAATCTCTTTTCATTAAGGGCATAACCCGTAACGAGATACTCTTTCAATATTCTGTTTGCCCAGATGCGGAACTGGGTACCCCGTTTTGATTTGACCCTGTATCCGACAGAAATAATGACATCAAGGTTAAAGTACTCAACTTGGTAGGTCTTTCCATCCGAAGCAGTTGTTGCAAATTTTGCAACAACTGAACTTTTTCCCAGTTCGCTTTCTTTAAAAATGTTGCGTATGTGCCTTGATATTACGGACTTATCCCTGTCGAAAAGCAGAACCATCTGATTCAAACTCAGCCAGACCATATCCTTAACCAGACTCACTTCCAGTGACGCCTGTCCATCTTCTGTCTGATATATGACTATATCACCTGTATTTATTTGTTTATTCATGTGTCAATTTTCTCTCTGACCCTTCGCAGTTATCGAAGTATTGAATCTCCCCGCAACAAGTTGCGGGGAATCTCCGACTGTTAAGGAATTTTTCATTTTTTATTCGCTCGCTAACCCCGCCGCAAGCAGCGGGGAATGCACTCGCTGTTCAGTTCAACCGGGAGCAAAAACAACAGCGCCATGGGATTTTCCCATGGCATTTATAAGCAAATAAAAAGCCGTGGAAAATTCCGTCCACGGCCAGCGAACACTTCGGCGTCTATGTGGACAGATCCTGACGGATCCACCACCACCTGAAACATCCGTTTATCACAGTCCGATACATCGGTACAAGCCGCTGTCCATGTGTTTCTGCTCATAGAAACATATCGACACCCTGTTGTCAACTGAAAATTGATAAATTTTGTAAGCGCGAAGAGCCTCCCACCTCCGGCTGTTCGTCCGGAAACCCTGCATCAAGCTACACCACCACATTCACCGGGCAGGCACATCGATATATCCGGATTATATTTTATCCATAGTAACAAATTTTGCGGCTTCTTTACGCTACCCTATATTTTCAATGTCTCTTCTGTTTATTCCTGAAACCGAAACTTTCTTGTTTCTTGATTTGTGCCCGGCTATGATCTTTATCTGAGCTTTTGTCACCCCAAGCATTTCTGAAAGGAATTTGATGCATTCCTTGTTGGCCGCCCCTTCGACAGGGGGTGCGGTTATCCTGATCTTCAGGGCATCGTCCTGGACGCCAGCCAACTCACATCTGGACGCACGCGGGATAACCCTGACATTAAATACTACACCATCCGCTGTTTCTCCGACCGGAATCATTGTTTTCTCTTTTTCCACGTATCCAGAAGATCGATATTAAACCTGAGAAACGATTCAAAATAAGCTTCAAGCTGATCCTTTGTTTTTTCGAGGTGTTCGATCTCCATCTCCAGGCCATCCGCTTCCATTCGTCTCGCGGCAAGGATATCTTCCACGGCGGCTTCGGCCTCCCGCAGCATCGAGACTTTCATCTCTTCCATATCGACCGGGGGAGTTTCGTCTTTAATGGCAGGCACCGTATCTTTCAGTTGCTCCAGCCGGGATTCGAGTTCCGCCGTTTTTTCTCTCAACCTTGAATTCTCCTGGAGCTGCAATTCCAGTTCAACGGCCACAATCTGTAGAAAATTATCGACCTCTCTTACATCGAATCCCCTGAATCTCATTCGAAATCTCTGGTTGTTTATGTCCAAAGGTGTAACGTTCATGAGCCCTCCTATCTGAGGCTAAGCGCTACCTGCAACATGGTTTTTACAAGAAAACTCTGAAGAAATATGATTGCCAGAATTACAATGATCGGTGAAAAATCCATGCCGAGGCCTCTCAGCGGGATCCATCTCCTGACCCTGTAGAGCACAGGTTCGGTAGCCCTGTACAAAAACCGCACTAACGGATTGTACGGATCGGGGTTGACCCAGGATATCAGCGCCCTTATAATTATTAGCCACATATAGAGGGTAAGTCCGATATTTACAATTCTGGCAAGCGCATCTATGAAATTTCCCAATATAAACATTGCTTCCCCTTTACATTAAAATAAGTTATGAATAATAACTGCTGTTTTAAAAGTCAAGGTTTATGTTCCTCCGAAAGATAGAAACTGTCATGATTTCAGAGGCATAAATTATTTCACATACCAGATAAACCAAGGAGGTCGTAATACGGAAATGCGGGGAGAAAAGATATCTGTTATCGGCGGGGGGAATATGGGCGAAGCGCTCGTCGTGGGAATGCTCTCGGGAAAGCTGACACGTGCCGAGGACATCACTATACATGACATACTGGAGGAGCGACTCGCACATTTCAGAGACAAATACCGCGTGAACGTATCGAAGGATATCCCGGCGGCAATAGAAACCGCCGATATCGTCATCCTTGCGGTAAAGCCTCAAAATATGGAAAGCGTACTAGCAGACATAGCCGATGATAACGGAGATCGTCTTTTCATATCTATCGCCGCAGGTATCACTCTCAGATTCATAGAGGAACATATGGGCGATAAAACCCGCGCGGTAAGGGTAATGCCAAACACCCCCGCTCTCATAGGAGAAGGAGCGGCAGCCCTGGCCGCCGGCAAAAAGGCCACAGAGAGCGACATGAAGGCGGCCCGCCGTATATTCGATTCCCTGGGAATCACCGTTGTCGTCGAGGAAGAGCTCATCGACGCAGTCACAGGACTGAGCGGAAGCGGTCCCGCTTATGGATTCATCATCATAGAAGCTCTCGCGAATGCCGGCATCAGCCAGGGGCTTGAAGCCGAAACTGCATTAAAACTGGCGGCCCAGACCATGCTGGGGGCCGCCAAACTATGCCTCGCCGGAGACAAAACACCGGCTCAACTTACAGAAATGGTAACATCCCCCGGCGGTACCACCATAGAGGGGATAAAGGCTCTCAGGGCCGGGAAAATCAACGAAACACTTGCAGCGGCTGTGGAAGCAGCAACAAAAAGATCAAAGGAGCTGGGGGAAAACAGTAAACCTAGACCGAGGTGAATTAAGAGGCCTTGAGAATTTTTACCATCCGATATTTTTGTGTCGGAAACAGGAAAGCAACCTGACAGAAAGGTTGCCCGGGTTATTAAAAACGGAGGCGGAAGAGCGTTCCAGTACCTCCGGACAATTTGAACCTGACAAAGAGAAAAGCCGGGTATGATCCATCGGTATCGCCCTTCCGGTCTTTGTCAAAAACAGGAGATAAGGAGAGATGTAATGGCATTAAGAACTGCGGAAGAATTTGTTCAGAGTATCAGGAAAATGAAACCACGGGTTTTTATGAATGGCAAAAAAATCGAAAATATACTGGATAACTCCGTAACAAAAACCGTGGTGGATTCCAACAAGGCAAGTTACGAGTGGGCACTCGATTCCAGGTATCAGGATATCATGACCACAATCTCCCCCCTGACAAGAGAAAGGGTCAACCGATATACCCATGTATCACAAAGCATCCAAGATCTGGTAGATAAGGCTAATGCCGGAACCTTTACCTCCGAGAACCTGGGAACCTGCATCTACAGGTGTGTCGGGCTGGATACGTTTCATTCGCTCTGGGCCAATACCTGGGAGATGGATCATAAACTGGGCACATCTTATTTCCCGCGGTTTCAGAAATATCTCAAATACGTACAGAACAACGACCTGTCAGTCGCAGGCGCCCTCACAGAACCCAGAGGACTTAGGCACGAAGAGCTTAAGGACTGGCCAGATCCGTATCTTTCCCTGAAAATAGTGGAAAGGAAATCGGACGGCATCGTGGTTAACGGTTGCAAGATAAATATATCAGGTGCATATGCCGGCAATGAACTTGTTGTTCTGCCACAGATGGCTCACTATGCCGGAGAAGAAGATTACGCTGTCGCCTTCGCTCTTCCCGCCGACACCGAGGGGATCACTTACATATGTCAGTACACCCCCGAATCTGCTGAAAGGGAACAGGCCGATAACATATACGAACTCGGCAATCCAGTATTCGGGCAGAGAGAGACAAGTATGGTGGTTTTCGACAATGTTTTCGTGCCCTGGGAACGGGTCTTCCACTGCGGGGAACTGGAATATTCCGGCAAACTGGTTGAAAGATTTGCCAGAACTCACAGAATGACATGCGGCGGAACATGCAAGGTGGGATTTATGAACATTATCATCGGTGCATGTAAATTGTTGCAGGAATACAAGGGTTTGGGAAAAGCATCTCATATCAATGATGAAATCATCGAGATGGTGGTATTACGGGAAACCGCCAAGGCATGCGGCCTGACGTCGGCCACTCTTGGGTGTGAGGACCCGGTCGGATCAGGTGCGTTTCTTCCGAACGAAATAATGGGTAACGTCTCCAAATTAAATGTATGCCATTCCTTCTGGAGAGTTTTGGAACTTGCCGGGGATATAGCCGGCGGCCTTGCGGTAACGCTTCCCTCCATGAAGGAACTTAACAATCCCGAAACAAGAGATTATGTAAAAAAATACCTTTGTTTCGGCTCTTCGGCCGGAGCCGAAAACATCATGAAAGTGACGAAGGTAATTCAAAACTGGACGTCCGGACTGCATGGAGTGGGTACTTACCACGGCGCTGGCCCTGTAATGACGCAAAAGATAATGCTGAATAAACTGGTTAACTACGATAAAGAGGTAAATCTTGTTAAGAAAGCACTGGATATCAAGGATTAACCCCGGCAGGATCGGAACATTTTGAGATTACTCAAGTAAATGTTTTATTTCTCCTGCTGCGAAGCTCACGTATCATTCGGATGATGAGAGATACATTTTTGCTGTCGATACGGTTTATAGAAGCTTTCTGCAACCTGACGCGGGAGATCTTTGGCTGTCGCGTATGTTAAATATTATTTTTCATGTTTTCCCGGCAAAACGTAGTTTAGTCGACGCTCCTGTGTCCCTCACCCGAAAACTGAGACCTCGTGCCTCGATTCGCTTCCCTTCAAGTCCCAATATGTCTGTTTATATCTCTGAATGGTACTTCCGAGATAATGCCGGCATATCCTTGTAAGATTATCTGCGATGCGATCAAAGAGAAGACAATTGTAACTATTTGTCGAATATGTTATTTGGAAAAAGTTTGTTATCTTCTTTTCCGGATTTCCTCGTTTATTATGAAACTTTCATGATGGACGAAGAATGACACTGCGATCCTGATAAGAACGACACGGTCGAACGTACATGTCTTTGATAACAATCCCACACCATCATGATTTATTTTTAAGAGGCAACACGTGATTGACAAGAAACCGACAATAAAAGAACCGGTTAATCCGATTTCCGATTTGAACGTACAAATGGAACAGAAGCATGAATCACAGGCAAACGGATCAACCGCAGAAGATCTCTATAAAATGATGGCCAACAGTTCACAGGTCGGTTTCTATGTTGTGCAGGATAAAAAGTTCCGGTTTGTAAACCGCCATATGGCGAAATATGCCGCTTACAGGGAAAGCGAGATGCTAGGCATGGATCCCGTAAGCATCATTCACCCGGCAGACCGTAAGGTTGCGGCAAAAAAAGCAGTCAGAATGCTGAAGGGACAGCGCTTCTCACCTTACGAATTCAGGATCATAACCAGTGACGGTCATATCAAGTGGATTATGGAAACGGTGACGTCGATCACATTCAAGGGGAGACGGGCCATTCTGGGCAATTCAATGGACATTACCGAACAGCGAGAAGCTTCGGAACGACTCGAAGAACTGGAGGCGCTCGAATCCTCCATTCTGGATGCCATTGCACAGGCTGTTGTGGGTCTTCACAATCGTCGTATCAACTTCGCGAATAACGCCGTCAAGACGATATTCGGCTGGAACCGTGAAGAACTCATCGGCAAAAGTGTTACGATATTCTACCGAAACGAGGAGGACGCCGGGATAATCGGTGACCGCTTTTATTCGACACTAGAGCATCAACGAACCTTTATCACCGAATTCCCATGCAAACGGAAGGATGGCCGGGAAATTCTCTGCAGGATGAAGGCTTCCCGGATCGGAGAAAAACTCAGAGACCGGCGTATCGTAGTTACCTACGAGGACATCACGGAACAGAAAAAAGCGGAAGAAGAACTGGAACGGTCGCGCCAGGAGTTGAGAGATCTCTCAACTTATCTCCAGTCCGTTCGCGAGAAGGAAAGTACTCGAATTGCCCGAAAGATACACGACGAACTTGGACAATCCCTCACGGCCCTCCAGATGGACCTGTCATGGCTTGAGCAGCATCTGCCCGGGAAAAGCGAGTCCATTCATGAAAAAACCCTGCGGATGACCCGTCTCGTTGATGCAACAATTGAAAGTGTTCACAAGATAATGACGGAATTGCGTCCCAGCCTGCTCGACGACCTTGGCCTCCCGGACGCTATCGAATGGCAGGCCAATGATTTCCAGAAACGATCGGGAATCGAGTGCAAGGCCTTTCTCGATTACGGAGACATGGTAATCGGCAGGGAACTGGCGACAACCATCTTCCGGATCTTTCAGGAAACACTAACCAATATAGCTCGCCATTCGAAAGCAACACAATGCGGTGTCAGCCTGACAGCAAACGAAAAACAGGTGTGCCTGGAGGTCACCGATAACGGAGTGGGAATCACCAGCCGGCAGATCAAAGACCGCCAGTCATTCGGGATTATCGGGATGCGCGAGCGCGCCCATCTATGGGGCGGTACCGTTCACGTAGCGGGCGGAACAAACGGAGGAACGACTGTAACAGTCACCATTCCCCTGATAGAAGGAGACGATACCATTGATAAGAATACTGGTTGCCGATGATCATGCCATTGTCCGTGAAGGTGTTAAGCAGATCCTGGCTGACGTCAGTGACATGGTGGTACAGGATGAAGCTGAAAACGGACAGGAAACGCTGGAAAAAGTCGCACGAAACGATTACGAAGTAGTTCTTCTGGATATTTCGATGCCCGGGAGGAGCGGCCTCGAAATCCTTGAGGATATAAAAAGTGAACGGCCGAAGCTCCCCGTGCTGATCCTGAGCATGCATCCCGAGGAACAATACGCAGTCCGGGCACTTCGCGCCGGGGCATCGGGATATGTAACAAAAGCAAGCGCGCCTCAGGAACTGATCGGCGCCATCAGAAAGGCATCAAGAGGCGGGAAATATGTCACGGCATCACTGGCGGAAAAACTGGCACTCGAACTTGACGTGATAACGGAAAAACCGCCTCACGAAAAACTCTCTAATCGGGAATATCAGGTTATGCTTATGCTTGCCGAGGGACAGTCGGTTTCCGAGATTGCCGAGAATCTCTTTCTAAGCGTCAAGACCATCAGCACTTACCGGACACGCATCATGGACAAGATGGGGTTGAAAAAAAACGCTGAGCTTACACTTTACGCAATTCACAACAAACTCATCGATTAAAAGTTCCAATTAACATTAACATGCCGGTATCCACCGGATCACACGCTTCACGAGATAAAGCGGTGGCAAGCCGGCATTGTTGTGTCGATGCCGGCTCGTCTCACAGTGACTAATAAATCCACCCGCTACTTGTCGGATAAACCCTGTCAAAATATTCGGTATCACTCCGACAAGCAAAAAAGATTCCCCCCTATATTATCTTTTATGCCCTTATGTTAGTCAGTTATCTCGTTCGGGGTTCGCATCATTCTGACAGGACCAGGAACGGACATAAGGTAAAAACACAGGGGAAAAACAACTTTGCTGGATGAGAATTTAAACGACATCATAAGTCAGGCACTCGAAGAAAACCGCAGCTACCTGATGGAACACGAGTGTAAAGAGATTCTCGAAGGAATCGGTATCGCTACTACCGGTTTTCTTGTCGCGGGATCCGAAGGTGAAGCCATTAAGATAAGCGGCGAAATCGGATACCCGGTTGTCCTGAAAATCGTTTCACGCGATGTCGTTCACAAAACAGACGCGGGGGGCGTAAAGCTCAACCTCATGGACGCCGGTCAAGTCAGGAAGGCATACCGGGAACTTATCGATACCTTCAAATATCGACATATAACCGGTGTATCCGTTCAGAAAATGGCGGAATCGGGAGTTGAGGCTATCATAGGCATAACGCGTGATCCCAGTTTCGGATCGGTTCTCATGTTCGGCCTGGGGGGAATCTTTGTAGAAGTAATGCAAGACGTCAGCTTCAGAGTACTCCCTGTAACCGAGAAGGACGTTACCGAAATGATCAGTGAGATTAGGGGATATCCCCTCCTCGCAGGATACCGGGGACAGCCTGTAGATCTTGCGGCTTTGAAACAGCTGCTCCTCACCATATCCCGGCTCGCCATCGAATGCCCCCGTATCAGCGAACTGGATCTGAATCCCGTATTGATCTATCCGACGGGATACATGGCTGTTGATGCCAGAATGTTCGTCGAAGAAATACCACGGCTGCGCGATACGGAACTCACAGGAAGTCAGAATTTACGCGATTTTTTCTACCCGGAAAGCATCGCCGTTCTCGGCGCCACCGATAATATTCAAAAGCTCGGATTCAATGTAATTTTCAATCTCGTATCACATAATTTCAAAGGGAAACTCTACCCTATTAATTCGGGCAGGGAGTCCGTAATGGGCATGAAGGCATACAAGTCGATACTGGATGTTAATGATTCCATCGACCTTGCCATCGTTATCGTTCCAGCCGAGAAAGCCCCCCGTGCAATCGAGGATTGCTGTGAAAAAGGTATCAGGTACATAGTAGTCGAAACCGCAGGCTTTGCCGAAACCGGCGAGGATGGGAAACGTACTCAGGCCAGGATATCGGAAATCGTGAAAAAGAGGGGGTGCCGTATTCTGGGCCCGAACTGCTCGGGAGTCATTAATACCCATAATAACATGGTTCAGTCTCTCGGCATACTTGGTGGTCTCGGAAAGGGAAATGTGGGGCTGATAGCACAAGCGGGGGTGTATGCCGCCGGGATTCTAACAGGCCTGCGCAATGTTCTCGATTTCGGTATCGTGGCAACCATAGGCAACAAGATGGATATAAGCGAAACGGATATTCTCGAATATCTGGGAGAAGACGAGAACATCGATGTTATTGCCCTTTACATGGAAGATGTCAAAAGCGGCAGGCGTTTCGTTGATGTGGCAAGTCGGGTAGCATTGAGAAAACCTGTTATAGTCCTGAAATCCGGTCGGACGGAAGCCGGCAAAAAGGTGGTCTCATCGCACACTGCTTCGCTGGCCGGCAATGATAAGATCAACAGTGCCGCATTTAAGCAGAGCGGTATTATCAGGGCCAGAGACAATGAACACCTCTTTGCACTGATGCGGGCCTTTTCCAAGCAACCCGTACCACGGGGAAATGGCGTAATGGTCATAACCTATACGGGATCGCTCGGCGTGGCCGCTACGGATACTCTCTATCTCAACAACCTGAAACTCGGGGTTCTGGAACCACACCTGGAAAATCGACTCAAAACTATTCTGCCTGATTATCTGAACATCCAGAACCCCGTTGACTGTTCTTTCAGCATGGATCCCGAACAGGTGAAAAAGTTGATAGAAATCGGCGTCGAGAGCAGGGAAATGCACAGTTTTATCGTGATAATACAGGGTGAAATGCTCGGCTCTTTCGTGGACACCTTAAAAAGCATCGATTATAAAGGCAAACCGATCGTTTGCTGCGTAGCCTGCAAGGAATTCATGATGGACAACGTCATAAAAATGGAACAGGCGGGCATTCCGGTCTACTCGACGGCGGAGACTGCAGCGGAGATGTTGGGTGAAATGTACGATTACGGTATCAGGCAACAAAAAGCGATCATGGATGCCATCGTGAGCAAGTTATCCGGGGAAACGTTGTTTGTCGACAACTTACCGGTACGTCTCCGACTTATTAAACCGGACGATATCAGGCTTTGGACCGATTTTGTTAACAGTTGCTCGGACCGGTCACTGTGGCTGCGATTTCTGTCTCCTTTTATCCCGACTCCGGAAAATGCCAAACGCTTCTGCAACATAGATCCTGAGTACGAAGTCGCAGTCGTAGCGGAGATGACCGAAGATGATCATAACAAGCTGATCGGTATCGCCCGGCTTATTAAAAACGGCCGCCTTGACGAAGCGGAGTATGCCGTTATCGTATCCGACCCATGGCAGAGAAAAAAGCTGGGAAATATCATGTCAAAGCAATGTATTGAACTGGCGAAAGAATGGAATGTAAAGATTGTCAGATCGGAAACGGTCCAGGAGAATTTCCCCATGATCCGAATTTTCCGGGAATGCGATTTCAAACAGGAGGCAAAAGACGAAAACATGCTTTTCATGACCCTGAACCTTTGATGACGCCGGGGTGTTTTCCCCCGGCTATCTGCGAGAGAGTTTTCTCTCCCACCCTAAAAAAAGGGCGGTAACTGCCCCCCAGCAGGAGCCACCCTTTTTTACTGTAGCATTTAATCCTGCAATTTCGGATATAAAGATAAACACAACGGTAAGGTTTCAGGCTCAATGCATGAGCGCCCCGGCCTTTACATAAGAAAAGACCGGGGCGCTCCTTTGTATCTACTGTTCAGGAAAAGCGGGTTCTGTATCTTCATTGAAGCCGCCTAATTATTTTGACTGATACTACGAAAGTTTCTTTCTTTCCGCTACGAGGTCATCTACAACTCCCGGCTCGGCAAGAGTCGACGTATCACCGAAATTCGAGAAGTCATTGGCCGCGATGTTACGAAGCACTCTGCGCATGATCTTGCCGGACCTTGTCTTGGGAAGACCATCGGCCCATTGAATAATATCGGGTGACGCAATAGGTCCGATCTCCGTTCTAACGTGGACAACCAGCTTTTTCTTCAATTCATCCGTCTTCTCGACGTCATTGTTCAGCGTTACATATGCAAAGATGCCCTGTCCCTTAATGGCATGGGGGAATCCGACAACCGCCGCCTCGGCGACATCGGGGTGCGATGTAAGTGCAGCCTCGACCTCCGCGGTTCCCATCCGGTGACCGGAGACGTTGATAACGTCGTCGACACGCCCCGTGATCTTATAGTCACCATCCTCATCACGCTCGGCGCCGTCTCCGGAGAAGTAATATCCCGGGAACTTAGAGAAGTAGTTTTCTCTGAACAACGTTCCATCATCTCCCCAGAGCCCTCTCATCATACCGGGCCACGCCGCTTTGATGCAGAGTGCACCTTTCCCGGTTCCTTCAATTTCATTGCCTTCCTCGTCAAGAAGTACCGGTTGCACGCCAAAGAAAGGTACCATTGCCTTTGCGGGCTTGATATCGATGGCGCCCGGCAGCGGAAGGATCATGTGTCCACCCGTTTCAGTCTGCCACCATGTATCGGCGATGGTACATCTGCTGCCACCAACTTTATTGTAATACCACCACCACGCTTCTGGATTCAACGGCTCGCCGACAGAACCAAGAACACGGAGGGAGGAGAGATCGTGTTTCTCTACCCACTCATCACCTTCCTTGGCGATGGCACGGATAGCGGTCGGCGCGGTATAGAAGTTATTGACATTGTACTTTTCGCAGATGGCCCAGAACCGACCGTAGTCGGGATAACTGGGAACACCTTCGAACATAATACTCGAATGGCCGTTGCACAGAGGGCCGTACACTATATAGCTATGTCCTGTTACCCATCCGATGTCGGCTGTACACCAGTATGTATCTTCATCTCGGACGTCAAAAGCGAGTTGCTGGGTCATTGAGGCATAAAGAAGGTATCCCGCGGTGGTATGGACGACGCCTTTGGGCTGTCCGGTAGAACCGGATGTATAGAGTATGAACAGCGGGTCTTCCGCATCCATCTCTTCCGGTTCACAGTACATCGCAGCACCTTCCATCAGATCCTCGTACCACACGTCACGGCCATCCTGCATGGGGACTTCCGTGCCGGTACGTTTTACGACAATCTGGGTCTTGATTGAAGGACATTCCTTAACTGCCTTGTCGGCATTGCCCTTCTGGGGAACCGCCTTGGCACCCCGGTAGGTTCCATCGCAGGTAATGAGAACTTTGGACTTGCAGTCATTGATTCGATCTCGCAGGGCTTCCGCCGAGAAACCTCCGAACACGATGGAATGAACGGCGCCGATCCTTGTGCAGGCTAGCATCGTGATGGCCAACTCCGGAATCATGGGCAAATATATAGAGACCCTGTCTCCCTTCCCGATACCCAGGCTCTTGAGGACATTCGCGAACTTGTTTACCTCGCGATACATGTCGAAATACGTATAGACCTTCCAGTCATTGGGGTCATTACCCTCAAAGATAATGGCGGCCTTGTTTTTCTTTGTTTCAAGGTGGCGATCCAGGCAGTTGTAGCTCACATTCATTTTTCCGCCTGCAAACCACTTGACGTGCAGGTCATCCCCGAACGAGCAGTCGGAGATATTATCTTTGTCAAAGGGCTTAAACCAGCTCAATCGCTCTTCAGCCATACGCGCCCAGAAGGCATCGGGGTTCTCGATCGACTCTTTGTAAAGCTCCTCATACTTTTCTCTGCTCGGGATATAAGATTTCTCTTTTACCCTATCAGGAACAGGGAAAACCTTGTCATAAAATTCTTGTTCATTAATCTCAGCCATTTATATCTCCTTCAATTAAGTCTCCCGTAGTCAAAATCGAACACACAGAGAGACCGGATTTTATATTGCTAAATGCAAATGCTTATTTATATTGTAATCAAAAGACGTCTTCTTCCGATGAAAGGCGATTTTCCGGGACATCAGTATGTTATTCTTCACCCCCTTTCCTCAGCGTAAAGTGAAGATTCTTCCACAGCTTTTGTGACCTGCCTCTTGAATGATTGTTAAACCGATCAAATAAGAGTATCATGCCAAAACTACTGGTGAAAATTCAGTGAATATTTACGAATATGTACATGCTGCCCATCTGGTAACGCCCACATGCAACACTTATGCTAACCAGCGCTCTATACGGCAAAATTTACCATTTGAGTATCGGCGCACGTCTGAATAAACCATAAAACATTCTCCTATAGCTTGTGAGTGTTTGTCTTACAAGAACTCGCATGTCAGGCTCTTCCTTCCTGTCACTGTTAAGGAAATACGATGTATTCCGGCAGCGACAGGTATAGCAACAGGATCATAAGAAGGAGTGCTACAATATCTCAGGGATATTAAAGAAAAACTGCTGTTTTGAGGCGCTTTTCAAAAACAATCTGCAGAGAATTGTCATGCTGTAATTCAAATAGCGGCAATGTATTTATATCATCGTCAACAACTTGAAACAGTTCAGTTAACTATGATAGATATTTTTTACAAAGTTCCGATACCACATGGTACGTCTTGAGGAAATCTGATATGTGCGTGCATCTGAAAAATGCCAGTAAAACAAGGCTATCTTCCAGCAACTCTTGAAAATAAGGTTTTGAATGAAGAGACTTATCGTATCGCCACAAGCTGGTATGTGCAACCGCTTTAGAGTCCTTTGCTCGGCAATTTTACTGGGGCAGTTAACCGGGCGTAAAGTTTACCACAATTGGACACGGGAACCCGCTTTACCGCAAGATATATCAATCATCCGAAATATGAGGGCCGCGTCTTTCGATGATTTTTTCGAACCAACCGATGCCATTCCATACATTGCCGTTAACAGAAATTCAAGAATCGATGCCGTATTCTCCGAATGGAGTGAAAGAGAGGACTGGTTTCCTCTTCAATCGTCAGCAATAAAGAGATACGGTGCAACCGAAGATATCAAGATAGAGAGAAACAATGCCGACTCGATTATTGAAAGTAAAGAAGAAAGCATTCTGCTAGAAACAAGCCTTGCTTTAAAACCATCCGGCATGAGTACGTAAATGTTCGAAAGACGGCTGCAGGCGATTTATTCAGAGTT
The DNA here is from genome assembly GCA_002327865.1 of Syntrophaceae bacterium UBA2210. GTDB lineage: Bacteria > Desulfobacterota > Syntrophia > Syntrophales > UBA2210 > UBA2210. The sequence continues at coordinate 28,745 of DCUQ01000031.1, forward strand.
CTTTCATCCATTAAAAAAATACAGAGAGATATCTGATAATTTTCATAAAGAGGGTAGATATGTAGGTGTGCATATAAGAAGAACCGATCACTTGAAGTATATCGACGAAGCGGATATCGATTCCAGCACTTGGCGTAAATTGTTTCTCAAAAAAATCTCTCAGGATGAACCAGTGTTTCTCTGCAGTGATGATACATACTTTAAATCTAAAATTATAAATGCAGTCCCACACAAATGCCTGCAATATGATAATCGCGATCAAATAAACGATACATATCTTGCCTTTGTGGAGTTTCTGATCCTGTCTGGAGCAACCCGAATCTACGGAACGGTGGAATCGAGTTTTTCTAAGCAGGCTGCATTGTTCGGTTGTAAACCAATCGAGATTATCAGGGAAGTCAAAGGCAACCCCTATTCACCACTGAGAGCTTTTCGAAGACTTCGAAAAGTAATCCGTAAGTTGAAATATTCCGAAAACAGATATTAGACTGTCCTTAAAATATACGGGCATATCAGGCTGCCTATTATAGAGTAACCTCTTCAACATCGGTATCTTATGTCATTTTCCCGTCAGAGCAACCTGACCATCTATCCAAGGGTATGTCTTCTCCAGACCCTTCATTAATGGGGCGCTTACCTTCCATCCGAGCATTTTTTCATAAAGACGATTATCTGAATTTCTCCCTCTTACCCCTACCGGACCTGGAATATGATTTATCGTCAGAGATTTGCCGGCAACCTGCATGATCATTTTGGCCAGATTGTTTATGGATACCATCTCTTCGGAACCAATATTAACCGGACCAATCCAATCAGATCGCATGAAACGAAGGGTCGCCTCCAGACACTCATCAATATAGAGGAAAGATCTGGTCTGCAATCCGTCTCCCCACACATCAATTATTCCGCCATTATCTGCTTCGGCCACTTTGCGGCATAAAGCGGCGGGAGCCTTTTCCCGGCCGTCGTTCCAGGACCCTTCTGGTCCAAAGATGTTGTGATAACGTGTTATCCGTATATCAATTTTGTAATTGCGATGATACGCGAGATATAATCGTTCACTGAACAATTTTTCCCATCCATACTCACTGTCGGGTTGTGCCGGATAAACCGAACTCTCTTCGGTATAGGGGTTATAAGGATCTTCCTGGTTGTACTCGGGATAGACACAGGCGGAAGACGAATAAAGTATCTTTTTGTTGCCCGAATTTCGACAGGCCTCAAGAACATTCAGGTTTATCTGACAGGAATTATGCATGACGTCGGCATCATTGTCGCCCACGAATAGAAATCCGGCACCACCCATATCTGCGGTAAACTGATATACTTCATCAAATTGTTGATCTATTACACTTTTACTAAAACGGGAATCTCTTAAATCACCAAGCCTGAAATCATCAGCCGCGGTTTCGCTATACTCTGGCAGTTTTTGATCAACTCCCCGTATCCGGAAGCCCTCCTGTTTTAGTCTTTTGACCATATGACTGCCGATAAATCCTCCTGCACCACAAACCAAAGCAGTTTTCATAAAAATCTTCCTCTATATTTTTAAAAAGTTACAAAAATTGCTGTACATCAAAGTATCGATATATCTTTCTCTAATTCAACCAAAAGTTCAACTTTTCTTTTTATATAAATGCATTTGACTACCGTCAAACAAAATTCGGTTGATAAGAAAATTGCAACCGGAAATGCGCTCGTCTTTTGGCCCAAGTTCGGTTTTCCTTCATAAACGCATACGGGATTTCTTTTAAAACAATTTCAAAAATAGTTCTTGACAGATTTTGTCTGAGCTATTATATCTAAAAATCTTTCGTTATAAGATATGACTATATGACCCCCCATGTGGCGGACCATTGCCAGGGGGGTTATTTACTTGGATAGCCTTTCAGAATCATTATTCATCATTACAGGGAAAGTGGGAATGGACGAAAAAAAAGTAAGAAACATAGGCATCAGTGCTCATATCGACTCGGGCAAAACAACGCTGACGGAGAGGATTCTCTTTTACACAAAACGAATTCATGCGATGCACGATGTAAAGGGAAAGGATGGAGTCGGAGCAACCATGGACTCCATGGAACTCGAAAAGGAGCGCGGCATCACAATAGCTTCGGCGGCAACATTCTGCGAGTGGAAGGGGCATCAGATCAACATAATCGACACTCCCGGCCATGTCGATTTCACCGTGGAAGTCGAACGTTCATTGAGGGTGCTCGACGGAGCGGTTCTTGTTCTGTGCTCGGTCGGTGGGGTACAGTCCCAGTCCATCACAGTCGATCAGCAGATGAAACGATACAAGGTTCCTTGCGTAGCCTTTATAAACAAATGTGATCGGAGCGGTGCCAACCCCTCCCGTGTTATAACCCAGCTTAGATCCAAACTGGGCCATAACGCGGTTGCAATGCAGATGCCCATCGGACTTGAAAACAACTTTCAGGGAATCGTAGACCTGATTTCGATGAAAGCAATATACTTCAAAGGTGAAAACGGAGAAAATATCACCTTAGAAGAGATACCGGAGAATCTCAAGAAGGAAGCGATTGTGAAGCGTGAAGAATTAATCGACGCCGCATCGATGTTCTCGGATGAACTCACGGAAGCTGTTCTCGAAGAACGGGAGATCCCTGAAGAACTTCTCATAAAAGCACTGCGCAGTGGAACTGTCGAGAGGAATATAACACCGGTGTTCATCGGGTCAGCCTATAAGAACAAAGGGGTACAACCCCTGCTCGACGCCGTCAATCAACTGCTCCCATGCCCTTCTGAGATGAAGAATGAGGCGCTTGACATGAGCGATGATGAAAAGTCCGTCATTCTTTCATCCGACCCTGAAGATCCGACAGTGGCGCTGGCATTCAAGCTGGAAGACGGCCCTTACGGACAGCTTACCTATATCCGCGTATACCAGGGAGCTATCTCGAAGGGATCCACTATAGTTAACGCCCGTACCGGAAAAAAGGTCAAGGTCGGACGCGTTGTCCGCATGCATGCCGATCAAATGGAAGATATGCAGACTATTCCCGCAGGTTATATCGGGGCCCTGTTCGGCATTGACTGCGCATCGGGTGATACCTTTACATCTCCGGGAATCACATTGACCATGAGTTCCATGTTTGTCGCCGACCCGGTGATTTCTTTGTCCATTTCTCCGGCAGACAACCAGGCACAGGTCAACATGTCGAAGGCATTGAACCGCTTCACCAAAGAAGATCCTACTTTCAGGACTTACATCGACGAAGAGACAAAAGAGACGATTATTGAAGGCATGGGAGAACTCCACCTGGAAGTTTATGTCGAGCGGATGCGCCGCGAGTATGGAGCCAATGTACAGACCGGCAACCCCCGCGTTGCCTACCGTGAAACGATTACCCGCAAGGCGGAGTTCAACTACACGCATAAAAAGCAGACCGGGGGATCGGGACAATACGGCCGGATCGCCGGTTATATCGAACCCACAACAGAAACGGATTTCGAATTCGTCAACAAGATCACGGGAGGTGTTGTTCCCACACAATTCATCCCGGCATGTGAAAAGGGATTCCGTTCCTGCATGGCAAAGGGTCCCCGGATGGAGTTTCCGGTGACCGGGATAAGAGTGGTTATCAATGACGGTGCGGCGCACAGTGTCGATTCTTCGGAAATGGCATTTCAGGCAGCGGCACGGGGGGGGTTCCTGGAGGCGTACGCCAAAGCTAAAGCGGTCATTCATGAACCCATAATGAAAGTCGTCGTCGAAACACCGACCGAATTCCAGGGCTCAGTCATGGGCCTTTTAAACCAGCGCCGCGGAATGATCGTCGGCGCACAGGACGACGGACCTATCTGCGTGATCGAGGCGCAGGTTCCGCTCGCGGAAATGTTCGGCTTTTCGACCGTACTGAGGTCCGCGACGCAGGGACAGGCTCAATTTACCATGGAATTCGCTCTTTACAAACTTGTTCCCTCATCAATCGCGGAGACTCTGATGGAGACGGCTGCCAAGAAAAAGAATATGAAAAACTGAGGGAAAGATTGAATATCTCCGCCTGAGACAGCGGGGGACGTGTTTACTGTTTATTTCAAAACGGAAGGTACGGGAAAATGATAATGCTAAAAAAAGATCTCATTACCAGACATCCTCTTGGTGTACAGGTAGACGAAACGGATATTATCTCAACGGGTGAATTCGGCGCTGTTCTTTCACGGGCCGGCGTCGGGAAAACCGCTCTCCTCGTTCAGCTTGCCCTCAACGCCATGTTGAGAAACCGGAACGTTCTTCACATAAGCATGAATGATCCGGTCGACAAGATAACACTTTGGTACGAGGAACTGTTCAAACACCTGGCAGAGCGTCACGCTGTCGAAGATGCGAGCAAACTCTTTGAGTCATTGCTGCCCCACAGATTTATCATGACTTTCAGGGTAGACACCTTCAGTGTGCCGAAGCTTCGGGAAAGACTGGCGGATCTCACCGGACAGGATATATTTCACCCTTATATGCTGATTGTCGACGGGCTCAAATTTGACGATTCTGCAAGGGAATCCCTTGAAGATCTGAAGAAACTTGCCGAGGAGCAATCACTGCTGGCGTGGTTCAGTGTGCATACCCATCGTCACGAGGAAACCTCCCCGGACAATATGCCGGTGCCGTTTCTCTACGTAGAAGATCTGTTCGATGTAGCGATACAACTCCAGCCCACGGGAACGGATATTCGCATAAAGCCGTTGAAATGGCTGTCGCAAGTGGAAGCAGACCTGTCCCCGCTGGTCCTGGATGCGTCCAGTATGCTTATAAAGTAGAGATTTTCTCTGCTCATGATAAGATAACGGGAAATCCTCACGCTTATGAGTTCAACGGCGGAAGCCGGATCAGCGCTTCCATCGGATATTGCCGGACCCTGCCGGCGTACGTTTTTTAATTATAGTCTCGTCTCTTTACCGGTAACTGCCGGTAATAATCCCGAATATTTCCGTATCTCTTTCCCCATGAGAATGGGTGACATTTTTCAGAATGGATGGGCTGGAACATGCGGAATTGCCAAACTTTAGCTTGAAATAATCGCACTGGTTGTATAACGTGACCAACTTACCGTTTTATTGTGGAGGACGCGTATGGGGAAATCCATAACCCGTAAAATAATAGAAAATCATCTGGTATCGGGAAGTTGTATTCCAGGCTCTGAGATAGGAATAAAAATAAATCAGACTCTGACTCAGGATGCCACGGGAACCATGGCATATCTTCAGTTCGAATCCATGAATATCCCGAAGGTGAAGACCGAACTGTCGGTAAGTTATATAGACCATAACACCATACAGATCGGATTTGAAAATGCCGACGACCATCTTTACCTGCGTGACATAGCTGAGAAATATGGGATTCTTCTCTCAAGGGCCGGAAACGGTATCTGCCACCAGGTTCATCTCGAAAGATTCGGCATACCGGGGAAAACTCTTCTGGGTTCCGACAGCCATACGCCTACGGCAGGAGGACTCGGGATGATGGCAATCGGCGCAGGAGGACTGGATGTCGCCATCGCGATGGGGGGCGGAGCATTTTATATGACCTGTCCACGGGTAATCAGGATCAACCTGACCGGGAAACTTTCTCCCTGGGTGTCTGCAAAAGACGTCATTCTGAAAGTTCTTGAGATATTCACCACAAAGGGAAACGTGGGGTGCGTTTTTGAATATGGAGGAGACGGATTGTCCTCTTTGACCGTAACGGAAAGGGCGACAATAGCCAATATGGGAGCGGAATGCGGCGTCACTACCTCAATATTTCCCAGTGATGAGATGACCCTGTCATTCCTGGAATCCCAGCATAGAGAAAATGACTGGTCGGAGTTAAAGGCTGATATAGATGCCGAATATGAACGTGTTATCGATATAGACCTGTCGGAAATCGTTCCGCTCGCCGCGGCACCGCACAGCCCGGAAAATATTCGCACAGTAAGAGATATGGAAGGAATAAAAGTTGACCAGGTTTGTCTAGGGAGCTGTACAAATTCATCATATAAAGACCTGGCAACGGTAGCCCGGATACTGAGTGGAAGAGTTACGCATCCAGGGGTGAGTTTCGTCATCGCTCCCGGATCACGGCAGGTGCTGGAAAATCTTTCGAGAGACGGATATCTCGCGGAACTTTTGTCGGCGGGTGCCAGAATCGCCGAATGCGCTTGCGGCTTCTGCATAGGAAACAGCCAGAGTCCTCCCTCGGGCGGGGTATCTCTCAGGACATCCAACAGAAACTTTTCGGGAAGATCCGGAACGGCGGACGCCGATGTTTATCTCGTCAGTCCGGAAACGGCGGCGGCGGCGGTCATAACGGGCGTAATTACAGACCCGAGGGATATGGGGATTGAATATCCACTGGTTAGTGTTCCCGATCATTTCGTTGTCGACGACAGGATGATACTGTTCCCTGAAGATGCACGGAGCGCGTCATCGATCCGGGTACGCAGAGGCCCCAATATCGGTGCTCCTCCCGAACATTTCCCCATGCCTGAAACCATATCCGGCGAAGTCATCATAAAAGTGGCCGACCGGATTACAACGGACCATATAATGCCCGCCGGTTCCAGGATGAAATACCGCTCGAATATACCCGAATACGCGAAATTCGTTTTCGAGGGATTGGACAATACCTTTCATGAAAGGGCGCTCAAGGTAAAAGGCTCAGGAAAACACAACATCATTATTGCGGGTCTCTCTTACGGCCAGGGATCATCGAGGGAACACGCCGCAATCTGCCCGCAGTACCTGGGGGTAAGAGCGGTAATCGCCAAGTCGTTCGAGAGAATCCACGCGGCGAACCTGATCAATTTCGGGATTATTCCACTGACTTTCAAAGATAACGCCGCATACGACGCTATAAACCGGGGAGACATGATAGAATTGCCCGATATCAGAAAGATAATAGAGTCGGGCAAAACTATTATTGTAAAAAACACAACAAAGGGATTTGAATTCGAGGCCTTGTGTGATCTTTCCGACAGGCAGAGGATGATTCTTCTCGCGGGTGGAGCGCTCGCGGCCCAGAGATAACAGATTCCGGGGGAAATACCGGAGAACAAGATATCGAATTAACATAATATTGCAGACGGAGAAAGAATAGTGACGGAAAAGATACACGTAAAGACACCGGTCGTCGAGATGGACGGCGACGAAATGACAAGGATCATGTGGGGAATGATAAAGGACAAGTTGCTCTTTCCCTTTCTGGATATGGATATAAAGTACTATGATCTGCACATAAAAAACCGCGATATAACAGATGACCGGGTCACATTCGACTCCGCGAACGCTATCATGGAATATGGCGTGGGGATAAAGTGCGCGACAATAACACCGAATGCCGACCGCGTTAAAGAATATGACCTGAAAAAGATGTGGAAGAGCCCCAACGGCACGATACGGTCGATGCTGGACGGGACGGTGTTCAGAAAACCGATATTCGTTAAAAATATCAAGCCTTCCGTCTCCACATGGAAGAAACCGATTATTATTGGACGACACGCGTATGGCGATGTATACGACAATGTCGAAATAGCCGTCCCGGGACCGGGGAAAGCATCTATCATCTTTACGCCGTCCGGTGAAGGGAAAATCGAAGAAAAAACAATCCACGAGTTTACGGGCCCGGGGATTATACAGGGTATCCATAATACGAACGAGTCCATGCTGAATTTTGCCAGAGCCTGTTTTACCTTTGCACTCGATCAGAAGACAGACCTCTGGTTCAGCGTCAAAGACACCATATCGAAGACTTACGATGCCCGTTTCAGAGATATATTTCAACAGGAGTACGAGGAAAACTGGGACAACGAGTTCAGGAAGGCGGGTATAGAATACTTTTTCACCCTGATCGACGATGCGGTAGCCAGGGTAATACGCTCGGAAGGCGGCATGCTGTGGGCACTCAAAAATTACGACGGCGATGTCATGTCAGACATGGTCGCCACGGCATACGGAAGTCTCGCAATGATGACCTCTGTACTGGTTTCACCGAAAGGGTATTACGAGTATGAAGCGGCCCACGGGACGGTACAGAAACATTATTATAAACACCTGAACAATGAAGAAACCTCGACGAACTCCATGGCACTTATCTTCGCCTGGTCGGGGGGACTGCGGAAGCGGGGCGAACTCGACGGGACGGACAGACTAGTGACATTTGCCGACAAGCTGGAGGAAGCTGCCCTGGAAACAGTAGAATCGGGCATTATGACCGGAGACCTTCTGCTCGTCGCTGAAAAAGCCGCATATAATAAAAAGGTCAATACCATACAGTTCATAGAAGCCATCGAAAAACGACTGCATGAAAAATTACAGTGACAAACCGGATCTGAGCGGCATGACCCTCGAAGAGATCGAGGCGTTTATCGCGCACCTTGGAAAGGAGAAATACCGGGCTCGGCAGATTATGAAATGGATCCACCAGTCCGGGGTTTCCTCCTTTGATGAGATGACCGATCTCTCAAAGGTTTTCAGGAAAGAAATCGAGGCGATGGCCCGTACAACCTCCATTCCGATAGAAGAGATACAGGAATCGAGGGACGGAACGAAAAAAGTCCTCTTCAGGCTGGAAGACAACAACTTCATAGAAAGCGTACTAATTCGCGAAAAGAACCACTGGACCCAGTGTGTGTCCACACAGGCCGGGTGCGCGATGGCATGCAGTTTCTGTCTGACCGGCAGATACGGTCTCAAGAGAAACCTCACCCCCGCGGAAATCGTCGGACAGATAACAGCCCTTCGCCACAACACACCCGAGGGCGATAACATCAAGAGCATCGTGATGATGGGGATGGGAGAGCCTCTCGCCAACTATGAAAACACATTGAAAGCGATCAAGATTATCACCTCCGATATCGGGCCCGGTGTTTCAAAAAGAAAAATAACTGTTTCCACATGTGGAATAACACCAATGATACGCAGGCTGGGTAACGATGCTTCAGTTAATCTTGCGGTGTCGTTGAACGCCCCCGATGATGAACGGCGAACGGCCCTGATGCCCGTTAACAGGAAGTATCCTCTCAGGGAACTCATCGATGCCTGCCGGGAATACCCCATGCCGAGGAGAAGAATGATAACGTTCGAATATATCCTGATAGATGGCATCAACGATTCTGAGGACGACGCACGGATGCTCGTATCGCTCCTGAAAGGGGTGCATTGTAAATTAAATCTCATCCCCTTTAACGAATTCCCGGAATCAGACTTCAAACGACCGTCAGATAAAAAAATACGGGCTTTTCAGAATATACTCGTAAAGAACCATTACACTACCATGGTCCGCCCGAGCAAGGGGAACGACATACTGGCCGCATGCGGACAGCTAAGCGGCCGCGCACACGGATAATGCTCCGAATGCCTGCCGTATGCGCCCTATGCTTTTCATGAAAAATCACAATTAAATAAGGACAAAAAATATTTTAAGTGATAATGTAACTTCGAAACTCTTTGAACCTGGAGCATGGGAGACTTTTTCATGGGTAAAAAAAGGGTTGTTATCGCTGAAGATCATACGATACTCCGGGAAGGATTGCGGGCTCTTCTCTCTTCGACTCCGAATCTCGAAGTCATAGGTGAGGCGGAGAATGGTCGCGCCGCTGTCCAATGCGTTCAAAATATGGAACCCGACCTCGTATTGATGGACCTCTCCATGCCGAAGACGTGCGGCATGGATGCCATCAGGGAAATCAAGAAACAATTCCCTGATACGAAGATCCTGACGTTGACCATTCACGACGAAGACGAATACATCCTGGCGGCCCTTCAGGCCGGAACTGATGGGTATGTTTTGAAAGATGCCACGCGGGGTGAATTAATAATGGCGATAGAAACAGTTCTGGCTGGAAAAACATATCTCAGCCCCGGAGTTTCCGAAAAGGTAATAAATGGGTACTTGGAAGGGAAAAAACTTTCAAGAAAAATTCGGCATGGGATGCCGTCACTCACCGCGAGCAAGAGATACTGAAGCTGATTGCTGAAGGACATAAGAACAAAGAGATTGCCGATTACCTGTGCATCAGCGTAAAAACCGTAGAGAAGCATCGAGCCAATCTCATGAGAAAGTTAGATCTGCACTCCGCCCCAGCCCTGACAACCTTTGCCGTAAAGAAGGGATTGATCGCCGGGTAGCGGTTACTTCCCGACACACCACGACGATAAAATGGTAGTTCCCTTACCCCGTATGGACCTGACAACAAAAGACCCACCTGAAAGTTCCGTCCGTTCTTTCATGTTAAAAGAACCCAGCTTTCTTTTGAAACTGTCTCCGTAGAAAACATCCTCTGTGTTAAACCCCTTGCCGTTATCTTTGACTGATAGTTCTATAGAATCTTTCGCTTTATTCAGAGAAACGTAAACGAGATGTGCCTTGCTGTGTCTGGCAACGTTATTTAAAGCTTCCTGTAAGACCCTGTATATCACTATCTTTAAAGAGTCAGGCACTTCTTCCTCTCGAACGTTAATCCGTTGCTTAATGTGAATGCCCGAATAAATAATCTGAAATTCCCTGCAAAGCCGGGAAATGGCAGCCAGAATCCCCAGATCATCCAGGATGGATGGCCATAGGTCCGCACAGATTCTTCGGGTTTCTTCAATCCCATCTTGCGCTATAAAAATAAGAGCCCTTGCCTTTTCAACGTCGACGTAAGGCGTCGCAGTATCCCCGTCTGTTGAACTTACAATGTTTTCCACACCAAACTTGATAGTTGTCAAGATCTGTCCGATGCTGTCGTGGAGTTCCTGAGCGATGCGTCTTCTGTCATCTTCACGGACTGTTAACAGTCTGGAAGAAAGGACCCGAAGTTGTCTTCTCGACTCAAGCAGCGCATCCTCCGCCCGTTTTCGATCGGTAATGTCACGCGTAACCCCCAGAATTTCCACAGGTCGGCCCTGTGGATCCCGGAGAAATGTCATTTTGACCTCGACCCAGATTATGGAGCCGTCCTTACAAATATGCTCAAGCTCCAGCGCCCGCACTCGTGAAAGGTCCTTTTGCATCTCCCTTTCCCTATCCATTTCCTTCACATAAGCCTTATTAGCGATATCTAAAGAGGCGGGGGTTAAGATCATATCTACCGACTGTCCCATAACTTCTTCAGCACTGTAGCCCAGCAAGGATGTAACTGAAGGACTTACGTAGGTATACCGAAGGTTCATGTCTACGGTCCAGATTATATCTGATATATTATCGGCAATAAGACGGTACTTTTTCTCGCTTTCCTGCAGCGCCCTGTCCACGCGCTTGTGCTCGGTCATATCTAAAAATGATGCCACGCTCTTTTTCGTTCCGGGGATTATGTCCACGGTTCCAAAGATAACCTTACTATCGCCGTTCTTGTCAGTGAGCTTGAACTCATAGCTCCTTGGAGCAGCATTGGGATCAAGCCTTCTCAGGTAATGGTACTCCGTCAATCTTTTTAAATCATCTTCCACAACAAATTCTGTCCACCTTTTCCTGCCTTCCACCTCTTCTTTGGAATAGCCGGACAGTTTTTCAAATTCCCTGTTCACCAGGGAGATTGTCTTGTCTTCCTCGATGATTACTGTCGCGGTGCCGGTTGTTTCAAAGACGGTTCGATACCTGTCTTCAGATTCCCGCAGCATCTCCTCAGCCTGCCTGCGATCTCCTATCTCTTTTATTAATTGTTTGTTTTTCGCTAACAGCTCAGATGTTCGTTCTCTTACACGTCGTTCCAGCATGGCATGAGATTCCTGTAAAGCCTCTTCTGCCTGCTTTTGTTCGGTAATGTCCCTTCCCACTGACTGATACTCTATGAATTTTCCTTTATTATTAAATATCGCTCTATCAATCCATTGCTGCCAGACGATCTCACCGTCAGGAAAAATGACCCGATGTTCAACAGTGGCAACAGGGTGTTCTTGAGTAAGCGATGACAGACTATTTTCTACCAACACACGATCTTCTTCCAGGATCAGGGGCATAAAACTGTAACCGATCAACTCCTCTCTTTTCTTCCCGAAATAATGACAATAAGCATCATTTACAAAGGTAAGTACTCCCCCGACAGAAAAGCGGCAGATCAATTCGGTCTGATCTTCTACGATATGACGATAGCATGCCTCGCTCTTCTTCAGCGCATCTTCGATCAGTTTTCGCTTTGTGATATCCAGAGTGATCTCAATCCCACCTATTACATTGCCATTGGAGTCTAGAATCGGAGAACCCTTTATGGACCAAAATCTCCCATCCGGTGTTGTCTTCTCTAACTCCTGGTGCCGGCCCGTTTTCATGGCCTTCAAAACAGGGCAGTTCGGACAGGGATCGGTACGTTGTGCCCATATCTCATAGCAATGGCGTCCCACAAGTTCTTCAAATGTCAAACCTACTGATTCACATGCCGCACGATTTGTCCATAATATCACCATGTCTGTATTTTGGTATACTATGTGTTCCATCAAGCTGTCTAGAATTGTCCTGCTTGACAAAGCAAAGGGGCCTTCTGCTTCCCTATGCCCGACTTCTGAAAATTTCACTTCAGCGAACCACTGGCGTAATGCAACCAGTTCATTTATTAGCTGCTCTCTGGTTTTTTCCTTATCTTTCATTTTCTTATACTTCCAGCATAATGAAATTTATTGGCGGTTACGTTAGAATAGAAAAGCCGGGGTCTGATTTATGAATATCAAGACTTCGACTGACAGTTATAGTATAGATTTACTATCATGTTATGCGAGGTCTTACAATGACAGATGCCCAAAGAGATATCAGGAGGAAATTGATAGTTTTTGATCATGCCAAGGACACAAAGAATATTTCACCCACGTGCAGATATTTCGGCATTTCCCACGATACATTTTATCGATGGAAGAAAGCACTTGCTGAACGTGGAGAAGAGTGGGCCATAAACAACAAGCCGTGTCCCTGCAATATTGTTTTGCGTACACAACCACATATCTAGGAGAAAATTCTGTACCTGCGAAAGAAATATCATCTCGGCCAGATTCGCATTTCCTGGTACCTGGAACGATATCACGTCATCAAAATTTCATCAGCCGGCGTTTATCGGTTACTCAAGCGTAACAATATGAACCGACTACCTCGCAATGCACGGAAACGTACTGTCCAGATAAAACGTTACGAGAAACAGGTACAACAGGGGCATCCTATTCAGGTTGGTGTCAAATTTCTCATCTTCCAGTCACAGGATAAGAAAAACGACGGTTTCGATATACGGCAGTGGACTATGCAACCCGGATACGCGCCCTGAAAATTTACCAACGGCATACCCCAAAGAACGCAATTGATTTTATCGATTATGTAATCAAAAAAATTTCTTTTAGAATCCATACCGTGTGCACATACAACGGTCATGAGTTACAGGCCAGTTTCACTGGCATGTCGAAGATCAGGGCATTCTACATGTCTATATTAAAACACGCAGCCCAAACTTGAACGGTAAGGCCGAACGATCACACAGTCTGCTTCCAGCTTTGCCCTCGCTTCCATCATCCCTTCCACCAATCACTAGAGCATTGGATAAAGAAGATTTGATTTCCCCCATAAAATATGGTGTTAATTTCCTGCATGTCGAGATATCATACCTACGGCCCACTGTTTTTTCTCTCTTCATCTGTGTTTTAGCAAGCAATTTTTAGATGGCCTTAAGCAATACTCCAAATTGCGAACTTTCTTTTACACCACTCAACTAATTGGTATAAAAACCAGATCAAGACTTTCAGGAACTATCTTGTATGTGTTTAAATAACAATTACCGAATTACTACAATCCCCATAAGGAGTTGGAATATATCTGTCAGCATTGGAAGCATTTTCCCACCTTGTCTTATCAATCAGGTAACGAAACTGATATTCTCTTCCCTGTTCGAGATCAATGGTTAAGATAAATGCGCCGTTTTTCAGTTTTTTCATAGGGGTAGCTTTGGTGTCCCAACTGTTAAATTCACCAACAATGTGAGCTGTAAGGGCAGATTTAAATATTTCCCCAGGCAATCCGAATGTGACCTTACATACAGGTTTACTTTTAAGATATTGTTTTTTAATAATCATGATATTCTCTCCTTTTTATTAGTTTATCCCGAAAAATGGGTCATAAAAACTTCTATATCCTTACGGATGTAAACCCTCCCCCGCCGGACCAACTTGTAAGACCTCTTTAAAATATTGAAGCCCCCCGCAACAAATCACGTGAATCGCGCCTGCAGTTCAAATCATCAACCCTTCAGTAAAATATCTAAACGAGAGGCTTCCCGCCATTCAGCCTTTCGTATACGGCGATATACTCAGAAACCATTTTTTTCAGATCATGTTTCTCTCTTGTCTCACGCATAATCCTTTTAATTTGCGGCCCCCTTATTTCTATGGGTCTTCTGTGGAAATTTACGCTCCGCTCCAATCCGTACCATAATCCGCCGGAATCATAATCTCTAAAGAGAAACCCGTTTCCCTCATCTTGAGGGTTGCCGTCAATCTTCAATCTCAATTCTCTAATCTTGTCGTGGTAACCGCCCGTGTCGCGATTAGTAGCTGTCGCACCGAAGAGATTTCCCATCTGATCTATCTGTCCGCAAGGCTCGTAAAGAGAGGCGCCGAAAACATCACTTGCGGCTGCATAACCAAGAGCTGAAAGTTTCTCATTGAAAGGGTGGTAAGTTATTTTGCCTCCGGAAGCACAGGCAATTCTTCCTAGATTCTCCTCATGTGTCCGATCATTCCCTACACCGTCAGCCACAATTGCGATTTGGACATCGCCATGCTTTATAACAAATTTACTGGCAATATCCTCAAGAAGCTCAACCCCCTTTTGTGATGTATCCAGTCTTGACGGCCAGAAAAGGAGGATCGCATGGGGATCAACTGTATGTCCCGTTCTCTTTTGAAACTCAATGAGATTTTCCATTTTCGCGAAAATTACATCGTCATCGGGCCCATATTTCCTGATGAGATAATCGCACTTTTCCGGATACATGGCGGGAGAAGGAGCATTGATGATTGTTAGCGCAGAGCCTTGGTAATATTTTTCTTTTACCTCCTGTCTGACACTCGGCGGGATAATATGTCTGTCTGAAAAATAATCATTCACGATTTCATCAAGAAACCTTTTCCCTACAAAATTGATTAATGTCGCATTCTTAATAGCGGTAGCCTGACAATCGATACAAAATTTCCCACCTTTTTCCGAAAAATAAAGAAGTCTTGATAGTTGTTTGATGTTAACTCTATACATCATATCAAGTGGTATACAGCCGGTAAAAACATTATGAACCGTATGCAGTACCGGACAATCTCTCGATTTAGCATAGGCGGTAATCACTCCACCCGCCATCCAGTCGTGGCTGTGTATAATAATTCGACCATTGTTTTTAGCCCTGACTGCCTTTATTATCTGGCTGACGGCTTCGCACTGTAATTCCGAAGCGTTTAATTCGGGACTGCCTGAATATGCGCTGGGCAAATCCTCAAAAATGGCAGAACAGACCAGGTGCACCCTATCAGGATCTACCTTATACCGGATAGCACGCCACTCGTCTTCATTCATATGACTTTCTCTCTGGAATCTTTTCTTCAGGTTCAGGGTTGCCAGGTGACAATCGATGCCTCTCTCTGTCAAACCTTCACTCAATGCGGTAACGACGTCGCCCATTCCGCCGCTTTTACCGGAAATGTATCGTGCCAGAGAACCCATATTCCCCGATAATCTTCCGGTTTCGGGCGCAATTAAAAGGACTGGTGTTTTTTCAGTTTTCATGCCTTTGATTGTTATTCTCTTCCTTCTTAACTGCTTTATACATCTGATTGTTTTTCATGCCGATCTTAATTTGTTGATCTTCGTAAATTAGTTCACCATTCCGATAAATAGCTTGAACGCCGATTAAATTGGAACCTTTTACAAATGTCTTTTTCATTGGAGTAACCCCCATTTCTCGCCATTAATGATTAAAATCACAAAAAATAAGTCGGTTATGTCATTGAGAAACACAATTCAGCGTTCCCAATCTCACGCTGGAGCAGGCTTTATCAAGTACTGCTAAGCCCAGCTTATTATTGGTTAATTCTTTAAGCCGCAACAAAATCTGAAACAAAAGGGAAACGCGGACAATAGCTTGAGCTTACCGGGCCGCCTTTGTTTTTATATATAATTGATTATGATATAATTTTAACGTTTGTCGCTACCATACCCTTCTGGCCCTTCTCGATATCGAAACTTACATACTGACCATCATATAGCGTTTTGAAGCCATCTTGTTGAATAGCATTGTAGTGAACGAAAATACTATCCCCTTCTTTATTCTCTATAAATCCATAACCCTTCTTTTCATCAAACCACTTTACTTTGCCTTCTGGCATTGTCCGCCCTCTCTTCCGTATTTAATATTGTTCTATCCTTCACTAAAATAAATACAACTAATCCTGAAAGTTTCTTTTAACCTACTAAGACAAATACATGAATGGGGTGAATACAGTATTTTGTGGCGCAAGATATAGTAGTATCCCGGGACAAGTTTAATATTGAATGGGTTTTTCTTACATACCTACCAATAATAAAAAACTGAACTAGACTTTTAGCGCATTCCAAAGCGCTGTTCCAATCAAGAGCCTAAATTTTTTATCAAATGTCGGGGATCCTTCCGTAACACGTCGTGCGAATCTTCGGTTTCAGTAAATTGCTTGCCCGATTCAAACACTTGTGGTATCTTCAGCGCCAGGCAGAAAAAAATAATAACAGCCGGGGGAAATTATGAAAAAGGTATACATCTTTTCAATCTTTGTAATAATCGCCGTCTTCATATCATGGCAACCGGCCTTTGCCCAGATAGCTTCAACCTGGCTCGAGAAAGGCGACCTGCTCGAAGAAAAGGGGCTCCATTCAGAGGCGGCAAAAGCGTACACGAATGCGGTAGAACATGATTCCGATTCAGCCGAGGCTTACCTGAAACGAGGTATCGCCTTCTTCTCGGACAAAAAAAGCAACTGCACGGAAGCGCTGAGCGACTTCACAATGGCGATAAAACTCGCGCCCGACAACGCCGAAGCTTATTACCGGCGAGGGGTTGTAAACTACTACATGATCAATAACGAACAGGGAAGGGCGGATATGGAAACCGCCGCCTCGCTTGGACACGAGGGCGCCAGGGAATGGCTTGGTCTGAACAGGGAAACTATCGTCATGGTCAAGGAAACGCCTCCTAAAGTAAAACCGGCCGTATATTTCGATCATGACAAATTCGATATAAAACCGTTGTATTACAAACTACTGGAAGAGGTCGGAACGGCACTGGCCGGAGGATCTTCCCAGGTTTCGATCGTTTTATCGGGTCACGCCGACAGTACTGGAACGGAACAATACAACGACGCCCTTTCACTGGAAAGGGCAAATGCAGTGAAAAAATACCTGGTGAAGCATTTCAACATAACCTCCGGGAGAATCGCCGTAACGGGTTACGGCGAGGGTGATCCGACAGCAGCGAACGATACGCCGGAAGGACGCGCTTTGAACCGCCGCGTGGAGATATCGGGCTTAGAGATAACAGGCGACTGACAGGGGATACACCGGGTTGTGGATTAAACCGCCGCTTATTTCAGCAGCGTTCGGTTTTTCCGATTACAAACCACTCGTCATCCGAATCGGACGCAGTATCGACTACTAGATGGACGATATGCAATTCGGGATATAGCTTCTTCAGGTCGTCAAGATCCACAGGCTCGAATCTGCGCTTGTTATTAAGGTAGGCCTGTTCCGTAAGAGCGTTCGATTCATAATTTTCTCTGGTTCTCCTGGATATCTTGTCCAGTGAATATTCCTCCGGACATTGTGTCTGCTGAATGATAAACATTTTTCGATTCTCTGCGGCCACTCCCGCAGCCCGCTTCCTGAGCGACTGGGTAACGAATGTGGCATCGAGTATAACACCCTTTCCCCGCGAGGAAAGTTCATCGGCCATAGAAAACATCATATCATATACGAGCGTCCGCTTATCCATATCGGACGCTATTTTCTCATCGAATATATCCTCGTTTTTCAGGACTTCACGGCGTATTATATCTGTCCGTAACATTTCGTAGCCTTTTAAACGCACTATAACGTCGGTAGACTCGGTCTTGTTCGTTGCGGGAAGACCGCAGGCAATCAAAACGGCATCGTTTCCGATTTCCTCCTCGACAAATTTCTTAAAAGGTATTTTCACCGGCATAACTCCCTAGCAGTTGTTTTCATGTTATTCACAATAAAAAAAAATTTATACTTCACCCGGTTAAGCGTTTTTCAATACATTCTTTTTCATCGTCCTGCAACGACAAACCATGAGGTTCGTACCGGATGAGCGTGTTCATTTTCATGAACAGCCGGATTGCCGAGCACTCACGGCAAAGAACCACACATCCACGTTTTTCTCCCGTTTCTTCCGAAGGAGCAACCGCCGGGAAAAAGATAGAGAGATTAAAGGCAGACACAACCGGATCTATGTAATCCAGATCGAGTGTCTTATCCGGACCGTAATCGTCAAAACCGTAGCCGGAACCAGCCACTTTAAAGTCGTCAATCATAACAACAGGCTTCTTCCATCGAGAGAAGATAATCTCCAATTCTTCCCGCAAGGGAAGAGTCTCCCCCCAATGTGCATCCAAGTAAAAAAAGACATTTTCTTTGGGAACCGAGCCGTCTTCACACAGCTTTCTGAGAAACGTACAACTGTCACCATGATATAGACAGACGTTTTTCCTGTTAAGCAGAAAACGCATCTTCGTATAGGAAAAGTAGCGGGGGTTGATTTCGACCGTATAGACGGGCAGCGATGTCGCGGCGAACAATGCTGTTGTCTCTCCCCGAAACGTACCTGTCTCCACAATGGCGCTGATTGTCAAACAGTGCAGTATATCGAAGAAAATACGCTGTCTGAATCTCTGACCGTTAAATGGCCCTCCCCACATATTTCTCATTCCGGGATGCATAAAAAACTCCAATCGTCCCATGGCACTTTCAAGGATTAAATTTCTTACCGCGTCCCTGACTATACCCATATTATCCTCTATCAAGACTGCCGGGAATACAAAATAAGAGGTTCAATAGTCCATTATATCCAATACATAGCGTCCTGCGGATTAAACAAACTGTTCCATCACAAAATCGGGTACCGTAATGTCACCCATAATCACCGGTTGCTGGTGGCAATCGGATCCGCCCGTTACTATCAGTCCTTCCTCCCGGGCAAAAGAAAGGTACAATTCGATCGTCCTTCCGCTATGCCTCGCATGCCAGCATTCCACACCGTCTATATACTCGAGCATCTCATGACGAATAATGGCATGCTGTCCCGGCACGGAAGGCGTAAGAGATACAAGAGAGGACCCGTTGGGGTCGTTGGGATGGGCGATTACCAGCTTTCCTCCGGCGTTTCTTATCAATTCCGAAGCCTCTTCCAGACTCAGCGACATCTTCGGCACATCACATTTTACAAGATATCTCGCGAACGCTTCATGTTTATCTCTGACGATGCCCTGTTGTATCATATAATTCGCGATGTGCGGACGGCCGAAAGCTCCATCGACGCTTGCCTGCATAGCTTCCATATCGCGCATCGAAAAATGCCGTCTGCCCTCTTTCGTGAATTCCCGATTGATATTCTCCAGTATCTTACGGGCCCGTTTCTCTCTGAAATCCCGCATCTCACGCAGTCTGTAATTCAACGGTTCATTGTGGATGTCATACCCGTAACCGAGAAAATGAAGCTCGACACCTTTGCCGTTCCTGTATGCCGGGTGCGCAAAGGTCACGCTCAGTTCCACACCGGGAATGTACGCGATTCCATACCGGCCGGCAAGGGCTTTCGCCTCATCCTGGCAGTGGATCGCGTCGTGATCGGTGATTGACATGAACCGTATATTTCTTGCGGCGGCCTCGGCGAAAATCTCTTCCAGCGTCCATCTGCCGTCCGATCCGTTCCTGGAGTGAATATGCAGATCAATCTTCATGAGTCACGTACGTATAGGCAAGATCGTAATACTGCCCGGCTCTCTGAAAGGCCCTTCGATGGGATACATTGTCAAGCCCCGTGTCATCAAGCATAAACGACGTCACTTTTGCCCTCACCATCGCCCGGTAGACCTTGTAGAACCGCAGGACAGCGGGCAATGTCGCGTCGCCCGATTCATCCACGTAGACATTTACAAAAATGTCTCCCAGATCACTTCTGCCGTTGAAATCGAAGTCCATCGACAAAAATGCCACATCCGATGCAACATCCCCGAACCGGAAACGTTCGTTGAATTCGATACAGTCGAACACGGAGACGGTATCGTCTTCAATGCAGATATGCTGAAGATGAAGATCGCCGTGACAGTCTTTGATACACCCCTGCCCTATTCTCATATTGAACAGCGCACTGTTTTTGTCCATGAAAGACCTGCTCCATGATTCCAGGGCGTCGAATTTCTCTTTACTGACCGGGCCGCCCGCGTATTTTCTCGTCTGGTCGAAATTTTCTATCACATTTTCGGAAATGGCATCGAACGTTCCAAACTCTTTTGCCTTCTCATCACTCGGGATATTCCCGTAGACACGGGCGAGATATTTTCCCACACGCTTAACATCATGTTTCGTGACCTTACCGGCTTCCATGAGCCTGTACAGCATTCTGTCTTCGGGAATCCTTTTCATTCGCACGGCATATTCAACAACAGTGCCCCCGTTACCGAGCAGGAGGTTGCCCGCCCCGTTTTCACCGATTTCGACAACATCGGTATACACACCGGGAGCGAATCTCTTATTTAACAGGATTTCTTCTGAGCAGTACCGTTTTCTTTTTTCAAGGGTAGTAAAATCGAGAAAACCGAAATCGACGGCTTTTTTGACCTTGTACACAAGATCACCGGCAATAAAAATGAAGGAAATGTGCGTCTGTATGAGTTCGACGGTATCCGGTCCGTGCGGATAAAATGAAGGCCTCGTCATAGATTCGACGAGCGCTGGATGATTCATTCTGGTTTGATTCTCCTTTACTATTGTGCCGCCCGGCACTTTCTATTCCGTTTTCTCTTTCGCTAGACGCCTTTTCGCTTCATCCAGAAAATAAGCGGCCTTATAGTCCATCCCTAGGCGGGCATATTTCTCTTGAATAATCTGGAACCGTCCGATAGCAGCGCGGTATTCACCGATGTCGAAATAGAACTGTCCTACATAAAACTCGTGTTCGCCGAGCCTCTCCCTGCATTCCTTCACGTACTGCTTAGCCGGAAAGGAAAATGTACTGCTGGGGAAACGGGAGATAAGCTTCTCAAACGATTTCAAAGCCATGCGCGTTTCCGTCTGATCACGGTCTATTCCCAGCATCTGCCTGAAGTGACACAGTCCTATCTGAAACATTACATAGGGAAGATTCTCGTTTGTCGGGTGAAACTCCATGAAGTCGGTATACTGTGCCACCGCGGAAATATAATCCTCATCACTGAAATATGAATCCGCCACTCCCAGCTCGGCAGCAATCGCATACTCGCTGAGAGGATATTCTTCCGTCAGTCTCCGGAACAGTTCTGTCGCGTCATCATAATCACCATCCTGGTACTGTTCCTGCGCCTGTTTAAAAAGCGCGTCGGGCGTACCGGGCTCCGCAGGACCGCTCCACCACGCGCAGCCGGTGAAAAGGGACAGGAATACACACATAAAAAACACTCTTACATGTTTCATATCAATAACACCTTTTTTGAAGATTCCTCCGGTTTATTCCTATACATGAAGTCACTCTACTTTACCGTTTGCCCTGTTGGAACCGGGCATTGCCATACGTACCGGTGGATCTTTACCGGCGCCAATCCGCTGAGGCTTATTCCGGGGTTCAATCTATTGGCTTGTCTGCGTAATGTCAAACAATATTTCAACATTGCTACGCAAGCGTTTTGACACAAAGCGGGTTTTTTGATATAGGTAATCTCATCAGAAAGAACAGATGCTTTCGTTGCAAAGGGAAAATATCATGAAACCAACAGGTATCATTTCCGGCACAATCCCCCTTTCAGAAGAAGATATATTACAGGGTCTGAAAAAAACGGTTATGAAAACTGAATTCGGTAACGCACTGGTTTTCCTCTCTGAGATCGTTGCATTTATACCAAGGCACGGTATCGACAAATCGATTCCCCCGCACAAAATCAATCACCGGGCAAACCTCAAGGCGCTGCGCGACATCGGAGTACAGGAGGTAATCGGATTAAATTCTACCGGCTCACTGAAAAAAGAACTGGAACCGGGAAAGATTGTCATCCCGGACGATTATATATCCATCTCCGAGACCCCCACCATATTTCACATAAATACCGTCCATATAACGCCGGCTCTGGATGAAGGGCTTAGAGAAAAACTGATACAAACGGCCGTGAGAATGGGATTCGATGTAATAAAAAAAGGTGTTTACTGGCAGACAACCGGTCCCAGGCTGGAGACAAAGGCCGAGATAAGAATGATATCTCAATTCGCCGATATCGTCGGGATGACCATGGCAAGCGAAGCCACGATCGCGAAGGAACTGGAACTTTCTTACACCGCGATATGTTCTGTAGACAATTACGGTCACGGCATCACCGAAAAACCACCTACGGACGACGAGATAAGGGAAGGTGCTCGCAGAAACACAAACAGCATAATGAGAATTATAAAGGAGTATGTAAAAGACTCGGCAGCGTGAAGAACTTAATACAGCGTTTTTTAACAGAGTTACTAACGCCTGGAAAGATTAATGTACTGAAATTAAGAGAAAAAAATTCCGTATCGGTAACGACCTTATGTTTTCTTTATTCCCAAAATGTCGCTTTTAGAAAAAAACAATGCCGTTTCATACGTAAATGACACGAGCAGAAGGAAAATATAAGAATAAATATCGCCCTGAATCACCGCAACACATCTCACCTGTTTATACCGGCAGAAAGAATTACAAATTCAGTGTTAAAGATGGAGACATACCATGAATTACAAGAACATTATCGTTGAAATCGGAGATGATTTTGTCGCTGAAATAATTCTCAATCGTCCTGATAGTCTTAACACGTTCAGTATTCCCCTTGCAAAAGAGCTCGATCAGGCCCTTAACGAGCTCAACTCGGAAAACCGGGCGCGGGTCATTATACTGAAGGGAACAGGCAAGGCATTTTGCGCCGGAATCGACATAAGCGATTTCCCGGATAAAAGTGTTGCGGAGTATCGATCCTGGATAGAGTGCATGGAAAAACCGCTGGTCACTATCAGCCGTATCAACAAACCTGTTATCGCTCAGGTAAATGGAATCGCTGCGGCAAACGGAGCCGGCCTGGTGGCGGCTTCCGACCTCGCAACCGCCGGTGAAAACGCACGTCTGGGATTAACCGCCATCAACGTGGGGCTTAACTGCATCGGGCCAGCAATTCCCATCACCCGTTCCGTAGGAAGAAAGAGAGCGCTCGAATTGTTATTTTACGGTGATTTGATCACGGCCAAAGAGGCATTAAACATGGGACTCATCAACCGGGTTATACCCGAAGCAGCTAAGCCTATCCCCATAGTCAAGAC
>DCUQ01000020.1 GCA_002327865.1 Syntrophaceae bacterium UBA2210
CGAGTCACGCCGCAATCGCTGGCCAAACTCCACCTGAAGGACGATTCTATCCGGCTGCTGGACCGGACCGGGCCCATAGTGATCCAAAATGCCCCCCCTCGCCCTCTTGAAAATCCAGCGCCGCCACCTGGCTGCCCGGCCAGTCATGTGCTCGGCACATGGTGGCTTAAAAAAATTGTAAGCCTTGACCCGATTCAACGATATGAGATAACCCAGACCGGTGATTGCACCTTCGTCATGCGATCCCCAGAAACGGCAGATTTTCTCGAATTCCGTTATAGTGGAAAATGGGACCCTTCTTCAGGACCTTCTTTCATCCTGACCCGTTACCTTACCTCGAGAGGAATGGTCGAGAGCAATGAGTTCTTCCATCTCTACAAAAAACCGGAGGGCGATGAGATCCTTATTCTCATACCGTTGGGGGGGAAACTGTATCGCAATCCGCCCAGTTAATACAGCGGACAACATGCCAACCGATAGTCCATAAATATTATAACCGGAGGGGGAAATGCGGATTATGTTTTTTTAAGGAGAACTCTTGCCCCAATATCACCCTGGTAGTGGGGGGCACAATACCTACTGTAAGTGATTAAAGTCGCCAATTAATCCGCGCTATGAGAGGTAAGCTATGTTAAAAAAGTCAACTGTACCGGAATTCGCTGCTGTATTAACACTGTCGGTTTTTTCTTTGCTGGCCTTGCTTGTGCCATGTTCAGCAGAGACCGACAGCCTTCAGGAACAGGTAAGGGCATTGAATGGGCGTATTGACCAGATTGTCGAGCGCAGAAAGGAAATTAGCGACAAGATTGCGAACACATGGAAGTTTGGCAGCGAACACGCTCAAAAATTTAATTATCTGAATCAGTTTGATTATGAGATCGACAGTATTCTGAATAAGCAGGAGTCAGGGAAAAGCGGCCTTCGAGACAGCGACAGCCAGTCAGTTAAACTCAAAGAGCTGCAAAAAAAACGCGAACTCCTTTTAAATACACCGGTTGTAATCAATGGAAAAGAATATCAATCGTTTAGTCAACTACTTGACGCGATAGTGAAAGCCAACACTGACCATATTCTGCTTAGAGAGAACTACAATACATTAACCCGGCAGCTTGACGATCTCGGGCGAGAGAGAGACATGCTGATCGCGCAAGCCCGTGGACAAGTTCAGCAAAACCTGCAACTGGAGAACTATAACCGTGCCGTCGAGCAGCTCAGAGAAGAACTCGACATTATCCAGACACTGGTAGATAATAAGGAAATCTGGTTGATTGATGATCTCTCGGTGGTGGCGATGACATCATCATCATTCTTTCCGAATTTTCCGCGACAAGAGGCTATTGATGCCATAACCTGCAAATATCTGGCTGACCTGCATACCACTCCGGGCAAAAAATTCAATCAGCAAGAACTGGCTGAAAAAATAAAGCAGGCCCAGTCAGGTTCAAAAAAAATAAAAGAAATTATAAGACACAGAATTATACCTGAAAAAACGCTTAAGATAAATGAATTGCAGGCCAGAATAAACAGTTTGCGGCCAGAAATGGAAATTGAGGGGAACTGGGTAATCATTATTGGAACAGAAAACTTCCCGATTATTAATATTTCAAATCGTGGAGCTGAGGGTTATGAGGCTGTGATTACCAAAGTCGGTCAGCTCGACCATTTCAAACCCGGCGGTGTGCTTTTCGTGGTCAACCGAACTGAAGCCAATATATATGTCGGCACTGAATATTCATTCACGGAGTCGGGGGAAAAAACCGCATTACCACTTCGTCTCGAGGTAAACCCGGGCGGAAAATCGCTGCGCTACCGCTCTGACGAATTGCTCACACTGCAGCGCTGCGACTGAAATACCGGGATTTCCGGGTACGACCCTAATTATCTAAATAACTTGGCATCTCGGGGACGCATATCGGGTACGGGCATTGATATATTGACATCCATGATCGGTTCCGTATCAATAATGCGACGCAAGGCTTCCGCAGCGTCAATTATCGATTTTCTCGGCATGATTACTGGAATGGCAATCCATATATCAATGAACGACCCCGGACGCTCCCGGTGTTCCGTTCAGTCAACCTCCTCGAAGTAAGACCGGCTCACGCCATCGAGCAACTGGAAGGTCTTTGCCCGAACAGAGAACACCTTCGCCTCGGCGCTCTCGGCAAACTCCTTGAGGTGAGGATTCCTTTCCAGCAGTTGCCGCAGCACCCTCTTCTGCTCCGACGGATCTTCAATTGGTTGAAAGACGCCGGTGACCGTGAGGGCCCGGATATCATTACGCCGGTGATCGATATCCTCTTCCCGCGTGTCTATCAGGAGGCTTACGGCACTGTTGCTCTCAAGGTTCCGGTATTTCTTCGTTCCTATGAGTGTGAGCATATAGAACGTACTGCACGTGATGTCGGTTACATAGGACATGAGCGAACAGTGCGGCTTTCCGCCGGAGACGGTGGACAACACGCATAAATCCCTGCTTTGGATCAAGGCCTTGATCGCTTCGTGCATCGCTCGGTACCTCCTTTCCATGGCCGATGAAATGAAGATTTCTCTCCGGTTGACGGCGTGAAATATG
>DCUQ01000042.1 GCA_002327865.1 Syntrophaceae bacterium UBA2210
CGAAGCGGCTTTTGCTTTCCAGCCACAGGTGCACTTTCATCGGAATTTCGTTCAGATCGGCCGATCTGTAGAGGGTGACGTACCGGTCGTCGAAGATCATTTTTGTCGCCGCGAAACGGTGTGCCGCGATGAGCGCATGATCCTGAAAATNNCGATGTGGTCGAAGTGTTCATGGGTATTGATTACTATATCGATATCGCGAACCTTTAAACCGATTTTCAGAAGCGACTTCTGAAGGAAGGGGAAATTGGAGTCGACACCGGAGTCTATGAGAAGATTCGCGTAATCGCCCTTGATTATGTAGCTGTGGCTGCTCGTTCCGTGTCCCTTGATCCTGAAGATATCAGGCCGGAGCTCCAGAATTTCGCTGTTTTCTTTCATATCTTTTCCTCACCCAGGGACTCTGTTCCGCGCTGTTCATATCTTCATACATATCGAAAATTTCGTTCATCCTGTTTTTGGACAGGTAGTTTCTTATGCGCGGTTTTAACGAACATATCTTTAAAAGTCCGTTCATGAAATCTACTTCTTTTTTGAACGCGGCGATAAGTGCAAGCTGCGTTATCAGGCTTCCGCTGTCGTCGAGCTCTTTCATGTCGAGGATCACTCTCGGCTCTTTTGCATTGAACTCGGCATGTACGACGTTTCTGATGATAAAAGGCAGATTTCCGGTGATCGGACCGGAAAGCCTTGCTACGGAACAGTCTCTTTTATGGATAATAAGGCATTTCATTGCTCCGGACTCCTTTGATATGTTTAATTGCCATAGTAACGAACATAGAGATAGCAGGCGATTGTTACACCCGTGTTAAACCTTTGTTAGGTGTCGGTGAATAATCGTGATACGCCCGGTAGCGGTAAAAAGTGTGAGTCGGGAGCTCAAATAGCTTGCAAAGGCGATGGGAATTCGATACGTTAACAGAAAATTCGAAAAGCAAGGAGGATCCGATGAAAACGCTGGTGGCATATTATTCCGAAACCGATAATACCCGTAGGCTGGCTGAGGCGATCTATGAAAGCATAAACGCGGCAGAAAAAGATATTGTTCCAATCGGCGAGGCAGTCCCCGATCCTTATGACATAATTTTTGTCGGATTTCCGGTTAAGGCTAACAGTGTTCCGGGGAAAGTGGAGAAGTTCATAAAGAGTATTCCGGAAGGCAGAAAACTGGCTTTTTTCTTGACCCATGGTTCTATGCGAGGAGGCCAGTTGGCGGTTACGGCTTTGCATCACGCAATGGGACTGGCGGCCAGGCAGACAATTCTCGGAAGCTTCGGCTGCAGGGGGCAGGTCAGGGCGGATGTTATCGATTCCCTGTTGCAGAAACCCGAACACAGGGCATGGGCAATGGAAGCGCAGAGCGCCGACGGTCATCCCGATGGCGCGGACCTTGAAGACGGCAGGGAATTTGCCGACGCCATGATCGCTAAATCTCGCAACATGTGATGACGTTTTGAAATACGTATCCCTGCCAGGCATTGTCACGGGGATGAACGATAGATGACCACAGGTTTTAAAACAGCGGATGCCTTGACCGTGCATGACGTTAAGACATCCGCTGTTCTTTATAATAGCCCGTATTTACCGGGTCGTTCTTTGTTACGCTTTCCACTTACTCGATTCCGGCGGCGGCAGGAATTGAGGTGATATTCTTGCTGCCGAGCCGCGTGTGACCTGATCAAACCGGTTTTGTGATATCACCACTAACCGGCACTGTTTCGACTCTCATGCCTGTGTCTCCCTTGCGGAGCACAATGTTTTTAAGCCACCGTTCGTTGTCTTCTCCGGGATAATCGGCACGGAAATGCGAACCACGGCTTTCCGTTCTTTCCAGGGCCGCCGTGCAAACCATCTCGGCTACTAGACGCATGTTATTGAATTCCAACAGTTTTATCAGATCGGCGCAATCAGCCACGGCGGCAGCGGGCCACGGTCCCTGAATAAGTCTGTATGCTTCTTCAAGCTCGCTCTTTTCCCGGATAATACCGACCTTGCGCCACATCAGCGTCTTCAATTGTTTGATAAGTTTCGAAGGACTCGATCCCTGTGCGGAGAATGTTTTATCCAGACGGAGACGTTCATCTTCGGCCGCTTCGTGAATCGACGGTGTTGCACCGATTTCCATCGATTGCCGGGCGGCTTTTGTCCCTGCCAGCGTACCCATGGCGAAGATTTCCGCCAGCGCGTTGCCGCCGAGACGATTTGCTCCATGGGCACCACCTGTCGTTTCCCCTGCGGAGAAAAGGCCGCTGAGTGAGGTCTCTCCCCATCGATCGGTTACGATTCCACCCATGCAGAAATGAGCAGTCGGCGCGACCTCGTACGTTTTCTGTCCCTTCCACCATGAAGAGGGTAGCAGTTGCGTCAGTTGCCCCGCGGTCTCTTCGGAAAGGGTTTCCGTATCCATAAACACGCTTTGCTTCCCTGTCCTGCCGTGTTCGATCTCTTTTATGACAAGTTGCGCAAGCTGATCCCTGGTCAAGCTTGTCGGGTCCGTAATGCCGTTTTTCTTTATGATGTCTTCACCGTCTCCGTTTCTCAGGACGACGCCTTTTCGTGGCAGGAGGTTCTCGTACAGGAGAATCCTGCCGCCCCGTTTCCCGGTCGCAGTCGGATAAAACTGTATGAATTCCATGTCTTTCAGAGGCACCCCCAGGTCGTAGGAGAGTGCCTGTCCGTCTCCCGTAATCCCGGCCGCGTTGTTGGTGTTCAGAAAGATCTGTGCATAGCCCCCGGTAGCCAGAATAACGGTTTTTGCCTGTATCGCGAGGAAATCCCCGTCCCTGGTTATACCCGTCGCGCCTGTGATTCTTCCTTCGGATGCCAGGAGCCGGGTTATAAAAACATGTTCTTCAAAGCGAACGCCCGCCTGCTTTGCGCGTTGTATGAGCGGCGTTACAAGATCGCTTCCGATCCAGTTTTTGCCGTAAACGTGCCGGGGGTAGCGGTGTCCCCCAATCTTCAATAAACGGAATTTTCCTCCTTCCATTCCCAGGTTCACGCCGCATTCCTGCAGAAAGGCGATCTCGGCACTGGCTCCCTCTGCAATCGCGGCGACCATTGCCTGGTCGTTTAAGAAACGTCCGCCTTCGATTGTGTCGGCGGCATGAACGGCCGGATTATCTTCCGGAACACCCCATCCCGAGGAGGCAATCACCGCCTTGGAAATGGAAGTGTTCGTTGCATGTCCCGACCCGGATTTGGAGACGATAAGGACATCAACATCGTTTGATCGCGCGGCAATGGCCGATCTCAGCCCTGCGCCTCCGCCGCCGATTACCAGCACATCACAATCGATTGTCTCTTTACGTTGCAGCATAACAGGCTTCTCCTCAGTGCGGTAAATTTTCTTTGTTATTAAGCATATAACAGAGCAGTAATATAAGAGAAAAGACGCCGTAAGTCAAATCCGTAATAGCCGGTCCGGATCATCAGGCATCCCTGGCTGTCGATTTCGGACAACCGTCACCGTCGTGTCTAAGATTCAGGACAGCTGTCTGATAGAGTTCCCCGGCGCGATACGAACTCCTTACAAGGGGACCGCTTACAACCCCCGAAAACCCCATATCGAGTGCCGCCGCACGCCAGTCGTCGAATTCGTCCGGATGTACGAAACGTTCTACCTCCAGGTTCGCTTCCGAAGGCTGGAGATATTGTCCTATTGTCAGTATGTCGCACCCGGTATTCGCGAGATCCCGAATGGTCTGTCGTATCTCTTCCGGCGACTCTCCGAGCCCTAACATAAACCCCGATTTTACCGGTATCGCCGGGTCGGTTTTCTTGACATTCTCCAGGAGCGCGAGAGAACGCAGGTATGATGCTTCGGGTCTCGCCACCGGATAGAGACGGGGTACCGTCTCGATATTATGATTCAGTACATCGGGCCTGGCGGCGGTAACGGAAGCCAGCGCCTGTCTGTCTCCCCGGAAGTCGGGTATCAGCACTTCCACGCGCGCCTCCGGAATGCTTTCCCGGATCGCGGTGATTGTTGAGGAAAAGAAGGAGCCCCCTCCATCGGGAAGATCATCCCGTGTTACCGATGTAACAACGACGTAACCGAGTCCCAAAAGTCGAGCCGCCGCGGCTACCCTGGAAGGCTCTTGGGGGTCGAGCGGAGCCGGTTTTCCACGAGACAAGGCGCAAAAGCGACAGTCCCGTGTGCACAGAGACCCCATTATAAGAAAAGTCGCCGTGCCTTTTGAAAAACACTCCCACATGTTGGGGCATAGGGCTTCCTCGCAGACTGTATGCAGGCTATTCTTCTTAAGGAGCTTTCTGACATCCTGGTATTCGGATCCCCTCGGGAGTGTTGTCCTGAGCCATGGAGGCTTCCGTGTCCGGATTCCGGCTTTACCGTTCATGACTTTATCCCGCCAGACAGGGTTTTCTTGCCGCCGCCGTTTCATCAAGCCTGCGCAGTTTCGTCCGTGCAGGTGCTCTCTTCAACGCATCGGGATTTTGCCCGGCTTCAGCCACGATATTCTTGAGAGCATCTATGAAACGGTCGATATCCTCTTTCGATTCCGTCTCCGTGGGCTCTATCATCATGGCGCCATGCACTACGAGCGGGAAGTAGATCGTCGGCGGATGGAAGCCGTAATCCATGAGACGCTTCGCCATATCCAGTGTGGTAATTTTCAGGGGTTCCTGCAGTTTGTCCGAAAAGACGCATTCATGCATACACGGTTTATCATAGGGAAGATAGAGCAATTCCTTAAGACTTTCCTTTATGTAATTGGCGTTAAGAACCGCAAGCCGGCTCGCCCTTTTCAGGCCGTCGCTTCCCATGCTCATTATGTAGCTGCATGCCTTGATCATGACTCCGAAGTTACCGTAAAAGGCCTGAAGCCTTCCGATGGAATCCGGAAAATCGCCGGACAGCCTGTATCTCTCCTTTTTTTTCACAATCCGCGGGACAGGGAGAAATGGTTCCAGGATGCCCTTTACACACACCGGGCCCGAACCGGGGCCTCCTCCCCCGTGTGGAGTGGAGAAGGTCTTGTGGAGATTCAGATGCATTACATCGAAGCCGATTTTCCCCATCTGTACGATTCCCATTACGGCATTCATATTCGCCCCGTCACCGTAGACCAGGCCCCCCTTCGAATGGACGATATCGGCTATTTCCCTGATGTTTTCTTCAAACAGCCCCAGTGTGTTCGGATTGGTTATCATGATACCGGCCGTATCTTCATCCATGACGGTGGCGATGGCTTCGGGCGATATTATACCGTCCTGACTTGATTTTACCGGAACGGGACAGTATCCGCAGAGTGCGGCGCTCGCGGGATTGGTGCCGTGAGCGGTATCGGGAACGATAATCTTCGAGCGGTTTGAACCTTTGCTCCTGTGGTACGCGTGCATCAGGAGCATGCCTGCCAATTCTCCGTGAGCACCGGCTGCCGGTTGAAGCGTGACGGCATCCATTCCCGTTATTTCGGCAAGATACCGTTCGAGCCGGTACATCAACTCGAGTGCCCCCTGGGACAGTTCCTCCGGAAGCAGGGGGTGCGCCCCGGCAAGGCCGGGGATTGCCGCCGCTCTTTCGTTGATTTTCGGATTATACTTCATGGTGCACGAACCGAGGGGATACATGCCCGTGTCGACACCGAAATTCCACTGCGACAGCCTTGTGTAATGCCTTACGACATCCACCTCTGAAAGGTCGGGAAAGTCGGGTCCGTCACCCGTGAGTTTTTCGTCTACGGGGAAGGGGACAACATCCCTGCGGGGCATGGAGAATCCGCTCCTTCCCTTTTTTCCTTTTTCCCAAAGCAGGGGTTCGTTGAGTATCAGGCCCGTGGCACCCTGGGATTCTTTCATGATCGCACCTCCGCTATCAGGGCGTCCATATCTGCCCTGTCTATGGTTTCCGTTACACACAACAGGTAATGACCGGAAAGATCGGGATACGTCGCGGCGAGCGGAAATCCCGGAACTATGTGCTGTTCGATCAATTTCTTATAGGTATCCTTGAAGTTTTCTCCGAACTCCACTACGAACTCGTTGAACGTGGGGCTGTCGAAGGTGATTTTAAATCCCGCTTCTCTCAGCCCGCGTTTGAGATACTCGGCTTTATCATAGTTGAGACATGCCAGTTCCCGGATGCCGGTGCCTCCCAGGGAAGCCATATACATGGCGGATGCCAGCGCGCACAGGCTGTTGTTTGTGCAGATATTGGATGTCGCCTTCTCCCGGCGGATATGCTGCTCCCTGGTTGCGAGCGTCAGGACGAAACCGGGAGCGCCGTTCATGTCGGTGGTTTTGCCTACGAGACGCCCCGGCATGCTGCGCACGTGCTCCATCCGGCAGGAGAACATTCCCAGGCCGGGCCCCCCGAAGGATTGCGGTATGCCGAGACTCTGACCTTCGCCGCATACGATATCGGCTCCCTGGCAGCCGGGATTTTTGAAAAGACCGTAGGCGAGCGGTTCCGTGAAGGAAACGACAAGCAGTACGCCCGATTTTTCGGAATATTTCTTAACCGCATCGGGATCTTCGATGCATCCGAAGAAGTTTGGTGATTGAACGGCGACCGCGGCCAGATCGTTCGCTCCGTCCAGGTCCGACGTATCGGTCCTTCCGTTTTCGAGACGGGGAAGCTCCATGATTTCATAATTGCCCGGGTTCAGATATGTCCGGACCACGTCGCGGTAATACGGGTGGATAAGGCTCGATACAGCCACCTTTTTCCGTTTTGTTACGCGTATGGCCATCAGGAGGGCTTCGGCCAGGGCGGATGCTCCGTCATACATCGAGGCATTCGATACCTCCATGCCGAGCAGGCGGGTGACCAGCGTCTGATATTCGTATATCGCCTGAAGCGTTCCCTGACTTATCTCGGGTTGATATGGAGTATAGGCCGTAGAGAATTCGGACCTGCCGATAAGGTACGACACCGATTCGGGAATATAATGGTTGTAGCTCCCAGCTCCCATGAATATTTTATATTCCGGGGGTACAGCCATCTTTCCCGCGAGGTCTTTCATAAGTGTACCGAGTTCCCATTCCGTCAGAGCCTCCGGCAGGTTCAGACTGCTCTCCATCTTGCAGTGTGCCGGGATCATCGAAAACAGGTCCTCCATATTCCCGGCACCCGCCACGCTCAACATCGAGCTGACGTCTTCTTCAGTATGGGGCAGGTAGCGCATGCTATTCGGCTCCTTTCAGCATTTTAATGTATTCGCTTTTGTTCATGAGGGAATTTATCTCTTCCGGATCGTCCGGTTTCACCTTGATCACCCAGCCGTCATTGTAAGGATCCCGGTTTACCAGTTCCGGCGTTTCTTCAAGCGAGTCGTTTACAGCGGTAACTTCCGCGGAAAAGGGCATATAAATCTCCGAAACGGCTTTAACCGATTCCATAGTGCCGAATGCCTCTCCCTTCTCGAACCTGGCCCCGACCTCGGGGAGTTCCACAAACACGATATCGCCCAGTTGATCTTGCGCGTAATCATTAATCCCCACCGTTACAATGTCACCGTCTCTGACCCATTCGTGTGTTTCCGTGTAACGGAGATCATCCGGCAACAATAATTCATCGATTTCCCTCATTTATTTCTCTCCTTTTTTGAAATGTTCTGAACGTGTTTTACCCCATTACATGTATCACATTCAAACTTGGCTCTCGAATACCATGTTTCATATCATGTTCTTCGGCAAACTCCTAGGGCTCAAGTTGTTATAATGAGCAATGTGGCTGTTTTTTGCCGGACGTGTCTCTGCCGTTACCGGAGGAATATGTGGCTGAGAGAAGTAACCTTTTTATTAAATATTATTGAATCCGCATCGTTTTTTACCATGCCTGCGCCGATGAATAAAATATGGCCGGACAGGTTCCATTACATTTTCAACGGAAAAAAGACGCGCGTCCGCCGGGATATAAAAAAGCTTGACATTAATTTTTTTTTGACGTAGTTAGACTCATCTAACATTTAATTGCGGGTCGATATAAAAAGTTTTAAGGTACTTCAGCCACCTGAGGACGTTGTAAAACGGGCGGTTAGTTATGAGCAGGAAAAAATTAAGTTCCACAGTAGAAGATTATCTCGAGATTATTCTTAACCTGGAAAAGAATAAGAAATTCGTCCGGGTCAAGGATATAGCTCAGGAAATGGGGGTAAAACTTCCGACCGTTACCAGCATGTTGAACAACCTTGTGGAGCAGGATCTGATCAACCATAAAAAGTACGAATCGGTCGAATTGACAAAGAAGGGAAAACGTATCGCGAGGGATGTTTATCACAGGCATGTTATTCTTCGTGATTTCTTGACTACCATACTGGGTCTGGATTTAAAGACGGCTGAAGAAGATGCCTGCAAGATGGAACATGCGATCAGTCCTTCGACACTTGAAAGACTTATAAAATTTATGGAGTTTATCGAGGTATGCCCGAGGTGCGGCACGGATTGGCCTCTCAAGTTTAATCAATACATGAAGTACGGGCGGGATGAGGACAAATGCTTGCAGCATATGAAGGCTTTTGAGGGAAGCTTCAGTTCGGAAGTCAAAAAACTTGAAAGCAAGATAGAGTAAATTTTTTTGAACATAATGTTTTATCTATCTAACATTATGAGCTTGTTATAACTTTTATCTAAGCAAAGGAGCATTGTGATTGAAAATGGAAACGAACGTAATACCCCTGCCGATGGCGTCATCGGGGAAAAGAATAAAAATATCGTCTTTTGCCGGCGGCCGAGGGATGCAGGAGCGGTTATTCAGCATGGGGCTGGTCCCGGGATCGGAGATCGAGATTATACAAAAAGGAGCCCCGGGACCCTTCATAATAACGGTTAAAGGATCGCGCCTGGCGATAGGTGCTGGAATAGCGGAGAGAATCATGGTCTCGGAGAATGGACTCTGCTGACAGTTAACATTTCCGATAAGTGGCTGCCCGGTACAGCCTTTAAGCATCTTTGCTTGTTCCGGAAAGCTAATAAGGGTCTGTTGCACAAAAACTCCGATGCGGGGGTAATACTGATGAAACTCAAATACGAATGCAATCGTCGCGAAAAACAGGGACATAAGAGCGGGTCGAGCAGTTTTCACATGCACGATCCGGAGGCTGTTTTTGACTTGCTTGCTCTGAAAAAAGGAGACTGTTTCCTTGATCTGGGTTGTGGCCCGGGTGATTATTCCCTCGAAGCATCCAGGTTTGTCGGGAATACCGGCGTGGTTTATTCCTTGGACAGGTCCGAATTACTCATCAACAATCTGAAACGGAGGGTCGCTGAGGAGGGTATTATGAACTTAGTTGCGATGGTCGCCGACGCTACGAGGCGATTACCGATCGAAGATGGGTGTGTCGACATATGCCTTGTAGCAACCGCTCTTCATATTCCGGGTATTACCAGGAACGCGGAAGCTTTGTGTAACGAAATACGTCGTGTTCTGAAACCGGATGGCCGCCTGGCGATTATTGAATGCCACAAAGAGGATGTGTCTTTCGGCCCGCCGCAACATATGCGTCTTTCGCCGGAAGATTCGGAAGGCCTGATAACCCGCTATGGATTTAAAAAGACCGGAATAATCGATCTTGGTTATAATTACATGATTCAATTCGGCGTCTGCAGAGATAACGATAAATAATTACGGCGATGAAAATGGCCTGAAGCTTTTGCCACAACCACACCTGTCGTACATGTTATTGCTACGGCGATTAAACATATTAAATGTCATGCCGGACCCCGATAAGCCTGCCCCGTACTTGATACGGGGTTTACCCCGCACTCGATACGGGGTCTGCACCGTACTCGATACGGTGGCATCCAGGTTCATTCTGGATTCCGGTTTTCACCGGAATGACGATAAAAAACCTGAATACCGGCTTGGTCGTCATCCCGGACTCCGATCCGGGACGGTATGACGGAGTCTTTCCTGTTTTCCCGGGGTAACGGACCGGAATTACGGCTTTGACATATATTTTTGACGGAGTAATAAGGGCGTTTTTATCACCAACCTACGTTTTTGATCGCTTTGTGCGCCGTCCGGTCGGGTCGTATATCTTTCACGATTGCTACTTGTATCGTTCGCCTGTCATCCTTCAATTCCACCGTGTCTCCGGGGAGGAGTTTTTTTGTCACCTTTATAAACCCGCAGGATAGTCCTTTCGGGTTGAATCCTTCCGGTTTGTCCGGGCTGGCTATGCTGTATATCATTCCCTCCACCCGGCCTATGGCCATGTCGGTCACGCAGGTCAGGACAACGCCTATCTCTTCCCCGCCGGAGTCTATTACGACCGTTGAATCGCCGGGTGAAACCTTGCGCAGATCAAATCCCACGAACGGGCAGGTGTATTCCGGTTTTTTGATTTTTTTAAGGGCTTCGGAGCCGATAAATCTCTTTGTGAAATCCGTTTGATCACTGTTGAAGGGGAGGGCAAAGCTCCATGGATTATTGATGAACGGCCATGAACCGATATCCTGGTGGGAAAGGGGAAGCATTGCGCCCGTTCTCAAAGAGTCGCGCGCTGCCAGACCGCATACCGTAAGATCGATTTTTTCCCCTGCCTCTAGCGCCATTTCCCAGACTTGCAAGGTTTTACCGGGTGCCGTGAATATTTCAAACCCGAACTCGCCGGTATAACCGGTACGCGACAGCATGATGGAGGTACCGTCCAAAAGATATACGGGATCAAGGGGGGAGAGAGATTCATCAAAGAACCCCTTAAAACTGAAAAATACCATCCTGTCGAACACGGCTTCCGGTTCTTTAAGCATCCCCGCCAATACCCGGGCGGAAAGGGGACCCTGTATGTCCATCTTGCCGACCTTGTCGGTCAGATCGTGGATTTCGACATTCGACCCGGCAGCCCGATTTTTCAAGTGATGGGTGATCTGTTCCCCCATTCCGGCATTAACGACTACCATGTATTTCCCGGATGCCAGCTGTGAGACGATGGCGTCATCCATTACATGTCCCTGATCGTTTAAAAAGGCTCCGTAGGCGCATCTTCCCGGGATAAGCGATGTTTTGTCTTTTCCTATGCACGCGTCCATATTCTTGGTGAAACAGGTCTGCAGAAGTGCCAGCGCATCCGGACCTTCAACCATGATAACCGACATGTGACTCGTGTCGAAAATTCCGGCGCTCGATATGACGGCGAGGTGTTCCCTTTTTGCCCCTGAAGCATACCACAACGGCATCTCATATCCGCCGAATATCGCCATGTTGGCATCGTGTTTCCGGTGCCAGTCGTGAAGAGGGGTCTTTTTGAAGTGTTCTCTACTCGCCATCCGGTTTTCTTTTCCCCCAGTCTTTCTTTATCACGGTATCTTTCAACCAGTCGACATCGTCTTTTTCGGGATAATCGAGATTATAGTGAAGTCCACGGCTTTCTTTCCTGAGGCGCGAACACTCGATAATGATTTCCGCCACGGTAGCGATATTGCGCAATTCGAGCAGATTGGTAGTTATGGTAAAATTACGGTAGTATTCTTCTATTTCCCTTTCGATCATATCGATCCGCCGCTTCGCCCGTTCCAGTCTTTTGTCGGACCGTACTATTCCCACGTAGTTCCACATGCACATCCTGATTTCATCCCAGTTATGCGAGACAACTATTGATTCGTCACTTTCGGTTGCACCCTTCGGGTCCCACGGAGGGATCGGGGTGGAATCTTTCGCGACCGAGGGCAGAAGTTCAGAGACTTTCAGGAATGCTCTATGCGCGAACACAAGGGCCTCCAGGAGCGAATTGCTCGCGAGACGATTTGCGCCGTGAAGCCCGGTACATGCTACCTCCCCGAACGCGAAAAGTCCTTCGATGCTGGTCTGGCCGAGAGAATCTACCAGTACGCCTCCACACTGGTAATGGGCCGCAGGTACTACCGGTATCGGATCTACAGCCATATCGATGCCGAATTCGAGACACTGATTGTAAATAAACGGGAACCGCTTGATCAGGAATTCCCTGTCCCTGTGCGTAATATCCAGGAGAACATATTCGTCTCCCCACTTTTTCAGTTCCGTATCGATTGCCTGGGCGACGATATCCCGCGGGGCCAGCGCTCCCATCGGGTGATATTTCTCCATGAATGGCGATCCGTTTTTGAGCCTCAGTACGGCTCCTTCACCCCTCACGGCCTCGCTGATGAGAAAGGACTTTGCTTCGGGATGATACAGGCAGGTGGGATGGAATTGAATGAATTCCATATTTGCGATCCTGGCGCCTCTCCTGTATGCCATAGCCACGCCATCCCCCGTGGCGATATCGGGGTTTGTTGTAATCAGATAGACTTTTCCCGACCCCCCTGTGGCGAGTATGACAAATTTTGCCCTGAAAGTATGGACGATGTTTTTGCTCACATCGAGAACATACGCACCGATACACCTGTCGTTTTTATCTTTATGGCCGGTAAGTTTTGACCTGCATATAAGATCTATTGAAAAGAAATTCTCGTAGATGGTTATGTTTTTCTTTGAAGCGGCTTTCTCGATCAGCGCTCTTTCTATTTCTCTGCCGGTGAGGTCCTCGGCGTGAAGGACCCTTCTGCAACTGTGTCCTCCTTCTCTCCCAAGGTCGTAGGTGTCCGTTTCGTTGTCTCCGGTCTTTGTAAAGTTCACACCCCACTCGATCAGTTCGCCGATCCTTTCGGGACCTTCCTTTATAACGAAGTTTACCACGTCTTTCTTGCAGATTCCCGCTCCGCTCTTCAAGGTGTCCCTTATATGAAACTCGAAGCAGTCATCACTGTCGGTAACGGCTGCGATTCCCCCCTGTGCATAGTTCGTATTCGATTCGACCTTGTTTTTTTTCGTGACGACAGCAACGCTTCCCAGTTCAGATGCCTTTATTGCGAAGGACAGTCCCGCTATACCGCTACCAAGTACAAGGAAATCGCATTCTTTTTCCATTCTTACAGCCCCGGTTTTATATTTACAAACAGCCAGCTTTCCTATATATCCCTTCGGTACCAAGTTGCAAGTTCAAAATCAGAACATGCACAGGGGAAGAGGCAGGCTATCAGGGAGGAAGAATGCTCGTATTAGGTATAGAGTCTTCATGTGACGAGACTGCGGCGGCAGTGGTTTCCGACGGCACCGGCGCGCTCTCCAATGTAATAGCATCACAGATAGATATACACGGCAGGTATGGCGGTGTCGTTCCTGAAATCGCGTCCAGAAAGCACATGGAGGCGATCATACCTGTGACATGCCAGGCTCTGGACGACGCGGGCGTATCGATGGAAGAGATAGAAGGTATTGCCGTAACGAGAGGTCCCGGTCTTGTGGGATCCCTGCTTGTCGGGTTGTCGGCTGCGAAGGCGATGGCATTCGCCGGCGATATACCATTTGTCGGAGTGAACCACATAGAGGGCCATATCGCGGCCATATTTCTGAGCGAACGACGGCCCGATTTTCCCTTTGTCGCGCTGGTAGTGTCCGGGGGACATACGCATATATATCTTGTCAGGGATTTCGGTAATTTTCAGATACTGGGACAGACGAGAGACGATGCGGCCGGAGAGGCTTTCGACAAGGCGGCAAGGATGCTGGATCTGGGGTATCCCGGGGGAGTGGTCATCGACAGGCTGGCAAAAAATGGGGATCCTGCGGCCATAGCTTTTCCCCGTGCAATGAAGGGAAACGTCGATTTCAGTTTCAGCGGCCTGAAGACAGCGCTGCTTAACTATATAAAAAACAGGAAAACCCCTATTTCCACGGACGAACTTCCCGATATCGCCGCAAGTTATCAGGAAGCCATTGTAGATGTGCTTGTCGAAAAGACGCTTCAGGCCGCCCGGGATGCATCCGTGCCGAGAGTCGTGGTTTGCGGCGGCGTTGCCTCGAACAACCGGTTGAGAAAATCGTTTTTCGAAACAGGAGAAAAAACGGGGATAGAGATATTCGTTCCGCCGCCTGTTTTCTGCACCGATAACGCGGCAATGATAGCCGTTGCAGGTAACAATCTGCTCTGCCGCGGCAAAAGAGACTCGTTCGATCTGAACGCGGTGTCAAGATGGCCGCTCGATTGAGTTTTCGTGTGGCGACTCGTTCGATATATGTTTCATTTGTTGCGTGGAAATTGCAGGCAAGGCAAACAAAGAGATGGAATCTCCCCTGAAAACCCTCAGAAAATATAATATACGCCCCGTAAAACGCCTCGGACAATCGTTTCTCGTGGATAATAACATAACCTGCCGTATAGTCGAAGCTTCCGGGATCGGCGGTGACGATACCGTGGTCGAGATCGGGGCCGGGCTGGGCGTTATGACTGCGATGATCGCGGCGAGGGCAAAAAGGGTAATAGCCCTTGAAATAGATCCGAAGCTTGTCGATGTCCTGAATGAGGAATTGAAAACGATATCCAATGTCGAGATCGTTCACACGGATGTTCTCCGCTACGACTTTTCTTCACCATCGGGTGGAAAGGGCAGGATAAAGGTTATCGGGAATATTCCATACAATGTATCGTCGCAGATACTCTTCAGGATGATCGAATTCATGGATCATATTTCCTCGGCGACGTTTATGTTTCAGAAAGAGGTCGCAGACAGGGTGGCTTCGCCGCCGGGAACGAAAGAATACGGTATACTTTCGGTTATCATCGCTATGTATGCGGAGATCTCGAAAATTATGACGGTCTCTTCATCCTGCTTTTACCCGAAGCCGAAAGTGGATTCCACGGTTTTAAGGATCGACATGCGTAAAAGTCCCCTTTTTGCCTTTCCCGGTCGTGCCCTGTTCGTCGAGACCGTAAAGGCGGCCTTCTCGCAGAGAAGAAAAACCATCGCCAACAACCTCAAGGGCATGGATGCCCTGCGTTCAAAGAAACCGGATATCCCCATGCTTCTAGCCGAAGCCGGAATAGACGGTCAACGAAGGGGAGAAACGCTGACCGTGGAAGAGTTCGGCAGATTAGCGGAGACGATTTCCCTTTGGAGATGCAGTCGATAATCGGTATCACCCCAGGAACAGATGTGCGAACACTTTCGCGTCTCCGATCATGTTGGATATCGCGCAACTCTCGTTAGGCTGATGAGCCATTCTGTTCATCTTGCCCCATGCCGCCACCGGATATCCTTTTTCCCTGAAGTGAGCTGCCACGGTACCGCCTCCTATTCCCATGGGAGAAGCATCGACACCGTATACCTTCTTTATCGCCGTTTTGAGGGCGCCGACAACCGGGGCGTTTGTGTCCGTGGGTGAGGGAGCCTGAACGTATTGCACGGGTTCGATCTCTATCGAAACGCCGAATGCCCGCTCCACTTCATCGGCCATTGCGCGTATCTCTAAGATTACATCGGCAAGGTCGTACCTTGGCAGTATACGGCAGTCCATATGGAAGACATCCTCTCCGGGTATTGTATTTATATTGGAAACATTGGCGGTTTTGCTCGTAGGTTCGAAGGTGCTTGTATGGGGATAGTAGAGAGGATCGACCGCATCGAACATCCGGTAGAGTTCCCCAAGTTTTGTGACAAGGTGCGATGCGGCGACAAAAGCGTTTCTTCCTATTGAGGGTTCGCTCGCATGACACTGTATGCCGAGCGTCTTGAAGCGCAGCCACAGCAGACTCTTTTCCGCTACTTCTATCATCGTTCCCTTGCTGTTGCCGAAGTCGGGAACTACGATGATATCGTCCTTTCTGAATATCTTCTCATCGATATCGAGCAGGTGAACAACACCCTTTTTGCTGGATGTCTCCTCATCGGCAACGAACGCGAGCCCTATGGAAAATCCGGGTGTTATACCTTCGTCCATGAAGGCTTTTGCCGCAAAAACAGACGCGACGAGATCCTGCTGGTTATCCTCCGATCCCCTTCCGTATATCCTGCCGTCCTTCACATACGCCTTATAGGGATCGCTGCTCCACAGCTTTAATTCTCCCGGGGGAACCACATCCGTGTGGGTGAGAATCCATACTGTTCTTTCAGGATTACTTCCGGGGATATTCACAACGATATTGGGACGGCAGCGTGAAGAAACCCTGTCGTCGGGCGCATCGAATCTACGGATATTGTCGAATCCGGCCTGTTTTAGATATTCCGTGAGATAGCCGGCTTTTTCGTATTCGCCGTCGCCGCCGTTTTCCGGCGCCAGTGCCGGTATGGACGTGAGGGCGACCTGCAGCGCTATCATCTCGTTTTCGTAGGAATCTATCTTTTCTTCGATCTTTTTAATAATATTTCCGTTTGTCATAAGTTAATTTCCCTGATTTGTTTTATTGCTTTCCTCCCGGTTAAAGTTGCCGAATGAGGAAAGCGGCTTGTCGAATTCGTCTTTATTGCCCAGTACAAGGACAACCCTGTTTCTTCCTGAAAAATACCGCGTTGCGACGTCGATCAGATCATCCAGTCCTACCATTTCTATCTTCTCTTTATAAATTGCCAGGAAGTTTTCCGGAAGCCCGTCGAACTCCAGCATCATCTGACGCATGACTATACGGTTCGGCGTTTCGAAGGAAAAGATGAAATTATTTGCGATCGATTCCCTAGCCCAGGCAAGTTCCTCTTTCAACTCCGGCCCGCCGTTTTTCATGTTATCGAGAATTTTCGTCATGGCGGACAGGGCATCCATGGTAGAAGTCCCCTTTACCATGGCATAAGCTCCGAATATCCCGTACGTCGTACGGGGAGAATAAAAGCTCCCTGCGCTGTAGGCAAGGCCCAGCCTGTTTCGTATTTCAGCGAATATCCGCGAACGAAATCCTCCGCTTCCCGTAATAAAATCGAGAACTTCAAACGCGTAATAATCGGGATCTTCTATCCCGGGCGCCGGCTGCCCCACGATTATAACAGACTGCGGCGTATCTTTATGGATGTAGTGCAGCGAAGCGCTCATAAGGGCCGGAGCAGGGGGAGCTTTTTCCGGACCGCCGGGGACATCCCAGCCCCCCAGATGGAACGTGATCTTTTCAAGCGCGTCCGCCTTCCTTATGTCGCCCGACAGTGCTATCATCACGTTGCGTGGTCGAAAAAACCGCTTGTAGAAGGCCGACAGATCATCCTGTTCTATTTGTCTTATCGATTCGACGGATGAGAGTCTCCCCCTCGGATCATCCTGGTACACCAGCCGTCGAAATTCCCTGAATGCTATTTTCTGCGGATTATCGGATATCCTTTCGATCTCCTCCGTCGCGAGTGCTTTCGCGTTTTTCAACTTTTCCACGGCAAAAACAGGGTCTGTAAGGATATCGGAAAACACTCGCAATCCCGTGTCGACATCTTTTAGAGGAACAGACATGGAAACAGTAAACGAATCCGTTTCTACCGATACGTCCAGCTCTCCGGCGATGAAATCCAGCAGTTCGTCTATCTCATCGCCCGTCATCGATTTTGTTCCACCCGTGCGCATAACTGTTCCGGTAATTCCCGCCAGTCCTTCTTTCCCCGGTGGATCGTAAAAAGACCCCGTTCGTATAACGGCGGATATGTTCACGAGGGGGATTTCGTGGTCTTCCAGCATGTAGAGTATGATGCCGTTCCCCGAGACTGTCCTCTGCGCTTCCGGAGGTTCAAAATGAAGCGGCGCGTACGCAATATCGTCCGGGTTGGTCGCCGGTGTGCCGTACCACGCACATGAAGAAAGAAGCAGAATAAAAACTGCCGCGCAGGTAATATATCTCCTCATTGTTTTTTCACCAGTTCGGCCACCGTCCTGTTACGGGGCTGGAAATACTTGTTTGCAACCGATAAGATATCTTCCGGAGCAACCCTTTCCAGAAGATCGTAAAATTCAGTAATATAGCGCCAGTCTCCCGCCACGGCTCCATAATACGATAGCAGACCTGCAAGACCGGAATTCGTTGCGATACTCCTTAAAATATCGGCCCTCAATTGATTTTTCGCTTTTTCAAGTTCTTCGGACGAGACGGGATTTTCTTTCAATCTGTCCAGCTCCCCATAGATCAGCTCTTCCAGTTCCCTGCACGTGTGCGGAGAGACAGGCTGGGCGGATATGACAAAAAGGTTGGGATACCTGGCTCCGGGGAAACCGTTTAC
The DNA here is from genome assembly GCA_002327865.1 of Syntrophaceae bacterium UBA2210. GTDB lineage: Bacteria > Desulfobacterota > Syntrophia > Syntrophales > UBA2210 > UBA2210. Next base: position 17,947 of record DCUQ01000042.1, read on the forward strand.
CGTATTTACGTCCACGGCGATGCCTTTTTCGACCAGTGCCTCGAAGAGTCTCGATGCTCTGCCTCCGGAAAGAATCGTATCGATGACGTCGAAAACACAGTCTTCAAAAGAGGGAAGGGTGGGTTTGTGATACCCTATAATGAGCCGGGGAGATGCATCGTATATGAGTTCGACCCGCTTTTCGCCGTCTTGAACCGGTTCTTCCGTAACGCGCCGCGGCGGTATTTCCTGGGGCGGTATTCCTCCGAAATAGCGCTTGATGATTTTCATAACTCCGTCCGGCGATACGTCGCCCACAACGGCTATTGTCGTGTTATTAGGGGCGTAATATGTTCTGAAGAATTCTCTTGTATAATCAATGTTCAGAAAATGCATGTCGGACATCCAGCCCAGCACCGGTCTCCTGTACGGATGGACTGTGAAAGCTGCGGCCAGGAATTGCTCGAGAAGTTTTCTTCCCGGATTCGATTCCACCGTCTGCTTGCGTTCCTCGATGACCACGTTGCGCTCCGAATAGAACTCACGGAAAACAGGGTGGGACATCCTGTCGGATTCTATCCTTGCCCACAACTCTATCCGGTTGGAAGGCAGGTTTATATGATAGGTTGTGAGATCGTGTCCCGTAAAAGCATTAAGATCGCCTCCTCCTTTTTCCGTATACAGACGGTCTATTTCGCCCGGGATGCTCCATTCCCCCGCCTCCTGCTGAAGAATCCCGATTTGTCTGCGAAGAGACTCTATTTTTTGTGTATCGGCATGTTTCCCCTTCATCATTTCGGTGTCCAGGGTATTGCCCACGTCGTGAATTTCGCGGAGTACGCGGTTTTCACGATCGAAATTTCTTGTTCCGATAGTTTCGGTGCCCTTGAACATCAGGTGTTCCAGAAGATGCGCGGTACCGGTGCAGCCGTCTCTTTCGTCTATCGCGCCTGTTTCATGGCTTATGTACAATGCGACGGTCGGATTCGCATGCCTTTCAACTATAAGGACTTTGAGACCGTTCTCGAGCTTGAATTCCCGCACTTTATCCTTCAGGTCATACGCGTAAGACAAGTCTGAAGTAATACATGAAGAGAATAGTACAACAAGCAGTACTATAAAACATTTAAAAATGATATTGCGAAGATTATTCCCGGGAATCATCAAATATCTCCCCGTATTTTTCTGAATATCCTGACAGCGCTGTAGATGATACCCACTGCACTCACAAGTATAAGCATGCTCGATGAAAAGAAGTACATGATAAACTCCGCGGGGTTGTTCAGTGTGTATGAACCCACCAGGACGGTAATCCCCTTGGTAAACAGGAACAGGGAAACAATCCCTATAAGAATCTTGGAAATCCACCATATAAATAAGTTCATATAACCCATGTCCGTTGCTTCTTTTTCATTCCCGGCAACATAGCGTATCTGCCTTTTATTATCAATAGCAAGTTGGTTTTCTGCCGACAAGCTTTTGGAACGACTGATCTAATGAGATAGACTATATTTTTCAGATGCCCCGATTCCTGAATATTCAACCGATCGTAAGGCGGTTTCTGCCGGCAGCTTTGCTCCGGTATAGAAGGGTATCGGCTCTCTTTATGAGACCGCCTGCCGTATCGTTGTCAGCAGCGAGTGTGGCTCCGATTGAAATAGTGACGGACAGCCGTTTATTCTCATGCATTATGTATGAATGTTCTATCAACATGCGAAGCCTGTTTCCCAGCACTTCCAGTGAGTTACTGTTCACCCCGGGTATAATACCGATAAATTCTTCACCGCCCCAGCGGCCATACAGGTCAAACGGTCTGGCATTTGCCGTAAAGGTGTTCGCGACAAACCTGAGGACATCATCGCCCACATCGTGACCGTACTTGTCGTTGAATTTTTTAAAATGATCTATGTCCATAAACAAAATACCGAACGGCATATTAAACCGCTTTTTCTCTTCAAATCTGTTTTCGATCTCCCGTTCAATATAGGTTCTGTTCGCCAATTGCGTGAGGTGGTCGAGAAGGGCGAGCTTTTCAAGCTCTTCTATCCTGAATTGAGTCGCTTCCCGATTACTGATATCAGTAAATAATTCAATACCGCCGATTACATTACCGTCGTTATCGGTTAGAGTACTGACATGAACGGAAACAGGTACCCTGTGGCCATCCTTGTGATGCATATATATGTCGACGCTTCGGGATTTTCCGTCGTCAATAGTTGCCGCAAGGGGACACATCACGGTACAAAGATGGTTGCCATCCCTGTCGATGTGAGTGAGTATATTATCGGAACATGATGTACCGATAACCTCATCGGCGGTAAATCCGGAAATCCGTTCGGCGGCTTTATTCCAGTATGTGATAATCCTGTTACGGTCCACAAAATATAAACCATCGTGGAGGTTTTCAACAATTTTTTCAAAAGAGTCTTTCCCCAATTTCATAAGATACTCCTTTTTAATTGCCATCTATTTGACCTTGAGACCCGGTTAGACTTTCATTCCCGGGCTGTTATCGGGGTTTTTTCGCGAACACATAGGCCCTGCGACTTTCGTATTCGATTCCGGCGTACGGTTCTCTCTCCGTTATCTCTATTTCCTCAAAACCGGTTTTTCCCAGGCAGCCAGAGACAAAATCCGTAGTGAAAAACGTGAAGTCCAGATCTATTCTTTTGCCAAGAAACTCTTTTATACGGATCGTATTCTCGCCGACGTGATATGTGAAAAAGAATATTCCTCCCGGTCGTAGTACTCGAAATGTTTCGCGAAAGGCAATCTCCACCTGTTTTCTTGTGAAGTGGATAATGGCATAGAAAGACACAATACCGGCTATCGAATCATTGTCGAACTCAAGCTTAAGAAGGTTTCCTTTTTTGAAGTGTATCCCCGGATGAATGGTTCGAGCCTGTTTCAGTAACTTTTCGGACAGATCCAGTCCGGAGATTTCAACCCCCAGATCCTTGAGATGTTTTGCGGTCTGACCGGGACCACAGCCAATATCCCAGACGGGTTTTCTATCTCCGATCGCCTGTGAGAACCTGCGGAGCATTTCCCGGTCTTTCGGTTTCCTGTCGTGTTCGCCGGCGAATGCCTCCGCGTATTCTTCCGCTATAGTGTCGTAAGCGGCTTCGATTTCATTTATATCCTGATCCACAATTATAACCTCTAATCATGTCTCCGCTTAACCCGGGAACCGGCAGTATGTCACGGACGCAGCAGTTGAAATCCCGTAACCGGATCCGGAGCTCGAACAGCACCGGTATCGATCAGTTCGAACAATATAACCTCGCCGATATGCCATGTCTTCACGCCTTCACGAATACATCCGGTTACCGTAGATGATTCTCTCCCGCAGGCTATATGCATGTGTAAGACCGGTTCACCTCTCTCGTTCGGAAATATCGTTCCCGTTCCCGCCATCTCACGTACATTATCGAGTATATATTCCATTGGAACAATCTGCGCTGTCCGTCCGTGTTCCGGCCCTAAAACGAGTTTGCTGCCTTTATCGATTCCGCCGATAATTATTAACGCGGCGGCCTGGATGGATTTTTCACGGGCGAATTTTTCGATTTCTTCATGAATGATATCGCCGTCTTCCAGCCTGATAACGTATATTCTTCCCTGTTTTGCCTGCGAGTATTTCATTGTGTGAAACGTCCCTTTCCGTCTGAGGTTGATGTCATCCCGGTACCGGGAAATTTTCCGGGTAATCGATTATTCGACATGCGCGATTTTGTTGGTACGCCAGGGGGCATACTTTCCCGTTTGCCTGCCGACGTTCGTTTTAACTGTCAGCATTTCCTTCAGATATATATCCACCGCCTTGCGGGCATGATCTCCAACCGGGCTGCTGCATGAACAGGATACTATAAAACTCAAGCCTGCGCTTAAAAGTGTAAATCTTTCGACTGTCACTTTCTTTATGAACCACCGTTCACTTTAAATGGTCCCTGTTCCCGTCGCCGCGGTACCAGTGATACACGTAAACACCTTCCATAATATAAACCTTTTTGCCGGCATCTATCAGTTTCCAGCACATCTTGTTATCGACCGCGAGAAATCCGTTATCGAAACGATAATCGTTCCACACCTGTTTTTTTATAAGGATAACCACGCCGCTGACAGGGGAATCCGGGATCACTTCCGAAACAATATCATAATATCTTTTCTGAAGCTTCCTGCCGATCCTGCGATGATAAACGATATCGTGATTATCGCTCTTTTTGCCCTTGTATAATTGCTTTTCATTACCTACTCTATTTGTTTTTGATGTAAGCATGCCTGCATCAGGGTATTTATCTATAATATGAACCAGTTGGTCGTACCAGTCTATCGTGGTGAACATGGCGTCGTGATCGATAAAGCAGGCCCAATCCTCATCCTTTAAGAGGGTCATAAATTGATTATAGGCCTGCCCCAGATTTTTTGTTTTGTCGGGGGCATATGGAATGTTGGCATAAATCATAATTATCGGCTTTCCAGTGGCAGTGCCGGGAAATGGGTTAATGTATCGATTTTCTTGCCCTGTTTATTAATTCCCTGTACATCTCGTAGGTAAAATCCTTCCTGCGGCAGGGCAAGAGGGTATTGTTATGAAAAAGCGGCTCGTTTTCTATATCGTAAGGGGATGTTCGTACGGCTTCTTCCCAGATCTGCGTGCCCGGTATCGGCGAAAATTCCGCGATAACGGGCTTTGCCCCGCATGACCTGACAAAGTCTATACTTTCGATTACTTCCGCGGTATTCTGCCCGGGGAGTCCGCAAAGGATATACATCCCTATATCCTTTGTATTGTAACCCGCTTCCTTCAGATAAACGACCGCGGCTTTTGTCTCATCGTTGGTTATTTTACCTCCGGTATCGACCTGCCTGCCGGCGTTCGATGTTTCAAAACCGAAACGTATCGTTTTGAAACCTGCCCTGAACATAAGTCCGCTCAGAAACCTGTCGACCTCCCGTAAGTGAAGACCGTTGGGACAGTGAAAGGAACATTCAAGGCCCCTTCGCAGTATTTCCTCCAGCATGGGTATCACCCGTTTTTCTTTGTCGACAAGGAGGGCGTCGTCGTAAAAAGAAAAGTTTTTTATGCCGAACCCCTTGTTCCAGAAAGCTATTTCATCGACAACCTTTACGGGATCCCTGGTTCTGAATCCGCCGTTCAGGATACGTGACGCACAGTAGGAGCATTTAAACGGACATCCGCGTGACGTCATTATGGGAACCTGGTCCATGTATGGCAGGAGATTAAAGCAGGGCAGGGGATACGAGTCAAGGTCATCTTTTTCAGGTAGGAGTTGAGGAGTATCGTTAAAAAGATCCTTCAGAAGCCTTGAAAGGGCTCTTTCTCCCTCTCCCCGCACCACGATATCGGCACCGGAGTGTTTTTCGGCATGATCCGCGCAGAGGGTGGCGTAATTCCCGCCCAGGACAACCGGTATGCCGGGAAAGATGTTTTTGATCACATCGATGGTTTCGAAAACACCCGGATACCAGTAAGTCATCATGGAAGTTAGGAATATGGCGTCCGGTTTTTTTACACGCAGCAGTTCGGTTTCGAAAATAAGGGGAGGAATGCCGTACCTGCTGTACGTTCTAGGAAAATCACTCAGCACCGCCGGTTTCGGAATAGCTTCTTTAAAAAAACCGCCCCGTCCGGACGGAAGCCTTCTGGGGATTTTTATCCGGGAATCTTTTATCGGTTGCGGGGTAAAGGGGTTCAGGCAATCGATCAGATCCACGTCATAACTGTTTCTTTTCAGCGTGGAGGCAAGATACAGGAGACCTATGGGTTTGGCCCATAAATCATAAGCGGCAAAATCGTGTATCCATGGGTTTATCAGAAGTATCCTTCTTCTTGCAAAATCAAGAGTATCTTAAAATACATTGATGTTTTTCAGCTCATCTGATACACCAGTGAAAATTCAAAAAGGGGGCTCTTCCGTTCAAACGCGCACAAGATCATAATAATCCGTCGAACTGAACAGCGAGCACATTCCCCGCAACTTGTTGCGGGGAGATTCAATATGCATATGGATTTCATTCCGTCATCGGCGGTCGCTTTCGGCAGCGTTATCCGAAGAGAATTTTAAAAGATTTTACAGGTGTTCACTTTTATTTTCCGTCCGGATTCCGGGAGGCAGCAACAGAATGATAGCCGTTGTCCAGCGGGTTGATTCCGCAGGAGTTTCCGTTGATAATCGTGTGATCGGCATGACGGGCAAAGGCGTCGTGGTGTTTCTCGGTGTCTCGAAAGAAGACGAAGCGACGGACGCCGATTATCTTTCGGACAAGATAGTAAATCTTCGGATATTCGAGGATTCGGAAGGGAAGATGAACCTTTCGCTGCTGGATATATCCGGTGAGATGCTTGTCGTTTCCCAGTTCACTCTCCTTGCCGATTGCCGGAAGGGAAGGCGCCCCTCGTTTACGAACGCCGCCGCACCTGAAAAGGCAAACGGGCTTTATGAATATTTTCTGGAGAATGTTAGAAAACGCGTTGGAAAAGTAGCCACAGGGCAGTTCCAGGCAATGATGAAAGTAGATCTCGTAAATGATGGTCCGGTAACCATGATTCTCGAGAGCGCAGGAAGGTAGCAGTGACTAATCATGACTCCGAAGCGTGATATGCCTATACGTATAGATAAAGAGGGCGTCTGGTATTACAAGGGAGCCGAGATGTTCAGGAAGGACATACTCAAGATCTTCTTTGAATGTCTGAAAAGAGATGAGCAGGGAAGGTACCTGATAGAATTGGAAGGGGAAAAATGCCTGATAGATGTCGAGGATACCCCTTTCGTTGTAACGGCAGCCGAGGCAAATACCGGTAAGGATCGGAAGGGAAACGAATCTATCGAAATCCTTCTCAACGATTTTACTTCGGAAGATCTGGACCTCTCAACTCTGCGGGTAGGGATTGACAATGTGCTCTACTGCGGCATCAAGAACGGAAGTTTCGAAGCCCGGTTCTCGCGACCGGGTTATTATCAGATCGCGCGATATATCGAATATGACAAGGATAGAGATGCTTATTTTATTCCCCTTAACGGGAGGAATTATTATATAAGAAATAATTGATACGGTTCGGATTATACGGTTGAAAATCGGGAAAATGCCGGTTTTTCTTCAGGTTGACCGTTAACCGTGGACCGAAACCATTATACCTGGAGGTATGCAATGATAGAAAGAGATAACATAACGGACGGCTTTACATTTGATGATTTGCTCCTTGTGCCGGCGGAGTCTGGCATCCTGCCGAGTCAGGTGGATACATCTGTGATGCTTACGAGCGAAATATCTCTGAACATTCCGATTGTCAGTGCGGCTATGGACACAGTAACGGAATCGGGTGTAGCGGTATCCATGGCACAGGAAGGGGGAATCGGTATCATCCACAGGAATATGAGCATACAAGCCCAGGTTCTCGAGGTCGACAAGGTAAAAAAATCCGAGAGTGGAATGGTCGTCGATCCCATAACGATAGAGCCGGAGCAGAAGGTCAGAGACGCGCTCAAGCTGATGGAAAAATACAAGATATCAGGCGTCCCGGTGGTAAGGGGACGTAAACTTGTCGGAATCCTTACGAATCGAGATCTTCGATTCGAGACAAATCTTGATCAATCCGTACAATCCGTGATGACCAAGGATAAGCTGGTAACGGTCTCTTCGGACATCACGCTCGAGGATTCAAAAAAGATATTACATGAGCACAGAATAGAAAAACTTCTTGTTGTCGACGATGAATATAATCTGAAAGGGCTTATCACGATAAAAGACATAGAGAAGATAAAGAGATATCCTCGTGCCTGTAAAGATTCCCTCGGCAGGTTGAGAGTCGGCGCGGCCGTAGGAATCCTCGACAGAGAAGAAAGAGTCGATGCCCTGGTTAAAGCGGGCGTCGACGTTATCGTTATAGATACCTCGCACGGACATTCCGCGGGCGTTATAGGCGCGGTTAAAAGTACGAAGGCCGCTTTCCCGGGTTGCCAACTGATAGCAGGCAATGTGGCGACATACGAAGGGGCGGAAGCTCTTATAAAGGCCGGAGCCGATGCGGTAAAGGTAGGAGTGGGGCCAGGATCCATCTGCACGACAAGGATTATCGCCGGTGTCGGCGTGCCTCAGATGACGGCGATAATCAACTGTTCCAAGGCATCTGAGAAATATGGAATCCCGTTGGTAGCCGATGGAGGTGTAAAGTTCTCCGGTGATGTTGTCAAGGCAATCGGCGCGGGAGCGCATACCGTTATGATAGGCGGACTCTTCGCCGGCACTGAGGAAAGTCCGGGAGAGACCGTTCTATACCAGGGAAGAAGTTACAAGGTGTACAGAGGCATGGGTTCCCTCGAGGCTATGAAGGCGGGGAGTATGGACCGCTACTATCTTGAAGACGATGAGGTCGAAAATAACTCAAAGCTCGTTCCGGAGGGAATTGTTGGCCGTGTTCCGTTTCGCGGAACCCTGTCTGCGAGCGTGAGCCAGCTTGTGGGAGGATTGAAGGCCGGAATGGGCTACGTTGGATGCAGCACAATAGAAGAGCTGAGAAAGAACGCCAGGTTCATAAGAATAACACCGGCAGGCCTTCGCGAGAGTCATGTTCATGACGTTATTATAACGAAAGAAGCTCCCAATTACTGGTTGGATTAAGGCTTTTGTGCCTCGTGGCTTTTCAGTATTGATTCTGATAATCCAAAACGCCGGCAAAGGGTTGTTGCATAATGAAATATTCCGATTTCGTTCATCTCCATGTACATACGCAATATAGTCTTCTCGACGGCGCGATACGCCTAGACGATCTCTTTGCGAAGGCAAAGGAATACAATATGTCTTCCATTGCCATGACCGACCATGGCAACATGTTCGGTACCATAGACTTCTATCAGAAAGCCTACAAGTCTGGTGTAAAACCTGTTATCGGATCAGAACTTTACGTCGCTTCCGGAAGCAGGTTTAACAAGAATGATGGAACCCGTCATCTTGTTGTCCTCGCCAGAAACACAAAGGGATACAAAAACCTGATGAGGCTTACATCCGCCGGATACCTCGAGGGATTTTACTACAAACCGCGTGTCGACAAGGAAATGCTGGCCCTCCACAGCGAGGGGCTTATCTGCATGAGCGCTTGCCTCAACGGTGAGATCGCCCATCTTCTGTTGAACGGAAATCGCGATGCGGCGGAAAGGGCAGCCGAGGAGTATCGCGAGATGTTCGGAGAGGGCAATTTCTACCTTGAGATCATGGAGAATGGTCTCAGCGAACAGAAAATCGTTAACCGGCAACTAGTCGAAATGGGAGCGAAACTTTCCATCCCGATGGTCGCCACCAACGATTGCCACTACCTCAATCGTGAGGATGCCCAGGCCCACGAGATCCTTCTGTGTATACAGACCGGAACGACCATTGAAGATGAGAAAAGGATGCGCTTCAAGACGGACGAGTTCTATTTTAAATCTCCCGATGAGATGAAGGAAAGCTTTAGCTATTGCCCCGAAGCCATTGCGAATACAGTAGAAATAGCCGAAAAGTGCAATCTTATCCTGGACCTGGATAACCAGTTTTTCCTTCCCCATTACGAGACAAAGAAAGGGCTTTCGCAGGAAGATTACCTGGCTCAACTGGCACGTGAAGGACTGGAACGTCTGATGCCCGCCATCATCGAGAACGCGGGTGATAATGCAGATGATACGGAAAAACTATACAAGAAGAGGCTGGAATCAGAGTTGGAGATAATCAATTCCATGGAATTCCCGGGATATTTCCTGATTGTTTCCGATTTTGTCAACTACTCGAAAAAGAGGAATATACCGGTCGGTCCCGGAAGAGGATCTGCGGCAGGCAGCCTTGTGGCCTACGCGCTGGGTATCACGAATATAGACCCGATTCGCTACGGTCTTTTTTTCGAGAGATTTTTAAACCCCAGCAGAAGGAGCATGCCCGACATAGACATCGATTTCTGCATGGAAGGACGGGACGAGATCATCCGTTATGTTACCGAAAAATACGGAAGTGACCAGGTCGCACAGATCATCACATTCGGCAAGATGCAGGCAAAAGGGGTGGTCAGGGATGTCGGGCGAGCGCTTAACATGCCCTACGGTGAAGTCGATACGATCGCCAAGATGATCCCCAACACACTGGGAATCTCGATTCAGGATGCTATCAAGAATGAGCCGCGTCTCGCCGCGGAACAAAAGAAGAACGAGAAGGTTCGGAAACTCCTAGATCTTTCCCGTTCTCTCGAAGGTTTAAACCGTCATGCTTCCACGCACGCGGCCGGAGTGGTTATATCCGACGTACCTCTTGTAGAGCGGGTTCCTCTCTACAAAAGCCCGAATAACGACGATATCGTTACACAGTACTCGATGAACGATTTGCAGAGCGTTGGTCTGACAAAGTTCGATTTTCTGGGACTCAGAACGCTCACCGTCATCAGGGATGCGGTGAAATTCATCAGAGAGGGCAGAGGGGAAGTGGATTTTTCGATAGAATCGATTAACCTCGATGATGAATGTACCTACAGATTGCTGGCAAAAGGGCAAACGGACGGAGTTTTCCAGCTTGAAAGCGCCGGGATGAAAGATCTGCTTGTAAACATAAAGCCGGACTGTATCGAGGATATTATAGCTTTAATCTCTCTTTACCGGCCTGGTCCGATGACCATGATCCCCGATTTCATAGCAAGAAAACAGGGCAGACAGAAGATTGTTTACGAAGACCCGCGTCTCGAAGACATACTTAAAGAGACATACGGTACGATAATATATCAGGAACAGGTAATGCAGATCGCCGGCGCGGTCGGAGGTTACAGCATGGCGGATGCGGACAACCTGCGACGCGCCATGAGTAAGAAAAAAGCGTCCGCGATGGAAAAGGAGAGCCCCAAATTTATTGCCGGCGCAAAGAAAAACAAGATTCCTGAGACAAAAGCAAAAAAAATATGGGATCAGATGGAAACGTTCGCCGGTTACGGTTTCAATAAATCCCACAGCACCGCATACACTATGATCTCCTTTCAGACGGCATATCTAAAGGCTCATTATCCCGTGGAATTCATGACTGCGCTGCTTACCAGTGAAAAAACCAACAGGGACAATATCGTAAAATATATAAGCAGTTGCAGGGACATGGGGATCGGTGTGCTGCCTCCGGACATAAACGAATCGTTCACTGATTTCAGCGTCGCGGGGAGCAATATCAGGTTCGGCCTTTCAGCCGTCAAAAATGTCGGTAGTGGGGCTGTTGATTCCATAATATTTACAAGGACATCGGAAGGAAAGTTCACGTCGTTTCACGATTTCTGCGACAGAGTTGACATGTATAAAGTCAACAAGAAGGTTATAGAAAGTCTGATCAAGTGCGGCGCATTCGATTCTCTCGAGAAAAACAGATGTCGTCTGATGGAGGGATATGAAGATATCGCGCTTGCCGCGCAAAAGCGCAACAGAGACAGGATTAACGGTCAGACCAGCCTTTTTGAACAATCCGGGATAGCGAACACGGTTCAGCCGAGTCTTCCCGATGTTCCGGAATGGGAACATGACCTCATGTTATCCTATGAGAAAGAGATGCTGGGATTCTATGTAACCGGTCATCCTCTATTGAAATACGCAGAGCGTCTCAAGACGGTCGTGGATAGCGATTCCGTAACGCTGTCGGAAAAGCAGGATGGGAGTACCGTATCGGTTGCAGGAGTGGTAAGCAATGTACGTGAAGTAACAACGAAGAAAAGAGATACAATGGCTTATTTAACCATTGAAGATATGAAGGGTTTTATTACCGTCGTCGTCTTTGCCGATCTCTACAGAGACAAGCTGTTCGTGATCAACGGCGAAGACCCGCTTTATATAAAGGGGCGTCTCGATATCGGTGACGAGGGAGGCAAGATTGTGGCCTCCGAAATAACTACCGTTGAAGAAGCGATGAAAAATCCTTTCTCATCCGTGCATTTTACGATCGACACTGAAAAATCCGACAGGGAAACCATAGAAGCGCTTAAAGCGATCCTTGACAGGAGGAGAGGTTCCAATACTGGTTATATACATTTACGTTCAACAAACGGCACCGAAACCGTCATCTCGCTCGGGAAGGATGCGGGGGTCGATATCTCGGAAGATACAAGAAAAGAGGCAGATGAACTTCTCGGTCCCGGTTCGACATGGTTTGTGTAGGTGTACGAACAGATGGAATACCGCGAGCGAACCTATAGAAACAGGATTTCAAAAAGGGATCTTACATTTTTTCAGGTGCGGATAAAAGAAACGGATCTCTATATAGGCGCGGAGTGTGATTGCAGAGACGCGGCGATAGAGTCCATACACAGGCACAGGGATTTTCTGGAAACTTACATAAGGCACAATCCTCCCTTCATGCACTCCATGACACCGGTTGAAACAGATGCGTTCGCGCCGGCCATAATAAGGGAAATGACGGATGCCTCCCGCCGTTGTGGTGTCGGTCCCATGGCCTCCGTAGCGGGAGCGATCGCACGGAATGTCGGACTGGATCTTATAAAATATTCGGACAACATAATAATAGAAAACGGGGGCGACATATTCCTGAAACTCATGGATCAGCATGCCGTAATAGGGATATTTGCCGGAGATTCCCCGCTCAGTTATAAGGTTTCCATAAAGATAAAGTGTGCGGGAGTTCCGGTCGGCGTCTGTACCTCATCGGGGACAGTCGGCCATTCCCTGAGTTTCGGAAAGGCCGACGCGGTATGCGTAACGTCACCGTCGGCGACACTGGCCGATGCCGCGGCGACAGCCGTCTGTAACCGCGTAAAGAAGGCGGGTGATGTGAAAAAAGCACTCGACTTCGGACTGCGAATCGAAGGGGTAACGGGTGTATTGATCATAATGGGTGACAGGCTGGGAATATCCGGAGATATCGAACTTGTATAGCGGACAAGAGAGGTCCGTCATGACAAAGACAAGAAAGATCGGATTGGCGTTAGGCAGCGGCTCGGCTCGTGGCTGGTCTCACATCGGTGTAATAAAGGGTTTGCGGGAAGAGGGAATACCCATAGACATCGTGTGCGGGACATCGATAGGATCTATCGTCGGCGGAGTAATGGCCGCAGGTAATCTGGACCAGCTTGATGCATGGGCACGGGAACTCTCATGGTCGGATGTTATCGGATTCATGGACGTGATGTTTCCCCGATCCGGTTTTATCGAGGGAGAAAGGATCATAAGATTTTTCAGAAAAAACTTTACGGATTCTAATATCGAAGATCTTCCCATGCCGTTCGCCGCTGTTGCCACGGACCTGATATCGGGACGTGAGGTGTGGCTTAAGAAAGGATCTCTGATGAACGCCCTGCGTGCGAGTATATCGATGCCGGGTATATTTACGCCCTTTAAACACGGTGAACGGTGGCTCGTGGACGGCGGCCTGGTAAATCCGGTCCCCGTGTCCCTGTGCCGGGCCATGGGAGCCGATATCGTCATAGCTGTTAATCTTAATTCCTGCCTTATCGGAAGACATGAACCACGGAAAGACTCGCGCAGGGAAACATCCGAAAGAAAAGGGGAGACAAAAAGTAAATTTCGGCAACAGCTTACGGCTTATCTGGACAATACGATGGAGAAGGGCAGATCTTTCATCCCGTCCGGGTTTGGATCGGGAGGCAGGGATCGCAGCCCCTCGATTTTTGAGGTCATGGCAACATCCACAAATATAATGCAGGATCGCATAACGCGACAGAGACTTTCGGGAGATCCACCCGATATAACGATATCGCCGCGTCTTGGACATATAGGCCTTCTTGAATTTCACCGTGCGGACGAGATCATAAGAGAGGGGAAACACTCGCTGGAATTGATGCTTCCACTGCTGAGGGATATCCTGATGTAGCCCGGAATGAGCTTTTTACACAGACAGAACGTGAAAAAATATTCTTTAATCTAATCGTCATCTTCTTCCATGTAAGCGATTTTTTTCCGCTTCAAAAGTTTGAAAAACGCAAAAATCGTTACCAGAGCCGTGAGAAAAAAGAGTGTTCCATAAAGATTGTCGCTCAGCCAGGTAACCCAGATAATCTTTTTGTTAAGGCTGGCATGCCACTTCTCTTCCAGTTCGTCGAGAGGGATTGAAATACTCGCCGGGACTGCCGTGTCGATCGTATCTCCGTTTCGCAGGTTACGCAGTATGTCGAGTATGGCTCCGATTCCGTACTCACCGACTATATATTCAACCAGGCTTTTACTTTCATCATAAGCCAGGAGAAGAGCGTCCCTGCTTCCGGGGAACCGTTCCGTCAGATCGCCGATCGGAATATAATTCCCCGTCAAAGATACCCGGGAAAGGACGGAATCGCTCCTGTCCATTATTATTTCCGCCATCCCGTTACTTACCCACTGAGCAATGCCTTCATCGAGCCATTTCGGCAGTTTTCCCTCCGGGACATATTGATGCAGCAGAAGGTGGCATAACTCGTGTTTCAGCGTCGTCCCGAGGGTAAAAGGAGATATGTTCATCCTGGAATAGTCGATAAAAATGGATTTTTTCTCGGGTATGGCACACGCTACGATAAGATCGTTCCGCACTATTTCCCGGAATGTTTCCCTGTCTTTAATGAGTAGTACCGTCGGTTCGTAGTGCAGTTTCCATCGCAGCGTGTTTTCGAGTTCCGTGATTAATCCCGGATAGATATCAATCACTTCCATCGCGGCTTTCTTCAACGGTTCCTCGAATAAAACAATTACGCCGCTTCCCCTGATCTGAACGACCTGTTCTCCGTAAAGGAGGCATGGAAAGATGAACGGAGAAAGAAACATAGAGAGCAGAACAATCCGTTTAATTTTCCCCATCGGGCACACCGCTTCTATTTTTCAATGGCTTTATAGATATCTTTTATTATTTCCCCCGAGAGGGAGGAGACGGCTTTGCTCATGCCCCGGGCGAGTCCCCCGGGTGTCCGGCTTTCGAGTGTTTCTGAGGTCTGGTAGTTTTTCTGGAACAACACGCCGCTTATCAGATTTTCAGATTCCCTGTCCACCAGTGTGATATTCAGCCTCAGGAGCGCTTTTCCCGGATTCTCTTCGTACAGGCCGGTAAAAGCTTCCACATAACCCTCGAGTAGAAACCTTGCGTTTTCATAATTGTAACAGGAGAATACGGCACGGAACATGCCCGAAACCCGCAGGTCGCGCAGCAGACAGTCAGTCAGCATATCACCCGGATTCGTCCTCCAATAGTGATAGTTATATGCTTCGCGTTTGAATGGGGCGGGTTTATAAAACATCGAACGGCAGTTTAAATGGCGGGCCACGGAGAATCTCGCCACCGTTATCGATTCATCTATGGCAGAAAGGCTTTCGTATACGGACGGAGGATATTCGATGACATACTGCTCCGTCACCGGGGTGGGACCGCCACCTCCTATACATCCGGAAAGTATAGCAACAACGGTAAGTACCGTCATAACCATAAAGAAACGCTTCATATTTTTATCTTCTCCTCTTCCGGCTGATAAGTTCTTATTCCGTCTCTCTCGGAGGAACCGGGCTACTGTTAATCAGGTCCGACGGACGCGCGCTGAGACGCTTCATGAGTTCCTCCAGCGTTTCCGACGCACGACGGAGATTTTCACTGGTTTCACGAATCTCCATCGCTGTCAGACTCGCCTGTTTTTCCATATTGTTAATGATATTTCCGGCCTTCCCAGCCGTCTCCGCGAGATTCATTGAATCCAGTGCGCTGCGTATCAAGGCTATAGTCTCTCTCGCCTCGACAAGTGTCATTCTCGCTTCCTCAAGAAGATCCGGAGCGCTTTCTTTCGCGAACAGGTCTTCGAACCGCGAGGAAATACCGTCGAGATTTTCGGCTGTGGATTCAAGGGTTGCGATTATCTTATCTATCCTTTTGTCGGTTAGAAGATTCCCCGCCGCGCCGACAGTGAACCTCAGTTGATCCGATATCCCTGTAAAATCGATTAGTTTAAATTTTTCGATAACGGTATCGATTCCTGAAAGCAGGGCTTTTATCTCGGAAGGACGCGAATGAATTACGGGATGTCTGGCTCGAAACCCTATCTCCTTAACAGAATCGGAAGGTCTTCTGCTATCCATTTCTACGATGACCAGGCCGGTTATGCCGACGGCTTTCAACTGGGTTACGACATCGCGCGGCAGGTCTCCCTTGAGATCTATCTTCATTAGGACTTCGACAAGTTTGTTGTCGGGGGCGACCCTGATATCTTCCACGATGCCGACGTCGACTCCCCGGTATCTGACCGGGGAATTCACCTTGAGTCCCTGCACGGATTCATCGAAATAGGAGACGTACAGACTGCCTCCGCTGAAATATTTGGAGGCGCTTACCCAGACAATAGCACCGGCGCCGATAAAGATACCTGCGGTTATAAAAAGTCCTATCATGAAATTAGATGTTTTTCTTTGCACGTTACACCTCTCGAGGGATTTCGTTTGACCTGGTTCGGTAAAATTCCCGGGGCTTACCCCCGCCAAAGAATGCCGTAACCCTGGGATCTTTCGAACGATCCCTCAGTTCACGGGGATCTCCCTCCGCGATGATCCCCCGTGCATCCCTGTCCAGCATGATTACCCTGTGTGCCACGTTAAAGATGGATTCGAGCTGATGGGTAATGATTATCATTGTCGTTCTCATGCCGGTATTTATATTCCGAATCAACATATCAATCTCTTCGGATGTGATGGGATCGAGACCCGCCGACGGTTCATCGAGGAAAAGAACGGCAGGGTCCATAACCATCGCCCTTGCGATGCCCGCGCGTTTCTTCATTCCGCCTGATAATTCCGAAGGAAGAAGATTTTCACAGGCTTCGAGTTTCACCATCCCAAGTTTCGCTCTGATGATCATGTCGATAACGGGGGAGGGGAGCGTCGTGTATTCCTTGAGAACGAGGGCCATGTTGTCGTACAGCGTCATGGATCCGAACAGAGCTCCCGATTGAAAAAGCACACCGGTCTGTTTTCTGAGAGTCTTGAGCTGTTCCTCGTCTTCCGTCGAGGGGTCGATCCCTTTTATCAGTATCCTGCCGCCCGATGGTTTCAGAAGACCCGTCATGCATTTGAAGATAGTTGTCTTTCCGCATCCGTTCCCCCCTACGATAGCAAAGATCTCCCCCTCGAAGACATCGAAACTCACACCTTCAAAGACGATATTATCGCCGTAACTGGCCGCCAGATCTTTTACCGTGACAACAGGTTCCATAACGATCGAATTCTCTACACTTATCTGATGTAATGTATGACAACGGCGAAAATCGAGTCAGCCACGATAATCAGGAATATCGAAGATACAACGGCCGAAGTCGCCGCTATGCCTACGGCTTCCGCGCCTTCTCCCGTTTCGAACCCCCTGTGGCAGCTGATTCCGCTTATAAGTATCGCAAATACCAGCGCTTTTACGATACCGGATATTATATCGAAAACAGTGATGCTTTTGATTGTCTGCTGAATATAGGTATAAGGCGTAAGATCCAGTCCCGCAATCCCGACGGCAAGTCCTCCCAGGATACCGAACAGGTCCGCGTATAATGTGAGAAGCGGGACGGCCACCATGGCCGCAAGCACCTTCGGAATCGCTATGAAGCGCAAAGGATCGAACCCCATAACGGTAAGAGCGTCGATCTCCTCATTTACCTTCATTGTTCCTATCTCCGCCGCGAAAGCGGACCCGGACCGTCCGGCGACAAGTATCGCGGTCATAATGGGCCCCAGTTCTCTGACTATTGCGATCGCCAGGAAGGATGCCACGTATATGTTTGCGCCGAATTGTTCCAGTTGGAGAGAAGACATGAACGCTATAATGAGACCGATAAGAAAACTTATCAGCCCCAGGATAGGGAGCCCGTCAACCCCGGCCCGTTTTATATAGAGAAGAACATCGACCCATCGTATGGATAGGGGATGAATGGCAACATACATCAGGGCGTGCAGGATCTCCCCGATAAATACCATTATCTCTTTGAAATCATTAAATATTCCTCTTGTCTTAGCAACCAGATCCGTATCACGGTCATAAGCCGAATGAATTTCCTCCGGAATAATCCCGCGATTGAGAAGATCCATAGTGCTTTTCATTCCGGGGGTCATATCGACAAATTTGAAAGGAATCGATCGTGCCTTTGCGTCGTCTTCCGTTTTTGCAAGAGCCATGGCGCCCGCGCTGTCCAGAGAACCGACGCCCGAAAGATCGACAGTAAGGCGGGAAGGGGTGTAGGTTTCGAAGATGGACGCGATCTCGGCTATCGAGCGCGCTACCGTCTCTATAACCAGAGGACCAGACAGGTACAACGTCACTTCCTGTTCTTTTTTACCTTCGACTCGTATCTCGCAGCGTTGATCCTGATGCTTCATCGAAAACCCCTGCCTGAAAAGAGGGGACCGATCCCCGGATATGGCTTTTTGACTATCGACAGCACGTTACCGAAGCGAACCGTAATTAAAGTTTACATAACATATCTTATCGGACGTTAATTTTTTACCGCAAAATGCGGGGTATCCCGCCACTCTGTTCCTATGGCTCAATTGCAGGTGTTCTACAAACCCTTCTCGGACAGTTTTTTAATAAGTTCTGTTTGTTCTCTGGTCAGTTTTTTA
Organism: Syntrophaceae bacterium UBA2210; assembly: GCA_002327865.1. GTDB lineage: Bacteria > Desulfobacterota > Syntrophia > Syntrophales > UBA2210 > UBA2210. Next base: position 36,513 of record DCUQ01000042.1, read on the forward strand.
GGAACGGAAACCGCGATCTTAACGTACTGATCTCCTTTGCCGGTTTTCCTGAAATGCGGCACACCATACCCCTTCATCCGGATCTTGGTGTTATTTTGCGTGTGAGCCGGCACTTTGATTCTCTTGGTCTCTCCATCGAGCGTTTTAACATCGATGGAGGTCCCCAATACCGCCTGGGAAAAGGTGACATTTGTGGTAATGTATACATCGTCACCGTCCCGCGTGAAGACCGGATGAGGAGCCACGGTAATATTTATGAAGAGATCTCCCGGAGGGCCGCCGTTAATGCCGGGAAGACCTTTTCCGGCCAGCCGGAGTTTCCTGCCCGTATCGATGCCTTTCGGTATCTTCATTGTTATTTCCTTCGATCTGCCTTCGTCCATTGCAAGGGTCATCCGTTCTTCCGCTCCGGAATATGCCTCCTCGAGGCTTATGGAAAGGTTATATTCCAGGTCTCTTCCTTTTCTGGGGATCGGCTGTCTGGCATAATGCTGCTGCCCTCCCCCGAAGAGCTGAGAGAAAAAATCTTCGCTGGTAGAGTACGATGATTGCCGTTGTGCCCTGAAGCCGCCGAGACCCCGCAATATTTCGTTCAGGTCGAACCCCCTGAATATGTCTTCCTGAGAAAAACTGCGGCTGAAAGCCTCCTGCGACCCGAAACTGTCGTATTGCTGTCGTTTTTCGTGGTTGCTCAGGACAGCGTATGCCTCGCTTATCTTTTTGAAATTTTCCTCGGCTTTTTTATCACCGGGATTCTTGTCCGGGTGATATTTGAGCGCAAGTTTCCTGTACGCCTTCTTTATCTCTTCATCGGACGCGTTTTTATCGACTCCAAGTGCTTTGTAATAATCTTCTGCCATAATGCTTCTAATCTATTAATTATGTGTTATTTGTCAAGATTTTCTTCCCCGTCGTACCACCAGTAATCATTGGCGCTTACGGGGTCATAATACCGTATACGGCCTCCTGTTTTTACAAGCGGTGCGTAATCCATCTCGTTGCCTTCGTGTATAAGCCTGTCCGCCGTCATCACAACACCCACAAAAAATCCGTGCTTCTTCACGGCCTGGCGGCCGTACGAAGCGCAGGTAGGATACATCGGACACCTGTCTCCGTCCACTCTCGATATATATTCCGAAAAGAAATCGATGCAACCCAGAGCTATACCGGATAAAGGTGAGATATCCTTACAATTTTCCGAGGGGTGCGATGTGTTCATCGATACCGGCCGGCTTCCGGATTCCCATGGCGAGAAGGAGGTGTCATCTCCCGATACGGCGGGTACCGCCGAAAAGATCAAGGCAAGAATGATAAACATATTTATTATGTATTTCGGCATATTACAGTTAAAAACTCATGCTTAATATCAGATAATCGCATTCTTTATCCCTGTCATGGATATATGAGAATTTCACTCTGTCTCTGAGCCCTTTCAGAAAGTCTTGTTTTGTTCTCTCGTTGAACTTGTGAGCACTGCCGACCGCGCTGTATATATTGCCGGTGTACCATCCCAACTCGAAGAAGGAGACAATAGCTCCTGTTACATACTTTTCATCTTCGAAAAGTTCAACGGCGCTCCAGATAAATACGCCGTTAAGCAGAAACGCGACGAGGGCATCCCTTTTTCTCTGCGTATACAGATGGCCGGCACCTGGAATGACGGCAGCCAATGTTCCGGCTACAACGGGAGATTTCCGTGGAATATTGACGATGTTCCGAAGGCCTGCCGAAAAAACGCCTGCGGAGTCGTAAAGCCTGCTTTCCTCCGGGACCTGCGAAAACATATCTTCCGCCCTCTCCCATTTTTCCATATCCATAAGAACAAGACCGCTCTGATATATCGCTCTCGCTCTGTACTCACCTGTTTCCTTTTCCATTATATAAGCGAAGGATAGAAGCGCTTCATCGTACAATGAAAGCTTTCTCTCGCTCAGACCCTTGAGATATACCGCCTCTCCTTCCAGCGGGCTTGCGGGAAAATTAAGGAGGAAGGTGTCGAACGCGTCGATCGCGTACTGCCATTTCTCCGCCCTGAAGTAGCTTACACCTATCTTGAAACATGCTTTTTCGCACAATGCCTTGGCATCCGGACAGAGAAAGATCAATCGCTTATACTCGCCGATTGCCCTGTAAAAGTCATCCTGATCGAAAAGGCTTTCCGCGAAGGAGAACTGTTTTTCACAGTCACACAGGTTATCCCCCCTGGCATGGCAGGGTAACATTACTATGAGCGCGAGAAAGAGAAGAAAGAAACCACAGGTAATCTTTCGCATTCTTTCCTATACTCCCCTCCCCAGTCTGAATGCTTTTATGTTCCCCGCCAGTATTTTAGGGGGAAAGCTTTCCTGTAAAACAGATTCCCATATGCCGGGCTCTATCTCCAGATATGAAGACAGCACCCCCAGGATTGCGGTATTGGCCATTTTTCGGTCTCCCGATTGAAGGGCTATGGCGGTCGCGTTCACAACCTTTACATCTTTAAAGCTTTTCCGCAGAAGATCCACTGCATCACTCGGATACGGCATTTCTCCAAGGTTTACCGACGGCGGGAATATCTCTTCGTCATTTATGATTATCTTGCTGCCGGATTTCAGGTAATCGAGATACCGCAGCGATTCCAGTTTTTCAAAGGAAACCAGTATATCGACATCTCCCTTGCCGGCTATGGGAGAGTAGACTTTTCGGCCGAACCTTACATGACTGCTGACACACCCTCCACGCTGTGCCATTCCATGGACTTCACTCTTTTTTACATCGAAGCCCGCATTCATCATAACGGCCGAAAGTATATCGCTCGCCCGTATTATCCCCTGCCCTCCGACGCCGACCATCAACACGCTGCTTACAGATTCGTTCATCTTACTCGACCTCCCCTATGGCCCCCGCACTGCACAATTGCAGGCACAGGGAACACCCGTTACAGACGGAGGAATCTATCACCGCTATTCCTTCCTGTTTCTTTGTTTTTTTCTCTATGGTTATATCGATATCTTCAAGCCGTTTCCATGAAATGGGAGGACAACCCAGTCCGAGACATACCTTGCAGCCGGTACATTTATCCGGATCGACCCGCAAAGGTTTTCCCCTGCCGGACATCTTCTGTTTCACGGCAAGCAGGGCGCATGGCGCCCTCGATATAACCAGGGAAGGCCCTTTCTTCGCCAGTTCTTCTTTTATGACTTTTCTCGTATTTTTTATGTCGAACGGATCGACTACCCGTACGTTATCTATACCCAATGCCTCTGCGAGTTTGACAAAATCGAGCGCCTTTGTTTCATCTTTCTGAAGAGTAAAGCCGGTTGCGGGATGTTCCTGCATCCCTGTCATGGCAGTCGTCCTGTTATCGCAGATAACGATAACCGAATTGCTCTTATTATAGGCCATATTTAAAAGGGGTGTAATGCCGGAGTGAATAAAGGTCGAGTCGCCGATTACTCCCACTACCTGCTCCTTGTCGCCGATAACCTTATCCATTCCATGAGCCATTCCTATACTGGCCCCCATGCATATCGTAGATCCCATACCCTCCAGGGGTTTCATAAAGGCAAGCGTATAACATCCTATATCTCCCGTTACGAACACCTTCAGCTTTCCCAGGACATAGAACAATCCCCTGTGAGGGCAGCCCGGGCAGAGATTCGGCGGTCGCTGTGGCAACGAGAGAACCGGCAGATCCATAACAGCCGGTTCATTGCCGCTGATGGCTTTTTTCACGATACCGGGATCGAACTCGCCCGTATAAGGGAACACATCCTTGCCGGCAACATCGATACCCATTGCTTTTACCTGTTCTTCGATAAACGGGTCGAGCTCTTCGATCACGTATAACTTCTCAACTTTAGAGGCAAATTCCCTGATCAGATTGCTCGGAAGCGGATGAACCATCCCAAGTTTGAGATAGGAGTATCCGGGGAATACATCTTTGGCATAATTGTAAGGCATTCCTGCTGTTATGATCCCTGTTTTCGTATCGTTTATCTCCATGCGGTTTCCGGGAAAGGTCTCGGCAAATTCCCGCAGACGTTCCATCCTTTTTTCCACTATGATCCTTCGTTTCCTCGCCATGGCGGGGACCATTACATACTTCGCCGGATCGTTCCGTATGCCCCGTTTTTCTTTTACTGTTTCCTTTTCTTCGAGCTGAACAACGGATTTGGAGTGCGAAACCCTCGTGGTAGACCTGAGAATAACAGGCGTATCGAATTCTTCACTTATCCTGAAAGCGGTCTTTATAAATTCCTTTGCTTCTTCGCTGTCCGCGGGTTCCAGCATGGGGATTTTCGCGGCCCTCGCATAGTTCCTGTTGTCCTGCTCGTTCTGAGAGCTGTGCAGCGAAGGATCGTCCGCGCTTATCAGGACCAGCCCTCCTTCCGTTCCGGTATAACTCAGGGTAAAGAGAGGATCGGCGGCGACATTGACACCGACATGTTTCATGACGACAAGGGCACGGGCACCGGCCAGCGCCGCGCCTATTCCCACCTCGAGAGCCACTTTTTCGTTAGGCGTCCACTCGGCGTAAACGCCTTCATATTTGGAAAACTCCTCCATTATTTCGGTACTCGGAGTTCCCGGATAAGCGGAAGCAAAGGTAATTCCGTGCTCGTACGCGCCCCTTGCTATCGCTTCATTTCCCGACATCAATTTTTTCATTGCACTTCGTAGCCTTTCTTTCTTCTAATTAAGAGCGGTGATCCTGTTTTTTACCATCATCTCCAGAAGCGGATCTTCCGCTTTTTCCAGAGCCTTGCGATAGGAATCCAATGCCGCTTCCTGTTTATTCATCTTTTCATATATCCTGGCGATGTTGGCGTAATTTATGGACTCGAACCGGGTTCCATTTGTTCCCTTAAGAGAATTTTCAAACGATTTCAAAGCATTATCGTAATCCTCCTTTTCTTCGTAGCAGTAACCCAGTCCATAATAGGCAAGAGTCGTCAAGACGTTGTTTTTATGTGATTTTTTTAGGAATGTTTTATATGCCTCAATCGATTTTTCCGTTTCACCTGTGTTAAAATGAATGTTCCCCATATTATAGAAGGAACGGGTGGCCGCATTGCTGGCGGGATATTTTTTGACGAGGTCCGTGTATATCTCGATGGCCTTCGCATATGCTGCTTTCATGTCTCCACCGTTGTCGCCGGGAAGAGAATATGAATTATAGGCCGAAGAATATATGTCTTCAGCCGCCCTCTCATAGTTCGACCGGTAAAGGTACCATCCCCCGGACAGGATAACGATGACAAGTACCACGGCACCGGCTATATAAAATTTCTTCCTGTTTTCGGATATGTATTGCATGACCTTCCATCCGATGGTATGGAATTCATCCGGTTGTTTCAATTCTTTCTTTGTTAATCCTGCAGCAGCCATTCAAGATCTCCTTTTGTTATTCTGTCGAGAAATTCTTATTCGTTACCCGTTTATCCTGTCCAGTACATGACGCGGCGCACGCACTATCTTACCCTCGCCGTTTGTGAAAGGATGCAGGGTAAAACCTTCGGCAAGGATACGTGTTTTTTCTTCATCGAGTATGACGTAATCGAACCGTATGCTGGCTCTTCTGATCGTTGTGATTTCCGTTTCGATAACCACGATATCGTCATATCTCGCCGGCGAAAGATAGTGGCAGCTTACCTCTATTACCGGCAGATTGTAACCCTCCGCTTCAAGTTCCGAATAGACGATACCCATTTCACGCATCAACTCCACGCGGCCTATCTCGAACCACTTGATATAGTTTGTGTAATAGACTATGCCCATCGCGTCCGTGTCGGCATATATCACTCTTATTCTAAACTCGCCCTTTTTTTTCAATGAATTCTCTCCAGTTAGACATAAAGTAATCCATTAATAAAAATCCAGGAGAAACCGTAATATCTGCGTTTTGTGCCGACACTTCATTGAAAGAGCCTCTTGCTGAGGGGATGTTTTCCCCGGCAACGGAAGACAACACGACAAAGGGACTCGGGTCCGACGCATGCGTCTTCAAGGATATCGGTGTCGGATGATCACTGAGCACCATAATACGGAAACTCCCCAGCGCTTCCACTCCGGAGAGTATTGTTCCCACCACTTTTTCGTCAAAATCCTCTATGGCGCGAATTTTTCCCTCTATGTCGCCCTCATGCCCCATCTCATCGGGCGCTTCAACATGAAGGAACACGAAATCGCCATGGGTGAGGTATTCGAGGGCTTTCCTCGCCTTTCCCGCGTAATCGGTGTCGGAGTAACCGGTAGCGCCGGCGACATGGAGGACCTCGAGACCGGCGTAAATGCCGATACCCTTAAGGAGATCGACGGCTGAGATGATGCCGCCCTTTATGCCGTATTTCGCGGTCATCGGCTCCAATCCGGGCGCCCTTCCCTCTCCCCACAACCAGATGGAATCGGCCGTCTTTTTCCCTGCGGACGCGCGTTCCCTGTTAACGGGGTGATCTTTTAATATGTCACGTGAACGCTCCATAAGGGCGACGATTTTTTCCGAGCCGTCTCCCTTCGGAAGCCGTACATCGATCGGCTTTCCGGTAATATCGTGAGGGGGGGTCGTATTCAAAGAAACAGGCCCTCTGTTGTAGACCATCAGGTGCCTGTACCCTACACCGGGGTAAAACTTAATATCCGGGGAGGCAAGTTCCCTGTTGAGGGTTTCTATAATCGGGGATGATTCTTCGGATGTTATATGGCCGGCGGTAAAATCTTCCATCACCGTCCCGCCCTCTGTCGAGCCTAATGTTACGAGATTGCAGCGGAAGGCCACGTCATCGGGGGACAGAGACACGCCCATGCTTGCCGCTTCCAGGGGAGCGCGCCCGGTATGGCACTCTCTGGGATCGTATCCCAGCACAGACAGGTTTGCAACGTCGCTCCCGGGTGCAAATCCCGAGGGGACAGTATCTATCAACCCTACGGTTCCCCGTAAGGCCAGCGAATCCATGTTGGGTGTATAAGCGAATTCGAGGGGGGTTTCCCCGTACAGATCGGAAAGAGGATAATCCGCCATGCCGTCGCCCAGTAAAATTATATATTTCATCTCAGTGTGTCATCCTCTATCCTGAGCAGTGTTGTTTTTCCGAGTACGACGTCAAGTTTGTCTATCTCTTTCAACGCCATCTGGACATCTTTTTCCCGTGCCTTGTATGTTGTGAGTACAAGCGGCACCGCATTCCGTTCAAGTTTCTTTTCCTTCTGGATAACGGACGATATCCCGATGTTGTACGATCCCAGGATTCCCGATATTGCGGACAGCACTCCCGGACGGTCGACGGCCGCAAACCGTAAATAGTAATTTGTTTTAACATCATCCATCGCGAGCAGTTTTATGTCTTTTATTCCTTCTTTCTTATAAGATCGGAGCGGAACCCTTCTCCATATACCCGCGATAATGTCCCGGGAGATATCTATCATGTCTCCCACAACGGCGCTTGCGGTCGGCATCATGCCGGCACCCTGACCATGCAGAAAAACGGAATCGGATGCGTCGCCTACCAGGTGAAACGCGTTGTAATTTCCATTGACGCTGGCCAATATGTGATCGAAGGGTATCATTGTCGGATGTATCCTCGCCTCTATGGTTTCTCCCCTTCTTATAGCGATGGCGAGAAGCTTGATGGTATACCCGAGTTCTCCGGCAAATTCTATATCCTGCTGGTTTATTTCCGATATGCCCTCCCTGTAGATGCTATCCAGTTCCACACGTTTGCCGTAAGAGAGGGACAAAACTATTGCCAGTTTATGAGCTGTATCCACACCCTCGATGTCGTAGGTCGGATCCGCCTCGGCGAATCCGAGGTCTTGTGCGTCTTTCAGCACCGAGGCAAAATCTCTTCCCTCACTGGTCATTTTCGTCAGTATGTAATTGCATGTTCCGTTCATGATCCCGAAGATAGATTCAATATTATTACCGGCAAGGCTTTCCTTTAATGTCTTTATTATGGGAATTGTTCCCCCGACGCTCGCCTCGAACCCTATATTAACTTTTCCGTCGTCGGCGGCATCGAATATCTCGTTGCCGTATGTGGCGATGAGCGCCTTATTAGCGGTAACCACATGTTTCCCGTTGCGTATCGCATCCAGTACAAAGGTCTTCGCGTGGGTACAGCCGCCCACCAGTTCGACGACTATTGAAATATCTTTATCCATCAGTATCTCGTTCACGTCCGTCGTGAGTTGCTCACGTTCAACCGGTATCGACCTCGGGGTCTCAATATCGACATCCGCTATCTTCTTGATAACGAGTCTTGCCCCCAGGCGTTTTCGGATCAATTCTTCGTTTTCCCGCAACAGTTTTATGACACCGGTGCCGATCGTTCCGAAACCAATCAAACCTGCAAATATATCTTTCACGATTCCTCCTGCCGAATATGTTGATTCGTCCGCAAAAAAACTAAGATTTGATAGCAGACTGCTATAACAGTTACACCAAAGTTTCAAGGTTAAAGTTCCGTGCCTATCCGGTTTTCGCGATCTCCAGCCGGCTCTCCCAGCGTTTCATAAGTACCTCTTTAAGAGCCCTGTGTTCGGGTTTTGCAAGGCCGGGATCCTTTTCGGCCAGCAGAAACGCCTCTCTACCGGCCTCATTCAGTATACCGGCATCCCTGAGAATACTTGCGATTCTGAAATCGGGGAGACCCGACTGTCTCGTTCCCATAAACTCTCCTGGACCTCTTATCAGGAGATCCTCCTCAGCGATTCTGAAGCCGTCATTCGTCTGTTCCATCACACGCAATCTTTTTCTTGCGTCGATACTGCCCATATGCTGTGCTACCAGGACACAGTAGGAACTCAGGTCGCTCCTTCCGACCCGTCCCCTGAGTTGATGCAACTGCGAGAGACCGAACCGTTCCGCGTGCTCCACTACCATCAATGAGGCGGTCGGGATATCGATCCCGACCTCGATCACCGTGGTCGAGACAAGAATATCCAGATCTCCCCGTTTAAAACCGGCCATGATCGCGTCCTTCTCCGTACTCTTCATTCTTCCGTGGATCAACCCCACGCGCAGGTCGGGAAAAATATCTTTCTGCAGATGCGCGGCCATGCTCGTAGCGTCTTTCAAGTCGAGAGCCTCCGACTCTTCAACCAGCGGATAAACAATAAAAACCTGGTTTCCTTTTTCCGCCTCCTTGCGGATGATATCATATACCTTATCCCGGTTTTTCTCGTAGAAAACCTTTGTTTTTACGGGCTTTTTACCCGGAGGCATCTCATCGATAACCGATATGTCCAGATCGCCGTAGACCGTCATTGCGAGAGTCCGGGGGATCGGCGTGGCCGTCATGACCAGAACGTCCGGATTACCCCCCTTTCCCCGGAGGATCGCCCGCTGCATGACGCCGAAGCGATGTTGTTCGTCGATCACGGCAAGCCCGAGGTTCCCGAAAACGACCCCCTCCTGTATGATCGCGTGTGTCCCTGCGACGATTCCGATCTCACCCGATTCGATTTCCCTGACGATCTTCCTGCGTTCCCCAGCCTTCATGTTGCCGGTAAGGAGCGCCGTTCGTATTCCCAGCTTTCGCGTCCACTTCCTGATGTTGTTGAAATGCTGCACGGCCAGTATCTCCGTGGGAGCCATAATGGCGGCCTGATAGCCGGCATCGCACGCTGTAACCATCGCCGCCATTGAAACAACCGTCTTGCCGCTTCCGACATCCCCCTGCAGGAGACGGTGCATCGGATAAGGGCGTTCCATATCCGCCTCTATCTCACCGATTACCCGCTTCTGCGCCCTGGTCAACTCGAAGGAAAGAATCTCATGGAATTTCTTTACCAGCGTTCCACCGGGCTTGAAAGATATTCCCGATTCAAAAACGTGCCCTGTTCTTTTAAGTGCCATTCCAAGCTCGAAAAAGAAAAATTCATCGAAGACCAGCCTTCTGCGTGCCGGTGACCTGAGATCGTTAAGCGCTTCGATATCCTGATTGTAATCGGGGAAATGAACGTTACGGATGGCATATTCGATATCGACAAGGTTATTTCTCCTGCATATCTCATCCGAGATCGGACTGGAAACACATGAGGAATATTCAGTAACGACCCGCATCATGATCTTTCTGATATTTTTCTGATGCAGTCCCTCCGTTTCGGAATAGACGGGAACAATCCTTTTGAAATGCAGAAGTTCATCATCATTCTTATCCAGTATCTCGTAATCCGGGTGCAGCATGTCCTTCCCGAGGAGAAATATCTTGACTTCCCCCGTCAGTATAACCGTTTCCCCTTTTCTGAACTTTTTTGCGAGATACGCGAAATTTCCCTGGAACCACTTGGCAGTCAGCAGGCCCGTTCCGTCGTCGACGGTTACTTCGAGCACTCGCCTGCTTCGGTACCGCCTTATCGCCACGGCTGTTATCGTGCCCATCACCGTTTCCCTGGCGCTGATATCCACTGAAGAGATGCTTTTTATATGCCTTCTGTCTTCATATCTCCTCGGAAGAAAATACAGCATGTCCTCAACGCTCTTCAGTCCTTTCCGGGCGAGAAGCGCGGCGATCTTCGGACCTACTCCCTTGATATACTGCACATCGAGTGAAAGCTTCCCGGAACAATCTGCCAAGTCTCCATGTTTCCGGACGGTCGGAACGGCGGGAACCGGCAACGGCTTATCCGCGCAGAGATCTTTCAACTCATTTATGTAAACGAACGCGGCGTCGATGCGGATTTTCTGATCGGGCAGGGAAAGCGCGTCGAAACCACGGAATATATCGCGCAACTCTACGATCACCTTGCCGGAACCTTGACCCTGTGAAGACGCTAAGGCGGCCGTCAATTCATCGATAAATCCCGACATGGTACGTTCGAGATCTCTGACAATCGGGAGGTTTTTATGGGAATCCCTCGACAGAAAGGTCAACGGGTTTTCAATTTTACTGAGGATATCCAGAACGGTTTTCATCAATCGAGTCTCTGTTTCAGGAAGTGAATTCACTAAGATTGGAACATGCTCCATGCTTGCATGTTCTTCACAAAAATCAGATATAAATCTTCCCTTCCATGCCTCATTTCTATCCTGTACGTCCCGCCATAAGTTCCGAAAGATCATGGGTCGTCTCTATTCGATTCAGGATTATTCTGAGCACGGCGGTTATGGGAACGGCCAGGAACATGCCGGGAATCCCCCAGACCAGTCCCCAGAACATCAGGAAAAGGAGAACCGTGATCGGGTGTAAGTCCATGCGTTCTCCCATTAATTTCGGTTCTATCACATTTCCGATCGTGAACTGTATCGCCGATGAGATGGCCAATATGGCCCACAACTGCCATCCGAAACCGAACTGCAGCAACATAACCGGTACGGGGATAACCGTAGCGACTATCGAACCGATGCTGGGAATAAAGTTGAACAATACCGTAAGAACGCCGAAGAGAAATGCCAGTTCGACACCAAAGGAAACCAGCAGGATAAAGACCAGTGTGCCGGTGACAAGAGATGTCAGGAATTTAGTGGCAATATACCGTGATATGTTGCTTTTCATACTGGAAATCAAGTTGTCATCTTTGGATACCGAGGCTGTTTCTCCGATCAGGAAGAATATGACAAACACGATGACCAGAAGCAGGTTTCCCAGGAATGTTCCGGCCGCCATGGTGATGTTCCCCGCCATGGAAAAGAAAGGCAGTTTTTTGATCTGAGTTTCGATCGAGAAATCCTGTATCCGGTAACCGAATTTTTCCGCGGTGGCCTGAATCCATGTGACAAATTCAACGACCCTGTCTTTATACTGAGCCGCGTCTTCGAAGAATCCATTCAGCGAGTTAACAATAAATATCCCGATCAGCGTGATAAAGACGATAAAAACCGTTGTTACAAGCACCACACCCAAGGCGCGCGGCAGCTTCAGTTTATTATTCACCCCTCTTATGACAGGAGAGAGTATCGCGTACAGAAAGAAGGCGATGACGAAAGGAATAAGTATCGACCGGGTATAGATTAACGCTACCGTTATGGCTGTCGCCGCCAGAATCAGCAGACAGATATTATTTATCCGTTCATGTTGCGTTTTCATTAATTTATCTATCCTTTCCCGGCAGTATCTTAAACATATCCGGTGATTATATAAATCTTTCCTTTGAAAACAATAACAGCGGCTTTTGGTGTATTTTATTGCGGCAGCGGTTTATTGCCTCTTACACCGGTAAAGCGATATCTTCCAGCCGGGAAAGAATTATCGAGGCAATTTAGCCTAACTGTCTAACTCTATTAAGATTATATGTCAAGGAGTATATATGTTTGCCGGATGTCCTTTTTTTTTGAAGATGATGTAAAAAAGCTTGAATGATAGGAAGAACAGGAATAAAAAAAGAGGAACATTACATCCCTGAAAACTTATATGACAACGGAGAATAATGATGGTGGTACCATCCAGGAATCGATCTGGAAGCACGCAGACTGTACTCGTTATCGCGCGTGACAGAGAGGACTTCCAGACAATATATAAAAGCTTTCGCGGCAGGCGAACAGTTGAGGAGGCACACAATTTCAATACGGCCCTCGATATGCTTCGTGCCCGTCATTACGATTTTCTCTTCATCGACATCGATATCCTTCACGACCAGGCCAGGGGGAACGGATACAAGACAGCCCTGCAGCCGCTGTGGCTTACCGCACCCGACGTGGAAATTATCGTCATGTCGCCTCCTGAATCTATCAGGGAAGCCGTCATGGCGGTCAAGGCCGGGGCCAGCAACTATCTCAACTATCCTCTTGATCCCGATGAAGTGAAATACGTCACGGACAGCATTTACGAATCTATTATCATGCAGTCCGAATTCGATTACCTTCGTGACAAGTTCTGGGAGGGTGATTCGCTCGAACTGGTGCAGACAAGAAGCCCGGCCATGAAACAGGTTTTTGAAAAGGCCCGGCTGGTTGCAACTACCAACAGCACCGTTCTGATCACCGGCGACACCGGAACCGGCAAAAGTATTCTCGCAAAGCTGATTCACCGTCACAGTAATCGCAAGGACGGACCGTTTATCAGTCTTCACTGCGGTGCGATTCCCGAAACTCTTCTCGAAAGCGAGTTGTTCGGGCACGAAAAAGGCGCGTTTACCGGTGCCGTGAGAAGACAATTGGGGAAATTCGAGATCGCCAAGAGCGGAACACTTTTCCTCGATGAAATCGGTACGATAACACCTGCCGCTCAGATAAGGCTGCTTCAGGTATTGCAGGAAGGAATATTCCAGCGGGTGGGCGGAGAAGAGATCGTCAATGCCGACGTCCGGGTAATCGCCGCTACGAATACCGATCTTAAAAAAATGACCGATACCGGTGAATTCAGGAGAGATCTATATTATCGGCTCAATGTCTTTCCTATCGAAATCCCGACCCTTAACGAACGCAGTGAGGACATACAGCTCTTTGTCGAAATATTTCTAAAGAAGTTGAATCAGTTTTCCAGCAAACAGATCCGCGATATTCACCCGACTGTACTAAACGCCCTGAAAAAATACCCCTGGCCCGGGAATATCCGTGAACTCGAGAACCTGATCGAACGGGCGCACATTATAGAACAGTCGCCGATGCTGACTCCCGAAAGTTTCCCTGGCGAACTCTTCGAAAATGAAACCGGCGCCGGCGGAATAAGAATCGATGCCTCCCTGACACTGAAAGAACTTAGACAGGCGGGGATCGAAAAGATGGAGCGGCTATACCTGAGGGAAATTCTCATCGAAGAACGGGGAGGAATTAACAATACCGCTCGAAGGGCGGGAATCACCACCCGCCAACTCTCAAAGCTGATGAACAAATACGGTCTTCACAAAGAAGATTTCAAGGCACCTAAAGATGTTTCCTGACATCTGTTTTCAAAATACGGCACCGGCGTATTTGTTATTATCATTACTTTGATTATTTCCGAGTAAAGTACTAATGCTTCTATTTTATCAATTCCCATATTACCCGTATTATAGGAATTCGGAATACCGATATAGCCGTGACGGGAACAGATAGTTCTTTTCGCAATATTGGCATTTAATATCAACTAGTTACATCATCTCAACGAACATTAGCTCTCTTTATTTCAGTAAAATAAGAATTTCCAGTTCTTATCTGCCAGTGAGAGTAGGTTTATTTAACAAGTAATATCAACTAGTTATTATTAAGGCACACTATTTGCTATAGGGGGGGCAAAGATAAGGAGGTTCTACCATGTTTCAGGGATTATGGCGTTTGTCAGCTGTGAAACTGTTAGTAGTGACGCTCATTGTGCTAAGCCCAATTCTTGCCGTGGGAGGCGGCGCGATAACGATTGTAGGCGAGGTCAACGATAACTTCCAGATTGTCACTGATAATGATCAGTACTACGAAATAGAACTGAATGATGCAGGTGAAGAACTGATCGATCATGTGGGAGAAAGAGTAAAGGTTATCGGAGAAGTTGTCGAGGAAGGAGAAAATCACTTGGTTACGGTTTCGTCCTTCGAAGTATTGGAACAGGAGGAAGATAACGAATCGACGGATGAGAAAACTAAAAATGAATAGTTGTAATAAAAAATATAATACGGAAAACAGTTTTTCAATTATTGTAATCGGGGGTAATTAGCGATGGAAAAACAAGTTATCTGTCTTGAAGAAGAGGAGCCTCCCGACGGTAAGCCCGCGCTCGTGGCTCTTAAAATGGTCGTTGGAGATAGTCCCAGGAATAGAAAGAAAGAAGAGATCCGCACAAGAGTTTCAAGTACCGCCAGTGTTTTTAAGATGATACCTAACTCCGCGAGCGTACGGTTCAGGAAAAAGTTCTTTAAAGATGTAAGCGACATTGAGTGGAATGACTGGCACTGGCAGATTCGTCACAGAATTACGACTCTGGGAGAACTGGAAAGCATGCTTCGGCTCAGTGATGATGAACGAACCGCGTTGAGTGGTCACGGGAGTGCATTTCCCCTCGCGATTACACCCTATTACGCGAGTCTGCTCGACCCGGATAACCCTTCGGACCCGCTGCGTAGAACCGTTGTACCCGTTATGGCGGAGAATATCAGAAGCATGGGAGAAGATGAAGATCCGCTCGGCGAGGAAAAAGACATGCCTGTACCCGGCATTGTGCACCGGTACCCTGACCGTGTGCTTTTCCTCTTGACCGATTTCTGTTCAACTTACTGCAGGTACTGCACAAGGTCCCGTACAGTGGGATGTTCCAGAGACCGGAACTGTTCGACGGATAGATGGAACAAAGCAATCGAGTATATCAAATCGAACAAATCGGTCCGTGATGTACTGCTGTCGGGGGGTGATCCCCTTACGCTTTCGAATGATAAGCTTGAATGGCTGCTATCCAGGCTGCAAAAAATTTCCCATGTCGAGGTGATCAGGATAGGCACCAAAGCCCCGGTTGTCATGCCTCAGAGGATTACTCCCTCCCTGTGCAAGATGCTGAGCCGTTTTCATCCCCTCTGGATAAGTATCCACTTTACACATCCGGCTGAACTTACGGAGGAAGTGAAACAGGCGTGCGCGAATCTTGCGAACGCCGGACTCCCCTTGCAGAGTCAAACAGTCCTGCTGTCAGGGATAAACGACAATATCGAAGACATGCGTCGACTGTTTCATGGCCTGGTAAAGATGCGCGTCAGGCCTTATTATCTCTACCAGTGCGATCCGATTCTCGGATCGGGCCATTTTAGGACACCTGTTGAAAAGGGAGTGGAGATAATAAAGGGGCTCCGCGGATACACGAGCGGTTTCGCGGTTCCGATGTATGTTATCGACTGCCCCGGCGGAGGGGGAAAGGTTCCCGTGATGCCCGATTATGTAATGAAACGCGATGGAGACGACATTATTCTGAAAAACTATGCCGGCAATCTCTATCATTATTTCGATGGGGAAGCCGCTCAAGTTCAGCGGAATTATCCTTAAAGGGAGTATGCAGTAAAATGAAAATAGGAATTACTTACGATCTGCGTGATGATTACCTCCGTTCCGGGTACAGCAGGGAAGAAACGGCGGAGTTCGACCGGGAAGATACCATCATCGCGATAGAAAATAGTCTGAGAGATCTGGGATACGATACTGTGCGGATTGGTAACTTAAAGGCCCTCGTTCGGTGTTTGAATGCTGGTGACCGCTGGGATCTAGTATTCAACATTGCCGAGGGTCTGCGCGGATACGGACGGGAAGCTCAGGTTCCGGCCATTCTCGATGCATACGATATACCCTATACCTTTTCCGACCCTTTGATACTTTCCCTGACATTACACAAGGGAATGGTGAAAAGGGTGGTTCGTGATCTGGGTATTCCCACGCCCGATTTCCGTATTGTCGAATCGGACACCGACATATCGTCCGTCGATCTCCCCTTCCCTCTCTTTGTGAAACCTGTAGCGGAAGGTACGGGAAAGGGGATTAATGCCGCTTCGAAGATTACGGATCGTCGTTCGCTGACCGCCGTATGCGAGAATATTTTAAGAGAGTACCGGCAGGCAGCGCTGGTTGAAACGTTTCTCCCGGGCCGGGAATTTACCGTGGGAATACTGGGAACAGGAAAAGAAGCCGAATCGATAGGAGTGATTGAAGTTCTGCTCAAGGAAAACGCCGAACCCGGCAGCTACTCTTACGAGAACAAGGAAAAATTCAAGGAACGGGTTGAGTATCGCCTGGTGACCGACGAAACCGCCAGGCAGGCGGAAAAAGCAGCCCTCGCGGCATGGCGGGGTCTGGGTGGCAGAGATTCAGGAAGGGTGGACCTGCGTTCCGATCAAGCCGGCATACCTAATTTTATGGAAGTAAACCCTATCGCCGGGCTTCACCCGGAGAATTCGGATCTTTGCATTATTGCCGCAAAGAAAGGAATGACGTATACCGCACTTATCGGGGCAATCGTTAAATCGGCCCGGAGCCGCCTGAATGGTGCGAATAATGTTCGCTGCTGACAAACTATGAAAAAAAACATTATTGGGCTGGTGCACAATGTGCCCCGGGCGACATCGTACGCCTTCTCCGCGGCATCTTCGGATGTAATGGTTCAGGTTTGCGCGATCGAGGAAGCCTTGAGCAATCTCGGATATCCGTCCAGACGCATCCCTTTTACCAGAGATATCGATCTGTTTCTTACCGAATTCAGAAAAGAACCGGTCGATATGGTCTTTAACCTCTGCGAAACCGTCGACGAAAATCCGATGTTTTCAGGACACGCAGCCGCCGTGTTTGAACTTCTCGGTGTGCCCTTCACCGGTTCTTCCTCTATGGGGATTACCTGTACGATGGATAAGGTGATGACGAAGCGTGTATTGAAGGCATGCGGGATACGAACCCCCAAGTATTTGATATACGAAGGATCTTCGCATTTCAATGCTGCTTACCTTACATTTCCGGTCATAGTAAAACCGAGGTTCGAGGATGCAAGCATCGGAATCGACCAGGAATCGGTATTCGAAAGCGAAATATCATTGAAAAAGGGGTTAGGATCGTTTTATGAACGGTTCGGTTCCCTGCTTGTCGAAGAATATGTCAATGGGAGAGAATTCAACGTCTCCCTCTTCGGTTATCCCCCGGTCAACGTAATGCCTGTTGCGGAGATAGATTTTTCTGCTTTTCCTGCCGGAATCCATCATATTGTCGGATACCGGGCGAAGTGGGATGAGTCGTCCCTCGAATATCGCAACACCGTCAGAAGATTTCCGGAAAACCTGTCTGTCCCGTTGCGCCAGTCACTCGAAAAGATCGCCCGTGAGTGTTTTCATATTTTCATGCTCAGGGATTATGTAAGGGTTGACATCAGGACAGACAGCAACGAAATTCCGTATGTTATTGAAATCAATGCCAATCCATGTATCAGCCCGGATGCGGGATTTGTGGCTTCTCTTGCGCATGCCGGAATAGATTATAAGGAGATGATACGGCAGTTCATAACATTCATGTCACTCCGTTCGCGTTAATATGATAGCACCTATAGCAA
The DNA here is from genome assembly GCA_002327865.1 of Syntrophaceae bacterium UBA2210. Classification (GTDB taxonomy): domain Bacteria; phylum Desulfobacterota; class Syntrophia; order Syntrophales; family UBA2210; genus UBA2210. The sequence goes on from DCUQ01000042.1 coordinate 54,407, forward strand.
ATCACGACAGAGAAAAAATATCAGAGATCCTGAATAATACCGGCGTGTTTAATACGCAAGAGATAACTGTTGCGATGGAAATGGTCGATGAAGCGCTGGCAAAAAATAACGGGGGAGATTGCCCTGTCTTCTGCTGCCATGACGATGAAAATCGATTTGTGGGCTATATTTGTTTCGGGGCGGTACCAATGACGGATTTCGCATATGATCTCTACTGGATAGTAGTCGATAAAAATGCCAGAAGGAAAGGCGCAGCGACGGAACTTGTACGGTTCATGGAGAAAAGAATCGCCGAACTTGGTGGCGAAAAAATCTATGTCGACACCTCGAGCACATCTCCATACGAGGCGGCACGGGCGTTTTATAAAAGACAGGGATATTCTGCCGTATGCGTTCTTGACGATTTTTACCGTAAGGGAGACAACAAGATAATCTTCATGAAAGACATTACGATAAAGTAAAAAAAGTTACTGACCGTGTATCTTGCCAAAAACGGTAAAGAAAAGTACTACATTACCCCTCTCCTCTTTGACCGGCACATTGCGAAAACGGGAGCCTGTGTCAGATAAAATCCTTGATTTATCGGTTCATTGTGCTACGTTTCAAGCCTGGTTACAAAAAACATGGTAAACCGCATTCAGGAGCATATGAGGTGGGAACATGTCCGTGCTTAAAAAAACGGTCGCAGGTATTTTGATAGTTCTGATGGTTATGCTCCCGGGGTGTTCAAGCGATGAAGCCGTCGGCCCCGAGAAAAAGAATACGGTCGTCTCCATTGATGCAGCAGGGATTCAATCGCTGATAAAGAATCAGGATTGCCCTCTTATGCTGGTCGCCATGGCTGCATGGTGCGCCCCCTGCCGTGAAGAATTGCCCATTTTGCAAAAAATGCACGAGAAGTACAAAGAAGACGGTCTGCGTGTGGTAGGTATAAGCCTCGATATAGGGGGACCTTCGGCAATTCAGCCACTGGTAGATCAGATGGGATTGGAATTTCCTGTGTACTGGGGCGGCGAAAAAGTCGCGGCGGAATACCGGATCTCAGCTATTCCCCTCACCCTTTTTGTCGGAAACGGGAAGCTCATCGAAACAATTACCGGGCGGCGAAGTGAAACTTTCATTGAAGAAAAAATCATATCGCTTCTCAAAGAGTGTAAAAAATAGAACACTGTAAAACAGTAATGTTTTACAGCGGGGAAGGAAACCTTATGCGTAATGCAAGAAAAAGCGGTTTTCTATTGCTCCTTCTATTCCTTATTCTCTTCATCATCGGCATAAATACAGGTGAAGCGGCGGCTGTCTGGGAAAAAGCGATAACTGTCTGTCTGAGCTGCATAGGTATCGGGTGATGTGGGGGTTACGGCATTGGTTACAATCCGCCGCAACGGCGCTCAGCAACGCTTACCTTCTCTTTCCTTTTACGCGGAACATCTATCAGGGAAAACTTAAGTCGATCTGCGTTCCCGGGTTGAATTGTTACTCCTGTCCCGCGGCGACCGGCGCATGCCCCCTGGGCTCTCTCCAGACTATCTTTGCCAGTATCAGACCGGCCCTGAAATCGGGAACCGTGCATGCAGGATTTTATATTCTTGGGATGCTTGGAATCACCGGAAGTCTGGTCGGCCGTATGCCATGCGCCTGGGTATGCCCCTTCGGTTTTCTCCAGGAAATGCTCCACAAGATTCCCTCGCGCGAAATAGAGATCCCTCGCTGGATGACCTATATCAAGTACGTGTTTCTGGTTTTCTTCGTTATTCTGCTCCCTCTCATGGTTATCGACGAATTCGGTTACGGGATTACCTGGTTCTGCAAGTACGTATGTCCGGCAGGAACACTCGAAGCGGGAATACCCATGCTCATTCTGCAGCCACAGCTACGAGAGCTTGCCGGGTGGCTCTATGTTAATAAAATCATCGTCCTGGTATTATTCCTTGCGATAGTGGTCTTTATACGCCGGCCTTTCTGCCGGATCGTCTGTCCGCTGGGCGCCATCTATTCTCTCTTCAATAAGGTGAGCATATTCAGGATGGTTCATCATCCTGATAAATGCGTTTTGTGCAAGGAATGCTACATGGGATGTCCTATGGGTGTGAAGTTTTACGAAGGCGCAAACCAGCCCGATTGTATCCGTTGCCTGAAGTGCATGCAGGAATCGTGTAAATACGGTGCCATCTCTTACGAGGTTGCCGGCTTGCCCCTTATAAAAAAACGGGCGGAGGAAAAGCTGTCACTTTGATAAATTAAGGATTTTTATCATTTCTCTTTTCACTCAAATATATTCTCAATGTAGTACTATTCGAGCGATTTTTTGAACCGCAGTACGCTTACCGTCAACATGATGATGCCGATTACCAGCATCGCCGTCATCTCCGGCCATAGAACTTCCAGTCCGACCCCTTTGAGATAGATGCTCCGAAGGACAGTCTGGTAATACCTAAGCGGATTCCCGTATGTCAGGATTTGCAGAAATTCCGGCATGCTGCTGATAGGAGAGCCGAATCCTGAAAACACTATCGCCGGCATGATGAAGAAAAACGAGGTAACCATCGCCTGTTGCTGCGTCATCGAGATCGTCGAGATGAACAGTGCGATACCAAGAACGCACAACAGAAACAGTACCGTGCTCAGCGCTAAGACCGCAATGCTCCCCCGCAGAGGCACTTTGAACCATAGAGTTCCGACCATGGATATCAACATCGCATCGAACAAGCCGATAAGGAAAAAGGGTGCCGTTTTACCAAGGATAAACTCCGTCCGTCTTATGGGCGTTACCATTATCTGTTCCAGCGTGCCGATTTCCCGTTCTCTCACGATGGCAAAAGCCGTCAACGTCATAATCATGATAAGCACCAGGTTGCCGATGACCCCCGGCACGAAGAACCATTGGCTCGACATGTCGGTATTGTACCAGGGACGCCTGTCCAGAACGATCTTCGGCATATGCGCGATGATGAAAGGCGATGTTCGCTGCAGTGATTCAAGCTGGTAATCCCTGGCGAAATTACCTGTTACTTCATTAACATAGCCCAGACCCATCAGCGCGGTATTCGAGTTGGCGCTGTCCACGATCAGCTGGACATGGGCGGTTTGGCCTTTCCGTATATCCTGCGCGAAACCCGCGTTTATCTGGATGGCCATCGTCACATCCCCGCGGTCTATTGCTTCCGGAATCTGGTTGCGGTCTGTAAGGCATTTACGGATATCGAAGTAGCGGCTGGATTGAAAGCGGGAGATCAAGTCCCTGCTGACCTGGCTGTTATCGTAATCCACGATTGCCGTCGGAACATGCCTGATTTCCAGTGTCGCCGCATAACCGAAAATCACCATCTGGACAATGGGCGGAACTATCAGTAAAATCCGTGCCCGTTTATCACGGAAAACCTGAATAAACTCCTTTATCAGCATATGGCGTAACCGGCCGATCATTTCATGCCTCTTTAATCCAGTCTCTTCTTAAACGCCCGGGTCGCAACGAATGCGAGAAGGAACGTGAGTATTGCCAATCCTAGCAGATTCTGCCACATCAGTGTGATTGAGGCACCCTTAAGAAAGATATTTCTGAGAACCTCCATATAATACCTGGCAGGAACAATGTACGTTATGACCTGGACGACCGGGGGCATCTGGTCGATGGGAAAGATGAATCCCGAAAGCAGAAACGAAGGCAGGAAGGTAGCGATGAGCGAAATCTGGCTTGCCGCAAGTTGAGCCTTGGCGACTACCGAAAAGAAATAACCCATCGAAAGTACAACCGTGAGAAACATGATCGAACTGAGAAAAAACAGCCAGAGATGGCCCCGGAACGGTACTCCGAACCACCATACTCCCACAGCCGCACAGATACAGGTATCAAGCAGGCCTATTGCAATGTAAGGTGTTAATTTGCCGAGCATTATCTCCATGGGCGTAACCGGGGTCGAGATGAGCTGCTCCATGGTGCCACGTTCCCATTCACGGGCGATGGTTAATGAGGTCAGAAACGTGCCGACGACCGCCATTACCAGTGCAACCACCCCCGGAACGATGGTTGACATGCTTTCGAGACTTTCGTTAAACCAGGTTCTTGAATCGACGCTGATAGCAGGTTGAATATTGGTGTATCCCTGTCGTTGCAACCACTGCATCTGAATCTGCCGGGCATAGGATTGAACGATTGCCTGGCTGTAACTCATGCCGAGATTGGCGCTGTTGCTGTCCGTACCGTCGAAAATGGCCTGTATACTTACCGTCTCGCCGGAATACAGCCTGCTGGAAAAATCATGGGGGATCACAATGCCGATCTGGCATTTTCCGCTGTCGATCGCCTTGACCAGTTCCCCGTAGTTGCCGACGATTTTGACTACCCTGAAATAGACGGACGACTGGAAGCGTTTAAGGAAATCCTGACTCCTCTGGCTTCCTTCCATATCATACGCGTACATCGGGATGTGCTTTGTGTCGAAGCTTACCCCGTAGCCGAACGCCAGCATCATTACCAGAGGCATGGCTATAACTATCGCGATGCTTCGCGCATCACGCATTATCTGGATAACCTCTTTCCCGGCCATCGCCAGTAAACGATTCAGGTTCATTGGGTCGATTTCTCCGTGCGAACGGTCGTCAGAGACACAAACACGTCCTCCAGGCTCGGGCGAATCGACTCGATTCCGGACACGGTTATACCGTGTTGTGTCAGAAAACCGTTCACCCTGTTTATCGCCTCGGAAGCATCGGGCACCACCAAATGGAGCGCATTACCAAATATTGCGGCATCGTCGATGCCCGGAGCATCCTGAAGCAGTTCGAGCGCCTTGCCGACCTCATCGCACTCGACCAGCAGCAGATCGCCCGTCATGTGTTTCTGTTTGAGTTCCAGGGGAGAACCGGAGGCGACGATTTTTCCCTTATTGATGAGAACCAGGCGGTTGCAGTACTCTGCCTCGTCCATATAGTGGGTCGTCACGAAAACGGTCACTCCTTCCGCGGCCATCCCGTTAATCAATTCCCAGAACTGCCTTCGCGATATAGGGTCGACTCCCGAGGTCGGTTCATCCAGAAACACTATCGGAGGACGATGCAGTACGGCACAGCCCAGCGCCAGGCGCTGTTTCCATCCCGTCGCCAACGTTCCCGCGAAGGAATCTTCGCGTCCCCGCAGACCTGCCATATCGATAGCCCAGTCGAGCCTGCTTTTGAGTTCCGTCTTGTTTACGCCGTACATACCGGCGAAGAAACGCAGGTTTTCGTCAACGCTCAGGTCGTTGTAGAGAGAGAACTTCTGTGACATGTATCCGATATTCTGCCTGACCTGTTCCGGTTCTTTGGCCACATCCAGACCCGAAACCAGGGCTTTGCCGGAAGTGGGCCGAAGCAACCCGCACAGCATGCGAATCGTTGTCGATTTTCCGGCTCCGTTCGGCCCCAGAAAACCGAATATTTCTCCCTTGCGGGCTTCCAGGCTGATAGCGTCGACCGCCACGAAATCGCCGAATTTCTTCACCAGGTCGGTGACCACAACCGAAGGAGAATTACCGTTCATTTACCCGCACCTTTCATGTCTCCACTGACCGCTTCGAAAAACAGATCCTCTACAGTCGGCGCAACCTGTTCGATAGACTCGAACGGCAACCCGGAAGCGATTATGATTTCCTTCAGTTCCGGGATCATTCTCGATGCCTCGCTGACCACCAGGTGCAGCCCGTCACCGACCACCATGATGCTTGAAACACCGTCATGCCCTTTCAGCAATTCGCCGATTTCCCTAGGTTTGTCTGTTATGACGGAAAGAACGGCGCCGGGAAGGTTGTGTTTCAACCGGGCCGGGGTGTCGCAGAAAAGCATGCGTCCCTCGTGAATAAGGGCGATCCTGCCGCAGCGCTCCGCCTCGTCGAGATAGGATGTCGTTACGAGTATGGCTACGCCCCGGTCGAGCAGGGAGTACAGGATACGCCAGAAATCACGCCTGGAAACCGGATCTACGCCGTTCGTCGGTTCGTCCAGGAGAATGACCTCCGGGGTATGAATAAGGGCGCATACAAGTCCGAGCTTCTGCTTCATGCCCCCCGACAATTTGCCCGCCGGCCTGTCCCTGAATTCGCTCATTCCCGCCGCGTCGAGCAACCGGGAGGCACGCTCATCCCTGTCAGCCGCTTTGACCCCGAAGATCTTCGCGTAGAACCGGATATTTTCGTCAATGGTCAACTCCTCGTAAAGCCCGAAGCGCTGAGGCATGTAACTGAGCCGGTGTTTGGCCGATTCCGGAGAAGATACGATATCAAAACCGGCAATTGTCGCCCCGCCGGAATCCGGTACCATAACCCCCGCCAGCATGCGCATTGTTGTCGTCTTGCCGGCGCCGTCAGGGCCGACCAGACCGAAGATCTCTCCCCTCCCGACCGAGAAACTGAGATGATCGACGGCAAGCACGCCGGAAAACGACTTGGTCAGCCCTTGAGCTTCTATGACGTTGGATTCCCCGTTCATCTTATTTTCCAGCTGTTTTATCGATATAAGCGTCCGCGGGCATTCCGGGCTTCAGTTCATGAGTGGAGTTATCCAGGTCGATTTTTACCCTGTATACGAGCGTGACCCGTTCTTTATGGGTTTCGACACTCTTGGGAGTAAATTCGGCTTTTGACGAGATAAAGGATACCCTTCCCTTGTACGCTTTGCCGGGAAATGTATCGCTCTTGATTTCAGCGGGTTGTCCCAGTTTGACTTTGCCCAGGTCGGTCTCGCTTATGTACCCGCGGAGCCAGAGATTATCGAGGTCGGCAATGGTTACGACCGGAGTCCCCGGAGCCATGATTTCACCGATTTCGGCATGCCTCACCAGAACTACACCCGATAACGGCGCGAGCAGGGCCGTATAACCGAGGCGGATTTTTGAAAGTTCGAGCGCCTGGCGCGCCGCATTGACATTGGCCCGGTTGACGGCGATCTGCTCTTTGCGAACTCCCTCATTTACCATGTCGAGGTTTTCCCTGGCCTTTTCGTACATCGCCCGGGCACGTTTCAGATTCGCGGCGTAGCTGTCCCTTACCTGGGCGGACACCTCGTCTTTCTCGAAAAGAGCCTGGTATCTTTCGAAATCAGCTTTACTAAGCTCGAGAGTGGCCCGGGCATCCACTACGGCCTGTTCCGCCGATCTCTTCTCCTGGACCCGGCTGCCGGACAGCGACAGCTCTAATTCCGCCTTCCGGCTGTTAAGCACGGCTTCGTCAATATCCACCTGTTGCCGGTAATCGCTCTGGTCGAGCCTGGCGATCAGATCACCGGTTTCTACCGGTTGTCCTTCCTCGACCGGCAACTCGACCACCCTGCCCTGCACCTTGAATCCCACCAAGCTCTCATGGGCCTCGATGTTTCCGGATATCTTCAGTACCGTGCCGTTCTCATGGTTTTTCTTGTTAAGATAGTAATAGGTCGATGCGCCGGCCACTGCAGCGGCGAGCAGAATAATGAGCACTATTTTCTTCTTCATGTATGTAGACCTCTCAAGTTACCGATGATGATTTACTGAATACCCAGGAACAGCCGGTACGTTTTATCCGTATTTCCCAAAGCCTTAGCCAGGGCGATCTTGGCCTCGGCATGTTTCGCCAGGGCATTGATATTGTTGTCATGGGCGCGTGACAGGGAATCCTGTGCCTTCACCACTTCGATATTGTTGGCCACACCGTTCTGGAAACGGTCGCCGGCGAATTGCAGTTCCTTCTCGGCAAGTTCGATGCCGATTAAGGCAACTTTCACCTGCTCCTCGGCGGACTGCAGGTCCAGCAAAGCTTCTCGGATATCCTGCTCGATTCCCCGTCGCTGGTCTGCAATCTGCTGCTCTACCTGCTTGAGTCTGCTCTCGAGTTGCGGACGTTCACCCTTTCTGTCCGTATCGAACAGGCTCATGACCAGATTCGCCTGGATCATCCCCGATCCCTCGATATCGTCGATCACCTTACCGCTTCCACCATAGTTGCCGCTGATTATAACTTTCGGAAGATATCGCGAACGGGTGGACCTGATCTGCTCCTCGATCGATTCCCGTTGAGAAAAAAGGGACTGGTAGTCGGGCCGGTTTTCCAGGGCCGTCCGGACGGCCTGCTCGATACGGGGCGGATCGATT
>DCUQ01000046.1 GCA_002327865.1 Syntrophaceae bacterium UBA2210
TTGTTCTGCTTGGCCTCGGAGAAATTGTTTCCTTGCTTCAATTGCTGCATGCGACATGGGTTCTAAAATTTTTCCCTTGTCAAAGGGAGGCGAAAAGCCCCGGCCTTCTGAGAGGCCAGGGGGCGCTTCGCCGCTTTCTTTTAAAAGATTTATATTATTTTCTTTTGTGTGTGTTACTGGCGGCGACAGTTTTGTTGTTACTGGTGACGACAACCTGTCGTCATTGGCGACGACAACCTTCTTTTTTTCCCTTGTCGCCATTGGCAACGACACCCGCCACTCTGAATAAACGTCATTAAATAGATAGGTTATGATTTTTCTGTCGCCATTGGCAACGACACTTTTTTTGATTATTTTCTTTTTGATAAGTTCCTTAATAACCGCATGACAATTGCGGCGTTCAAGTCCTGTATATTTACTGAATTGAGATAGTGCGATTTTATCTTTCACCTTGCCCCAGCCCAGCGTTTTACGCAGCACGACGAACACTATACGAAACTCCCGCCCGGATAGTCCAGCAGCAGACAGCCGTTCAAGGGCCTCGTTTGCAATGCGCGTGAAGTTATAATCGCATCCGGTTCGTTTCATGCTTGCCGCCCCTACTTTTCAGGGTGTCGGCCAGTAACGGGCGCCTCGGGCGTCGCGGAGTTCTGGCTCGCCGAGTGACGCTCCGGCCCCCGCGCTGGGTTACGATCGGCGGACTTTGCAGCCAACCATGCATCGACCTCATTTTCGAACCAGCCGACACTATTGCCGCCGAGCTTGATCCGCCGCGGGAAGTCTCCCATTTTTTCCCGTCGCCATACAGTCGCGTCTGACAGCGGGATTTTGTTGAACAACTCCGGTTTTCTGATTATTCTCTTTTCCATACCGTTCCCCTCCATAAAAAATTGCCAGTCAGGTTTGTTCCCTGGCTGGCAATTTAATGTGTTGAAACGGAATAAAAAAGTTACGGAAAAGGAATAATTATTTCAATTTCGTCATTTATTTTAAGGTATCCCGAATTTTCTTTTCCGGGTATTGAAATGACATGTTCAGGCCCTCCAATATAATTTTGACAACATCAGCAAAAGGACCGCCCATGTATTTCGTTGGCTTTTTGCCAAAGCAGCGTGCCCATCTGTCAGCAATCTCCCTTACGATTCCCATGCTGTCAGCAGTCGGGTGACCCTTTTTTCTGTGTTCCTGGACCTTGCCATCGACTTCCTTTAATTTTTGAATCAGAACGCTAAGCAGGTTTCCGGTGGTTACAGCAAGTTCCTGGCATTCATAGCCCAGCTTACCAATATCATTGTCGAGAAGTCGAGAATAAGTAGAAAATTGACAGATTCCTCGATCTTTTCTGATTTCGTCCAGTAGATCCCTGCTCTTTTCGAGAATTCGCATCATTGATATTCGGTTGTTCTGAAATGTTTTGTTATCCATTTGGTGGATGAGGCATGTCGCGCCTTCGCAACAATCGCGGATTTCATCTATGAATCTGTCGATCTGCTCGGAATCGAAGTTTCTCTTCAGAACATCGTAAATCTCGTTCGCCTGCTCCCGCGTGAATGGGTAGGTGTCGAAATATTTATATGATGCTGCATCATATTTCTCAGGCATGGCGCACCTCCAGGGGGATGACATTCGTTGTTGCTTCGGATAGGCCCAGGATCTCACACAACCGCTTTTCCCATAGGCCCAGGGCGTGACGTTTCTCGGCGTCATAGCTGTGGCGGTTATAAATCCCCAGGATCCCCTGCAGCTTATGCCCCAGGACCCGCTCGGCCACGATATCGGAGACGCCCAGCTCGGCCAACCGGGTGCGGAGGGTCCGGCGCAGGTCATGGGGCGTGAATCGTTCCGGGATTTTCATTTCTTCACGGTGACGGCGAAGAGAATTTGCCAGCGCCCCGACGCTAACGGGGATGTCTGTTTCTTTTGGTTTGGCCTTGTCCGGTTTTTTGTGCTCATACAGGGGACTGCGGGGAGATACGAAGACGAACCTGCTGCCAGTGTTGTATGGTCGCGCCTGTTCGATGATCTCCGCGAGCATAGGGAGGATCGGAACGCGGTTTTCCTCGTGGGTCTTGGTACGCTCGGGAGGGATGATCCACCATTCGCCCTGGATTTCATCATGGGTCATCCCTGAGATCTCGCCGGGCCTCTGTCCGGTAAGCAGGACGGCCTTTAATGCGAGCTTGGTCAGCCGATAGATATCAATATCTGTCCGTTCAAGATCAAGGCAGTTCCAAAAAGATTTGATCTCTGCATCCGTAAGGACTCGCGCCCGGCTGCCTTCCTTGCCTCGACGCATTCCCGCAAGCGGCGAAAAGTCGATCATTCCCCGTTCGCTGGCAAAGTTGAACATCCGAATGAGAACACCTTGCAGGCGGTTTGCAGTGATCGGCGCTCTTTCCCTTACATCATCGAGAAGCACCACGGCATCGCGTCGCTTGATGGATGAAACTTTGCGGGAAGTCCAGCAGGGTAGGGCATCTTTCTCGACAAGGCGCTTTCGCTCGTTCGCCGTCGGAGACTTTGAAAGCTCCACTTCCCAAAATTCATCAAGAAGATCCTTGAACGTCGGCTCTGCTTTCCGGTGAGCTTTCTCGTTCTTCGCCGTCGCCCCCGGATCGATTCCTTTTTCTAATTCCTGCATAGCTTGGGCGTGCTTCTCCCTTGCCCTTGCCAATGTCATCGATGGATAGTTCCCCAAGGTCATCCGACGAGGTTTTTGTGCATCGCCGAACCTGTACCGAAATATCCAGGATTTGTGTCCGGTATGCGTGACCCGGACGAACAGACCATTACCGTCGAGAACCTCGTATCGCTTGTCTCGGGAAGGCAATTTCTTAACTTGTATATCTGTTAAACTCATGGACCGTTCACCTCCATTTTTTGTCCCGGGGTACAATCGGGGTACAATATTTTAATGGTTAACGATGAAACATCATGCAACGCCATGAAAAATATATAATGCTTATATTGTTGATTGTCAATGCTTTTTGTTGTGTGAAGAGGTATAATATGAGATGTCTTGAAAGGGCTTGAAATGATTATTTACTTGCTTTGGGAGCAGGATGTCGCAGGNNAATCCTGCCGCCCCGACCAGTAATTTTCTGTAATTTTGTGCTATTGTTCCTCGATTGAGGAATATGGAGTTAGTAATTAGGCACTTGACATGGATCGTGTATACTTTTGAACAGCTGCGACCAGGGGGGGGTGAGGCGAAGAGGATGCGAGGTTCACGTAATACGGGAAACATGGTTCTTATGACTCTCTTACAGTTATATTAAGAAAATTGCTTTATCCATAGAATCAGGAGGCAATAAGATGAAAAAATCATTTTGTTTTTTACTGGCAGCGGCGTTTGTTATCTTTGTTGTGTCCCTCTTACATTCACAGGTTCATGCGGCGACATATCAGCTTACGGACAATTCATATCTGGATTGGTCTCCTCAGATAAACGATTCCGGGTATGTTGTATGGGAAGAAAATGATGGCAATGATTTTGAGATATTTCTTTATAATGGTACAGACACTATACAACTGACGGACAATAATTATGACGACAGGTCTCCTCAGATAAACGATTCCGGGTACGTTGTCTGGTATGGACACGATGGTACCGATTACGAAATTTTTCTTTACAACAGCACAACAGTTACACAGCTTACAAACAATTCATATCATGACATGTCTCCCCAGATAAACGATTCCGGGTATGTTGTCTGGCATGGAGCCTACAATGACTCTGATCACGAGATATTTCTCTACAACGGTGCAATCACGACGCGGCTTACGGACAATTCATATAGTGAATACTATCCTCAGATAAATAATGACGGGTATGTTGTCTGGTATGGACAAGTAAATGACCCTTATTCAGAGATATTTCTCTATAACGGTACAACCACGATACAGCTTACGGACAATGATTACAATGATACGGATCCCCAGATAAACGATGACGGGTATGTTGTCTGGTTTGAAGGAATCGAAGGTGATACCGATTTTGAGATATTCCTTTATAACGGTACGGACACGATACAACTGACGGACAATGATTATGATGATTGGGGGAATCCTCAGATAAATGATTACGGGTACGTTGTCTGGGCTGGAGGGGATAGCAAGTCCGAGGATATCTTCCTCTACGAACCTGATTCCGAAGACGAAGATGATAAAGGGTGCTTCATCTCAACGGCCTGCGGGCTTCGTATGGCAAGATAAATAAATAAACATAGAAACTCTTTCAACTAATAAAAAGGCAAAACCATTATCCGGGTTTTGCCTTTTTATTCCAAAACGGCTGAGAATTACTGATTGTAGTTTTGTATGTGAGATCATAAAGATGAAAGCAAGCAGTCAGTTCATATCAACGACATATTATGCCTGATTATCGATAAGAAATAGAGAATTTATACGCTTGCCTCGAAGGTGAATCCTTCTTCCCGAAAAAGCGCGATACAGATTTGTGCCACGGAAGCGTCATATACCCGTCCGGCACCGGTTTGAATTTCCTTTAGTGCCGCTTCGATTCCCAGGGAAGGGCGATACGGCCGGTGCGACGCCATGGCCTCGACGACGTCTGCAACGGCGACAATCTTTGCCTCCATCATGATATCTTTTTCCCTGAGACCCTGCGGGTAGCCGCTCCCGTCGAGCCGTTCATGGTGTTGATGAACGATATCGGCAATAGGCCATGGAAAGTCGATTTCCTTTAATAATTGATAGCCCATTCGAGGATGATCCTTGATCAGCTCGAATTCTGTTGAGCTCAGTTTCGACGGTTTGCTTAAGATCTCCGCCGGGATATTGATTTTACCGGCATCGTGAATTGAAGCGGCAAACTTTTATCATAGCCATTGATTATCAGAAAATACGACAGAATAAGGGCTGCCCTGAACTGAATATTTGTAATATGTTGCAGTACTTTTGCCTGAGCCAATCGATAAACGATGCATTGTATATATTGACAACGTGCTCAGGGACTAGTAGCCTCTAAACAAGGAACAACACATTTAGATAGAAAACATTTTATAAACCGGTGGAAAGGAGAGAAATGACCATGAAAGTAGATTTTTACTGCTGGGTATCTTGAAGCACTTGCCGCAAAGCGAGAGAGTTTCTCTTGCAGAAAGGGGTTGAAGTAAACTATCACGACTTCTTCAAGGACCCTTTTAGTCGAACGGAAATTGAAAACCTGCTTCAGGGAAAGCCGGTTTCTAAGATGTTCAATTTTCGAAGTCCCAGCTTTAAGAAAATGGGTTTGGAGGAGGGTGTCTTGACCGATGATGAACTCATGGAACTCATTCTGAATGAACCTCGCCTTATTCGCCGCCCCGTTGTCCGTATCGGCGGAAATGTATATTTCGGAGCCAACAGTAAAGTTCTGGCGGAGATCGTCACATAATATTTCAGACTAGTTTTTGGCTTGGGAAAATGATTATTTGTTAACCTGTTTGCCGATTTTCTGACTGCTACCTCTCGTGATCGTAGGCAGGCCGCCGCTCGAACTGAAGTTTACTTTCTTTCTGCTCCGGATAAAATTCTCTCTGCCCATGGTTCGACTGCTCCTCCCGGGGCTTTTCAGAATGAATCTTTTCCCCGGTATGCTGTACTTCGGGCCGCTGTCCAACCTGGGGTTTCTGCGGCGGATTAATCTGTTTTTCTCTTCCGGACTGTCCCTGTTGAAATTTCTGTACCGGTTTTTCTCTCTGAGGATTCTTGTCTTGAAATCGTTTATCAGGCTGGTCAATCTCAGGTTGATGTCTCAACGGGGGATTGTAACGCTGATCGGGCTGTTCTTTCTGAGGCTGTCTCTTATAATATTCATTTTGTTTCTGTTGTATTAACCCCTGCTTCTGTTGTTGTGACCGAGGTTGATAGTTTTCTACACCCCAGGTCCCCCGTTTTTCCCAATGCCTGTCATCCTGCCAACTCTTCCAGTGCTGTTTAAGTTTGTGATGGGGAATCCTTTCATAGTTCCAGTTGTGCCCGTACCAGTTATGATTTCTGTAGCAGTTTCTCCAGCCCACGAAAAAATCAAAATAGAAACTCGGAACGGCATTATAGTAATACCAGTCATGGTCGTAATACCTTGAGCGATACCAGCGGTTATTCCATGAACGCCACCACCATCCATCCCAGAAATACAAATCGAAATTTATGTCGGGGACAGCGTAAACGTAATACGTATCGGGAATCACTATAACGTGGGGGGGACCATTGAACTCAATCGGCGGCGGTTCACCGTAATTTTGATCATAATAAACCGGTTCGGGACCAACGTAGCAGCCTTGTAGAAACAGGAACAGCAATATTACGGCAAATACTTTTGACATTTTTATCTTGTCCATGGCTTTTACCTTTTCCCTTATATGAACGTCTTATGTAGTCCGTCATGAAACAAGTTTTTCAGCCAAAAGAATTTTGCCATATTTTATGCTTTCTTCGAAGCTGCTTCTTATTTTGCCGTTACGCTGAAACTGTTTCGCCTCAATGATCCGTTATCTATCGATGCCGATGGTCCTGTCGATGGTGCGGGGGAATCTGGTGTCTTCGATAATCCCAATGACCGTGTCTTTTTTGAGGTACATACCGATAGTGAGGCGGATTCATATGACGAGTATAAACGTAAACCGGTCCGGGCGGATAATAAACCCGAATGGGAGGGGGAGCATTATAAACATACGCGCAACATGGATCAGTTGCTTCGGCAATGACAGTTCCCATGATAATACCTCCAACAATCGCTAACGGCACCCATTCATCACCAGCTTCACTCTGCTTCGGTACAGCCAAACCCAGCATTAAAACTGCCAGTACGATAACTATAAAACGTTTCATGAGTAACACCTCCTTTGGTTCTTCAGACGTTCGGTTCAAATTTAAAGTTTACATGACCTGTTATAATAAGTGATAGCTATCTTATTTTTGCTATCTACCCGCAGCCTCTGATCAATATATTGAAATAAAGAAAATTTTTGATTATTATGCAACTATTATGAACGTAAAGCTGATCATAATCCTGTTGGTTGGTATCCTGGCAGTCATAATACTCGTGACAAGGCTTGCCGGCGGTCGTTACGGGAAGCTCTATCCCGGTCAGAACGTCCTTGGATCCGATGCCCCTTTCCGAGTCGACCCGGAGAAGCATTATTACGTCAGTGGACCTGATTTATATCCCAACGCTTTACTGGGCCTGAACAAGGACTGGGTGTTGAAATCCGATTTATGGAAAAAAAGGGAACTTGACGATGTAGGAATGAAAGAACTCGTTTTAAACATGCAGGACAGAGCAATGGAAAAGTCGCTTTTTCTTCATGAATTCGATGTCCTCGATGATCGGGGGATGAAGATCGGTGATTGGTATTATATAATGGGCCTGCACATCGTGATAAAAATTCTGGAAGAGAAGAAAGTTTCCATTACGACACCACCCATTGATATATACACGGTGACTAAGTAGAGAATGTCGAAAGGCATGGAACCATCTCTCCGGGGGAAATATCAACTCCCCGCGTAGTTGGCAAATTGATTTTCCCGAAGCCGAGCGTATTTCTTGTAAAAAACATTTGATAAGCGCCCAACTATAATCGCTTTAGAATCACATTTTCCGGCTGCGAAAGATTTTCGGGATCAGGATGGGTGTTCTTCTTTTATAATCCATGTATTCTTCGCCGAGGCGTTTTTCCAGTTCCGGTTCCTCGATCAGTTTGAATTCCAGGATGCTTAAGACCATGAATGCCGGGGTGAAAACAAACAGGAGGGATAAAGACCCCATGAGAAAAGCGAGCGCGAAGAAGATTAAGAATACGCCCGACAGCATGGGGTTTCTGACGCAGGCGTAGGGACCGGTATCGACAAGCTTTGCGGGCGGGCTGACAGGTACGGGAGTTCCGCTCGCCTTCGCGAAATGCAGTACCGACCATAACCACAGAAAAACACCAATCGCGAGCAGAGGTAAGGAGACTACATAATTCCAGGGATATCGAAGGGGTAGGGGAAGACTGAAGAATGCATCGACTCTCAATGCGAGAAATATTGTCAGCAGGATAAGTAAGAGGAAAAATGCGGCGAAGACCGGTATAAGAAGCATCCGGATGTACTTTTCTCCTGTTACAATCCGGTAGATAAAATCGACGATTCTTTTCATGTCCTGGTTTTCCTGGTTCTTTAAACCGATGATTCCCGTTTATCACGCCCGAAACCGGCAGGTCAACAAGATGGTTATTCAGGCACATCACCTTCGAGGATTTCACTGTATAACATTTTTATCTCATCAGATAAAACCTCTTGACAATTGCAAAATAAATGACTAGTGTTCATGTTTGACTAACGGTCGGAAATGAGGGCGATGATGCCGGAGAAAAACACCGGGATATCTATTGAAAAAGCAGGAGAACCACAAAAGCCGATAGGCAGGCGGGAACGACGCAGAATCGAGACCCGCGAGAAGGTATTTCGTGCAGCCCTGCGACTTTTTGCCGAACGGGGGTTCACTGCCACTACCATAGACGCGATTACCGCGGAGGCGGATATAGGTAAGGGTACATTCTTTAATTACTTCGATAACAAAGAAAGCATCCTTATGCAGTTTCGGGAGATGCAGATGGATAGAGTCGAAACGTTTGTCAGGAAAAATATAAACTCCGACGAACCGCTGGCTATGCTTATCGAGAGACTCGCGCTGACGATGACCCAGGAGCAGAAGAAAAGCCCTCCGTTGTTTCACAGCATGATGGCCGCCATCTTTTCAAATGAAACAATGCGCGGAAGATTGGAAGACGGACTGGTTTCAAGCCGTGATATCCTGATTGAGCTTATCGATAAACGCCGGCAATCCGGCGAAATCCGTTCCGATATCCCTTCATACGAAATCGCATGTTCCCTGCAACGTATATTTTTCGGAAGCATGTTCCTCTGGTCGATATCTCCGTCGAGAACTCTTGAGGAACAGTTGCACGATATGGTGGATATATTTGTGAACGGCATCAAAAAGGGGAGCTGAATAGTTTGCAGAGTTTTGATATTTTGTAACCGATTATCAAAGGAACGGAAAACAGACAAATGCGTTACTTTTTACAGTATCTGATATCAGTGACTATACTTTTCGGGGCTTCGAGCGCGTTCGGGGATTCTTTATCTCCCCATGTCCTGTCGCTCGACGAGGCGATTACCAGGGGATTGCAGACGAATGTCAATGTTGTAATTGCGGCGGCGAGGGTAGATGAAGCGGCCGGAGGTCTTGAACGGAGAAAGTCGGCATATCTTCCCCATGTAAGAATCGAAACCCCTGTCGCCTATCAGACACGCAACCTGAAAGTCATGGGGATCCCCGATATCCCGGGAGTTCCTTCCATTGTCGGGCCATATACCACTTATGACTTTCGGGCCTATGGTGACCAGACACTTTTCGATCTGCAGAGCTATTACAATATCAAAGCAGGCGAGAAGGACAAAGAAGCCCGGGTAAACGACTACGAAGATATCCGAAGCCTGATTATCAGGCAGGTAGCCGTCAACTACATTAGTGCGCAATATACGGCGGCGCGGGTGGAAACGGCAGAGAGTCGCGTAAAGACTTCCGAAGCCCTTGAAGAACTTGCCAGGCATCAGAAGGAAGCCGGGATAGCCGACGGTCTCGATGTGCTTCGCGCCCAGGTACAGCTTGCCAATGATCGCCAGAACCTGCTCATTACCAGGAATTCATATCAGCAGGTCCTGTTGGTGCTGGCGAGAAGCATAGGTCACGATATGTCGATACCCATTGTGCTGGCCGACAAACTGGCTTTCAAAAGAATCGATCCGCCCCGTATCGAGCAGGCCGTCCGGACGGCCCTGGAAAACCGGCCCGACTACCAGTCCCTTTTTTCTCAACGGGAATCGATCGAGGAGCAGATCAGGTCCACCCGTTCGCGATATCTTCCGAAAGTTATAATCAGCGGCAACTATGGTGGAAGCGGGAAGGTGATCGACGATATCGAGGGATCGGGGATGATCCAGGCGAATCTGGTCATGAGCCTGTTCGATACGGACAGAAAGGGTGAACGTCTGCAACTCGAGAGCAGACTCAAGCAGGTAGAGCAGCAGATTGCAGACGTTCACCCTTTCTGTCCGTATC
>DCUQ01000039.1 GCA_002327865.1 Syntrophaceae bacterium UBA2210
AACAAGCCGATGATATGCATTCACTGCGGGTACTGCGCGCAGTTTTGCCCCCATGGCGTACTCGGGCTGCAGAAACGGGAGGTCGACGATGCTGAACAACGATCCTCTTGAAAATGTTCTTTACATCGATCTTTCGAAGAGGACATTCGCGGTTGAGAAACGTGGCGACCTCTTTGAAAAGTATATCGGGGGAGCGGGCGTCGCCTCGGCGCTGCTGGACGAAACATGTCCTCCCGGGTGCGATCCGCTGGGACCCGGCAATCCGATCATACTTGCCGTGGGCCCCTTGACGGCTCTGTTTCCCCTCGCTTCCAAAACGGTCGCGATGTTCAAATCCCCCCTTACCGGAAATTTCGGCGAGAGCCATTGCGGCGGCAGGAGCGCCGTAGCGATCCGCATGGCCGGATACGGCGCCATCGTAATAAAAGGCACCAGCAGCATTCCGGTATACATTTCCATCGACGGCAGCCGGGTCTATTTCCGCGACGCCTCTTCGCTGTGGGGCATGGGTATCTTCGCCGCGGGACGCATTATCAGGGAGAATGAAACGGGAAGCGGCCTGCGGACGATCATGCGCATCGGAAGGGCGGGCGAGAACCTTGTCTCGTACGCGTGCGTGACATCGGAAACCTACCGTCACTTCGGCAGGCTGGGGCTGGGTGCCGTCTTCGGCAGCAAGAATCTCAAGGCCCTCGCTATCTCGGGCAAATCTTCACTGCCTGTCTCAGACCAGAAGACTTACACAAAAATATACGAAGAGGTATACAAGACGGCAGTAAATTCCGCCGTCATGAAGAAATACCACGATCTCGGCACCGCGGAAAACATCGTGCCTCTGAACAACTTCGGCGGCCTTCCCACGCGCAACCTCACCGCGGCGCGGTTTGAGAATGCCGCAGACATATCGGGCGAAACCTTCGCCGAGCACTATCTGGGAAGGCGGCTCGGATGTTCGCATTGCCCGATCGGGTGCATACATATCGCCGCCCTCAGGGAGCCCTACGAGGACGAAGCGTATTTCTACAAGACATCCATGATCTCTTACGATTATGAACCCATCTATTCACTCGGTTCCATGCTCGGCATATCCAGCGCGAAGGGCTTTCTGAAACTCATGGACAAGGTGGAAGCGTGGGGAGCCGACGCGATGAGCCTCGGTGTCGTCCTCGCGTGGTTTACCGAAGCCCTGCAGAAGGGTCTTATCACCGAAAAGGAGGCCATGGGGGTCAGGCTCGAATGGGGAGACGTCGGGGGATACCTGAAAGCCGCCAGGCATATCGTCGACCGGTCGAACGATTTCTACAAGGCCCTGGGGCGGGGTGTCGAATACGCCTCCTCCGTGTACGGAGGCGAATCATTCGCGCTGGCCTTCGGCGGAAACGAGATGCCCGGATACCACACGGGCCCAGCCGCTCACCTGGGGGTTCTCATCGGCGCCCGCCACAGCCACCTGGACAACGGCGGGTACGCGACGGATCAGAAAACCCTTGTCAAACAGAAAATGACGCCGCGGGAACTCGTGGACTCTTTAATCGATGAAGAGAGCTGGCGCCAGATACTGTCGAGCCTGGTCGTCTGCTTTTTCGCTCGGGGGCTTTATTCCCCCGAACTTGTTATACGACTGCTTGCCGTGGCGGGATTCGACCTGTCGGAGGACGACCTGCGGCGGATCGGCAGAGACATATACAACGAAAAATACCGGTTCAAGATAAGGGAGGGGTTCGCGTTTAACAGTCTGAGAATACCGGAAAGGATATTCGAGACCCCTTCTCCCGTAGATTCGCTGAACGAACGCTACCTCAGAGACGCGCTTGCGTATGCGCGGGAGACTATTACGAAAGGGATAACCGCCGGCACCTGACCTTTTTCGTTTATTGCTCCGGCAACACTATATGTCAAAGCCGCCATTCCGGCGAAGGCCGGGGCGGAATCCAGAATTGGCCTGGGTGCCACCGTATCGAGTACGGGGCAGGCTCATAGAGGTCCGACCCGTCACCCCGGTCGTCATTCCGGTGAAAACCGGAATCCAGAATTGGCCTGGGGTTCCCGTGTCAAGTACGGGGCAGGCTTGTCGGGGTCCGGCATGACATTTGATATGTTTAATTGCCGTAGTAATAACATCCGTGCCGGGTTTTCCGTATCGATGTAAAGAGACGGACCTTATGAATATCTGCATGTTCACCAACACATATCTTCCTCAAGTCGGAGGAGTGGCCCGTTCCGTAGCCTCATACGCGGAGGATATGCGAAAAATGGGGCACCGCGTTCTGATCGTCGCTCCCACGTACGCCGAAGAAGTCAGAGGCGAACGGGACGACGAGGTACTGCGGGTTCCCGCCATACAGAGGTTTAACGGCAGCGATTTTTCAATGCGCATCGCCGTTCCGTTTCTGATCGCCAACAGGATCGATGATTTCTGTCCCGACATCATTCACAGCCACCATCCCTACCTGCTCGGAGACGCCGCCATGAGAACGGCCCGGCGAAGAAACCTCCCGCTCGTGTTCACGCACCATACGCTGTATGAACAATACGCCCATTACGTTCCGGTAAAATCGGATGTCATGCAGCAGTTCGTAATCAGCCTTTCGACTCAATATGCCAATCTCTGCCAGCGGGTCGTGGCCCCCAGCGAGAGTATCGCGCGGCTCCTGCGCTCGCGCGGAGTGATGTCCCCGATAGAGGAAATCCCCACGGGAGTGGACTTAAACTTTTTCAGGAACGGCAACGGCAGTAAATTCCGTCAGGCCTATGCCATCGATCCGGAAGAACGGGTTATCGGGCATGTCGGCCGCCTGGCACCCGAAAAGAACCTTTGCTACCTGGCCGAAGCGGTGGCCTCTTTCCTGGATTATCACAAAGGAATATTCCTGGTTGTCGGAGCCGGTCCGAGTAAAGAAAAGATACGCCGGATTTTTCACAGGCACAGGCTGGAAAAACGCCTGATAACGACGGGAGAATGTTCGGGCCGCTACCTTGCCGACGCCTACAGCGCGATGGATCTCTTCGTGTTCGCGTCAAAAAGCGAGACGCAGGGCATGGTCCTGACCGAAGCGATGGCGGCCGGCAAGCCTGTTATCGCCCTGGACGCATCGGGTGTGCGTGAAGTCGTTACGGATAGAGTCAACGGACGCCTCCTGGATGCCGAATCGCCAGACAAACTCTTCGCGGAAGCAATACACGACTTTTTCCATAACCCCGAGCTCGCCGGACAATTCAGCCTGGAAGCCCTCAAAACGGCGGGAACCCTGTCGCGCGAGTCTTGTGCAGAACGGATGGCTTCGGTATACGAATCGATGCTGCTGGAATACAGACGTGCTTCGGGAACACTGCAGGACTTCCTGGATCTGTATAAAGTAGTCAGGTCGATCAACGTTGAATGGAAACTCATCTCCGGAAAAGTCGCGGCAACCGTAAACGCACTGATCGAAACGGGTGGGAAGCAGTAAAAACCGGAATAAATTATTACCCCTTTATACCTCTAATGCTATTCCAATATTCCCTTATTCTTCATAGCGTGCACAACCAGAAAGGTATTCCACTCACGCTCGGATTCACCCCATGTCCCGTCATCATTCTGTGTCTGGGCGAGGTATCCAAATGCTTTATCGACCTGACTTTCCGCTTCTTCCATATCCAAATGCGCCAGGGCGTTCACCGTATGATACAGATTGATCTTGTTCCCCCAGCACCCCGATTTCTCTTGAACCCCGGCTAATTTAGAAACGAGCCTTTCCGTGGCTGGATTCATCGAATACATGGAATGCACAACAAAGGCCCTCAGCATGTTGTTGAGCGTTCCCCAACCTCGGGACTGATTATCATCCGTAAGAACCGCGTTAGCCTGCCATTCATAAAGTTCGAAAACACAGGTGTCATCCCCGCGTCCGAAAATGCTCGCCAGAAAGAGCGTAGCGCTTATTAGAAAGTTTTTGAAATCTCCCGGTGTGAAGGGCAGGGCACTCAAGTTTTTGCCGGTCAAGGGTTCTTCTTTTATGGATTGACCCTTCACTGCGTCTATTGCTTTTTCCATCAGCCAGTCAAGAGCCGTGTTGATCTCATGGTTTTCCACCCTGATCGTCAGATGGAGGTCAAAAAGGTTCCGTATTGTTTCAATGGAAGATCCCTGCCATGAACCGTCAGGGGATTGGTGCAGGAGGATAGACTCAACACACCGTTGAAAATCCACCTTCCATTGGGGCGTCAACTCCTGGTTCAGCCATTTCTTCCGTGCGTAAAGCCCCGCAGGCTTTGTGCTGGATGCAAAAACTGCGTAGGGGTTATATCTGAGTTCCATTGCTCACGCTTCCTTATTCAATCAAATGAATTAGCAATGAAAAATCTTATATTGTTGATTCCGACTATAACAGAACGGAGAAAGGAATAAAGATTTTTTGATTCAATCTTAATTAATCCCCGCAGATCATACCGACCCATTTCCCGAATTCAAAAAAATCAGCAATGCCTTCGCTTTTATTGAAAAGATATCAGATAGTTATTGAAGTCGTGATTTTGGAGGAATACTTTCGAGTAGGAGCTTTCAACCCGTACTGTTCAGTAGTGATCGGAAAAAATGAAATGCGCCAGTTATTGACGGCATCTACAAAGCTTTACCGGGTTAGTTCGGAAAAGATCATTGAATGCGGAATGAAAGGTTCATTTTTAGGAGAGCCATTTTTCTGATGATAGTGGCTGTTTGTAACTTCCTGCTATACGTACCAAAGT
>DCUQ01000035.1 GCA_002327865.1 Syntrophaceae bacterium UBA2210
GCTGTTTGCCCGCCAGGGCAGCAGTGTGCGGGTCTTTGTTTCAGGGAATGAAGTGTACAGGGGTACGCGGTAGGGATATTTCATCCATTCTACACTGACCCTTCACAAAGAAGTAACAATCCGTTGTTATTATCCTACTTGAAGTTACAAAGAACATTAAAATGAAGGAGTTTAAAACGATGGAATGCCTTATTATCGAAAAAAGAGACTTTGCCGTCGCGAGGTTTTCCGGCTCGATCAAGAAGAACGCCCCTTTCCTTATCAGGAGCATGGTTCATGCTGAGTTCAATGGAAGGCAGCCTAAAGTGATCCTCGACGTAGAGAATCTGGATGACAGTAGCAGTATCACTACACAACTGGCCATAATTACTGCATTTAAAAAAGAGGTGGATCTTATGAACGGATCTTTGAAAATCTGCTCATTAAGGCCGCGTATAAAGAGCTATCTTATCAAAAATGGGCTGGACAGGGTTTTTGACATTTATGAAGATTTAAGCAGCGCTGAAGAGAGCTCCTGGGAGAGAAAAGGACATGGAGAAAAACGACAATATACTGGAGTTGCAGCCTGACATCTTCAGGATTAAAGGACATGGAACGAGCAGCCATAGTTACGTCATCAAGGGAGATTACGCAAACCTCCTCATCGATTCCGGCGTAGATGCCAATTTTTCCGCCCTTCAAAAGTCTCTTTTAAGGGTTGGTTTAAAGATTCGTGATATCGATATAGTGATTAACACCCACGAACACTTCGACCACATCGGGGCCAATCGCTATTTTCAGGATCATGCGCTCATCGCCGCCCATCGCTTTGCGGCGACAAAGATGATCTTCGACGACAGGTACGTTACACTCTATAAGTCTGCCGACCTGAATGAAATTCCACTGAAGGTTCACCTCTGGCTGGAAAGCAAAAGCCGCTTCGATCTCGGCAATTACAGCCTGAACATAATCCATACCCCCGGTCACACTTCCGGGTCCATATGCATCTACGAACCCGCAAAGAAGATCCTTTTCACAGGCGACACCGTATTTGCCGGCGGAACACTTTCATATATAGCGGAATCGGGAAGTATCGGCGACTACATCAATTCCATATTGTCTCTGAGTACGAGACAGATAGTCGAAATATATCCCGGTCACGGCGATATATCGGTAAATCCCGAAGAAGATATGGAAAGAGCGGTTCACAATGCGAAAGCGTTTCTGCAAAGCGAAGATAGAATCGAAATCACCCGTTTTCAGGAAAATGATTTAAAGGGGGAAAATAAAGTATCTGAGCAGGCTAAAGATCATTTTAACACCTGTAATAAACAGAAAAGCAATAGAACCTCACCGTAAATTCTCTTGACCGGAGAACGTCCCGATTATAGAAAACGTTATATACGAACCGGAGCAAGGGATACCCGTGATTAAAAAGCGAACAGGAAGACGGACGATCGGCATTGTATTCATTGCGTTTCTCTTTGTCATATCATGCTCCACGTCCTCTACCGCGCCGGAGAAGTCCGTCGTAAATCCCCGTCTCGACAGGCTTGTTGAAGAAGGATTAAAAGAGAATTCATACTCCGGGGCCGTGCTCCTGGTCACCCGGGACGGGAAAACGGTACACAGGAAAGCATACGGATTCGCGCGGGAATACGATTATAACGCCGCCCGGCTGGAATCCCCGGAACTAATGACGATGGAGCATCTCTTCGATGTAGCCTCGATGACGAAAGTCTTCTCCACCACCTTCGGCATCATGCTGCTTGTCGACAAGGGGAGTATCCGGCTTGAAGATCCCGTTTGCGCATACATCCCTTCTTTCTGCGAAAAAGAAAAAAAGAATATCACTATCAGAAACCTCCTGGCTCACCGCGCGGGCCTGTATCCCTGGAAGCCGGTTTATTATCACGCATCGAATAAAGACGAATCGCTGTCTTATATCGCATCCCTGCCCCTGCGATATCCCGCCGGCGAAGCGTATCATTACAGCGATCTCGGTTTCATGATCCTGGGATACATTATCGAATCCGTTTCCGGGAAACCGCTGGACACATATCTCGGCGAGAATCTTTATGCCCCACTCGGACTCAAAAATATAACATTTCGCCCCGGAGAAAAGGGTTACATGAAAATCGCAGCGACATCACAGGGTAATCCCTTCGAGTACAAAATGATTGCCGAAGATGGATTCGGGTTCGACTGCGATGAAAAAATCGACGCCTTTCACGGATGGCGCCACTATACGCTGCACGGTGAAGTGAATGACGGAAACAGCTATTACGCCCACGGGGGCGTGGCGGGTCATGCCGGACTCTTCGCGACCGCCGGCGACCTGGAAACCCTGGCGGGACTGCTGGTTAACAGGGGAGCGTTAAATAAAGAGATGGTTATAAAACCGGAAACGATAGATGCGTTTTTACAGCCCGATGAATTCGGAAACGGCCTGGGATGGTCGTTAAATCCGGAATTTATCAAGGCGGAAAGCGCTCCGCCGGGGACTTTCGGTCATACGGGATTCACAGGCTGCAACGTGGTTGTCGTCCCGGACCGGAAGATCGTCATCATCTTTCTCACGAACCGCCAGCATCGCGGCCCGGGAACATCGGGGCTTTATCCGAACCTGAACGGGCTGAGACGGGCCATAGTCGCCACGGTACTGGAGGAAAACCCCTGATAAACTCGAAAGTCCCGCAAGACATGCCTGACAGGAAACGGATATCCTGTTTTTTAACGGGTTACGCGCGACCCCGGCCGGAGACCGTGCCGTTCCGCGTAAATTCAATACAATTAAGATCCGGAGTCAGGAGATAGTTTATGGAATGCAAAAAAGAGACAAATATGGAAATGTGCAACTGCACCTACGAACCGTGCGGCCGCAAGGGAACATGCTGCGACTGTATACGTTTTCATCTGAGAATGCGTGAGCTTCCGGCCTGCTGCTTCGACAAAGGATCGGAACACACTTATGACCGGTCCTTTGAACACTTCGCCCGTCTTGTCCTGGAGGAAAAACTGTGATGAAAAGCTGTCCGGGAATCGAGACCTACATATGGATCGGCTGACCGTCTACACCGCGCATCTGTTCCATAACGACCTCGGATATGGTCGGGTGCGCATGTATCATCCAGGCGATATGTTCAGGTAACAATCCCGCGGTCTTCGCCAGGAGAATCTCGTGAATCAATTCCGTGGCATTATACCCTACGATATGGGCACCCAGGATTTCGTGTGTCTCGGGATCGTAGAGGGTCTTTACCATGCCTTCGGTCTTACCGACCACGACGGACTTGCCGACTCCCCGGTAAGGATACATAGCCTTTTTGAAGGTAATATTCTGTTCTTTTGCCTGGCTTTCACGGAGACCGAAACTCGCAACCTGCGGCTCACAATAAACAGCCGACGGTATTTCGTTCGGATCGATACACTTATCGGTCGCACACCCCGCGATATGCTCACAGACGATCTCGCCCTCCTTCGATGCAACGTGCGCCAGAAGCGGCGTTCTTACCACATCACCGATGGCATAGACACCTGGAACCCGGGTCTCGTAGTAATCGGTTACCGGGATGTAACCCTTTTCGGTTTCAATCCCGATGTTTCCGAGACCGATTTCGTCGGTATTCGGAGTCCTTCCGAAGACGCATAAAACCTTTTCCGCTTCCAACTTCTTTACACTGCCGTCTTTCGTTACGAGTGTAACAATCGCCGCTTCCGATGTCTTCTCCAGGGAATGTGCCATCGCCCCGGTAATCACGTCGATTCCGTTGTCCCTGAAGGACCGTTCGAGAACGGCTGCGGACCTCGCATCCTCAAAGGGAAGAATATGCTTCTCCATCTCTACAAGGCACACCTCGACGCCGAATGTATTCATTATATACGCGAACTCGCATCCGATGGCGCCCGCGCCGAGAATGACCAGGCTGGCGGGTAACTCTTTAAGTGAAAGAATCCCGTTCGAAGAAAGCACCTGTTTTTCATCAAACTCGAACCCTTTTAATTGCAAGGGACGCGAACCGGTCGCTATTACGATATTTTTCCCTTTTATTTCGCTTCCGTCCTCAAGCGCGACAAGCTTCTCAGAAACAATCCCCGCGGTACCCCTGATAAGATCGACCTTGTTTTTTTTGAGCAGATGTTCGACGCCCCCGGCCAGGACCCCGGCGGCTTTTCTGGACTGATCGTGTACGTATTCGTAATTAAACGCCCTGGAATCGACGGAAAGGCCCATCTTTTCCAGTTCAAGGCGGGAATGGAAAACACCGGCATGATATATGAGACTTTTCGTGGGAATGCATCCCCAGTTCAGACAGACGCCGCCAAGCGCGTCTTTTTCGATAATACAGGCACGAAGACCCAGCTGGGCGGCACGGATACCAGCGACATATCCACCGGGACCGGCTCCTATTATTATCACGTCATACTCAACCGCTTCTGCCATTTCCGCGACCCTGGTTTTATCCGTTTCTCGATTGTAAAGGGGGACTTTTATGGAACCCGGCCTTTGTTATACCGTGAGCGTTCCGATAAGGTCGTTTACATCGCCGATATTTTTATCAGAAAGATATTCTTCAATATCGGCGACTATATCGGACGCTGCACACGGGTTAAGAAAGTTCGCCGTTCCTACCTGAACGGCTTTAGCACCCACAATGAGGAATTCAAGGGCGTCACGGGCGCTTATTATTCCGCCTACACCTATGACCGGGATGGAGACGGCGTTTACCACTTCCCATACCATTCTGAGCGCGACCGGTTTTATCGCCGGGCCGGACAGGCCGCCCGTAATGTTTTTAAGGTGCGGTATCCGTTTTTCTATATCTACCGACATTCCGGTAATCGTATTGATCACGGACAGAGCGTCTGCTCCGGAGGCTTCTACACTTCGCGCTATCGCGGTTATATCTGTTACGTTCGGGGTAAGTTTCACTATAACAGGGAGGCAGGAAACATTCTTCACCGCCTTTGTAACCTCTCCGGCGATGACAGGATCTGAGCCGAATGTCATTCCCCCCTTCTTGACATTGGGACAGGATATATTGACCTCGATCGCATCTACGCCGTCGGCATCGTTGAGTATATCCGCGACACTCGCGTAATCTTCGATGGTTTCCCCGAATATGTTCGCGATTACCCTGGAATCGATCGTGCGAAGCCAGGGAAGTTTATCATCGATGAATTTTCTTACACCGACGTTCTGAAGACCGACGGCATTCAGCATCCCGGAGGGTGTTTCCATAATTCTCGGCGGCGGATTCCCCGTTCTCGGCTCGAGGGACAAACCCTTGACGATAACGGCACCCAGGCGGTCGAGATCGAGATAACCGGAATATTCTTCGCCATAGCCGAACGTACCCGACGCGGTCATGACCGGGTTTTTCAGCTCCAGCCCCCCTATATCAACACGCATTTTCACACTCATGTCACTATCCGTTATCCTCGCCGAATTCCACTTCGCAGATATCAAAAACCGGTCCTTCTTTGCATACCCTTGGCAACCCCTTACCCGCGCCACCTGACCGGACCTTAACGACACACCCCTGGCAGGCACCTATGCCGCATGCCATTCGTTCTTCAAGAGAAACCTGGCAGACGACCGGCCGGCCTTCGACTAATTCCTGCAGACGGCGGAGCATTGGATCAGGCCCGCAGGAGTACAGTCGCGAACCATTGTTTACATAAAGATCCATATCGCGGCTGAAGAGTTCCGTTACCGTACCGCGATACCCCCAGCTTCCGTCATCCGTGCTTATCTTCACGGCGGAACACATGCCTTCGATCCTGTCGATTCCTACCAGTGATTCCAGGTTTCCCGCGCCGGCGTAGCAGATTATTTCCGGCCCGTTGTGGTCTTTTTCACAGCGCTGCGCCAGGAACGAAAGCGGCGCTATTCCAACCCCACCGGCTATCAAAACGATTTTATCGCATTGGGGAGGAACGTCGAATCCCTTTCCAAGCGGTCCGAGTACGTTCAGTACGTTACCCTTTCTCAACCCTGAAAATACCGCCGTTCCCCTTCCCGCAACCTTGTAAAGGATCTCCAGAAATGTTTCCTTATCTTGAGAATACACGGAATAGATGCTGAACGGTCTGGAAAGAAAGGGAGTGTCGGTATTCGGCATTCTCACCATGACAAATTGCCCGGGGGAAGATCCCCTGAAAGAGGCGGGAACTTTCAGGACTATCAGGAAATGCCCTCCGACTGTTTCCCTTTGAGAAACGACTTTAGCGGAAATATAAGGTTTCATAATGTTCTCATTTCAAAAATCGGCCCACATTATCAGGGCGGTTTCACCGGTATCGGAATAGTAGTAAGGCCTCGCTCCTTTTACAACAAAGCCGAACCTTTTGTATAACTCTAATGCGGCCTTGTTCGACTCCCGCACCTCCAGGGTACCGTATCTGACACCCATTTGAGAGGAAACCTCTATCATGCACAATAAAAGCTTCGACGCTACACCGCAACGCCTCCGGTCTTCGCTCACGGCGATGTTTCTAAGATGGATTTCGTCGAAAACGATCGCAAAACTTATGTACCCCACGATCCGCCCTTCCACAATCCCCACAAGGTCGTAACAGAACGGATGCCGCATCTCGTCCAGGAACATACCCTCCGTCCATGGCGTGGGGAAAGAGGCACGTTCTATCGTCAGGACATCCGGCAGATCATCCGCCCTCATATCGCGCATCGTAATATCGAGAATCGTTTCCGGTGCATGTGTATGTTCAGTGTGAAAAGTTTTCATAACGGACCGGCAGATAGAGAAAACGTAAATGCTGACGCGGTGCCGCGCGGTCCGGTGCGACCCGGGACCCCGGCAAAAACAAAGGAGCGGCATTGTGAGAAAACCCATAATAAATAGAATGTGACTGGCGGAAGGCACCGCGGATCAATCATCGGCTTTTCTGCTCAGCAACTCACTGGCAAGATAGATATTTTTCTTACCGTAATCTTTTATGAAATCCGCCGATTCGGCAAGCTTTTTCTTTCTCTGCATATCCGGTATCTTCAGCAGCATAGGCAGGTTTACGCCGGTGATCACCTCCACTTTCCCCTTCTTCAGAAACGACAGGGAAATGTTTGACGGGGTGCCGCCGAAAAGATCCGTCATGATAAGCACACCCTCCCCCGCATCGGCTTTCTTTATGGCCAGTGTAATTTCCTTCTTGACATCTTCCACGGCCTTCGTCGCGTCCACCGAAACAGGAACGACTCCCTCCATGTTACCCCTTATCATTTCAGCAGCCTTTATCAGCTCAAAACCGAGGTTACCGTGAGTTATAATCAGTACGCCTATCATCTTCCTCCCAACCGCTTAACTCCAATTTATCGGGCAACAGTAAATAAATAACAGGCTATTGTCAAGAAATTCCATCCTTGACATCCTGTCACACTCCAACTTATATTTACAAACTACGCGTGGAAAGCAATCTGTAATGAGTAAAAAGATAAAAAAAATATGCCCGAACTGCGGCAATGAGTTAGACATTTACCATAATCCGACGCCTGCTGTAGATATCATTATCGAGATCGAGGAGAGAGGCATCGTACTGATAATGAGAAAGAATGAACCTGTCGGCTGGGCGATACCCGGCGGCTTCGTCGATTATGGAGAATCACTCGAAGATGCCGCGGTCAGAGAAGCAAAGGAAGAAACCTCCCTCGACGTAACGCTTACCGGCCAGTTGCATACTTACTCGAGACCTGACCGGGATCCCCGCCGGCATACCATATCCACTGTCTTCACTGCCGAGGGAAGCGGAACACCCAGGGCCGCGGACGATGCCGCGGATATTGGAATCTTCACGGAAGACACCCTGCCCACCCCTATCATGTTCGACCACAGGGAAATACTCTCAGATTATTTTCTCATGGCAAAGATTCAAAAACAGAAGTAACCTCGTCCCACTCCCCCCATACGTCCTTAAAGATTTCCAGAAGAAATTCATATGTGAGTTTTTCACTGTCAGCCGCGCTTATCTCGACCGGTTCTTCAAGAAAACATATGCTCGGATCTATATACAAATAGGATCGTACAAAATGATCGTAATCCTCGTAATCATCCTTGCTGTAACTGGATCCATAATTGATGGGGTTGCCTTCAGAGATCAGGAACATGTGGTAGTTGCTCCCGTCATCGATGCACCCGTATATGTTGTCTTCCAGTTTATCGATACTCAATATCCACATCCCGTTTCTCCTCCCTGTATAGTTATCGCTGAAAAGGCACAAAAGCCGGATCCGGTGAATCCGGACATGGAAAAACATTCATATACCCGTTTATACAAAAGGTCAATTTGTTATACTGCCGCATATCACCGGTCAGCCGTCATATATTGACAAAAAGATTCCCCCCGGATATATAATCGCTCGAATGATACCGGTCTGTTAACGGCGTAAAAATGTTACAAACGGACAGAGGATAACTCTTCTATGGATTTGGAAAACAGTGCGCTTATTCTTGAAGGTGGAGGATTACGGGGGATTTATACATCGGGCGTTCTTCGATTATTTATGGACCGGGGACTGTTTTTCCCCTATGTGATCGGCGTTTCGATGGGAGCCTGTAATGCAGCAAACTATGTATCACGCCAGCCCGAAAGAAACCGGATTGTAAATACGCGGTTTGTCGACGATCCCCGCTATATAAGCTACCTTCGCCTGTTGGCCGGAGGCGAACTTTTCGGGATGAAGTTCATTTTCGATACGATTCCCCATCAACTGGTACCTTTCGATTACCAGGCTTTCAGGGAAAGTGACATGAAGTGCATATCCGTCGTCACGGATTGTGAAACCGGGCGACCGCTCTATTTCGAGAAAAGCGAACTCGGGAAAGATTATCTCTCGATATTGCAGGCGTCTACCTGCCTGCCCTTCATATCGAAACCTGTTCGATATAACGGGCAGATTCTCATGGACGGCGGGCTTTCCGATTCAATACCGGTTCGCAAAAGCATCGACGACGGAAACAAAAAGAATGTTCTGATACTCACACAACCTAAGGGTTATCGAAAAAAGAGATTCAAATTCAATTCGTTGGCAAGGATGCGCTATCCCAGTTTTCCCGGTTTGTGCGAGGCGCTCGCGACGAGATATATCCGGTACAACGAAACGCTGGATTTTATCGATACACTGGAGCGGCAGGACAAGATCTTCATCATCCGGCCACGCTCGGTGCTGCCGGCGAGGCGTATCGAACGCGACAGGAACAGACTTTACGCCGCCTATGATCAGGGCTACCAGGACGCGTCGGAATCCTATGGAAAGCTTTGTCGATATTTGACAAATCCAACCATTCGCTCATGCGATTCCGTCAAATCTCTTCCATAAAAGCAGGTCGATAGTCCCTCCTGATCTCGTAACCATCAATACCTTGAATTAAACAGCAAGTGCTGACCCGTTGCCTGCGGGTGAGCCGGCGAGTGAATAAAACACAAGCATTTCCCTTAACAACAGGTCAACTTACCGGAATTACATAACGTATTTTTTATTATCATATAAAATTTGCCATCGGGGAAAAACGACTTATATTAAATTGCTAATCGAAAATTCTTTGTATTCCCTCCACTTTGCAACTGGTCTGCACGGAGGTGAAATTCAGAGCTTTTCGTTTTCGTTCAACCGCTATGTATTAGGACTGATCTTCGAGACATGTAGATGTCGACAAGGCAAAAAAATCAAAGGAGATACAAGAATAATGACCGACAATATTGATGTTACGCTTTACAGTGGTGGGCATAAGGGGGCCGAAGCCGAGTTCGGGAAACTCGCAGAGCGATGGGGAATTCGGGAGGTTAACTTTTCGTTCGAGGGACACAGCATCGAACGTACCAGAGGTGTCCGGGTTCTGGGTCCTCAAGAGCTCGACAAGGGGGATGTCAGCATGGAGATCGTTTCTGCCCGCATGGGACGGACTTATTCAAAGTCTGAAAAAATACGAAAAGTTATACAGTCTATTTTTCACATGGTCAACAATGGCTACCATGTAATAGCTGTCGGATGGATACAGCCGGATGACACCTTCAAAGGAGGAACAGGTTGGGGCGTTGAGCTTGCAAAGCTCTTTAACCGCCCAATCAACGTATATGACCAGGAACGCAAAGCATGGTTCTCATGGAAGGATCATACATGGGTTGCAGAAATCCCCGTTATCACCGGAAAGACATTTACCGGGACAGGAACCCGAAAGCTCAGCGACGAAGGCCGCAAGGCAATTCTCGAACTTTTCGAAAACTCCTTTGGACCAGCAAAAGAGAAGTAAACATAAAGAAAAAACCCGGGTTTAGTGTCAACAGATGTGGCAAGGCAGGGTCAATCCGGTCGGAAACGATTGTCATCCGCCCCTGCCTGCTGCTTCAGTTAATCTCTCGTGTCTTAAGAAACTCTATCTCAGGCCACTCTTTAATACGTAGATTGAGCTGCCATTCACTGGTTGTCAGAAAGGAAAGACAGCCCTCAGCATCCCTTGCCATGTTGGATATATTCTTTTTCTCGAATTCAGCCATTTTTTTGCGATCACTACTCCTGACCCAGCGTGCAACATTAAAATTCACAGGTTCATATATGGCATTCACCCCATATTCCGCTTTCAAACGGGCCATGGTCACCTCAAACTGGAGAACACCGACCGCCCCCAGGATATAGTCTCTGCCCGTAAGGGGCATGAAGATCTGGACAGCACCTTCCTCCGCGAGTTGGAACAATCCTTTCTGAAGGTGCTTGGCCTTGAGTGGATCCTTCAGACGCACACGTCTGAAATGCTCAGGTGAAAAATTGGGAATCCCGCTGAATTTCAAAGGTTCTTTTTCGGTAAATGTATCGCCGATCTTTATGGTTCCGTGGTTATGGATACCGATAATATCTCCCGGAAATCCCTCCTCCACATTCTCCCTGTCCTGTGCCATGAAGTTTGTCGCATTAGCAAAAGTTACCTCTTTCCCAATTCTGTGGTGGACAACTTTCATTCCTCTTGTAAATTTTCCTGAACAGATCCTGATAAATGCAATCCTGTCCCTGTGAGCAATGTCCATATTGGCCTGTATTTTAAAAACAAAGCCTGAAAATTCTTTTTCATATGGCAAAACCTCACGAGAACCAGCCAGTCGCGCTCCCGGATGGGGAGCCAGTTCCACAAATGCATCCAGCATCTCCTTAATACCGAAATTATTAATGGCACTTCCGAAAAAGACCGGAGTCTGGCTTCCTCTTAAAAATTGTCGGCGCTCAAACGGATTAACCGCGCCTTCAAGCAGCGCTATATCTTCCCGCAATTCATCGGCCTGTCCTCTTAAAAGGTCATCCAGTGAGGGATCAGAAAGATCATTAATGACAATCCCCTCCCGCCCTGAGATTTTTCCGCCTGGTTCGAATATATGGATTTGTCTGTTAAAGAGATTATATACACCTTTAAAGCGCTGACCCATACCAACAGGCCAGGAAAGCGGCGTACATTCGATCTGCAGTTTATCCTCAATATCATCAAGAATATCAATAGGTGCCATACCCTCACGATCAAGCTTATTTATGAATGTAATGATCGGGGTGTTGCGCATCCTGCAGACCTCCATGAGTTTTTCGGTCTGAGGTTCTACCCCTTTGGCACTGTCAATTACCATCAGCGCGCTGTCAACCGCAGTCAACACCCTGTATGTATCTTCTGAAAAGTCCTGGTGGCCCGGTGTGTCTAACAGATTAATCTCAAAATCTTTATAATTAAATTTCATTACAGAAGTTGTGACTGAGATGCCTCTCTCCTTTTCAATCGACATCCAGTCACTGGTAGTATGTCTGGAAGTCTTCCTTGCCTTAACGGCTCCAGCCTGCTGGATCGCACCTCCAAAGAGGAGAAGTTTTTCCGTCAGCGTGGTTTTACCTGCATCAGGATGACTGATAATTCCGAATGTTCGTCTCCGGTTAATCTCTTTTTGATTAAAAATACCCATAACTTTTCTTTACACTACCTTTATGTTGCGTATTTTGATTCCGTCCGCTCTGTTGCATCCGTTATGCATATTGAAGTATGATTCAATCTCAAGAAAGGGAGTACTGCTGCTTTATCTCAAGCAATTCAGATCACATCTGAAGGTTGAAACTCGCCGAACTTATTCACTCAAAAAATATTGAAGCTCCCGGATACTATTACATATAAAAAAGCTGCTCAGACAAATCTGAACAGCTTCCAAATCGGTTTTGGGCCTTATACCTGTGTCAACAACAATTATCAACCTTTTTGTTTTAACGTGACAAAATTCGTATTAGCTTTATGACAATTGAGAGCTATGCCTGAGGCAGATTACTCCCGGCCGGTGAAGTCTCCCTCCCCGCTTGGTGACGGGCTCAAGGCTGCCTGCCGCCGTTCTTAATCAGATCCCTTACCGGGTCGAGACCATACGGGGTACCCTGTTCGATAGCCTTGAGAACGGTCCCCCCTCCGGTGAAGAAATAATATTTGGAATCGTCCATGACCGAAAGGTAGAGTCCCGGGTTAAGATTTTTGAATTCCTGAAGGGTATCTCCGCCGCCGTACAGCTTTATGGCCGGCTTGTTGAAATCTATCTTCTGATCCAGCACGGTGGAACCTTCGGTAAAATACGGCGAATATCCCATAACGGCGTTGACGAAGATGGTATTTGCGGTGTTTATCGTGTCCGAAACGCGAGGATCGTCAAAAGATTCCTTAGCGATATCCAGGACATAATCCAGTTTCATGCCCTTTTTAAAGTCTTTGACAGACAGCACCCTGAAACGTCCGTCGATTTTTCCCTCCATGGTTTCCGATTCGCATACATACGGAAGCTCGAGAATCTTCTTATGGCGCTCATCCATCGCCACAAGCTCGGACGCGGCTTCGATATCCTCCGGCAGTATTCCATTTATGGAAATGCCATATTTGGCGCACAGGTAGGTATTGTAAATGACTCCGCCGAGAATAAGCGTATCCACCTTCTTGTAGATCTCGATGAGAGGCCCTATTTTCGTGTTGTATTTCGCACCAGCTACTACCGACACGAACGGCCTTTCGGGTCGCAGGACTTTGTCGAGATTCCTGATCTCCCGCTGCATAAGAAATCCGGCAAAAGAAGGAAGGTAACGGGTAATATCGCAGGTGGATGCGTGCGGCTGCCATGAACCGAATGCATCATTCACGAATATGTCCGCGAGACCGGCGAGCTGCAGCGCAAAGGCATTCCTTTCACCGGATTCGGGCGCCGCTTCTTCACCCCTGAACCACCGCGTATTCGGAAGATAGACGGCGTCGATCTTTTTCTCTTTCAGATCTTTGATGGCAAGGTTGATCGAGGTGTCGATACCTGGAATGCCGTTTTCTCCAGTTGCATCGAAATGGGGCACGTGAATCTTTATGTGAAGCTTGTGCTCAAGGTAATTCACGATCGGTTCAACCGACGTCGACGAATCGACTTTTATCGTTCCCGCTTTCTTGTCCAGGGGTCTTCCCACATGGGTCATGATGATCGGTCTGCCGCCGCGTGCGACGATGTTAAAAATGGTGCCTATGGTCTGATCTATCCTGAAAGGATCCTGAATTATCCCCTTCTTTACAACGTTATGATCAACCCTTACCAGGACAACCTTGTTTTCCAGGTCGGCATTTTGAATGAGTGGTAACGTCGGATCAATTATCGGCTCCATTGTTTTATACCTCAAAAAAATAAACAGTTACTTATATTTTTCATAGCTGACAATTTCTTCCAGGGGTTTTTTTGTCGCGTTTTCGAAAAAGGCATCCGCTCTGGCAGGATATCCCAGAGGAGTCAACGCGACAACCTGCATATCATCTGGAATTCCAAGATAATGCTTCAGCCCCTCATTATTGAAGGAACCGATCCAGCATGTCCCCAGATTTTCAACGCGCGCGGCCAGCGTCAACTGGCTGAAAGAAATGGTAACGTCGACCAGCATTCCGAAATCTCCCATATATCCGCCGCGATTAGTCTTGAGATTCATTCCGCACGCCACGACTACGATGGGCGCTTCCGCGATAAACGCCTGATTCGCGCATAAAGGCACGATCCCTTTCATACGCTCCTTGTCCCTGATTATTATATAGTGCCAGGGCTGACGGTTGCTGCCGCTTTGAGCTATCCTGGCCGCATCCAGAACCCGCCTCAGGACGTCTTCCGGTATGGGATCGGCCTTATAATTTCTCACCGTTCGCCTGGTTTTAATCACCTCATAAAAATCCATGTTTTTCACTGTCTCCTTTATCGTAATCCGATATTGCACGCTGTGCATTTTATGTATACGGCCGCGGCATGTCAAGGAGAATGAAAAGATCACCGGGGCTTACGGTAATACCGAAACATCCCTTACCGTAGTAATTAGTTCCCGTTTCAATTAGGACCGCTGACTCCGCATATGACGGGGAAGCAATGTAACTCACATTTTTTCAATTGATTCTGCTGACCGTAACATACTGTTCACACTAGCTTTAAACTCTGTTTACTCCATATGTTCTCTTAAAAAAATAAACTATTGACTTGACAGAAAGATGTTTTTGGAATACGGATTCGCGGTTAAAAAAATACGCGGAAAGGAGGGCCCAATTAACATAACAAGGTATTAACTTTTGAATTCCCAATACTTGCAAATATCGGCAGAGAGGGGGGAGAACGAAGCTGATAGCTGTTGTGTTCAGGTAACGGGTAATTCAGAAAAAACTCGCATTCACAACCAGAAAGGAGATTACAGTAAATGTCAATAGGATACATAGGAAAAGAACGCGAATACGGCGGCGAACAACCTTATTGCGGCGGTATACTGAAACTAAGGCTTCCATTCTTACATTATGGCATTGATATTCAGTCTATGGCACAGGGCGCGGTACTTGCGTGTACACATTTCGGCGCGCTGGTAGTCATGATGGCCACTCTCGGCATCCCTGAGCATATTGCAATGTTTATGGTAGCGGTAAACGGCTCTTACTACCTTTGGCATACCAGCTTCGGCGATCCGGGTATTGCCGGATGGATTACGGCCGGTATCCCCCTTTATATAACATACCTGAGTGCCTACGCACCCGGGATAGAAAGAATGCACGCAATGATAGCATTCCAGGCTCTGGTTGCTATCGTTTTTGTTATTCTCGGTGTCACCGGGCTCGCAAAATGGGTCATTCAGCATTTCCCAATATCGCTGCGGTCGGGTATTCTGCTCGCCGCGGGTATGGCGTCTCTTTTGAGAATATTTGACCCGAAACAACCTTTCTTCTCCCAATATCCAATTTCTTTCACTATCGGTCTATTATTCAGTTTCTACATTCTGTTCTCGACCCAAGCACTTAAATACAGAAAGAAACATAATTGGTTCAAGTGGATGGCCGGATGGGGAATCGTTCCGGGTTATGCGATTGGTTACATAGTCGGTATATTTGCGAATGAGATAACCTTCCCGACAATGGCCCAGTTGTCCGAGAAATTTTTCATTTCAGCTCCAATCGGTGAAATGTTCAGAACCATCACACCGTGGGGTATCGGCTGGCCGGGCGCCGAAGCTTGGATTGCCGGATTTTCGATGGCAATCGTCGCCTACGTTCTGGCATTCGGCGATATGCTCGTTATCCAGGCCATGGTTAAGGAAGTCAACGACGCACAACCCGATGAGAACGTTATCTACGACCCGACCAGAAACCATCTGATCACCGCGTGGAGAAACATTCTTGAAATATGCTCCATGCCGTACGTGGTTCTAGCAGGTCCTATCTGGGCAGGCGCCGCGGCCGTTGTTGTTAACAGATCCATGCATGCTGACAGAAAAGAACTCGATTCTTACTGGTCGTCGGCAAACTCCTTCAATATCGGAGCCCTGGTTCTGTTCTGCTCGCCGATCGCACTTATCCTGCTGCCGGCCAAGATCATCGGCTTCGGTATCACGCTCGCTCTCCAGGGTTATCTCTGCGTTTACATCGCCTATGACATGTGTACCAACAATGTCCAGCGCGGTATCGCAGGTACGATGGCCGGCTGTATCATGGCCGCTAACTTCACCTACATCAGCCCGATCATGTCGGGTCCCTCACTGGGTTTGGTGTGCGGTATAGTTCTCTGGGCGATGTTGAGACCCGAAGATGATTCGCCTCATATCCTCGAACAGAAGAAACTGGCCGCGGAAAGGGCGAAAGCTAAAGAATAACAATCAACCGGTTTTCCTGTCAGGCGGGAGCAGTAATAATCTCGCCTGACAGGGCAAACGTAAACTATCGCACTTGTCGGGCGGAACACGCGTACAGCCGGCAAGTGCGATTATTTTATCCGGTAACGAAAAAAGAGGAGCTATGTCGAAGAGTAAAGACTACAAACTTTCAAAAGTCTCCAAGCTGAAGGGAAAACTTTTCCTGACCAGAAGCCTGCCGATCCTGGTGATCAGTCTGATTGTCGGGCTGGGAGGGTTGCAGGTGATATCCAGCGTCTTCGCAACCAACAGGTTTCGCGGATTAATCGTTTACGCGTGGCTGGCTGTCTTCATTATCGCCTTCGTAGCCGCTAATAGAATATTCGTCACTAATTATTACAAAAGAAAAATGGG
>DCUQ01000056.1 GCA_002327865.1 Syntrophaceae bacterium UBA2210
TTCAAATTTTCGGGGACACTTCTCTGTTGGCCGCATAATCAGGTTGTAGAAGCCCTGATTCATAAAATCAGGTGAAAACTCGCGCAGAGGCAACCCGGTATAGGTGTTTTCGTCCTGCAAGTAATGCTAAAATCAGGATTCGAACTCACTCTCGTATAACTATCAAACAATAATACAGATATCAATCGACATCATTGTGGTATTTTCAAGCGCTAGTCACTGCCTTCTTACTGAAATAATGCCGGGTAACGGCAGACTCCGACCCAAAAGCGGCAATCGTTCCAAGAGACACCGATAATTAAAGATGGTTATTATTTCATTGACAAACAAGACAACCTGTTTTTACACTACCTTGATGAAAAAGAAGTTTTTGTAATAAAGATGGATTACGTCCGAATGAACAACATGAGAGGCATAAGGAGAATACAATGTATTCAGAACAGAGTAATTACGAAAGGAACCTCGGTAAAAATACGGCCAATTTTGTACAACTCTCCCCTTTGTCTTTTCTCGAAAGAACAAAGGATGTTTATCCTCATTACGTCTCGGTGATATACGGAAATAGAACCTACACGTGGAACGAAACATACAACAGGTGCCTGAGATTTGCCGATGCACTTAATAAACACGACATAGGTTTCGGCGACACGGTCTCAATCATGGCGGCAAATACGCCTGAAATCTTTGAAGCACACTACTCGGTTCCTATGGCTGGAGCGGTTCTCAACACCATAAACACAAGGATTGAATCAGAAACAATAACATACATTTTAAAGCATGCCGATTCGAAGGTTTTTATTGTCGACACCCAGTTTTCTCATGTAGTCAAAAAAGCCCTGATGAAATTTAAAAAAGAAGTTCTGGTAATTGATATTGAAGATCCAAACGCAAAATTGCAGGAAGGCGCAGGGGAACACCTTGGGAAATACACTTATGAAGAATTTCTTGAAAAGGGTGACATCGACTATCAGTGGAAAAAACCAAAGGATGAGTGGATCCTATCACACTGAGCTACACTTCCGGGACAACAGGCAAGCCTAAGGGTGTCGTTTACCATCATCGAGGATCTTACTTAATGGCTATGGGAAGTGTTATAGCATGGAACATGCCTAATCATTTGAAATATCTTTACACTGCCCCGATGTTTCATTGCAATGGATGGGGGTATCCC
The DNA here is from genome assembly GCA_002327865.1 of Syntrophaceae bacterium UBA2210. Classification (GTDB taxonomy): domain Bacteria; phylum Desulfobacterota; class Syntrophia; order Syntrophales; family UBA2210; genus UBA2210. Next base: position 1,172 of record DCUQ01000056.1, read on the forward strand.
TATACGCTTGCGGCTTTGGCGGGAACTGTTGTCTGTTGCCGGTATATGGTTGTTAAGGAAATCTATGATCTAATAGCCAATCATAAGATTACGCATTTCGGCGTTGTTCCCACGGTCTTGAATATGATCGCAAATGCATCTGATAATGAAAAGAGGACAATAGATCATAAAGTTTATGTAATGACGGCGGGTGCACCACCTACAAGCACTATCCTGAAAAGAATTGAAAATCTCGGTTTTGAAGTTATGCACGTTTACGGGTTAACCGAAACATACGGACACGTGCTGCAAAGCGCGTGGAACAGGGATTGGGACGGATTGTCCGTTGAGGAGAAGGCCGACCTGAAAGCCCGCCAGGGAGTGAGATTTCCTATGGTGGAAGAAATTGATGTGTTAAATGCCCGAACCTTGAAACCTGTACCAAGAGATGGCGTAACAATGGGTGAAATCATGATTCGCGGCAATACCGTCATGAAAGGATATTACAAAAATAAAAAAGAGACAGAGAAATCCTTCAAAAATGGATGGTTTCACTCCGGGGATTTGGCAGTCATGCACCCGGATGGCTACATTCAAGTCAAGGATCGATCGAAGGATATAATTATTTCCGGGGGGGAAAATATTTCTTCCGTTGAAGTAGAAAATGTCCTGGCCAAACATCCGGCGGTATCTTTGGGGGCGGTCGTTGCAAAACCGGATGAGAAGTGGGGAGAAACCCCCTGCGCTTTTGTAGAATTAAATCCGGGCTATGAAGATACTACGGAAGCCGACTTAATTGCTTTCTGCAGGAAAAATATAGCAGGGTTCAAGATTCCCAAAACCATCATATTTTGTGAGTTGCCTAAGGTTGTAACCGGTAAAGTACAGAAAGCTCAGTTAAGAAAAATGGCAAAAGAAATGTAATCTGCCCCGCATATTATCTCGATGATCGTCGAGCACAATAACAATTACCATTGGTTGCTGACTAATCGTATGAATATTGCGCTGGGATCTTTCCAGACATCTGATGCCGAAAACGAACACGCTCACGAACATTACCCCAAACGCAGGAACTTTCTTCACCATATTATGATCTCCTTCAGCAGAAACTGTTACGAGTATTAACGTGCTAACCGTATTACCACAGAGAGCGTTTCCAGCGGGGCAGAAGAGTGACACATAGATAAGCGGAACAGGTTAAATTCATATTAACTATAATTATCCGATCTTTATAACTGCGGGACATCAAGAGATCACCTGTCGGTATCAATACGGCATTAATGAGCCTGAAACCGACGGGTGCGACAACTTCGCTTTGGAAACATCTCTGATATGTTACTGTATAGTATCCCCGAAAACTGGACAGGGCAATTTGGTGCGTGATAGACTGAAGAAAATGCAGGGTGGAGAAACGAAGCATTATATCAGAAAGCAATATGATGGAAATACTCCCAATCTTAGAACCGTAAGGAGGGGCGCCATGAAAACAAGAAAAATCAAAGACCGTATTTACTGGGTGGGTTCGGTGGACTGGGACAGGCGTCTGTTCGACGCTCTTATCCCCCTGCCAGACGGGACGAGCTATAACGCCTATCTTATTGAAGGGAGCGAAAGGACCGCCCTGCTCGATTCCGTCGATCCTCCCATGGCGGGGGAACTGCTGTCGAAACTCGAAGGGGTTCCGCGAATCGATTACATCGTCTCTCACCACGCCGAGCAAGATCATTCCGGGACAATCCCGCTGATTCTTAAAAAATACCCCGCGGCAAAATTAATAACTACACCAAAGGCGAAAGGAATGTTGATCGATCTTCTACGGTTGCCCGACGAATCGTTTATAACCGTTGAAGACGGCGAAACGATCTCTCTGGGGGACAAGACGCTGAAATTCATCCATACACCCTGGGTTCACTGGCCCGAGACCATGGTAACCTGGCTCGAAGAGGACAGGATCCTCTTCAGTTGCGATTTCTTCGGCTCCCACATTGCGACAAGCGATCTTTACGTCACCGATGAAAAGCTCGTTTACGGCCCTGCCAAGCGCTATTTCGCCGAGATCATGATGCCCTTCCGGAATGTGATCGAAAAGAACCTGGAAAAACTGGCTCCTTACGACATTGCAATGATAGCTCCGAGCCACGGGCAGATATATCCCCGTCCGGCATTTATTATCGAAGCCTACCGCGAATGGGTCCTCGGTCCTCCGCGGAACAGGGTAATTCTCCCCTATGTATCGATGCACGAAAGCACAAAGCAGATGGTCGATTACCTTGTCTCGGCTCTCGTGGAAAGGGATGTCGGGGTCGAGCAGTTCAACCTCGAAGCAACCGACCTGGGGAAACTCGCCATGGCCCTGGTCGACGCGGCCACAATCGTAATCGGAACTCCTACGGTCCTGGCAGGGCCCCATCCCTATGCAGCTCACGCCGCTTTTCTTGCCAACGCTCTTCGGCCCAAAACTAAATTTCTTTCCATTATCGGTTCGTACGGATGGGGAGGGAAAACGTTGGAAACACTCGCCGGGATGACTGCCAATCTCAAGGCCGAGCTGATCGATCCCGTACTGTGCAAAGGGGTGCCGTCGGAAGAGGATTTCAAGGCCCTGGATAATCTGGCTGCCGCAATAGCGGAAAAGCACAAGGAACACAACTTCATTTGATAAAACCGTGAAGATCGGGATCTCTCGCATCAATCTACATGTATGGTCTGAAAGATGTATAAAATGCCAAATGCACCGGATATACGCCAACTGTTTCCCGACCGCGTTTTCACTGCATGCTGCCGCATAGAGGATAAAGACTATGTGCTTCGCCGGGAAGAATACGATGCCGTGAAAGACGCCGTCACCAAAAGGCGCAATGAATTCGGCGCCGGGAGGATGTGCGCCCAGGCCGCGCTGGAACTGCAGGGAACAAAAGGGTTCGTACTCGTTAGAAATCCCGACGGATCGACCGCGTGGCCCACGGGAATAATCGGGACAATCTCGCACAGTGACCTGTGGTGTGGCGCCGCCGTGGCGCGGCAGAGCGATTATGCCGGGATCGGTTTCGACATAGAGGCGCTTGACCGTATTACACACAAGATCGCAGAGAGAGTCCTCATCGACAGGGAGATGGATTGGGTAAGCAGACAGCCCGGAGATGAAAACAGAAAGTGGTTTACGCTAATGTTCAGCGCCAAGGAATCGATCTACAAATGCCTGTCCCCGCTCGTAGGGGGAGACATCCGATTTAGCGACGCGGAGATCATCCCGCGCGCCGACGGTCGCTCGTTCGAAACCCGGCTGACGGAAAAAATCTCTTCTCGAGTCCCGTCGTCGCTGATCCTCCGCGGACGGTATCTGCTGCACGAAGAGGAAATGTTCAGCGGCGTTGTTCTTATAAAAAAACAGGCTCCCTGATCAAGACCCGGGTTTTCTTTTCAAGATTCCCAGGGTGTTTATCATCGGCAATTCGGTGAAACGGCCGGACGAGAGGGCCACGTTGTATATGTGATACGGAGCCTGTCCCCCCTTCGAGGGATCAGGAAAGATATCGTGGATTACGAGAAATCCCCCCGGGAGGATATGCGGAGCCCAGCAGTTATAATCGGCAATTGCCGCTTCGAACGTGTGTCCACCGTCGATAAATACCATGCCGAGCGGTGTCGCCCAGGCCCTGGCAGCAACTTCCGATCGGGCGACGATGGGAATAATCGTATCCTCCAGACCAAGATCATAGATGGTCTTCCTGAATGTCCTGAAGGTGTCGATCAGGCCGGTTTCTTTTTCCAATAGATCAGGATCGAAATATTCTTCTCCAGGCTGCTGCTCTTCGGACCCACGGTGATGATCGATAGAGAAGAGTATGCCTCCGTTCTCTTTACATCCCATTCCGATGTAAGCGGCAGTCTTTCCACAGTAACTTCCGATTTCCAGGCATGGTCCGATCAGGCTGGACTCCCGTGCCAGTTCATAGAGGCGCACTGCTTCTTCCCGGGCAATGAATCCCTTTATCTTTTTCAGTTCGATATCCGCCACACTCATTTTCATTGTTACTTAAGCCTGCCTTCTTCGATCGCATGACATGCGACATAAACCCCATCACCGTTTTCGAACTATACCCTAATACCGGATTCTCCGGAATCGAAATGTATCAAACAGCGAAATGTGAAGAATATCCGATATAATTACGCTGCCACTAATTATAATATGATCATGGGGTACGCAAGACTTAATATATCTGCCGCAATGCCCACTTGACAACATGAAAATAGTGCTTATTGTATAGCAAAGAAGGCTGTTTAGTTAATTATTTCAGTTGATTAAACCGGCGTTCTGTTAAGATACGAATAAAGATGAAAGGAGGGGTAAACCATGTTTTTGTCGAATCTAAGAAGAATTGGAGAAACGGAGAATATGTGGCGTGAAATGCATCGCCTGCAACACGAAATGGATCGCCTCTTCACAGGACGGGATCTCCCGTTTTCCGGAAATAATCCCGCGGTCAACATCTGGACCGGCGAAGACGATATGATCGTAACGCTCGAAATGCCGGGCGTTGATCTCGAAGACATCGATATTTCTGTTACAGGTGATACCCTTACGATAAAAGGTTCACGAACTTCGGACGAACTCAAAGAAGGCGAAATGTACCACCGCCGCGAAAGGGCTTACGGTCGTTTTCACAGAACCGTGTATCTCCCCTTCAGGGTAGATGCGGCCAAGGTTGAGGCAAAGTATGAAAAGGGGGTGCTTAATATTGTACTGCCCCGTTCGGAAGACGATAAACCCAAGAAAATCGGGATCAAGACCGAATAAAGGAGGTGATCTCCATGGAAAACAAGAAACAGGAACTTCAGGTTAAAGAAGAACAGTCTATGCCGGAAGTCGAATATACGAGAAACAGGAAAGTGTATGTACCGCGCGTAGACATTGCGGAAACCGGTGACGGAATCATGCTGGTCGCCGATATGCCGGGTGTAGACGAAAAAAATGTGGATATTACTCTGGAACAGAACATCCTGACGATTACGGGGACTGTCGACCCGGATTACCACAAAGATTACAGAATCGCCTACGCGGAATATAACGTCGGCGACTATCGGCGCTCTTTCACAATCTCCAGCGATGTCGATCGTAACAAGATCAAGGCGACGGTCAAGAACGGCGTTCTGAAGCTAATACTTCCGAAAGCGGAACCCGCAAAGACTAAAAAAATTAAAGTCAGGGCAGTATAGTGAAAAGGAAAGGAGGGGTTAAAATGGTTATCAGGAACCTCACAAGGAGAAACAGGCAGGGTGAAACTCTCCCGGCAAGACGAGAGGAAACGCATCCTTTTTTCTCTCTCCGGAGACAGATGAATCAATTGTTCGATTCATTTTTCCGTGATTTTGAGCTGGAACCTTTCCGGGAGATGAATGAGTGGTACGGAAAGTTCTCCCCGCAGATCGACGTTAAAGAAAATGACAAAGAAATCATTGTTACCGCCGAACTTCCGGGGATGAGCGAGAAAGATATAGACGTATCTATCTCCAGTGGATCTCTGGTAGTGAAAGGTGAAAAGAAGGAGGACAAGGAAGAGAAAGACAAGGAATGCTGGCATATGGAGCGATGCTACGGTTCCTTCTACAGGTCGATCCCCTTACCGGAAGAGATCGACAAGGAAAAAGCGGATGCCTCTTTCAAGAAAGGAATTCTTCGCGTCACTATTCCCAAAACGGAAAAAGCCGCGAGCTCCAGCAAGAAAATTCCTATAAAAACGAAATAGCATAAAAGGGAAAAGCCGGCAGGGAAATTCCTGCCGGCTTTTTATTTTGGAGGACCGCGCAATTAATTCATAAAAAAGATATCATGAACTTGCAAAAATCCCTGGAGTTTACGGAAGACCGTAATCCTGTCAGGCCCGGACCCATATCTTTGGTCCGGAACATAGGCCACACGATTTTTACAAAGGGTAAAATAAAGATTAAACGAACATGTGCATTGACTTTTATCGTACGAAAAGGTAGGAGACACGCTGTTGCAAATCGTAATGTGCAGCAGGTTGATCGCTTCAAAATTCACCCAGGAGGCATCATGCGCTGAATAAAACCTGTTTCTCATAGAAAAAACCTTTCTATTCTGACTACAGTAAAAAGCGTCCCCCCATACCCTTTTACTACACTCAATCCGCGCATGTTAGTTATCTGATGGTGATGGAAATAATCATGGAGAATGTACCGTACGGAGATGCCGCCTCTCAGCTTATTACCCCGGCGTGACATTTGATATGTTTAATTGCCGTAGTAATAATACACTGTCATACCGTTTCAAAAGGTAAATTAATTATCAAGCCATACAGGTTGGAAATCAAAAAAGCTGGAGGAAGTAATGAGTAAAGCTTTGGAAGGTATACGGGTTGTTGATTTGACCCATGTGCTGGCGGGTCCGACATGTACGATGTTCCTGGCGGACCTGGGTGCCGAGGTTATTCATATCGAACCGTTTCATGGGGACGATTCCAGGGAATACGGCCCGTTCGCGGGTGAACCGGACAAAAACAGGAGCGGTTATTTCATAAGCCTTAACCGCAACAAGAAAAGCATGGCCTTGAATCTGAAAAGCGAAAAGGGGAAAAAAATCCTTCGTGAACTGATCGAGGTTTCCGATGTTATTGTAGAAAATTTCAGACCGACAACAATGAAAAAGCTGGGGTTCGGCTGGGATGACATCAAGAAGATAAATCCGAGAATAATCTATGCGTCCATATGCGGGTTTGGGCATGATGCTCTTCCCGAATATGCCGGACGCCCGGCCTACGATATGGTGGCGCAGGCATACAGCGGTATCATGAGTATCACGGGCCCGGAGGGAGGTCCGCCTTGCAGGGTCGGATCATCTTTAGGGGACATCATCGCCGGCCATCAAGCGGCTATCGGAATAATCGCGGCACTGTACAAGCGGGAAAAAACGGGAATAGGTCAATATCATGACGGAGCTATGGTGGATGGCCTGTTCGCCGTGCTGGAGAACGCTGTAGCCAGATACACCATCAGTGGAGAGATTCCCGGTCCGCTGGGAGGAGCACATCCCTCTATTACACCTTTTCAGGGGTTTCAGACGGCTGACTCCTGGATTATAGCAGCTATCGGAACAGATCTCCTGTGGGCAAAATTTTGTAAGGTCATCGGGAGAGAAGATATTATTGATGATCCAAAATACAAGACAAACCCCCTGAGAACCAAAAACAGAAAGGACCTGAGCGCCATTATCAGTGCCGAGACGGTGAAGAAAACAACCAGAGAATGGGAAACTATCTTTGAGAACGCTGGATTGCCCTATTCTCCGATTAACAACATAAAGGACATCTGCGAAGATCCCCATATAGCACATAGAAAAATGCTGGTAGAGATCGACCAGCCCGGAATAGGAAAGATGAAAATCGCCAATTCGCCGATCCGCTTATCTGAAACACCGGGCGAGGTTTATGCCCCTGCACCGCTTCTTGGGCAGCACTCCGAAGATGTTTTGAAAGAAATTCTCGGGTATTCCCGGGAAGAAATCGACCGTCTGAAAGAAGAGGATGTAGTAACCGGTTTGACCGTATAAATTTTTATCTCGTTTGTCATACTGTTCCCGGTTTTCATTAAGTCTTATACCCGGGGGCCCATCGGGGTCTGACGCCGGCCTTTTTCTTTGAGAAACAATTCCTGGCAGGAATTGGATACGGTATTAGATTGAGGATCGAACATTGAAAGGTGTGCCATATAAGGTATTCCGAACTCCTGGCACTTAACGAAAAACAAGGGAGAATACAAATGGATAAAAAACATCTTTATGTACTATGGACGGATGATAACCGGATTACAGCGGAAAAAATGGTATTTATGTATGCCATTAATTCCCTTGTGCGCGGCTGGTGGGAACAGGTTACCCTTATTATCTGGGGCGCGCCTGCGCAACTGGTAAGCGAAGATGCCGCTATTCAACAAAAGATCAGAGAAGCTCTGGACGCAGGCGTTCACGTAACCGCGTGCAAAGCCTGTGCAGATCAACTCGGGGTCACGGAAACTCTGGAAAAACTGCATATCGATGTCAAATACTGGGGAGAACTTTTGACCGGGGTTTTAAAAAACGACGAGCAGCTTTTGACAATATAGCAAATCGTTCAGCCCTTACCTCCACGGACAGCACCCAAAAACCCGCTATAAACCGGACAGATAAAAGAAAGGAGTAATATGACTACCAAGGGCTTTCAAGAATATTATCCGGACTATTTCAGTTATTGTTACGGATGCGGCAAAAACAATGAATACGGGCTTCATTTGAAAAGTTACTGGGACGGTGACAATACCACCGTTGCCCGCTTCAAACCGGAACCTTATCACACCGGAGGTTACCCGGGTTACGTCTACGGCGGGTTAATCGCAGCACTGTTCGACTGCCACGGCACCGGTTCCGCCGCCGCCGCCGCATTTAAGGCTCAGGACCGCGAGATGTGGACGGAGCCCCCTATACGGTTTATCACCGCATCCCTTAAAGTGGATTTTCTGAAACCTACTCCACAGGGTGTAGAACTGGAGATCCGTGGTGAAATTCTCGAGATCAAGGAACGAAAAGCAATAATCGACCTGTCGTTGGTGGCGGAGGGAATCGTTCGCGCGAAGGGACACATGGTAGCCGTGAAACTGCCGGAAGACGTGGCAGTGGGCAATCCCGGCCCCGCATAGCGAATTCGACAGCAGAGTAAAAAGCTGGAATCCGCCGTTTTCAGGCTTATGCCTGTCAAGGGAGGGACTCGGTTACAACAACTAACCCCCTCGAACGGAACAATTTTTACAATTCATATCCCTTCTCATTAAAAAGAGAAAGGCATGTATCCACAACGTCCGGATCATAAAGGATGCCCCTGTTCCTGGTGATTTCGTCCAGCACCGCCTCCATTCCCAGAGTAGGACGATAAGGCCGGTGGGAAGCCATGGCTTCTACAACATCTGCCAAGGCGATGATTCTTGCTTCCAGAAGAATTTCCTCATCCTTAAGCTATCCTCGGGGATAGCCGGACCCGTCAAGCCGTTCATGATACTGGTAAACGATTTCAGCCAGGGGATAATCTGTCTTCACGTCTTTAAGAATCTCATAACCGCTGCGTGGGTGTTCTTTAACCAGGGAAAACTCGGCATCCTAAAGCTTCGTCGGCCTGGACAATATCTCCGCCGGAATCGACAGCTTTCCGATGTCGTGAATGGAAGCCGCCATTCGGATACTGTCTATCTTCTCCTCGGGTAATTTCATTTCCGTGGCAATGGCTTGGGCAAGATCAGAAACCTTGAGTTGGTGCCCTGTCGCCATAGGTAAAACACAAACAACCCTTAGGCCATCGGGTTTGCGCCCCCGTCTTTCAACGGGTTTGCCTTTGTTACAGCGGCGCTAACTTTACAGAGTAAGGGAAAGGTTGTCAATACATATGTCATACCACCCATATGTAATATATGCCGGATTTATCACACTTCTTTGAAATAATTTTTTTCGGAACTGCATAACGTTTTATAGATTAATATGAAACGAAAATTTGAAAGGCCTACAGTGTGTATGCAAGTTATAGCCATCTGCAAAACGGTTACGCTCACTGATTTTGGGACCAAAAAAGGGGCCAGCCAAAGTGGCTAACCCCTTGAAAATAAATGGTGGGTCAGGGCAGAATTGAACTGCCGACACCGGGATTTTCAGTCCCAAACATTAGACAGACGATTTTCCACCAATTTTAATGTCTTGCATATCAAGTACTTACAAAGAGCATTTTTGATTATCTTAGGTTTTGTTAGGTTATTTTCGGTCTTGACGGTTACATTTTAGTTACAGTTTTGACCCCTATAAGGTGTTAAAATCTCCCGTCTCATTTGTGAGTTGTCATGCGCGTGCGTATCGTGCCACTAAACCCTTTTTTACCGTGTCAGGAAACTCCGTTTCTGATCATAAAACAGCAACCTCTTTTTTGTAGTAGTAAACGTTAATCTCGAACTGTCTAAGAGTATTAAATGATAAGCGCTTTCTTCTCTGTTGCCTGTAATCTTTGCAATCTCTTTTTTTAGGGTTTTATCGTCAATCTGTATGCTGGTAACTGCTCGATTTATTTATCATTAAAGCATTGTCTTGCGGCAACCTGGCAACTTTCGAATGTAAACTTTTGTCAATCTATCCGTTAAGCTCGTCAACCCCTTTTTGTTTTTTCAGTCTATATGGTCGGATATATGGGTAATAGCAAGGGGGGGAACGGGGGACGTACCCCCGAAGATAGTCGGATCTCCACTTTTTAGGTGTGCAGTGTCAATTCATTTAACTGTCTATGATAAATACTTCATCCCTTTTTAAGCTATCCTGAATTGCGATAACCAAGAAAGCATAGGTCATTATCAAGCTGTAATCCTTAATAATTTAAACTTCATACCAGTATAAAAGTATATTGCTTTTTGTCGTGCGTTACTTGCGCCATGTTCTCCGGGAAATTAGTTGACCAGTTGTTAACTATTCCAAAGCGAAAGACCATGTCTGATCATTGGAGGATGATGTTCAAAAATTTGAATCGGGGGATGAGCTAACTTCTTCCTGTAATCACTAAAAAATAGTCGCTGTTCTAACACGCGATCACAATGACACGAGCCTACCGCCTCACATTTCCGCTCTCTTCCTTCAGGATTGAAGTTGAAAACCTTTCTCCCGAAATAATCTTAAACAGACATCCACGACATCCGCATCGTAAAGGGCCCCCCGGTTGTCCTCAATCTCTTTCAGGCCCGCATCGATGCCCAAGGCGGCACGGTAGGGGCGGTTAGAGGCCATGGATTCCACAACATCCGCCACAGCCATCATGCGGGCCTCCATGAGAATCTCATCCCCCTTCAGGTTTCTCGGATAGCCCGAACCGTCCATCCGTTCATGATGCTGGTAGACAATCTCTGCCAGGGGCCAGGGGGATTCCACATCTTTCAGCATCTCGTACCCTTTCCGGGAGTGCTCTTTTATCAGGGAAAACTCGATGTCCGACAGCTTGGTGGGTTTGGACAATATCTCCGCTTGGGGAAAAGGGTTTTACATAATCAGACCATAATTCCCCCCGGCTACAGCCGTTCAAAGGCACACAGAATATATTTTGAAACTAATGTAAGTATCTTACTCTATGGTGATGTTTTGTCAAGGAATATCAAGCTCATAATCTTGGTATAATATTGATGGACACCTAATTTTTGAGATGGTATATATATAATAGTTAAGAGCTTATGTGGCTTTCACTGAAGATTTTCAATGAGGTAAAAGCTAGACACTCATTATCTTTCCAACCTAATCGATTATTTCAACGTTCAGGGGCAACCCTATGAATGATCAATCCAAGACTAAGCAGGTACTGATCCAGGAACTGACTCTATTGAAACAGAGAATTAAAGAGATGGAACGATCGGAATCTGAGTATCAGCAGATGAAAAAAAAACTGCGCGAGATCGAGAAACAACTACTCGCGATTTATGAGCTTTCATCAGACGTTATATATACCTTGAATTGTGATTTCAGACCGATCAGCATATCAAGCTCTGTAGAGCGGCAACTTGGCTACTGCGCCGAGGAACTCATCGGAAAACCCTTTAATGATCTTAACATAATAGCACCGGAGTCCCTTGAGGCTGCGTTTAAAGATGCCCTTGAGGTCCTCTCCGGAGGTACCGTGCCTGCGGCTGAATATGTATTTATTCGGAAGGATGGTTCAAGGCTAATCGCTGAGGTAAGCGGTTCACCCTTAATGGAAGACGGCAAAATCATAGGAGTGATATCCGTTGCACGTGACATCACCGACCGCAAGCAGGCAGAGGAGAAGTTGCGAGAAAGCGAAAACCGCTACCGCTTTTTGTTCAATTACGCCGTAGACGGGATGGTGGTAGGCAACGCGGAGACTGGCGAGTTAACGGACTGCAACCAGGCACTGTGCCGTATGGTGGAACGGGATAGAACAGAGCTTATTGGACAGCACCAGAGCATCCTCCATCCAGAGAATGACCTGGAAAACGGGCTTTCAACGAGTTTCCGGGTGCATCAAGCTGGAGATAAGGCGCAGATTGTCGAAGACAGACTGGTATCAAAAAGTGGAAAAATAATCCCGGTGGAGATCAACGCTACGAAGATCCGGATAGGGGAACACGAGCATCTCCTCGGCATATTCCGGGACATCACCGAGCGAAAACTGGCGGAGGAGGCGTTGCGGGAGAGCCATGAGAGACAGAGACTGGAACAGGATCGGCTGGAGTTGATCCTGAAGACAGCGCAGGACGGCTTCTGGCTGGTGGACGCATCGACCGGCCACCTCGTTGAAATCAATGAAGCTGCTGCTTCCATGCTCGGGTATACCCGCGAGGAATTGCTGACGAGCGGGCTGGCCGATATTGACGCGCAGTGGTCGCCCGAAGAACTCGGCCAGGAGATGCAGAAGATCAAGACAACCGGCAATGCCCTCTTCACAACGCGCCATTACGTCAAGGGCGGCCAGATCATCGATGTAGAGATCAGCGTCAATTACATGCCGGCCACTAATCAGTTCTTCTCGTTCATCCGCGACATCACCGAGCGCAGGCGCACCGAAGAAAAGATTCTGTACCTAGCCACACACGACACCCTGACAGGACTGCCCAACCGCTCGATGTTCAGCCAACTGCTAAATCATGCCATTCCTGCGGCGCAGCGTTATCAGCGTCAGTTTGCAGTGTTATTCATCGACTTGGATCGCTTTAAGATTATCAATGATACCTTGGGGCACGAGGCAGGAGATCAACTTCTGCAAGAAATCGCCACGCGGTTGAAGCAGTCGCTGCGAGCATCTGATGTTGTCGCCCGTCAGGGAGGGGATGAGTTCGTTATATTGATCGAAGAGGTAAGCGATTTAAGCCAGGTCGCCACCGTAGCGCACAAGATCCTTACCAGCATTGTCAAACCCGTAACGCTTATGGGGCAAGAATGCCATATCACCGCGAGCATCGGCATCTGCATGTATCCGAAGGATGCGGAAGATGGAGAATCCCTGATAAAAAATGCCGATATAGCCATGTATCTTGCCAAAGAGGAAGGCAAAAACAATTACCAATTCTACTCCAAAGATATTCAAGCAAAGTCGTTAGAACGTCAATCGATCGAAGCAAACCTGCGCTTTGCCTTGGAGCGTAATGAGCTCTCTTTACATTATCAGGCAAAAGTTGACTTCAAAACGAACGCGATCACTGGCGTGGAGGCGCTCCTTCGCTGGCAGAATCCATATCTTGGTTCGGTAACCCCCACGCAATTTCTTCCGGTGGCCGAAGAAACGGGATTAATCGTTTCTATCGGTAAGTGGGTGATGAAGGCCGCGTGCGCCCAAAATGTTGCCTGGCAACAGCAGGGGCTTCCCGCTGTCTGCATGGCGGTAAATTTGTCGCTGTTGCAACTCATGGATGACAATCTGATAGATGATATCAGAACAGCGCTGAATGATTCCGGCATGGCGCCAAACCTGCTGGAGTTGGAAATTACCGAAAGTATGGTGATGCATAACCCCACACAAATGATCACCGTGTTAGCCAAGATCAAAAGTTTGGGCGTGCGGCTGGCCCTTGACGATTTTGGCACCAGCTACTCTTCTCTTTCCAAGATCAAGCACTTCCCCATTGATACGCTCAAAATTGACCGATCTCTCATCCGTAACGTCCCACAAGACGCGGAAGACAAGGCAATTACTGCGGCGATTATTGCCATGGGCAAAGCTTTAAGTCTTACTGTCGTCGCCGAAGGCGTCGAAACAGTAGAACAAATGAACTTCTTAAAGGACCACTCCTGTAATGAGATGCAGGGATATTACTTCAGCAAACCCATTATTCCCGAACAGTTTGCCGATCTGCTGCGGAAACATATCCTCACTGAACAAAAGTAAACCGAGAAGGTTCTACTACCCTTCCTGCTATCAAAAGAAGTCAGATTTCAGGAGACAGGACATCTGTCAAGTTGCTATCAATAGCATTTTATTGATTTTTAGGCCTATTAGGTCTATAGATAACACGGTCAAACAAGATATTGAGGAGAACTTGTTGCCGTTTTTCAAGAGAGATCTGGGTTCTGTGCTTTAATCATCCCTTCTAAGAGGCGATCCTATGAAAGATGATAATAAGACAAAGAAGCAGCTCGTACATGAGCTGACGGAGTTGCGTTTGCAGAATGCCGAGAGTATATCGGCTGAGCTTGCGGCTGAGGAGGCCAGTAGCTATGCCGAAAGCATTGTGGAAACTGTTCGAGAGCCCCTTTTGGTTCTGGATGCAGACCTGAAGATAATCTCAGCGAACCGCAACTTTTACAGAACTTTTGAAGTAACTCCAGATGAGACGATCAGGAGTTTCATCTATGACATTGGAAACAAACAGTGGGATATCCCCAAGCTGCGGGAACTGTTGGAAACCATCCTTCCCGAAAAGGCAACCTTTGATAACTACGAGGTCGAACACAAGTTTGCCACTATTGGTAAGCGTATCATGCTTCTGAATGCCCGGCAGATTAAAAGAGTGTTCGGAAAAGAGCGGATCATCCTGCTGGCCATTGAGGATATCACCGAGCGCAGAAAATTGGAAGAAGCCCATGAAAACTTGGCTGCAATTGTGGAATCTGCTTATGACGCAATCATATGCAAGAACTTAGAGGGTATCATTGTAAGTTGGAATAGAGGGGCAGAAATCGCATATGGTTATAATGCCGAGGAGGTTATAGGCAAGTCGATATCTTTATTAATGCCGCCCGGTCAGCCTGACGAATACAAAGAATCATTAAAAGAGAGATCGAGCGGAGAGCTTATTAAAAATTATGAAACTCAACGCATGAGAAAAGACAGCAAAATAGTCGATGTTTCGCTGACAATATCTCAGCTTAAGGGAACATCAGGGGAAATTACAGGTTATTCCATAATTGCTCGTGACATAACTGAGCGCAAGCAACTGGAAGACCTGTTACAGGAGTCTGAAGAGCGCTACAGGCGACTTTTTGAGACTGCAAGCGACGGTATAGTGCTTCTTGAAAAACGCGAAGGGAAGATAACCCATGCTAATCCGGCCACCGAGAAGATGCTGGGCTATACAACAAAAGAGAGCCTTGGGAATAAGCTTCATGACATCGGTGTTATGCTCGATATGGGTGATTTCCAAACGACAATGCAAAATTTGAATAAGATCGGTATTATTAATTACGATGATGTTCCGGTAACAACCAAGTCTGGTCAGCATATCGATGCGGATATCTATCTCGTCGATAGGGCAAGACTGGTGCAATGTAATATCCGTGACATCACCGAGCGCAAGCAGGCAGAGGAAACACTTTATCAAACCCTAGAAAGTCTCAAAAAAGCCGTCAGCACAACCATTCAGGTCATAGTATCCACCGTGGAAGCCAGAGATCCCTATACCGCTGGTCACCAGCTCCGGGTTGCCAATCTTGCCGGGGCCATCGCCACGGAGATGGAATTTCCCCCGGACAGGATCGAAGGCATTCGCATAACCGGTTCCATTCATGACCTCGGGAAATTATCCATACCCGCGGAGATATTATCCAAACCCGGCACGCTGTCAGACATTGAGTTTTCCCTGATTAAGGAACATCCCAGGAAAGGCTACGAAATTCTCAAAAATGTTGAGTCCCACTGGCCGCTGGCAGAGATTGTTTATCAGCATCATGAACGAATGGATGGTTCAGGCTATCCGAGAAACCTGAAGGGAGATGAGATTCTCATGGAGGCCCGCATCATCGCCGTTGCCGATGTGGTGGAAGCCATGGCTTCCCACCGTCCTTATCGTTCTACTTTGGGAATTGACACGGCCCTGGAAGAAATTAAGAAAAATAAAGGAAAGCTTTACGACGCGGATGTGGTGGATGTCTGCCTGAAACTGTTCAGGGAAAAAGGTTTTACATTAGAAAAGATTTGATTATAATTGGTAATCCTCACCTTAATTCCAAAGCGGAAACCATTGACTCGTAGATGGCGTTAAGGTCCGACGCATGTCATTTTTTATTAGCCGCATGCACTCAGTTCAAATACACTTATAAGGCCTCCT